>CADAOZ010000016.1 GCA_902789735.1 uncultured Lachnospiraceae bacterium
TTCAAATCCTACTCCCGCTATTTTGCCCAGATAGCTCAGTTGGTAGAGCAGAGGACTGAAAATCCTCGTGTCACTGGTTCGATTCCGGTTCTGGGCACTTTTTTATGATAATAATAAGGGCGATTAGCTCAGGTGGTAGAGCACTTGACTTTTAATCAAGTTGTCGAGGGTTCGAGTCCCTCATCGCTCACGAAAAGGCCTCAAAAACTTTGATTATAAAAAGGTTTTTGAGGTCTTTTTTCATGTTTATGTGCATATATGATATAATCGTTTTGTTATAGAAGTGGGCGGGTTTTCTGCCTGTCGGAAAGGATGCGTTATGCTGTTATCAGTAATTGTGCCGTGTTATAACGAAGAAGGGAATATAGCTCTGTTCTACAGCGAGACAGTAAAGGCGCTGGGCGGTCTGATGAATGATACAGAGCTGATCTTTATCAATGACGGCAGCGCGGACAGGACTTTAGAGGAACTTCATAAAATTTATGACAGTTCACCTTACCATATACAGGTCGTAAGCTTTTCCAGGAATTTCGGCAAAGAGGCCGGGCTTAAGGCAGGGCTGGACCACGCGAAGGGTGAGTTTACAGTCATTATTGACGCGGACCTGCAGCAGAGGCCGGAATATATACTGGATATGATGAAGATCCTCAGGGAACATCCGGAATATGACGGCGTGGCCTGCTATCAGGAAAAGCGTAAGGAAAACTTTCTGATGACCTTCCTGAAGGGCAGCTTCTATAAGGTCATTGACAGTATGACAGATGTAAAGATCATGCAGTCTGCCAGTGATTTCCGACTGATGCGCAGAAGTGTCGTTGAGGCCATTCTCTCCCTGCCTGAAAGATGCCGTTTTTCCAAAGGGATCTTTGCCTGGGTGGGTTTTAACTGGTTCTATATGCCCTACGAAGTGGAAGACAGGGCCGCCGGTACTTCCAAATGGAATTTCTGGAAACTGATGGGGTATGCCCTGGATGGCATTATAGCCTTCTCCAATAAACCTCTGATCATTTCATCGGTCCTGGGGGTCGTGATCTTTATGCTTTCGATCGTGTATATGGTGGTCATCATCGTCAAGACCCTGATCTGGGGGGATCCGGTGGCAGGATTCCCGACGCTGTGCTGTCTGCTGCTGATGCTCTCAGGTATCCAGCTGCTATGTTTTGGGATTATGGGTCAGTATATGGCTAAAAATTATACGGAGACAAAAGGCAGACCCATGTATGTGGTCAAAGAGAAGCTGGAAAAATAAGTTCCCGCCGGCTTATCCGTACATTTCCCTGGAAAGAACACCGGGAAATGAGACCGGAATATGAAAACAGGCCAGGGTTTGTAAAGGAAAAGAAGACAGGCTGCCCATGCCTGTCTTCTTTCCTTTAGAAAGCATATTCGTTTTGTCTTCGGATATATCATGTCTGTCTTTGGATGGACTGATTTTCCGAATTTTCTGTGGATGCTTGCTGCTTCAGGCAGTCTTCACAGATTCCATAATAGATCATACTGTAATTTTCGATTTTGCCGTGAAAATCAATCTGCATCGGACGGAGACTGGACAGATCATAGGTATCCAGATCTGTCAGACTGCCGCATTTCCGGCAGACAAAATGTTCATGCAGGGAAATATTAGGATCGAAATGAACAGCATTATCTCCGATATCGACAGTTCCGATCTTACCCATATCTCTGAGCAGCATCAAATTGCGATAAACGGTACCCAGACTGATATTGGGATACATGCGGCGAACCTCTTCGTAAACAATGCTGGCTGTCGGATGATCCGAACGTGTCTGGATGAAATCCCAGACAGCCTGACGCTGTCTGCTGTACTTGAGGGTCATATTCTTCTCCTCTCATTTCAGTAATGATTTCTGTTTAAATTTTGACCGATAAAACGCTTGTTAGTCAATGCTAATGTGCCAAATAGGGAGTTTTAGCTGTCTGTTTTCAAGGAAAACGTATTTTATGTGCTTTTCTCGATTTCGTTAATTATTAACATAATCGGACGCACGCATAAAAGGCTCTTACTTGCGCCGGAATTGCTTTATCATTTATAATCAGTATTATGCTGTTTCAACAGGCAGTCAGGCAACTGACTCTTTTTTATGGAGGATAAACGGGTGAGCTTTCGCAAGCGTCTGACAATCTCCTTTGGAATCATCATTGTAGTGCCGGTCCTTTTGTTTGCCATCGCATTTCAGGTGCTGGGCAGTTACATGGCAGGGAAAACAGGAATCAATCTCTATTCCATGACGGACGCGGCAGGCCTGATTTCAGGTGATTTTATGTCATCACTGTTCCTGTGCATGATACTGATTCTTCTTTTTACAGCGCTTCTGCTGACAAGATGGCTGGAGAAGAGTTTCTTTGGGCCCATCAGTGTTCTGAATAAAGGTATGAATCATATCCGGGACGGGAATCTGGATTTCATTCTGAAAACAGATGAGAAAGGTGAGATTGGCGAGCTGTATCAGAATTATGAAGAGATGCGCCTGCGTCTGAAAGAATCCCAGGAGGAGAAGCTGCTGCAGGAGAAGCAGAACAGAGAGCTGCTCAGCAACATCTCCCATGATCTGAAGACGCCAATCACATCGATCAAAGGTTACGTGGAAGGATTGATCGATGGCGTGGCCAATACACCGGAAAAGCAGGACAAGTATATCCGGACCATTTATAATAAAGCTAACGACATGGATCGCCTGATCGATGAACTGACCCTGTATTCCCGGATCGACAGTGACCGGGTCCCTTACAATTTCCACAGGATCAATGTCGGGGATTATTTCGGGGACTGCGTGGAGGAGATCGGAATGGATCTGGAATCCAGAGGCATTGAACTCAATTATTCCAATCTGATCGCTCCGGAAACAAGGATCATCGGGGATCCTGAACAGCTCAAGCGGGTCATTAACAATATTGTCGGCAACAGTGTCAAATATCTGGATAAGCCCCATGGCCGGATCATGTTCCGGCTGCTGGATGAAGAAGATTCGATCCGGGTCGAAATTGAAGATAATGGCAAGGGCATAGCGCCCAGAGACATTCCATATATATTTGACAGGTTCTACAGGACGGATTCCTCCAGAAATTCCGCCAAAGGCGGCAGCGGGATTGGTCTGTCCATTGTCAAAAAGATCATCGAGGACCACGGAGGCTACATCTGGGCGACCAGTACTCTGGGCGAAGGGACATGTATGCATATCGTGCTGAGGAAATATCAGGAAAAAATGGAACAGGAATATGAAGATCTGACCTATTGACAGGAAAAGGAGTGAAGAATGAGCAGAATCTTAATTATTGAAGATGAAGAAAGCATCGCTGATCTGGAAAAGGATTATCTGGAACTTTCAGGCTTTGAAGTGCAGACAGAGACCAGGGGTGACAGCGGGCTGCAGACGGCCCTGAATAAGGATTTCGATCTGATTATCCTGGATCTTATGCTTCCCGGCGTGGACGGCTTTGAGGTATGCCGTAAGATCCGGGCGTCCAAAGACGTTCCGATCCTGATGGTATCTGCCAAGAAGGATGACATCGACAAGATCCGCGGTCTTGGCCTGGGCGCTGACGACTATATGACCAAACCTTTCAGCCCCAGTGAGCTGGTAGCCAGGGTAAAGGCCCATATGGCCCGCTATGAGCGTCTGGTCGGCGCCAACCCCAGATCCAATGATATCGTGGAGATCCGGGGCCTGAAGATTGACAAGACAGCCAGAAGGGTCTATATTGACGGCGTTGAGAAGAACTTTACGACCAAGGAATTTGATCTTCTGACATTCCTGGCCGAGAATCCCAACCATGTATTCAGTAAGGAAGAGCTTTTCCGCAGGATCTGGAACATGGAATCTGTCGGCGATATCGCGACCGTCACGGTCCATATTAAAAAGATCCGTGAGAAGGTTGAATATGATACCTCCAAACCCCAGTATATTGAGACGATCTGGGGCGTAGGCTACCGGTTTAAGATCTGATATGGCCATGAGACTGGATAAATATCTGGCGGATATGGGACTGGGGACCCGGAGTGAAATAAAGAAGGCGGTTCGGAAGGGCCGGGTTTCGGCCGGCGGCCGGGTCCTTACAGACCCGGGAGCCAAAGTAGGACCGGAGGACGAGGTCCTGTTCGACGGGAAGGCAGTGACGTATGAACCGTATGTTTATTACATGCTGCATAAACCGGCAGGCGTGATCAGCGCGTCTGAGGACCGCAGGGAGAGGACCTGTGTGGATCTGATCGATGAGACCCGCCGCAGGGACCTGTTCCCGGTGGGCAGACTGGACCGGGATACAGAGGGGCTGCTCCTGATTACCAATGACGGTGATCTGTGTCATCGCCTGCTGGCGCCGTCCCGTCATGTGGATAAAGTTTATTATGTCCGGGTTTCAGGCAGGATCACGGAAGAGGATGTACACAGATTCGCGGAAGGCCTGCAGGTGGACGCGGATTTCAGGGCTATGCCGGCACAGCTCAGGATCCTCCGGTCCGACAGCGTTTCAGAGGTCGAGGTCGTGATCCGGGAAGGCAAGTTTCATCAGATCAAAAGGATGTTCCGGGCGGTCGGCAAGGAGGTACTGTATCTGAAACGGCTGTCCATGGGAAGCCTGACACTGGATCCTGCCTTACAGCCCGGAACCTGGAGACGGCTGACAGCGGAGGAGCTGGCAGAGCTCCGCAAAAGTCTTTAAGGAGATAGATACATGCGGCAGAAGCCGGAGACCGGCCCGGCCGCCATGACAAAGAGAGAACGAAATGAGGAATAAGTTTTTGATACTGGTTCTGTCCCTGATGGTTGGCGGAGCCATAACAGCGTGCGGGCAGGATACGGCCGGCGGACAGGCCGCGGATCCTGCAGAGACTGCCGTGGAGGCAGTCTCCGTTTCCATGGATGAATTGTCCATGGATGAATTGTCCACGGAAGAAACAGCGACAGAAGAAACCGTGACAGAAGGAGCAGCAGCAGAGAAAACACCTGTGGAAGAATCCTCTGCGGAAGCGGCGCAGACGGATGGTACAGCGGCGGAAACAGCGGCCGCGGCGATATCAGCCGGGACAGAAACGGCTGCGGCGGAAGTTTATACTTCCAGGGAGGAGGCATACAGAGCCTTGCTTGAATCACTGGACCCCGATGAATGGGAAGGGGCAGCCCTTATGGATTTCGGCGGAAAGCAGGAGCCTTCTTTATTTGTCGCCGGCAGAAGCGGCAAGGGAGGCAGCCTTCTTGCTTTCTATGACCGGGGGAGCCTGCAGTTCTATGAATTGGGGGAACGTTATCCGACCTGGCTGGAGGCGGAGCGCCTTCTGTGTGATTCCACTTTGGAAGGCCGCCGTCATTATGACAGGCTCTATTCAATCGGTGAGACCTCTCTGACAGAAATATCCGGGGGCAGTTACGGAATGGCAGAGGACGGATCAGGATGGACTTATATATGGGACGGCATGGAGATGAACCGGGAAGGCTACCGGGAGGCCATGAATTTTGTTTATGACATATCCCGTGCCATCAGTTTTCAGGAAAATGACATGCGGCCGCTGGCAGAGTGGATCGGGTTATGGACACAGGAAGCTCCGGACGGGGTTACTTCTTCTGCCGCAGCGGCAGAGGGAGATACCGCCGCTGCCGCGGAAACGGGAGTAACGGCTGCGGCGGAAGTGGGAGAAACAGCTGCTGCCGCCGGGGATGAAGCGACAGAAAACTGAGGCATATATTGAAAACAGAAAATGACGGGCAGAGAGCTGTTTGGGAACTACGATCCTCCGATGGCTCCCGGCCCGTCTTGTCTCTTGACGGCTGCCGTTTTCTGCGTCCAAAAGTGGCATACATTTACGGATTGTTGTATACTAAGGCAGTACATATTGTTCACTAACGCTTTAAACTGAAAAAGGCCGCTCCGGCAGCCGGGAGGTAGAAGAGTATGAAAGTCATAGATATTCTGAAGCAGAAGGAAGTTACAGTTTCATTCGAGGTATTCCCGCCCAAAACAGACGCCGGATTCGCGTCTGTTTCCGGCGCCACCAGAAAGATCGCGGCCCTGCGGCCGGATTTCATGAGCGTGACCTATGGAGCCGGCGGAGGCACCAGCAAAAATACAGCCAGGATTGCCGCCGACCTGCAGAATACCTACGGGACGACCGTCCTCGCGCATCTGACCTGTGTCTCATCGACCCGGGAGACTGTCTCCAGCATGATTGAGAAATATAAGGAACTGGGCATTGAGAATATCATGGCCCTGCGGGGCGATATACCGGCCCAGGGGCGCACGGTGTTTGATTATGACCATGCAGCCGAACTGATCTATGATATTAAGTCCCGCGCGGAGGATATCTGTATCGGCGGCGCCTGCTACCCGGAAGGCCATGTGGAGTGCCTGCGTCAGTCTGACGATATCCGTCACCTGAAAGAGAAGGTGGAGGCGGGATGTGATTTCCTGACCACCCAGATGTTCTTTGACAATCTGACCATGTACAATTTCCTCTATAAAGTCCGGGAGGCCGGAATCCAGGTCCCGATTCTGGCCGGCATTATGCCTATTACCAATGAGAAGCAGGTGGGCAGGAGCGTAGCCCTGTCCGGCGCGACCATTCCCCAGAAGTTCAAGCGTATGATCGACAGCTTCGGGGATGATCCTGCCAGGATGCAGCAGGCGGGTATTATTTACGCTTCGGAGCAGATCATCGACCTGATCTCCAACGGTGTCAGCCATATTCATGTCTATACCATGAATAAGCCGGATGTAGCTGCGGGGATCCTGCACTGCCTGTCGGAGTTTTTGAAGTAAAGGAGCAAACCGGGAATGCGAGATCCACAGGAGGTCCTCAGAGGGGTCAGCAGAAAGGAAATCTGGAGATATCTGGGCTACAGCCGGATCCGGCCGGACAGCAGAGTAGACGGGGTCATTGACAGCTGTCTGGAAGATCTGCTGCAGGCTGCTGAGCCCCGGGCTGTCTGGAGAGATTTCGCCCTGCGTTCCGGGGAAGATGGAAGCTTTGCAGTGGTCCGGCCGGAGCTGGACGGACTGGGGCAGGAACAGGAGCTGGTGGAGATGGAGCTCCACAGCAGGAGCCTTGCCCGTAACCTGGATGGATGCTGCAGAGTATATCTGATGGCTGCCACACTGGGGCAGGGGCCGGACAGACTGGTCAGAAGGGCCCAGATCGTTCATCTGAGCCATACCGTTTTTTACCAGGCCATTGGCGCCGCTCTGATCGAGGAATGGTGCGACGAGGTCAACCGGGAGATCATACGGGAAGGAAGGGAGCGGGGACTTTATGCCAGGCCCCGCTTTTCGCCGGGTTACGGGGATCTGCCCCTGGAGCTGCAGCGGGATTTTATGCGGATCCTGCGCATGCAGAAGGAGATCGGTGTCACACTGACAGATTCCCTCCTGATGACGCCGGCGAAATCCGTAACAGCCCTGATCGGCATGTCGGAGACGAAACAGGCCTGTCCGGTCCATGGCTGCGCAGTCTGCCCTATGGGCGGGGACTGTGCTTACAGGCGGGAGGAGGACGCGTGAAGACACGCGCGAAATATGGAAAGGAACAGAAAAGTTTGAAAACATTAAGGGAACGACTGGGAAAGGAATGGCTGTTCTGTGACGGCGGCATGGGGACCATCCTGCAGGCCAAAGGCCTGGCGGGCGGAGAACTGCCGGAGACATGGAACCTGAAAAGACCGGAGGATATCATAGATCTCCACTGCAGCTATCTGGAACAGGGCGTTAATATTTTCAACACCAATACCTTCGGGGCCAATGCCCTGAAATATCCGGACAATCTGGAGGAAATCGTCCGGGCCGCGGTACAGCTGGCGCAGGAGGCCAGGCACAGGACCGGGCGGGAGGACGCTTATATCGCCCTGGATATAGGTCCGACCGGCAAGCTCCTGCAGCCCATGGGAGACCTGCCTTTTGAAGAGGCGGTCCGTCTGTTCGGCCAGGTGATCAGGATCGGGGCGGCAGCCGGCGCGGATCTGGTCCTGATTGAGACTATGAGCGACAGCTATGAGGCCAAGGCAGCGGTCCTGGCGGCCAAGGAGAATTGTGACCTGCCGGTCCTGATCACGACCATCTATGACGCGTCAGGAAAGCTGCTTACCGGCGGGACAGTGGACGCCACAGTGGCCATGCTGGAAGGCCTGCGGGTGGACGCTCTGGGCGTCAACTGCGGACTGGGCCCGGAACAGATGCTCCCTATTGTGGAACGGATGACCCAGGTGGCGTCGGTCCCGATCATTGTCAATCCCAATGCGGGCCTGCCCAGAACGGAAGGCGGCCGGACAGTCTATGACGTGGATCCGGAGGAGTTTTCCACATGGATGGAGCGGATCGCGGCTCTGGGCGTCCAGATCGTGGGCGGCTGCTGCGGGACAACGCCGGACCATATAGGCAGGACCATCCGGAAGGTCTCCCGCATACCCTTCCGGGAGAATACCCCCAAACACCGGACGGTGGTCACATCTTTCAGTCAGGCGGTGGAGATCGGTCCCAGACCGGTCATCATCGGAGAAAGGATCAATCCGACCGGCAAGAAGAAGTTCAAGGCTGCCCTGCGGGAAGGGAATATAGAATACATCCTTGCGGAAGGGCTGCGGCAGGAGGACAGCGGGGCGCATATCCTGGATGTCAATGTAGGCCTGCCGGAAATTGATGAGCCGGCCATGATGGGGGAAGTCATCACCAGGCTGCAGAGCGTCCTGGCCCTGCCACTGCAGATTGATACAACAGATTCTCTGGCCCTGGAAAGAGGCATGCGGCTTTACAACGGTAAGCCCATGGTCAATTCCGTCAACGGCAAGCAGGAGAGCATAGAAAGTGTCTTCCCCCTGGTCCGCAAATACGGCGGCGTCCTGGTGGCCCTGGTCCTGGATGAGCAGGGCATTCCCGCCACGGCGGAGGGAAGGATCGCTATCGCCCGTAAAATTTATGAAGCCGCGGACCGTTACGGCGTGCCCCGGGAGGACATCGTGATCGATGGCCTGGCCATGACCATATCCTCGGACAGCCGGTCCGCCCTGGTGACGCTGGAGACCCTGCGCAGGGTGCGGGATGAGCTGGGCGGCCATTCGATCCTGGGCGTTTCCAATATTTCCTTCGGTCTGCCCAGACGGGAGATCGTGAATGCCCATTTCCTGACCATGGCCATGCAAAGCGGCCTCAACTGTGCCATCATCAATCCGGGCAATGAAGCGATGATGCAGTCCTACCGGGCATTTCTGGCCCTGCAGGGGCTGGATGAGAACTGTATGGATTATATTAATACCTATGCCGGTACCAAAGCACCGTCCGCTGTTCCTGCAGCCGGGACGGCAGGCGCTGCGGATGGGCAGCAGGGATCACCGGCAAAAGATTCTTCGGAACAGAAGTCTTCCGGCGGCATGTCCCTGGCAGAAAGCATTGCCCGCGGCATGGCGGAAAGTGCTGTACGGGCCACCAGACAGGGTTTGGAAACCACAGACCCTCTGCTTCTGATCAACGAGCAGATGATTCCGGCTCTGGACCGGGTCGGACAGGGTTTTGAGAAAGGGACCATCTTCCTGCCGCAGCTCCTGATGAGCGCGGAGGCGGCCAAAGCGGCCTTTGAGGTCGTCAAGGAATCCATGAGCGGGACCGCCAGGGAGGTCAAAGGCCGTATGATCCTGGCTACCGTTAAGGGGGATATTCATGATATCGGCAAGAATATCGTGAAAGTCATGCTGGAAAATTACGGTTATGAGATTCTGGATCTGGGTAAAGATGTGGCACCGGAGATCATCGTGGATACAGCCATCCGGGAGGACATCCGGCTGATCGGCCTGAGCGCCCTGATGACGACGACGGTCGTCAGTATGGAAGAGACAATCCGCCTGCTCCGGGAGCGTAAACCGGATACCCGCGTGGTCGTGGGCGGCGCGGTCATGACACAGGAATACGCGGATGCCATCGGAGCGGACTGTTACGCGAAGGACGCCATGGCCACGGTCCGATACGCCGACAGGGTCTTCGGGTATGAGGCTGTGGATCCGGCCTGACCGCTGGCCGGAAACGGAATCTGCAGATGAAATATTAAAAGAGTTAAATCAAAAAGAAACGGAAAGCCAAAAAGCTCTCCCTGACGCATAGGATCACGCGTCAGAGAGAGCTTTTGCCTGTCTTATTTACCGGCAGCCTTCTGCTGCAGAACGGACCATTCTGCCGGCCGGACGTCAGGCGTCTACGATCAGGTAGCGCCCGTCTCCGACCGCGAAGACCTCCGCGGCCTCCAGGGGATCGCTGCCCTCAAAATCAATAAAATCTTCTTCAAAGTAGCGGCGGACATCCTTTTTGGAAGATACCACCGTGGCAAAGACCATGTCCAGAAAATCTTCCGCTTCTTCCGGCGTGGAAGCCACGTCTTCGGGGAAGAGCTGCCGTTGATTTTTCAGAAAACAATCGATGACTTTTTTATCATACTGGCCCATAAGCGCTGTCTCCTTTTTGAAGTCTGCTGCGTTTGTCTGTTCCGGGATACCCTGTTTGGAGATACCCGCTGACAGAAGCATTATTTCAGGGTCAGCAGATACTTTTCTACGCTGGTGACCGCGTTGGCGCCATCCGCTACGGCTGTCACGACCTGGCGCAGCTGTTTTTTACGGACATCGCCGGCAGCGAAGACACCGGGCACATTGGTGGTGCCGGTCTCGTCCGCCAGGATGTAGCCTTTTTCATCCATGGCGATATTCTGGCCGGCGTAAGAGGAACGGGGTTCAATTCCGACCGCGATGAAAACGCCGGATACAGGGATGGTACGCTCGGAACCGTCTTTCACATTGGTAACGGTCACAGACTCGACCTTGCCGTCCCCGTTGATAGATTTGGCGACACTGTCCCAGACCATTTCCACATTAGGCAGGGAGAGCAGGGACTCCTGCAGGACTTTGGCAGCCCGCAGTTCGTCGCGGCGGTGGACAACGTAGACTTTATTGCAGCCTCTGGCCAGGAAGATCGCATCCTCGACCGCCACATCACCGCCTCCGATGACAAGGGCGTCCTTTTTGCGGTAGAAAGCACCGTCACAGGTAGCGCAGTAGGATACGCCGTGTCCGCCCAGAGTATCTTCCCCGGGAACGCCCAGGTGGGCATGCATGGCGCCGCTGGCCAGGATCACGGCCTTCGCCTCATAGGAACCTTCTTCCGTGATGACCTTTTTTACAGGTCCGGTCAGATCCAGGGAGGTCACCAGTCCGTTCTCGATGACCGCGCCCAGCTTTTCCGCATGCTGCTGCATCTTGTCCGCCAGGTCCATACCGGAAATACCGGGGATGCCGGGGTAGTTGTCGATTTCATATGTATCAATGATCTGGCCGCCGCTGATAAAATTCTGTTCCAGGACCAGGGTGTTGAGCCTTGCTCTGGAAGCGTAGATGGCGGCGCTCAGTCCGGCAGGCCCGGAACCGATGATGATAAGATCATACATAGATTACTCCTTTCAGCTCAGAACGGCGTCGAACTTTTTGGCAAGGGCTGCCTGGGGGGATGCGCCGATCTGGCGGTCTACGGCCTGGCCGTTCTTGAAGAAGACCATGTTGGGGATGCTCATAACGTTGAACTGCTCAGCGATTTCAGGGTTGTCATCCACATTGATCTTGCCGACCTTGACTTTGCCTTCATAGGCGTCCGCCAGCTTGCTGATGACCGGTCCCATCATTTTGCAGGGGCCGCACCAGTCAGCGTAAAAATCAACAAATACAGGGATATCGCTCTTCAATACTTCCGCTTCAAAATTGTTCTCGTCAAATGTGTATACCATGATATTTCCTTTCCGCATATTTATGCATATCTGTGAACGTTTATGTTTGTGAATTCTATTGTATATTCTATTTTAAAATATGCAGGCCGCCGCTGTAAAGAAAGGTCTTAATTTCCAGAGCGATTGCGATTGCATGCAATTACATTTTACACAATTTAATTTTGCTGTCAACTGTTTTTTTGAGATAATGGGACGGACAGCAGAATGATATTTTTTTGACAAAGTTGACGGATAAGATTGAAAAGGCGGATACATAAGCATTATAATAGGGAAAAGCGGCTGTTTACGGCCGCGGCATGACAGAAAGACAATCAGGGCAAAGGGAAAGCACAGCAGAACAGAGAGCCCCGGAATCAGGGGTAAGGAGGAAAAATATGGATTATTCTCAGAAATATCAGGAGAAGCTGGTCACAGCGGCACAGGCGGCTGCTGTCGTAAAGAGCGGGGACTGGGTAGATTACGGCTGGACCACCACGACCAGTGTGGCCGTAGACCGTGAACTGGCAAAGCGTCTGCCCGAGCTGAAAGATGTCAATTTCCGCGGCGGCATTCTTATGCATGTTCCGGAAATCTTCAAGGTGGAGAACGCGGCAGATCATATGACATGGAACAGCTGGCATATGAGCGGCGTGGAGCGTAAGGCGACCGCCCAGGGCTTCGCTTTCTACTGCCCTCTGAAATATTCGGAGCTGCCCCGCCACTATCGGGAGAGTAAGGATCCTCTGAATGTATCGATCATGCAGGTCGCTCCCATGGACAGATTCGGATACTTTAATCTGGGCCTCAGCGCCAGCCACGCGCAGGCGTCCATTCAGAAAGCAGAGAAGGTCATCGTAGAAGTCAATAAAAATATGCCTGTATGTCTGGGCGGCACCAATGCCTATGTCCACATCGATCAGGTAGATATGATCGTTGAGACGGACAATCCGCCCATCGACGCTTTCCCGCCTGCGGACCCTGCCACGGAGGTTGACAAGGCTGTCGCGGAACTGGTCGTGAAAGAGATTCCGGACGGCGCCTGCCTGCAGCTGGGCATCGGCGGTATGCCCAATGCCATCGGCCAGATGATCGCCCAGAGCGATCTGAAGGATCTGGGCGTCCATACGGAGATGTATGTCGACGCGTTCGTCGATATCGCGGAAGCCGGCAAGATCACCGGCGCCAGAAAGAACTTTGATGTAGGCAGACAGACCTACGCTTTTGCCGCGGGTACCCAGAAGATGTATGATTACCTCGACAATAACCCTGAGTGCATGAGCTGCTCTGTTGACTATGTCAATCATATAGACCGTGTCAGTGCCCTCGATAACTTTATCTCCATTAACAACGCGGTCGATATTGACCTGCAGGGCCAGGTCAACGCGGAAAGCGCGGGGACCAGGAACATCTCCGGCGCGGGCGGACAGCTTGACTTCGTCCTGGGCGCTTTTGCTTCCAAAGGCGGCAAGAGCTTCATCTGCATGTCCTCTACCTTCATGAACAAGAAGACCGGTAAACTGGAGAGCAGGATCCGTCCTACCCTGGCCAACGGCAGTATCGTAACAGATACCAGGGCCAACGTCATGTATATCGTGACCGAGTACGGCATGGTCAACCTGAAAGGCCGCAGCACCTGGCAGAGAGCCGAGGACCTGATCAGTATCGCGCATCCTGATTTCCGGGATCAGCTGATCGCCGAAGCGGAGAAAATGAATATCTGGAAACGCAGCAACAAGAGATAAGGACAGAGCGTCCCTCTGCGCAGAAGGAATATGGAAGCAGCCGGAGAACTGAAAACTCCGGCTGTTTTTCCGTGCGGGGATTACCGCAAAAACGGGATACCCTAAAACCTGTCCGGAAAGATTCCCGGTGCGGGTAAAGAAGTCATAAATAACTGAAAATTCAGATAACTAAGCACAAGTGCATTAAATTAATTGACAATTATAAAATAACTGCTATAATAAATATATCACCAAATACGGAAACCGATTACCATACCGGTATTCCAGAAAGGCAGGTACACTCCAAAATTCTACTTAATTTTTAACTCATCTTAAAATACGGGAAGACATAAACATAGATCAGGCAGAACGTGAAGAGGTTAGTTCCAGCCGCACCTTTCGAACAGATCAGTCATAATAAACAATCATTTTCCGGGAATCGCAGTTCCCGCAGTGTCGGGAGATATCCGCAGGACTGGTATCCACAGGAGAAGATTTGATAAAAGTCCATCTGTTTGAAGCAGGATCCTCAAGTAAGAATCCACCGCTATATTGCTTCGAGATACAGCGCAGGAGATCTGAAGCGGGGAATATCAGTTCATCATTCGAGTATTTGCCGGAACAGAGTTCATAACCTCCACCTGAAACCGTCTGGCTGCTGATTACGAGAACGTCAGCAGGGGAGTAGTAACAGATTCGATCTATATGTCTGAACAGTAAGGAGGTATAAACCATTGTATGACGCAAATCATTAAGAAGGGATGTCAGTGAATCGCCGGCATCCCTTCTTAATATGTGTAAATGTGTGGCCGGATTTGCCGTGCCGGCTTGGTGCTCCGGTGTTTCCTTGTGTATAATAGAAGAACAGGATATTTGAAAACAGATACAGCCCGGCGCCCGGAAGCGGGGACAGATCAGACGGGAGATATTGAATGGAGGGGGAGAAAAATGAAGATCACTTGGCTTGGACATTCCTGCTTTAAAGTAGAATCAGACGGCTACAGCGCGGTACTGGATCCCTATGCGGACGGGTCGGTACCCGGACTCGGCGATGTGCGGGAAACGGCGGACATTGTCCTGTGCAGCCACGGACATGACGACCACAACGCGGCCGGCAACGTGAATCTCTGCGGCAGCGGAGCGGCGCCTTTTGACGTGTCCTTTATTGACACCTGGCATGACAACATGCACGGGAAAATGCGGGGCAGCAACCGGATCACCATCCTTTCAGACGGTAAGATGACCCTTGTACATATGGGCGACCTGGGCTGTGACCTGACGCCCGCCCAGTATGAGGAGATCGGACATCCGGATGTGCTGCTGATCCCGGTAGGGGGCTTCTTTACCATCAACGCAAAACAGGCGTCCGCAATTGCGGACAGGATCGGCGCCAGGGTCACGGTCCCCATGCATTTCAAATCCAAAAGCTTCGGTTACAAGGTGATCGGGACCGTAGACGCCTTTGTAGAGCGGCGGAAAAACGTGAAGAAGTACGGCAGTGAACTGGAGATTACAGAGAAAATGCCGGAACAGACCGCGGTCATGCGCCCTAAGATGATGAAATGATCCCGCAGCAGGGGCAGGGGCAGGACGTGTACGGAACCCTGTCAAAAATGGAAAGGATAAAAGCGGAGGCAGCTTCCATGCAAAAGCCATGAAAGCTGCCTCTGTTATTTTCTTACCGCTTTTTTCTGAAGCTCCGCGCGGGCCGCCGGTCAGGCGTAATCGGTCGGGATCGATACGGTCGTAATGGCGATTCCGGCAATGGCGACGATGGCGACAATAGCGACTACCATGTTCTTCATATGGGTACCCCTTTCTGCTGTGAATAAGAATCCTGCCTGCTGCCCGGAGCAGACGGATACAGTACATAGTATAGCAAGGGTCCTGCTGAAACTCAATGGCTGACCTCCGGTAAAAACGGTTAAAAATCCCCTGTAAGTTCGGGAAAGACTGCTTGCGAATAAGCATGTTAATAGATACAATAAAATCTGATGCTTTGTTGAAGGACAGGAATTTTTTTATGCAGATTTTAATTGAAGACTATATCAGATACCGAAAGGAAAAGATCCGCGAACGCCTCAAGAGCGCGGTAACGGAACAGTTTATGGCGGCCCATCCGGAAGCGGGCCCCAAGGCAGTCCGGCGCTTCAAAAAAAAGCAGGCCTATCACGATATGCTGGACAAGGCCGTCAAAGCGGATGAAGAATATATTTACATCACAGACCCCGCCCACAGTGAGGAGATCGGGCAGGCTTTTGCCGCGGAAGCAGCAGAACTGGAAAAGACCCTCACTAAATATGCCCAGGCCAGGGAAAAGCGGCAGCTGGAAAAGAAGCTGCGGGAGCTGACGGGGGCCGAGCGGCTGCGCGGTGATCTGGAAGCCCGGAGAGATGACTATCTGGACGGGGTCGTGGAAGCGATCGAGTATTATTTCCGCAGCAGAAATCTGACCATGCACAGGGTCAGGAATACCCATTTTGGCAGGCAGACCTGGGAGGAGCCTCTCTCCGAAAAGAATATAAAGGAATTCACGGAATCCTTCACCATGGACGACGAGACGGTGGGCTGGATCCTGGACCGGAGCAGGAGCATCGATGATTATCTGATCCGCAAAGCGGCGGATTCCAATCCCGAACTGGCAGTCTACGCCGGCAAGGGCAGCAGGCACTGGCAGTTCATCCGGGAGCGGCTGCGGATCACCATCAATGAGCTGGAACTGAATTTTGATATTCTGAATGAACTCCAGTATATCTTTACGCCGGAGCGGATCGAGGAACTGCTGCGGGAGAACCCCCGTTACGGAGAGGCTTTTGCCCGGATGGATGAGCGGGCGGAGCGGGAGCGCAGGCTCCGGGAAAATATCCTCAGCCAGATGCCCGACTGCTACGCGGATCTTTACCCTGCGGCCAGGGAGATGGAACGGCATTTTATCCTGCATATCGGACCGACCAACTGCGGCAAGACCCATGATTCTATTGAAGCCTTCAAGAAGGCCAGGAGAGGCGTCTATCTGGGACCGCTCCGTCTGCTGGCCTTTGAGATCTATGAAAATGCCAACGGGGACGGCGTCCCCTGTAATCTGGTGACGGGCGAAGAGGAGCATATTGTGGAAGGGGCCACCCATCAGGCTTCCACCGTGGAAATGATGGATCCGGCCTGGGAATATGATGTAGCGGTCATCGATGAAGCCCAGATGATGCAGGAAGAGGAAAGAGGCGGCAGCTGGACAGCGGCCATCATGGGCGTTCTGGCCAAGGAGGTCCATGTCTGCGCCGCGCCTTATGCGGAACAGCTGCTGATCCGGCTGATCGAATACTGCGGCGATACCTGGGAGGTAGTACGGCACGAACGGATGACGCCCCTGATCGTTGAGAAGCGTAAATTTTCCTTCCCTTCGGGCGTCCGCCAGCATGACGCTCTGATCGTATTTTCCAAGAAGAACGTACTGGCAGTCGCTTCCGAGCTGCAGGCCAGAGGCGTTCCCTGCAGTATCATTTACGGCGCCCTGCCCTATGAAGTCCGGCAGCAGGAGGTCCGCAGATTTATCGAAGGGGAGACCCGGGTCGTTGTGGCGACGGACGCCATCGGCATGGGCATGAATCTGCCTGTCCAGCGGATCGTCTTCCTGGAGATGATGAAGTATGACGGACACAGGAAGAGGGATCTGTATCCCGAGGAAGTCCTGCAGATTGCCGGCCGGGCCGGCCGTTACGGAATCTATGATACCGGCTATACCAACGCGGAATACGGCAAGGCCATTTTGTGGAGATCCATGCGCCGCCATATCCCGGATCTGGAAAAGGCCAGACTGGCCTTCCCGGAAGGCCTGATCGGTCTGGAGGGACGTCTGTCCGAGATCATGGAGCGGTGGAACAGTATTGAAGACAGAGATTTCTTCCAGAAGGCCTATACGGTCCGGGAGATTGAACTCTGCAGAGAGCTGGAGGAGTATACGGATGACAAGGAGCTGATCTATCGCTTCGTTATGATCCCCTTTGATGAATCCGACCAGCTGCTCAAATCCATCTGGGAGCAGATGTTCGCGGCCGAACTGGCGGGAGAAGCCAGGGAGTTCCGGGATATGTACAGCCTTTACGGAAAAGGCAGGGACCTGCAGGAGCTGGAGGAGCTCTACAGTGTATGCGACCTGGTTTATTATTACTGCAGAGTTTTCAATCATCCCAGGGAACTGGACGATGTGGCGGAGACCCGGAACCGGATCTGCAGCCTGATCATTGATATCCTGAAGAAGCAGTCCCTGCCCGGCAAACGATGCAGGCGCTGCGGAAAGATTCTGCCCTGGAACTATCCTTACGGCATGTGTGAGGAATGCTTCGGCGGAAAACGCAGCTGACAGGAGCGGAAAAAAGAGCCTTACGCGGCAGGCAGTCTGCTTTGCCGTGTAAGGCTCCTTCTATTTCCAGGGGAGATTATACTGGTTCAGGAAAGGACCGGGAATGTCCGCCGGTCATGTAACGGTAATCAGCCTTCCCCGTAGCCGTTGGGGTTGTTCTTCTGCCAGTTCCAGGCGTCGGCGCACATATCCTCCAGGTTCTTCTCCGCGGTCCAGCCGATCAGCTTTTTGGCTCTGGAAGGGTCGGAGTAGCAGGTGGCGACATCGCCGGGACGTCTGGCTTCGATTACGTAAGGGAGTTCTTTTCCGCAGGCTTTGGAGAATGCCCTTACGATATCCAGTACGCTGTAGCCGATGCCGGTGCCCAGGTTGATCACGGAGACGCCGGGCAGTTCCGCGATATGGTCCAGGGCTTTGACATGGCCTTTGGCCAGGTCGACGACATGGATGTAATCACGTACGCCGGTACCGTCGGGGGTATCATAGTCATTGCCGAATACATGGACGATCTCCAGCTCGCCGATGGCGACCTTGGATACATAAGGGAGCAGGTTGTTGGGGATGCCCTTGGGATCTTCCCCGATCAGGCCGCTCTCATGGGCGCCGATGGGATTGAAGTAGCGCAGCAGGACGACCTGCCATTCGTTGTCCGACTTCCACAGGTCGGTCAGGATGCGTTCCTGCATGGCCTTGGTGGCACCATAGGGGTTGGTCGTTTCGCCCAGGGGGCATTCTTCCGTGATCGGAATCTGGGCAGGATCGCCGTAAACGGTGGCGGAAGAGGAGAAAACGATTTTTTTGCAGCCGTGGGCCCGCATGACATCGCAGAGGACCAGGGTAGAGCCAATGTTGTTGGCGTAGTATTCCAGAGGCATTCTGGTGGATTCGCCGACGGCCTTGTAGCCGGCGAAATGGATGACGGCGTCGATGTCCTCTTTATCAAAAAGAGCTGTCAGGGCCGCTCTGTCATTGACATCCAGCTCGTAGAAAGCAGGACGCCTGCCGGTAATCTTTTCGATCCGGTCAACGACCAGGGCTTTGGAGTTATAAAGGTTGTCCGCTATGACGACATCATAGCCCGCGTTCAGAAGCTCGACGCAGGTATGGCTGCCGATGAAACCTGTTCCGCCTGTAACTAATACTTTCATCTTGGTCTCCTTTCAGGATTCTCTGCTGACTGTATCAATGAACCTCTCAAAGCCGGCCCGTCCGGCTTCTGTTTCTTTATAGACGCCGCAGTGCTCCAGCACCTGGGCGAATACCAGCCCGATCTCTTCTTTGATGATTTCATCCAGCTTTGCCGCGTTTTCAGGTGTACACTGTACCCTGTCCGGGGCGAATTCGGGATATTTGGCCAGGATCTGTCCCGCCCATGCGGCATGGGGCTGCAGGGAAGGCCGGGAAGCGGGATCCTTTCCGTCCAGAATGACATCCTGCAGTTCTTTCATCTCCTGAAGAAGACGGGCAGGCAGGACCGCCAGGCCCATGACCTCGATCAGGCCGATATTCTCCTTCTTGATATGATGGAGTTCCGCGTGGGGGTGATAGATCCCCAGGGGATGCGCATCACTGGTCCGGTTGTTGCGCAGGACCAGATCCAGCTCGTACTGATCCCCGCGCATTCTGGCGATGGGCGTGATCGTGTTGTGAGGAGTTCCCTCCGTCTCCGCTATTATACCACACTCCGCGTCCGTATAGCCTCTCCATACAGACAGAATCCTGTCGGCCAGGTCGACCAGTCGTCCCGGATCAGCGCAGTCCAGACGGATTACGGACATGGGCCAGTTGACAATGCCGGCTTCCACATCCTCAAAACCGGCGAAACTGATTTTTTCCCGGATGCCCGCTTTCTCCATGGCGAAGGTATAACGGCCGCCCTGGAAGTGTTCGTGGGTCAGGATGGACCCCCCGACGATGGGCAGGTCCGCGTTGGACCCTACCGTGTAGTGGGGGAAGATGCGGATGAACTCCAGCAGGCGTTTGAAAGTGGCCCGCTCGATCTTCATGGGGATATGTTCTCCGGACAGTACGATGCAGTGCTCGTTATAGTAAACATAGGGAGAATACTGCATGAACCAGTCCTTGTGATCCAGCTGCAGGGGAATCAGGCGGATGGTCTGTCTGGCGGGATGGTCCAGACGGCCGGCATAGCCCGTGTTCTGGGGACAGAGCAGGCATCTGGGATACGCGTCCTGTTTCTTATTCAGAGCCGCGGCAATGGCCTTGGGATCCTTTTCGGGCTTGGACAGGTTGATGGTGATGTCCAGCTCCCCGTAGCGGGTCTTCGCGGTCCATTTGCGGTCCTTGCGGATCCGGTAGGACCTGATGTAATCAGAATCTTTGCTGAGGGCGTAGAAATAATCTGTAGCCGCCGCGGGGCCCTGTTCTTTATAAAGAGCATTGAAGCGGCGGATGACCTCCGAGGGACGGGGGGTCAGGCAGCCCATGATGCGGGTATCGAAGAGGTCCCGGCTGGCGATGCCGTTGTCGATCCGGCCCCGCGCCGCGGCGTCATCGAGCAGGACAGCCAGGATGTCCTCCAGTTCCATCTCTTCGGCGTCATCAACGGTCATCCCGGAAAGGAAGTCTCCGGAGGGCTCGACGCCCAGTACGTCAAGGATACTGTTGGCTGTAAATAATGTGTCTTCTTTTTCGATCAGGTTTTTGCTGATCCCGTAGCGTACAAGTGATTTAACCGCGTCCTGAACATTCATGATCCAATCCCTTTCTTTCTGAAAATGGCTTATCTGCTGGCTTTTTAATATTGCAATCTGTTTGTCTCTGTGACTATAGTATGCGTCAGAACCCCGAAGGACAAAATAGAATTTCGTTGTACCTGTATGTAATTATGTTGCATGTTTCAGAAAATCAGGATAGACTTGCATATAGGAAGGGAAGATGGGAGTCAGGAGGCCAGTGAGAAGAATATGAAAGAAGACCACTTACAGAGCGATCTGTCTCCGGAAGAGAGCCCGGAGAGAAATCCGGCAGCAGTCCCGGTGGAAGGGACAGAGAGCGATCCGTTCAAACTCAGCAATAAAGTACAGGAAAAGCCGATGATGTCCCTGGCGGTCTACAACGTGGGCCGGCAGAAATGCACGCCCGGCTACAGATGGGGCCCCGGCATCCGGGATCATTATCTGATCCATTATATCAGCGCGGGCAGCGGCACTTATACGGTCCAGGACAGGATCTTCCAGCTGAAGGAAGGGGATGTCTTTCTGATCTATCCGGGGATGGCCGCCAGCTATCAGGCGGATATGCGGCGGCCCTGGAGCTATGAGTGGGTGGGGTTCGCCGGCACGGATGCCCGAACGATTCTGGACATGACTGACTTTAGTCCGGACAGCCTGGTCCTGACCGCGCCTTCTTATGGGAGGGAACTGCAGAGGCACCTGCGCCGGATCAACCAGGCCTTCGGCAATACGTTCCGGGAATCGATTTCCATGACCGGAGAGCTGTACAGCCTGCTGGCTCTGCTGGTGGACGGCAGCAGCCGGGACAGGACCGTCCGGGGGAGAGACACGGAAACGGTCCGGAGCGCGGTCCAGTTCATCGAACAGCGCTATTCTTACGCGATTTCCGTGGAAGATGTGGCGGACTATGTGGGAGTATCCAGGAGCACCCTCTTCCGGGTCTTTACAAGGCAGATGGGGGTTTCTCCCAAAGAGTATCTGGATAATTACAGGATTGACAAGGCCAGGTTCCTGCTCCGGCATTCGGAACTGACCATCGGTGCCATCGCAGTATCGGTGGGGTATGACAACGGCCTGTATTTTTCCAAGGCCTTTAAAAAGATCACCGGGCGGACCCCCACCAGTTACCGGCAGGAGCCCTCCGGCATATAGCAATAAAAGGAAAAGCAGTCAAAGCAGCAGGAAACCGGACCCGCTGCTTTGACTGCTTTTATTATGAACGAAAGCCGTTATTGTTTTGTGACAGCGTCCGGACCGCCGCGCGGTAATGGGGATAACGGATCCCTTCGCTGTGCTCGATTATGATCAGGCCCCGGCGCACATGGGGGAATTCGCGGAAACGGTCATGGTCATCGAAGATGACATAGGAATCGCAGGGATTTTCCTCCAGCCAGGCCTGGATTTCAGTACTGCGGTCCCCGCTGTAAATTACCGGAGTGGCATCGGCAATGGGGGTGCCGTTCTGTTCCATCCGCCGGTACAGATTGCCGATCAGGGCTTTGCCCCAGTCATCCTCCATGGTCAGTGCGTCCCGCCAGGTGGAGGTCAGTATGATCCTGGCCCCGAATTTCGCGGTCAGGCGCCGCAGCCAGAATAAAGAGACCGGATCAAAGATCTGCTGCAGCCAGCCGATCCGCAGCAGTTTAGTGAGACGGTAGCTGAGCGCCGTACAGATCACGCCGTCCACATCCAGAAAAATAACGGGTCCTGTCATGGTTGTTCCTTTATCCATAAAGCCGGATCAGGACAGGGGCGCTTCGGCCTGGTGGACGACCACCTGGGGGAAGGGGATCTCAATGCCCGCGGCATCGAACTGCAGCTTGATGTTCTCCATCACATATCTTCGGGCGCTCAGATAATCAGGGCCATTGACATAGCCGCAGGCGCCCAGGTCGACTGAACTGGAAGCCAGTTCCTCCACAAAGACCTGCAGGTCCATGGAGGGGACGAAATAGGGGCATTCCCGGTAGACATTCCCGATGATCTCCTTGGCTTTTTTCAGGTCCGCGTCATAGGAGACCCCGACTGTGATATCCAGCCTTCGCTCCGTCATCCTGCTGGCGTTGGTGACAGAGATGCCGGCCAGCTTGCCGTTGGGGATGGTGAGTCCCTTATTGTCTTTGGTAAGGACCCTGGTATAGACCAGGCCGATTTCCTGGATCGTGCCTTCGCCTTCGGAGCAGATAATGTAATCGCCTACTTTGAAGGGACGCAGGAAAAGGATCAGAATACCGCCGGCAAAATGGGACAGGCTGTCCTTGAGGGACATGGCGATGGCCAGGCCGGCTGTGCCCAGAACGGCCAGAATGGAGGCGGTATTGATGCCCAGCTGTCCCGCGACAATGAAGATCAGGAGAATATAAAGGGCGATATTGACAAAGGAATGCATGAATTTGGCAAGGGTAACATCGGCATTGGCCTGCCGGGCTGCCTTGTCCAGGGCCTTCATGACGGCCTTGATCAGATACAGGCCTATGATCAGTATGAGCAGAGTGACCAGCAGATTGATGCCCCAGACTTTCAGAGTGGGCCAGATCTCCTGAAAATAGTCAATGGTTTTGGTTACCTGCTGTTCCGCGGCTGTTTCCATTTGTACCTCCTTCAGATACAGCCGCAGTCCTTTGGCAGGACCGCGGCTGCGGGTTCATTTCGTGTTTCTGTTTGTTTCTGTGTTCCGGCGGGACCGGCTGACTTACCAGGTCACCGCGATATCCAGCTGGTTGGGGTTGCCTGCCGCGAAGGTACCGGTATCGCATACGATACACAGACCAAGGCTGCATTCGACCAGGGAACCTCTGGGATGGACGCTGAGATTGGCGGCGCACATGATATAGTCGCCAAGCATCTTGCAGCCGTCATCCCTTACCCAGTATTCATCAGTGTTGCCCATGCCGCGCATGATGCTGACGACGCCGCCCATGGGCAGGTTGTAATAGGTCTCCTTGCCGCTGGGACCGTAGACCGAGCCGTTGCTGCGGTTCAGGACCGGGCCGTCCCAGTTGGGATTGCGGGTCTGGGTCTTCAGGGTGGCCCGCCATCTCTCATATTCAATCTGCTCCGTCAGTTCGGCGCGGGTGTTCTCCGCGACGGTCTCACGGGCTTCCAGCAGCATGGCCAGCTGCCGGTCTTTTTCCTTCTCTGCCTTTATGGAGGAGATATCCTCGGCGTAGAAGGTAATTTCATCTTTATCGATATAACGTACCTGATCTCCGTCCGTGATCTCCCAGTACTGCAGGTCATTGGTACCGGTCACAGTCACCGGCTCGTAACGGGACAGGGTCCCGGCAGCTTCGGAATCACTGTAGGGAGCGGTCAGAGCTTCGGTATCCTCCAGCAGCCAGGCTGTCCTGGATACATCCTGGAAGACATATTCCTCCTTGCCCATTTTCTCCGAAATAGAGGCGGGATTCAGGCCGGTCTGTTTATCCCCGGAGGCATTCTGATCTGTAAGGTCGGGAACCGTCAGGGTATCCGTATTGCTTTCCCTGTTGTCTCCGGTCAGACTGCCGGGAGTAAGGGTATCGGACGGGGCTGCGGGCGTGCTGTTTGAAGCTTCCTGTTTTTTCGGAGGGTGCTGCTCCTGACCGGCTTCTTCTGTTTCTTTGGCGGTTTCGGCTTCGGCGGCGGTTTCGGCTTCAGCAGCAGTTTCGGCTTCAGCGGCGCTTTCCGCCTCGGAAGAAGTTTCGGCTTCAGAAGAAGTTTCCGCTTCAGAGGCGGTTTCGGCTTCGGAAGAAGTTTCCGCTTCAGCGGCGGTCTCTGCCGCGGTGGCCGTTTCCGCTTCGGCGGCTGATGATGCTTCTGCGGCGGTTTCCGACGTGTCAGATTCTTCCATCTTCAGGAACTGGGTGGAAGCGTAGCCCTCGCCGGCGTCGGTGGCCACTTTGGCCCAGTCGCCGTCTACGGACAGGACTTCGACAGTGTCCCCGTTCTGGAAATAGGCGATGATATCATATTGGGACCCGGGACCGGACCGGACCCGGAGGCGTCCGGAAGATGTGTTTACGACAGCCTTCTGTCCGCCGGATGCGGGCCGGGTCTCTGCGGCGGTTTCGGCTTCCCGGGCTGACTCTGCTTCAGCGGGCGTTTCGGTCTCTTCCGTTGTTTCTGCCTCAGCGGCGGATTCCGCTTCCTGCGCGGATTCCGCTTCGGCGGGCACTTCAGTTTCTTCTGCCGTTTCTGCTTCGGCTGCGGTTTCCGCTTCCTGCGCGGACTCCGCTTTGACAGATGTATCCGCAGCGGCCGCGGTACCATTTTCCGCCTGGTCCGTGGCAGCCTCTGCCGCGGCGGCAGCATTCATTTCCAGATACTCCGTCGAAACATAGCCGTCTCCGGCGTCGGTAGCCACTTTGGCCCAGTCTCCTTCCACGGAGAGCACCGTTACTGTGTTCCCGTTATAAAGATACGTCAGGATCTCGTGATCGGGACCCGGGCCTTTACGGACCCGCAGTCTGCCCTGGGAGGTTCGGACTGTAGCGGTCCCGGTTCCTTCAGGGTTCTGTTCCTCAGGTGTTTCCTCTGTATTATCTTCGGGAGCGGGCTTTTCTTCCTCCGTTTCCGCAGCTGTATCCGCGGTGGATGAGGAATCGCTTTCCGCCTGTTCCGGAGCGGACTCCCGGGAGCTGGTCTCTTCCATCTTCAGGAAACTGGTGGAGACATAACCATCGCCCTCGTCGGTAGCCACTTTGGCCCATTCACCGTCTACGGACAGGACCTGCACTTTGTCTCCGTCGTGGAGATAGGTCAGGATCTCGTACTGGGTGCCGGCGCCTTTGCGGACCCGGAGCCGGCCGTTGGAGGTCCGGACTTCCGCTTCCTGCGCGTCTTCCTCATTGCCTGCGGGAGTTGTTTCAACGGTCATGATCTTACGGACGGTCAGAGCGGCGGATTCGGGAACGCCGGCGGCGTTCACCCGGGCGGGCAGTAAGCCGGAGGCCATGACAGCCGCGATCAGACAGGATACAGGAATCAGAGATTTCTTCACTGGATTTTCCTTTCATATAGAACGTTTATACTGCAGCGCGCTGCTGAATCCGCGGCGCGCGGGCGTTATAGCCGGTAAAAAGCCTGACAATAACGTATAATCCACAATATTTTACAACATTGTGAACCAATTGTAAACTTTTGTACATTTTCTGCCATTTTGCCATTTTGCCTGACCGCGTTTTTGAACCGGGCGTCAGATCTCCGGTCCATGTGGCTGCCCGGGGTGAACCGGGCGTCAGACTCCCCGGTTCAGGACCATTTTTTCATTAACACAATGACGATTTCTCCAAAGTATGGTATAATTGCTCAATTGTTAGTAAAAAAACGCCATAGCAAGGCAACGCCATAGCAAGGCAACGCCATAGAAAGGCGCGTTTGTAATACAGGTCCCGTAACCGGCAGCGGAACGGGACTGCACGGAGGAAATAACAGATTCAATGGACGAAGGTGGTTTAACGCCCTGGATCATAACGATTCTTTTAATCCTGTTCGCGGATTATATTGCTGTTGCCGAAACAGCCCTTTCTTCGGTCTCCCGGGTCCGCATGAAGCTGCTGGCCGATCACGGGAACCGCAGGGCAGCCAAAGTACTGGATGCCCTGGAGCATTTTGACCGTACGATCAGTACCATTCTGATCTGTACCAATATTGCACATCTGGGAGCCGCATCGGTTGTTACCGTGGCTGTAACGAGGAGATGGGGACTGTCCGCGGTCGCCGTCAGTACTTTTATTACTTCCATAGTCGTCTTTTTTGTCGGGGAAATGCTTCCAAAAAGTATCGCCAAGAAATACAGCGAGCACCTGTCCCTCTGGTGCATCGATCTGCTGACGATCCTGATCGCTTTGTTCAGGCCTGCGTCGGCTCTTCTTGCTGCCATCGGCAACGCGGCCAGCCGGCTGACCAAGGGGGATCCGGAAATATCCGTAACGGAAGACGAGATCTACGACATTATTGAAGACATGACGGAAGAGGGCAGCCTGGACGAGGAACACGGAGACCTGATTTCCTCTGCCCTGCAGTTCAACGATCTGACCGTTGAGAGCATCCTTACTCCCAGGGTGGACGTGGTGGCCATCAATATCAATGACGACAGCGCCGCGATCCTGCAGCAGATCCGCAGTCAGAACCACAGCAGGCTGCCGGTCTATGAAGGCAGCAAGGACAATATCATAGGCATCCTGCGGATCCGCCGCTATATCCAGGCTTATTTGAAAATGGGAGACCAGCTGGACCTGCGGGGTCTCCTGGACAAACCGATCTTTGTGACAGAGAGCGCGGCGGTAGACGAGCTGCTGCCCATCATGTCCAGGGAACGCCAGAACATGGCGGTCGTGACCGACCACCACGGCGGTACGGCAGGCATAGTGACGGTAGAGGATATCCTGGAAACTCTGGTCGGCGAGATATGGGATGAGGATGATATTGTCATAACACCGATCGTTGCCCTGGAGAACGGCAATTATCTGGTGGACGCGGAGGAGCCGGTCGCGGATGTCCTGAATGAGATCGGGTTCGAATGTCCGCCGGAGGATGAGGATGAGCTGATCAATACCCGGATCGGTGAATGGGTCTATGACCACTTCTCCTCCATTCCCAAAGTGACAGACGGCTTTGATTACCATGGCCTGCGGGTCACCATCGCGAAAATGGACCACAACAGAATCCTGAAAGTAGTCCTGCGCAGGCTCTCTGAGGAAGAGCAGGAGGAGGGAGGTGCCGAACGATGACGATTTTGTCTGTATTAGCCGGCATTGTCCTGTGCGTCGTCCTGTCCGGCTTTTTCTCCGGCTCGGAGATGGCATATTCCGCCTGCAACCGCATGCGGCTGGAGAATGAAAAGGAGGCCGGCAGCAGGCGGGCCGGACTGGCCCTGTTTATCGCCGAGCATTTTGATGATGCCCTGAGTACCATCCTGATCGGCAATAACCTGGTCAACATAGCCTGTTCCTCTCTGGGATCCGTCGCGGTCATTCTGATCGCGGGAAATGACCATTATGCCTGGGCAGCGACCCTGATCATAACCATTGCGGTAATCATATTCGGGGAAACGATCCCCAAGATTACAGCGAAAAAAGGAGCCAATCATTACGCGGTCCGGAACGCCTATCTGATCCGCTTTCTGATGATTATTTTAAAGCCCCTGGTCCTGATCGTGGTGGGACTGGTCCGTCTGATCACCCTGCCTCTGAAAGGGGAGACGGACAGCGGAGACGCGGAGGAAAAGGTAGAGGAGCTGCAGTCTATTATTGAAACGGCGGAGGATGAGGATGTCCTGGATGAAGAGCAGAGCGAGCTTGTCCAGGCGGCCATAGATTTCTCGGATGTTTCCGCCTCTGAAGCCATGACGGCCAGGGTGGATGTGACGGCCATCGATATCGATGATCCCTGGGAGGATATTATCGCTGTTCTGGAGGAGGCGCCTTATTCCAGGCTCCCAGTGTATGAGGACAGCATCGACCACGTGATCGGTATTCTGCATATGAACCATTTCCTCAAGGCACTGACGGAGGATGACCATGTGGACATCCGGTCCCTGCTGATGGAACCTCTGTATATCTATAAGACCATTAAGCTGCCGGAAGTCCTGGAGGAATTCCGTAAGGCACGTCAGCATCTGGCCATCGTGGTCGATGAATACGGCGGCACCCTGGGCATCATCACCATGGAGGATGTCCTGGAGCAGGTCGTCGGAGAGATCTGGGATGAGACCGATACCGTAGAGAATGATGTGATCCTGCGGGATGAAAATGTCTATGAGATCGATGGCGACATGCCCATTGATGATTTTCTGGAACTGATGGGTATCCGGGAAGATGATTTTGAGGGGGAAAGTGAGACTGTCGGCGGCTGGACCATCGAATCTTTCGGCGGTTTTCCCAAAGCCGGTGATTCCTTCCGCTATGAGAACTTTACCGTAACGGTCCTGGCCATGGATGACCACAGGGTAGAGGGCGTACTGGTCAAAGTCGACCCTCCCGCCGAAACGGAAAAGTCCCGGGGCCCGCACCGGAAAAAGCAGGAAAACAAAGCAGAAAACTGAGCGGAATACAGCAGCCCGCGGAGTCTGGCCGGACCAGGCTTCCGGGCTGTTTTTTACACGCGCGGGACATGCAGGGAGCAGGGGATGCACATATATCAACTTGTTATTTCGTCCATTCTCACGTAAAATGAAAGAAGCAAAATACTTATTAACCATGTATTGAATAAGGAGCGACAGCATTATGAAAGAAT
Organism: uncultured Lachnospiraceae bacterium; assembly: GCA_902789735.1. Lineage (GTDB taxonomy): Bacteria > Bacillota > Clostridia > Lachnospirales > Lachnospiraceae > CAG-791. Next base: position 28,726 of record CADAOZ010000016.1, read on the forward strand.
GGACACGCGAAGAGCGTTACCGGGTCCTGCACAGCGCGGACGAAGTGAGGGATCTGTATGATCAGATCAAGGATTCGCAGTACAGGCAGGCCTATCATGTGCAGCCCGTGACCGGTCTGTCCAGTGATCCCAACGGCTTTGGCTATCATAAGGGAATCTGGGACCTTTATTTCCAGTGGTGCCCCTGGGGAGCGGTACACGGCCTGAAATACTGGTACCATGTTTCTTCCAAAGATCTGATTCACTGGGAGAATGAGGGCGTAGGACTTGCGCCTGATACCTATTATGACAACAAAGGCACCCATTCCGGTTCCGCTTTCTCGGAGGGGGATGACCTGTACCTGTTCTACACAGGCAACCACAGAGATGAGGACTGGACCAGGACGCCTTATACCTGCGCGGCCAAAGTCGGCGAAGACAGAAAACCTGTCAAGCTGGACAAGCCCCTGTTCGGCCCCCGCCCCGATTACAGTGAGCACCAGAGAGATCCCAAGATCGTTTATGTTCCGTCCAAGAAGAAATACTACATCTTTATCGGTGCCCAGAACCTGGATCTCAAGGGCAGAGCCCTGATTTATGAATCCGAATCCCTGCTGGAAGGCTGGTCCTTCGCGGGCGAGCTCAAAGTGCCCGGTTTTGAGGACTTCGGCGGCATGTGGGAATGCCCCTGCATCGTCAACATCAGCGGCAAGGATGTCCTGATTTTCTCCCCGCAGTATACGACCCTGCCCGGCAGAGGCAACAGCACCAACCACAATGTCTACATTGTCGGTTCCATGGATTATGATACCCTGACCTTTACGCCGGAAGCGGATTATCAGTATCTTGATTTCGGTTTCGACTTCTACGCGGCCCAGTTCGCGGCCAATGTGGGAGATCCCGACAAGGCGATCCTGATCGCCTGGATCGGTCTGCCGGATAACCACTATCCGACAGAGGAAGAAGACTGGGAAGGCTCCATGTGCCTGCCCAGAGAGCTGCGCCTCAAAAACGGTAAGCTGGTCCAGAGCCCTGTGGAAGGCTTTGCCCAGCTGCGCGGCGAGGAGATTCCTGCGGAAGGCAAGCTGCCCGCTGTGGCGGAAGTCGAGCTGACCTTCGCGGGCGGTGACGCGGACGTGGCCCTGTTCACAAAGGCGGACGGCAGCGGCGGTCTGACCATTCACTATGATGAGGCCGGACAGGTCGTGACCGTAGACCGTACCGGCATGAATAAGCGCTTCAATACCAATGTATTTGAAGTACTGGATATGCCTCTGACCAGCCCCCTGAAGAAGATGTCGGTCTACATTGACAGAAGTTCGGTTGAGATCTTCGCCAATGACGGAGAAGAGACATTTACCACACACCTCTATCCGGAGAAGGACGAGTTCGGCTATCAGGCGGGTGATAATGTGGCCGTCAGGATCTGGCCGCTGCAGGCATCCAACTCCAACGAGTTCGTCATCTGATTCGGACTGCCGGTTCTGTACCGGAGCGCGTATATTATGACTGGACATGTAATAAACTGCGCGGAAAAAAATAAAGGCATAAAGAAGGAGCCGTCCCGGCCGGGACGGCTCCTTCTTTATGCCGTTTGCACAGGTTCTGTTATGTCTGACTGTCCGGAGACAGCGCCAGGACCAGGACCTGATAGCCCTGCAGGAAGACTTCCTGTCCGCGCAGGTCCGCCGTTTCATAATTGTTGAGCAGGACGCGTTCGGCGGGCGCAGGCAGGGGCAGGCACCGGGGGCCGGTCTGATAGTTGGCAATGACCAGGATCTTCCCTTCGACGGATTCCCGGGTATAGGCCATCACATTATGGGTATCCGCCAGCCAGGGGACCAGTTCTCCGTAGACCAGGGTCTCTTTCCATGCCGGGTCTTTGCGGAGGGCAATCAGTTTTTTGTAGTAGTGATAGACGGAATCTGGATCTTTCTTTTCATCCTCCAGATTAATGGTCTTATAGTTAGGATTGACCCGCAGCCAGGGCGTACCGGTCGTAAAGCCGGCCCCGGGCGCGGAGGACCACTGGTAGGGGGTGCGGGCGTTATCCCGGCCGTTCTTTTCGATCAGGCGCAGAGCTTCCGCTTCCGTCAGTCCCGCGGCCAGAGAGACTTTGTAGGAATCGAGGGAGGAAATATCATCTACTTCTTCGATGGAGGAAACAGGAATATTCTCCATGCCCAGCTCCTGTCCCTGATAGATCCATGGCAGCCCACGGACCAGGAAGTAAAGGGTGGCCAGCATCTTCTTGGCGGTATCCGAAAGTTCCCCTTCGGGAATATAGCGGCAGACGCCCCGGGGTTCGTCATGGTTTTCGATGATATTGGAGATAAAACCGATATGTTTGACCTTCTCCTGGGTCTCAAAGACACAGCTGCGGTAATCGTCCGGCGTGATGTCTATGCATTCATGCCAGCCGTTGTGGCTGTGGCCGAAAATAGTTTCCGCGAAGTCGAACATGGTGGAAAAATATCCGTTCTCTCCGATGAAATCGGGGAGTTCTTCCGGCTTTTCGTTGAAAACTTCGCCGACGGTAAAAGCCTGATGGGGTTTGAAGGTTTTGTCCCGCATTTCGCCCAGAAAATCCCCGACGCCCTTTGCCTCGTGCAGCATGTTGTGGATGGAACAGAGGCCGTCCGGCCTGTCCGCGGGGTAGTCGTGGAAGGGCAGGGCTTTTTTGATATTGATGATGGCGTCGATCCGGAAGCCGCTCAGGCCCTTGTCAAGCCACCAGTTGATCATCCGGTAGATCTCTTCCCGCAGACGGGGATTTTCCCAGTTGAGGTCGGGCTGCTTCTTATGGAAGACATGCAGGTAGTACCTGTCCTCGTGTCCCGGCAGCTTGTCCCATACGGGACCGCCGAAATAAGACCGCCAGTTGCAGGGCAGTTTTCCGTCTTTGACGGTCCGGATATAAAAATATTTCCCATATTCGCCATCCGGATCCTGGCAGGCCTTTTTGAACCATTCATGCTCGTCGGAGCAGTGATTGACGACCAGATCCATGATGATGTACATATTCCGTTTCCGGGCCTCCTCCAGCAGTCGGTCCATGTCCTCCATGGTGCCGAACCGGGGATCAATATTGTAATAATCCGAAATATCATATCCCTGATCCGCCAGCGGAGAACAGTAGATGGGGGAAAGCCAGAGGATGTCGACGCCCAGATCTTTGAGGTCATCCAGGCGGCTGATGATACCGGGCAGATCTCCGATACCGTCTCCGTTGGAATCACAGAAGCTCTTGGGGTAAATCTGATAAGCGACTTTATCGTGCCACCACTGTCTGTTCATATTTTATCTCCTATGGTCTTTTGATTAAGATGGTTCACCGCGCTTCCTTCTCTCTTTCTATTATAAAGGCAGTTTCGCCGGATTGCCTGCTGAAAATAGGAAAAAATTGCGGAAACCGACTGTTATAAGCCGGAAATACGTTCATAAGAAGCCGTCAGGGAAGAGGTTTCTTAATACAATCTTAATACACAGGCCTCTAATATTAACACAGCCTTAATGTGAAATCTGCCATACTTGTATCACGAAAGGAGGTGAGCGGAAGACAGTTATGTTCTATTTATTTACAAAAAAAATCGTATCTGATTTCCAGATCATCATATTGGCATTTGCGTGTGTGATCCTGCTGGGCGGGATCCTGCTGATGCTCCCGGTTTCTTCCGCCGCCGGTCTCTGGACTCCTTTTTCAGAGGCGCTGTTCACATCCACATCGGCTGTCTGCGTAACAGGGCTGGTCGTTCACGATACCATGACCTACTGGAGCATATTCGGCAAAACGGTCATCCTGCTGCTGATCCAGACTGGAGGTATGGGTGTTGTTACACTTTCTGCCATGGTTCTTTCCGTGACCGGACACAAGCTCGGCCTGGTCCAGCGGACGCTGATCCAGGATTCGATCGGGAGCGAACATATGGGGGGACTTGTCCGTATGGTCCGCTTTATTGTAAAGGTCATGCTGACCGTTGAAGGGATCGGAGCCTGTTTTCTGGCAACGGTCTTCATTCCCCTGTACGGTCCGCTGAAAGGAGCTGCTTTTTCCGTATTCCATTCGGTCTCAGCCTTCTGCAACGCGGGATTTGACCTGATGGGAGAACAGGGCGAGTATTCTTCCCTGACCGGCTTCGCGGCCAATCCGGTCGTGACCCTGACCATCTCCCTGCTGATCATTCTGGGAGGCATCGGATTCTTTACCTGGAAAGACTTCATTGACCACGGCCTGAAATTCAGAAGATACAGGATGCAGACAAAAGCCATTCTGGTGATGACAGCAGCCCTGCTCCTGCTGCCTGCCATCTACCTGTTCATGGCAGAGTATGGAAATCTTCCTCTGGGAGAGAGACTCCTCGCTGCGATTTTTCAGGCGGTCACGCCAAGGACGGCCGGTTTTAATACAACAGACCTGACCCAGATGAGCGGAACAGGACAGGCGGTCACGGTCATCCTGATGCTGATCGGCGGCGCTCCCGGCTCTACAGCCGGCGGCATGAAGGTTACGACCATTTTTGTGATTCTGGCCACATGCGCCAGCGTGTTCGGCGGGGAGGAGGAATGCAGCGGATTCGGACGCAGTATTGACAATAAGGTCATCAGTCAGTCCATGGCGCTCATGACCATCTACATGACCCTGTTCCTTGTATCCGGCGCTGTCATCTGTTCTCTCGAACAGCAGCCGCTCCATATCTGTCTGTTCGAGTCCGCTTCCGCGATTGGTACAGTAGGACTTACACTGGGGATCACGCCCACTCTGGGACTGATATCCAAAATCATTCTGATCGCCCTCATGTTCCTTGGAAGGACCGGGGGGCTGACCATAGCCTGGGCACTGTTCCGGATCCAGGGACCTGCGGTCAACAGAAAATATCCGAAAGGCAACATAGCGGTAGGTTGACCCTGTTTAGGAACTGCAAAAAGATGTAAAATAGCAGAAAGGAGTATAAACAGTTATCCTCCCGGGATAGATGCATACAGAGTAAGAGAGGACAGAGCATGAAAACCATATTGATGATCGGACTGGGCAGATTCGGAACAAATACATCCCGCAGGCTGTGTGAGCTTGGACACGAAGTCATGGGCGTTGACAGGCGCCGGGAATCGGTGGAGAACGCCATGCGGTGGCTGACCAGCGGCCAGATCGGGGACAGTACGGACGAGAAATTCCTCAGGTCCCTGGGCGTTCGGAATTTTGATATCTGTTTTGTTTCCATGGGTGATGATTTCAAGAGCTCCCTGGTCACGACCACCCTGCTGAAAGAACTGGGCGTCTCCTATGTGGTAGCAGTCGCTGAAGAGGATGTGCAGGAATATCTGCTTAAGAGAGTAGGCGCTGATGAGGTCATCTATCCTCAGAAGCAGCTTGGTGAGTGGGCGGCTGTAAAATACAGCTCCGACCATGTAACCGATTATTTCAGGATTGACGGAGAGTGCGCGGTCTACGAGGTAGATGTGCCCCGTAAATGGATCGGGCACGGCATCGGTGAGATCGATATCCGCAGACGCTATGGAATCAGTATCATAGGGATCAGAGAACACGGCCATACAGATGTGCTGATTCATCCCGACACCGTCCTGTCGGGGAAAATGACCCTGCTGGTCGTTGGAGACGATAAGAAGATTCAGAAATGTTTCCGCATCTGACCAGCTGAAAAATCCCGCCTTTCCGGATTCTGAATTAAGTAAAAATTGAATCTGTTCCGGGCGGACAGGAGAGAAGTCCGTTTCAGAACAGATGAATACAGATCCGGAAGAGGTGGGAGAAGAATGACAAATGTTGTACTGATACTGGTCATGATACTTGCAATGATCCTGGGCTTTCTGTTTACCATGAGTCTGGTCGGCCTGATCACGAGGCCCCGCGATAAAAAACACAGAGGTATTGCAGGAAAGAACCGAAAGCGGGATCACGGGAAAAACGCGGAAGGAAATTACGATGGCAGCGCAGGCAGACACAATTCCGACATATAATGAAGAAAACGCAGGCGGGGATCATATCCTCGCCTGCATTTCCGCGTCTCCGACCAGCGGTCATGTGCTGGAGGAAGCCGCGGTCGTTGCCCATATGCTGAATGCCCGCTTCACAGCCGTGCATGTGCAGTCGGACGCAGGCAGACCTCTTTCCCCAAAAGAAAACGCCACGCTGCAGGAAAATATAGAAAGGGCAAAAAAGGCGGGTGCCCGGGTCGTTTCACTGAAAGGCCAGGATATCGCGTATGAGATCGCCCACTATGCCAGGCTGTCCGGCGTGACCCGGATCGTGATCGGACAGAGCGCTTTCAGCGGCGGCAGACTTTTTTCCAAATCACTGACGGACAAGCTGCTGGAATACGCGCCCGGCATTGATATTTATATTATCCCGGACCGGAAAGCCATGCCCCGCCTGGATCAGGGATCCCGGCAGAAGCCGGTCTTTTATCTGCGGGATCTGATCAGCTGTATCCTGGTCTTTCTGCTCAGTACGGCTATTTGTGAACTGTTCCGGAAAATGCATTTCAGTGAAGCCAATATCATCATGGTCTATATTCTGGCGACTGTCGTGAACAGTGTTATCACGGAGCACCGAATTTACGGTCTGGTTTCGTCACTGCTTGGCATTTTCCTGTTCAATTACCTGTTTACCGAACCGCGGTTTACTCTTTTTGTATATGAGACCGGTTATCAGTCGACCTTTCTGATCATGTTCCTGGTGGCCTTTATTACGGGCTCTCTGGCGGAGAACCTGCGGGCCAAGGCCAGGGAATCGGCGGAAGTGGCCTACCGGACCCAGATCCTGCTGGACACCAATGTCATGCTGGAGAAGGTACGGGGTGAGGAGGAGATCCTCAGCGCTTCCCTGCGGCAGATGGAAAAGCTGCTGGAGCGCAAGATCGTTTTTACACGAGAGATACGGGAAGGGACGGACGATAAGGACGGCTTTGAATATTTTACCCTGAAAGTGCGGGATGAGGCCATCGGCTCCGTCGGCGTGGACGGGACCCAGGACCCCCTGCATTATTATGAGCGGAGCCTCCTGCAGTCCGTTATGGGAGAATGTTCCCTGGCGCTGGAAAACGACCGCAACCGAAAAGCCCGGGAGGAAGCCGAGCTGAAGGCCCAGGCGGAGACCCTCCGGGCCAACCTGCTCAGGACCATATCCCATGACCTGCGTACGCCGCTGACTGCCATTTCCGGCCACGCTTCCAACCTGCTGACGGAGGAGTCCAGGATTGACGACGGAACACGCCGGGAAATGTATAAGGATATTTATGATGAATCTCTGTGGCTGATCGATCTGGTAGAGAACCTGCTGTCGATTTCCCGGATCGTCGACGGACGCATGCAGCTGCAGATGGAGACGGAGGATCTCCGGGATATAGTGGAGGAAAGCATCAGCCATATCCGGATCAAATCCGGGGAGCACCTGCTGCGGACCGCCTTCGGGGAGGAAATCATCCTGATCAAGGGGGATGCGCGTCTGCTGATGCAGGTCGTGATCAACCTGGTCAACAACGCGGTCCGTTATACCCGGCCGGGTTCGGAAATACTGGTCACCTGTCACAGGGAGGGCCCTGTGGCAAAGGTCTGTGTCAGTGACAATGGCCCGGGAATACCGGACGCGGAAAAGGAAAAAATATTCGAGATGTTCTACAGCCTGAGCAACACCGCGGGCGACAACGTCAGGAGTACAGGGCTGGGACTCGCCCTCTGCCGTTCGATCATAGACGCCCATGGCGGGGAGATCCACGCGGAGGATAATATCCCCTGCGGAAGCCGGTTCGTCTTTACGCTTCCGGCACTGGAGGTGAATATGCATGAGTAAGCTGAAAATACTGGTCGTTGAAGATGAGATGCCGGTAAGGAATCTGATCAGAACTACTTTAGAGACACATGAATATACCTATCTGTCCGCGGAGGACGGAAAATCCGCCCTGATGCTGGCTTCTTCTGTCAATCCGGACCTGATCCTGCTGGATCTGGGCCTGCCGGATATGGACGGGATCGAGATCATCCGGCGGATCCGGACCTGGTCCAATATGCCGATCATCGTCCTGACGGCCAGAAGCGAGGTGACAGACAAGATCCTGGCCCTGGACTGCGGAGCGGATGATTATCTGACCAAGCCTTTTGACGTGGAGGAGCTGCTGGCCAGGATCCGCGTCACCCAGCGCCGGCTGACAGTCATGCAGGCCAGGCTGCCGGAGGAGCGCGTATTCATGAACGGCGCCCTGAGAATCGACTTTGCCGAGGGCTGCGCCTATGTGGATGATGTACCGCTCAAGCTGACCCCCAGTGAGTATAAACTGCTGTGTATTCTGGGCAGGAACTGCGGCAAAGTCCTGACATACCGTTTTATTTCAAAAGAAATATGGGGCAATGAATGGGAGAACAATATAGCTTCTCTCCGGGTCTTTGTGACTACGCTCCGGAAAAAGATTGAGAAAAAGGGAGAATCCCAGTCCTATATCCAGACCCATGTCGGGGTCGGCTACCGCATGGTCAACCACGCGGAGGGACCGGCCGGCAGCGTGGACGGCTGACCGGACTGCATGGAAAAAGACCGGATACAGGACCGGCCTTATAGAAGCGGCCTGCAAAAAAGAAATCTGACAGAGCAGCAGGCCTGTAAGAAAGAGACGGATCCGGCATCATAGCCGCAAAAAACAGCCCCCCGCTTTACGGAGGGGCTGTTTTGAAATGCAGGAGAAAAGGTTCCGCAATCAGGAAGGGCGGTCCTCATGTGTCAGGATATATTCTTTCAGGGACCGGTAGATCCGGTCTTCCGTGGGCGGGCAGCCCGGGACGGAGAAGTCGAACCCGGATGTACAGCGGCCGATCCCGACCGCGCCGGTCTTACCCCGGAATCCCTGTCCGATGCAGATCTTGTCCGGCAGCAGGGCCATGAGGCGGTCCAGCAGTCCCTCTTCCTTCAGCATCTGCAGGGCGGGGATCAGATACCCGTAGCAGGCGCTGCAGGATTCGACCTCTTCGACGGCGTCCTGCAGGGCAACGATCTTTCTTTCCCGGGGCAGCGCTTCCGGCGAGGACTGGCCGATCACGCGGATCCGGGCGCTTTCCAGGTCCATGCTGCCGCTGCCCAGGGCTGCAGCCATGGGGATATAGGGAACATCCGCCGGATCCAGGTGCATGAGCCGGCAGACCAGCGTGTCCGTCAGGACCGGGTCTCTGGCAGCCATCAGGCAGTTGCGTACGACCGGGTTGCCTCCGTCTTCGAAATCCAGATCCCCGCAGATATGGTCGACAAGGATAAAATCCTGACGGATCCCCGCGGAAAGGTGGGCGATGGGCTTATGCAGGCCCATGGAATGGAAATGCCTCTTTTCGGAATTGGGGATCAGGCCCTTCATATTCTTCAGGGCGCAGGTCATACGGGTCTGGCAATGGCCTTTCAGGACCGGTACGTTGATCAGAAAATCAAAGGTATCCACACAGTTGCAGATACGCAGCTGCAGACCGGCACAGTCCTTTTTATGGAATTTGTCTTTCTGGGCGTCCAGCAGGGGAACCCCGTATCTGGCGGACAGGGCGTTATAGCCGCAGACCTCAAAGGCTTCGGAAGTGGTATCCCCGACCCAGGAGCCTTCGGCGATCACCAGATTGTTGAAGCCGTGCGCCTGCAGATATTCGATAATACCTGCCACCACCTCCGGATGGGTCGTGGCGCCCCAGGAGGCCTCTGAAGCGGAGACCAGATTGGGCTTGATGCCGATCCTGGCACCGGGGGCGGGGATCAGCCCTGCCAGATCCGCTTCTTCCAGAAGGCGGAAGGTATTCTTCTTATAATCTGTTCCGTAAATCTGGAGTATTTCATTCTTTCGCATTGGTTTATATACGGATATATCCGTTCGTCCTTTCATCAGGTATAATTGATTACAGTGTTGTATATTTTTGGAAAAATGTCAACCGTCCGGGAATGACGGAGAAAAGGCAGGGAACGATATGGAGGAACGTTTAAAACAGCAGATGGCATTCGCCCTGGAGATCGATCAGGAAAAGAATATCTTCCGGCAGACCCATCTGTCCGGACACGGACGGAATGAAAATGACGCCGAGCACGCCTGGCATATGGCCATCATGGCCTACCTGCTGCGGGAGTATTCCAATGAACCGGTCGATATCGGAAAAGTCATGATCATGTGCCTGATTCATGATATCGTGGAGATTGACGCCGGGGATACCTATGCCTATGATCCGGAAGGACTGAAGACCCAGAAAGCCAGGGAGGAAGCTGCCAAAGAGAGGATTTTTTCCCTGCTGCCGGCGGATCAGAAAGAGGAACTGACAGCCCTGTTTGATGAGTTCGAGGCCTATGAGACGGCAGAATCCAGATTTGCCCATGTCATGGATAACCTGCAGCCCCTGATGCTCAACAACAGCAATGACGGAGGCGACTGGCGGGAACATCAGGTGAACGCCGATCAGGTCAGGGGACGTCAGTCCAAAAACCGTCTGGGTTCGGAAACACTTTTCCGGCTGACGGACGCCATTATTCAGGAACATATCGAAAAGGGAAATATTAAACCCGGCAGGGCAGAACGGAAGTAACAGGCAGGAGACATAGCATGGCAGTATTCGGACATTTCTATCTGGACAAGGAAAAGGACATCATCGTTGATATCAATCAGGAAGGAGAGGATCTTACCTATGTGCTCCGCACCCCGAACCACGCGACCGGCAACCTGATCACCAATCTGGCCCGCCTGTGCGGCCTGGAGATCAGCTTCGATGAGAATGGTCTCAAGATCGTAAAGGGGCAGATCCCCTGCTATATAGATGACTGTAACCGGGCGGTCTATATACTCCGGCTGGGGGACACCAAGGTGGCAAATATTTATCCGGACGGGACCATTGAACGCAAGGCTTCCATACCTGCCATCGCCAAGACCCTGATGAGCCAGACCAAAAAATACGGCCTGGGCACCTGGCAGACCCTGGTCAAGACTTATATCCCCAGGGATTATAAGTTCCGCACGGACCTGCATACGCATATGAACGCCAACCTGGATCCGGATATTCTGATTGCCCTGGGGATCCACCATCAGATCCGTTATCCTCTCTATTATATCCGGAAGCTGAAGCTGCGATGCACCCCGGCCCAGGAAGACGTCCTGGCCCGGAGAAGGGCTGTTACCGCGCAGCGGTTCGCGGATTCTCCGCTGCAGGGCAAATATCTGACCCGCAGGATCAATGACAATACCTTTATCAATTTCGCGGACTTTATTCTGGCAGATCCGGAAAATGCCGCCTATAACCTGCCCCTGATCCGGGCTTCCCTGGCCATCCTCAAAGACGGCCAGGCTGTTTTCTCCAATCTGGAGAAGGTCTATCTGTACCGGTATGTCTTTACAAAAGGGCAGGCCGCGGAAGATCCGGTGGATCTGACAGCTTATCCGCCGGTGCCGGACAGAGAAATTGAAGAGGCCCTGCGGCAGATGGAGAAGGACAGAAAGGATCCACAGTACGCTTCCTATTCTCTGCTGCAGGATAAACTGCTCTGGATTGCCCGGGGCTGCAGCAGACGGGGCATCTGCTATATGGAAATCTCCGATACCGGTCTGGTCAAGCCTGATCAGGCAGCGGGGCTGCTGGGACAGATTCATGCCTGCATGCCTGCCATTACCCGGGAGACCGGCGTTGTCCTGCGGTTTCTGGCTTCTTTCCGCCGGATCCCGCTGACCATTGTCCGGGATCAGGTTGAACCGCAGCGGGTGGTCCAGGACCAGGTCCGGACGCTGCGGGCCGTTGCCTGTGATCCCTATGTAGCGGGCTCTGACATCATCGGTGAGGAGATCAATGATATCCGGGATCTGCAGCCGCTGATCCGGGAACTGGTCGCCATCGCGGGCAGCCGTCCCGGCTTTGTCATCCGGATTCACGCCGGTGAAAATGATTCTCTTCGCAATAACGTGGCAGGAAGCCTGCGCTGTGTACGGGAGTCCCTGGCACCGGGCCAGCCCATGCCGCCTGTGCGGATCGGACACGGCCTGTATACGGCCAACCTGAAATCCGCCAGAGGCCGTCAGCTGATCCGCGACCTGCGGGAAGCAGGCGCTGTCCTGGAATTTCAGCTGACTTCCAACGTCCGCCTCAACAATCTCAGTATTCTCCGCCATCATCCGCTGAAACAGTATCTGCAGGACGGGATTGCCTGCGTACAGGGGACAGACGGCGGCGCCCTTTACGGAACCGACTCCATTGATGAGCAGCTGGCCCTGGAGCGCCTGCTGGATCTTTCCTATGAAGATATGATGGCCATGAAGCAGGCCGAGGACCGGGTTCTGGCCGCCAGCCTGGATACCTTCCGCCGTAAGGAGGCGGCTTTCGCCGCCCTGCGCGGAGACAGAGACCCGGAAGCGTGGCTGGAGGAACAGATCCGCCGGGAGCCTGTACCGGACCATCCCCTTATGATCGGCCGCGGACGTCTGGAAAGTCTGGACTGTCTGGGAGACCGGGTCAGAGAAATGCCGGTGGATAAAGTTCCGGTCATTGTGCTGGGAGGCTCTTTTAATACGGACAGACGGTCGACCCGTATGCAGGACTGGGCTGTGGAACTGCTGAAACGGATCGCGCAGGGCCTGGATCCGGAGAAGGTCTTTTTTGTGATCGGCTACAGAATGCTGGCTTATGAGAGAGAACTGGTTAAGATGTGCGGCGGCCGGTTCGAGATTTACGCCATGGTACCGACACAGCTGACAGAGGAAGAGGTCCGCCGTCTGCGCAGGAGCGGCGCCGGCATCCGTATTTCCATCGAATCGGTCGGCATGGGTCTGTATAAGAGCTATTCCTATGAAATATTCAAGCGCCGCCCTTCCGTTGTGGTTGCCCTGGACGGCAATTCCGCCGGAACCAATGTGATCCAGGAAGCCAGGAACGGAAAGCGCAAGGCAAGGATCTTCGTCAGTCACCACGCGGTCAGCCTGTATTCCAAGGCCCGGACCCTGCGGGGCTATGCACGGATCATTGACGATCCGGAAGCTGCCGGACAGATCCTGGAGGCTGCCGGGGATGTATGGGATGAGATGGAAGAGGAGCGCGGAAAAAGCAAGCCCGCCCAATGACAGGGCATAAATATCCCGGAGCGGATCTAAGTATCCGTTCCGGGATTCGGCTGCTTCAGGCAGTATTGCGGCTCCAGCTCCAGCGGATCGCGGCAGCGGTAATGATAATGACATAGCCGATGACACTGAACAGATCCGGTACCGCGCCGAAGATCAGGAAGCCGAACAGGGCGGCCCAGAGAATCTGGGAATAATCAAAGATGGAGATTTCTCTGGCGGGAGCGTGCCGGTAGGCAGCTGTTACGGACAGCTGGCCTCCGGCGGCCGAGACACCGGCGCCCAGCAGCATCAGGGTCTGGAAAAGGGTCATGGGCCGGAAATCCGCCAGTACAAAGGGAAGCACGCTTAAACAGGAAAAAGCGGAGAAGAACATGACGATCACCGGGCCGCGTTCTCCCTGCGTGCTGACCTTCCTGACAAAAGTGTAGGCGGTTCCGGCCGCGAAGCCTCCCAGAGCCCCGACCAGAGCCGGGAAACTGGCAACGCCTGCCGTGGGTTTGATCACAAATAAGGCTCCTGCAAAAGCGGCGGCGACCAGCAGCCATTCCCGTTTTGCCGGGAACTCCTTCAGAATGAAGCAGGACATGATAATGGCAAAAAAGGGAGACAGCTTGTTGAGCATGTTGGCGTCGGAGATGATCATGTTGTCTATGGCCCAGAAATTGCAGAGGATGCCGATCGTTCCGAACAGGGAACGCAGGAGCAGGCCGCCGATACAGTCTCTGCGGATGGAAAATTTTTCCGGCGTTCCTGCCAGGGTGACAAAAGCGATCACCGCGGCGATCAGATTGCGGAAGAGGGATTTCTGCATGGTGGGAACATCCCCGGACAGCTTTACAAACACGCTCATCAGGGAAAAGAAAAAGGCGGCCAGAATAATACAGACGATGCCTTTCATGTGCCCGCTTTGCATATAGCGTTTGGTCTGCATGGACAGATACTCCTTCGGTCATGTAACAGTTTGTACAGGTATGGCAGTTATCATAACACGTTCGGGACTGAATTCCAAATTCATTTCCGCAGGCTTTCTGTACCTGATCACCTGTGGAAATACGGACATGGGACATGGAAAAACAGCAGGGAGATTCTTTCCAATTGAAAGACACGCATGATATAATAAAAGGTACGGTAAACAGGAATTTTTCCGTATTTCTTGATAAAGGGGAATATTTATGATAAAGGTTTTCGGTATTTCGATCGGAGGGCTCCAGAGAAGGCTGGTTATGCTTGTCATATCCATCCTGATTGTGGCTTTCGTTCTTTTCGCCTCTACAACCGCGTATCTGGGGTCAATACTGACAGGTATCATAGAGGAGACCCGGCAGGAGCAGGAGCAGTCCATCTCCACCAGTTCGAAAAAAACGATGACAAATGTACTGAAAGAGACATTTGTCTCTACGAACGCCCTGCAGGCCAGTATTGCGGACAATGACTTTCTGGAAATCGTTCATAATGTTTCGACCCTTCAGACCATGGCGGAAGGGGTGCTGACAAATCCGGGCAGTCTTACACCCGTAGAGGTCCGGCCCCCGGACCCGTCCACGGACGGTACCACCTCTGTCATGGGACTTGGTGAGGAAGGCGTTGACATCACACAGTCCGAAAACCTGGGGATGGTGGCCAATTTAAGCGGACCCATGATAGCCATGGTTGATAATTCCGAGAAGATCAGCAGATGTTACATTGGACTGGAGGACGGCACGCATCTGGCGGTCGATTCAATGGCGTCCGATAAGATCGATGAGAACGGGAATCCGATTCCTTTCCCGGTGCGCCAGAGGCCCTGGTACAGGGGCGCGGCGGAAAAAGGAGACATATACTTTACGGGTGTGATCGAGGATGCTTACAGCGGTATGTACTGTGTCACCTGCTCCGCCCCCGTTTACACGGACGGACGGCTGGCGGGCGTGGTAGGCATTGATATCTTCCTGGAGAATATGCAGGACTTCATTGAGTCCCCGAACAGTGAGGGTATGGTCTTTATTGTGAATGATAAAGGCCAGATCATTCTCTCCTCTGAGGAAGAAGGTATCTTTTCCGCGTCCCTGGAGGAAGTAGCTCCGGATCTGCGGGAAAATGAGAACACTGGGCTGGCGAGTCTGGCCAGGAAAGCGCTGGTAATGCAGACAGAACTGACGCTCGTCAAGCTGGGAGATCAGGTATATTACATGGCCGGTACGCCCATGCCGACGGTGGGCTGGGCTGTCATTTCGGTCATTGACAGGGAAATTACGGAACAGCCGGAAAAGCAGCTGCTGAAGGACTACGACAAGATCAATCAGGGATCAAGGACACGATTCAGGAACGAAGTCGCGGGCACGCTGCGAAGGGCAGCAGCCGCCCTGATCCTGACCGTCCTGCTCTGCTGCGGCGCGGCGATTGTGGCCGCCCGGAGGATCGTCAGACCTATAGAGGAAATGACCAGAGACATTCGTAAGGCTGGTCAGTCAGGCCAGATCTTCGAAATGAAGGATGCCTACCGGACGGATGATGAGATTCAGATTCTGGCGGAGGCTTTTGAGGACCAGTCCAGAAAGACCCGACAGTATATACAGGATATTACCAAGATCACCAGAGAGAAAGAGCGGGTCAGCACAGAGCTGCAGATGGCCAACCGGATCCAGAACAGCATGCTGCCCAATGTATTTCCGCCTTTCCCGGGGCGCAGGGAGTTTGATATTTACGCGTCTATGGAACCGGCCAGAGAAGTCGGCGGTGATTTCTATGATTTCTTCCTGATCGACCCCGACCACCTGTGTATGGTCATGGCGGATGTCAGCGGCAAGGGTATACCGGCAGCCCTGTTCATGATGATCTCCAAGGTCATCCTGCAGAGCTGCGCCATGCTGGGAAAGAGCGCCGGAGATATTCTGATCAAGACCAACGAAGCCATCTGTTCCAGTAATCAGGAGGATATGTTCGTGACGGTCTGGACGGGCATTCTGGAGATCAGCACCGGTACGATCACAGCCGCGAACGCGGGCCATGAATATCCCGCCGTGATGAAGGACGGAAAGTTCAGTCTCCTCAGGGATAAACACGGCCTGGTCATCGGCGGAATGGAAGGAATCAAATACAGGGAATACACGATCTCACTTGAACCCGGAGATAAGCTGTTCCTGTATACAGACGGCATTCCCGAAGCATCAGACAAAAACTATAAAATGTTCGGGACAGAGAAAATGCTGGAAGCACTGAATCAGGATACCGGGGCGTCGCCGAAACAGATCCTGACAAATGTAAAAGCGGCAGTGGAGGACTTTGTCCAGGGAGCAGAGCAGTTTGACGACATGACCATGCTTTGTCTGGAATACAAAGGTCCGGACAGTGAATGAACGGTCCGGGGGCAGTCCCGGACCGGATTCCGGGAGCCCGGTCCCGCGGAAATACGCCGGCAGGTACGGCAATCCGGAAACCATTGGGAAAACAGCAATGACCCGGGATGTACAGGGAAACCGGGATAAAAATAAGCACCTGCGCGGTCCCGCGCAGGTGCTTATTTTTACGGCCGGAGCGCTGTTCGCGTATGGCACGCAGGCTTATTTCCAGACGTCCATATCATTCAGCCCGATATTCTTTTCATGGAAAACAGGGTCGATTCCCTTTGCCTTCTGATCTTCGTAATCCCGCAGGCAGTTAAAGGCAATGCGGGACAGGAGGAAGATGGCGATGATATTGACGACGGCCTCCAGGCCCATGGTGATGTCCGCCAGGCTCCAGGCAATATCCATGCTGTTCAGGGCGCCGAGCAGTACCATGAAAGCGGCGGCGATCCGGAAGATGGTCAGGAATACCTTATTTTTGCTGATAAAGAGGATGTTGGCCTCCGCGTAGAAATAATTGCCGACGATGGAAGTGAAGGCAAACATGCAGACGGCGATAGTGATCACATGGATGGCCCAGGTACCGAACTGGTGGGCTACACTCTGCTGCAGGAGCGGGATACCGTTCAGGGAGTTGTCGGTCTTGTACACGCCGGTCAGGAGCAGGATGAATACGGTGGCGGAACAGATCATCAGGGTGTCAATATAGACGGAAATGATCTGGGCCAGGCCCTGCTTGGCCGGATGAGAGACCTCGGCGGAAGCGGAGGCGTTGGGCGCGGAACCCATACCTGCTTCATTGGAGAAAAGGCCCCGTTTGATACCGTAGACCATGCAGGAACCGGTAAAGCCGCTGAAGATGGCCTTGAAATCAAAGGCGGAACGGATAACAGAGGCCAGGACCGCGGGAATCTCTCCTAGATTCAGGATGATGATCAGAATGCCCATGACGATATAGAGGCCGGACATGATCGGGACCAGTACGGAGGAAAGCCAGCCGATCTTTTCAGCGCCGGCAAAGAACAGATACAGGGAGGCCACGAACAGGATACAGCCGATGGTCAGGGGGACCGGTGAGCTGTGCAGGTCCGGGAAATAGTACTCCATGGTAGAGACAATGTTATAGGCCTGCAGGCCGTTGAAACCGAAAGCAAAGGTGGCGATCAGAGAGATGGCAAAGATAATGCCCAGCCAGCGGGCGTGCAGGGCACGCTCGATATAATAGGCGGGACCGCCTTTAAAGCTGCCGTCCTCTTCGCGGGTCTTATAGATCTGCGCCAGAGTACTTTCGATAAAAGCGGAGGCCGCGCCCAGCAGGGCCATCAGCCACATCCAGAAGGCCGCACCGGGACCGCCCAGGACAATGGCGGTCGCGACACCTGCCATATTGCCGGTGCCGACACGGGAGGCCGTGGCGATCATCAGCGCCTGGAAGGAGGAGATGCCGTTGTCGGAGGATTTCTTTTCAAACATGCATTTAAAGCAGTCTCCCAGCAGGCGGAGCTGTACAAAACGGGTGCGGATCGTGAAGTAGATGCCGGCACCCGCCAGCATGTAGATCAGGCACCAGGTATAGAGGATGTCGTCAAATTTGGTAAGAATTTCGGCAATAGACATAGAAACTCCTTTTCGGCTGCGATTCCCGTAATGAACAGGAACCAGAGGTTCCGGCCGCGGCAGGAGACCTCTGTATGACGGGTACTTGGATTCCGGCCTGGAAGGCCGGATGGATGTATTTCTATATAAGGATAAATGCTTTTTGGTTATTTGGTCAAGATATACAGAACGGAACGGGAAAGCGGCCGGATTCCGTCAGTTTTCCTTGAAAGATCCGGGAATAATCAGGGAAATTATGAAGAATTTGCTTTCTGCGTCCGCACATCTTGAGCATATAACTCTATAATTAGGTGAAGTAGAAACTGTGGTATATGTCACTTACGAATGGAGCATGGTCTCTATCTATAACATTTCATAGCAGGAATTCCACCATCCTCTACGGTGGAGGGATGAATTGCCCTCAATAGTGCTGCTTTTTCTGTTAGCTACGGACCCTACGGATTCCTATCAAAAAGAAGAAAATATATTGCCGGAGCAAAAAAGAACAATTGTTCAAAAATAGCTTTATTGTGTTGAATTAACGTGATAAAGAGTATAAAATTGGATTTGTGCAATTCTAAAAATATTTGCCTTTTGTTTTCATATGATATCATGTATTTTTTACAAAGCCATGTAGATAACAGGCAATCTGTCGGGGAGAACTGCATAAGAAAAAAAGAAAGAGATGGAGAAAGTGAAATGAATCCCAAAACATTGAAGTACATTCTTAAACGTGTTGTACTGGCAATCTTTACAATCTGGGTGGTCATTACGCTGACCTTTTTCATCATGCACGCCGTTCCAGGCGGGCCCTTTGTTGGTGAAAAGGCCGTGACACCTCAGGTCCAAAAGGCGATGGAAGCGAAGTATGGACTTGACAAACCCCTGTTTCGGCAGTATCTCACTTACCTCAACGATGTATGCCATCTGCGGTTTGGTCCCTCACTCAAGCAGAGAGGACGAATGGTCATTGATATAATCGGGGATGGACTCAAAACCTCGGCCAAGCTGGGTGTGATTGCCGCTGCAATTGCGACAGCACTTGGCGTCATACTGGGGTCTTTCGCAGCCCTGCGCAGGAATACAATTCTCGATAGAATCATCATGGTCATCACCACAGCATTTGTATCCATGCCGTCCTTTATCATGGGATCGCTGCTCCTTGTCGCTTTTGCGGTCAGGACGCATATTTTTCCGGCAAATGGATCGACGGCGGCGGGCCTGGTGCTTCCGATTATCACCCTGATGCTCTACCCGATGTCCTATATTACTCGTCTCACCAGATCTTCTATGCTGGATGTGCTGGGACAGGATTATATCCGGACAGCAAAGGCCAAGGGTGTATCCAGGACAAACATCATTTTCAAACATGCTCTCAAGAACGCACTGATTCCTGTCATCACCTACCTTGGACCAGAGCTTGCGTATATCACGACCGGATCTCTGGTCGTGGAACAGATTTTTGCTGTCCCCGGCATAGGACGCGCTTTTGTTAACAGTATCACGAACCGTGACTACACGCTGATTATGGGGACAACGATTGTACTGGCAACTTTTATCGTTATCATGAATCTGGTCAGTGATATCATGTACAAGGTTGTGGATCCCAGGATTAATCTGGAATGATGGAGGGCAGTAAAGTGAGTGATATTATGAAAGACCTGAATATACAGGTGAACCCCAATGATTTCATTCCTGCTACAGAGGAAGAAAAGGAATATATGGTCCAGATGCGGCCTTCCACAACTGCGTTCAAGGATGGTATGCGCCGCCTGCGTAAGAACAAGGTAGCGATGGTCAGTTTCTATATTATTCTGATCATTACATTATCGGCGGTTTTCGTTCCGATGTTCTGGCCTTACAAATATGAGGCGATGCTTGGCATGCAGCCTGGCAAGGCCGTGGACGCCACTTTCAATAATCTTAAACCATTTGAGTATTCCGCATCCGAGCTGGCACTCAAGGAGCAGGGACAGAAGGTAGTTCCCCACATTTTCGGAACAGACTCTGCTGGTCGTGATTACTTCATCCGTGTGGTATACGGAACGAGAATCTCTCTGGCAGTCGGGTTCTTTGCCAGTATCATTGTTCTTGTGATTGGCCTGCTGGTCGGATCCGTCTCCGGTTATGCGGGCGGCAAGGTCGATATGATTATCATGAGGATTGTTGATATCATTTACTCTCTTCCGGACATGCTGATGGTCATTCTTCTGGCGTCGGTCCTTAAGATGACGCTGGCCAGCAAGCTGGAAGGCACACCGTTGGCCAAGATTGGATCGAACATTATTTCCCTTTTCATCATATTCGCGCTCCTGTACTGGGTCTCCATGGCGAGACTTGTTCGAGGACAGATTCTTTCTCTGAGAGAGCAGGAGTACGTGCTTGCCGCGCAGGCAGCAGGTGCGAAGGGAGGATGGGTCATCCGTAAGCACCTGCTCCCCAACTGCGTGTCTGTTATCGTCATTTCGACGGCCCTGCAGATTCCGAGCGCTATTTTTACGGAGAGTTATCTATCGTTCCTGGGATTGGGCGTTAATGCCCCTATGCCGTCGTTGGGCTCGCTGGCCTCCGACGCGCTCAACGGTCTGAGCTCTTATCCTTACAGACTGGTCATTCCGGCAATCGTTATCTCGTTGATCGTTCTTTCGCTGAATCTTTTCGGTGATGGTCTGCGCGACGCATTCGATCCGAAGCTGAATAGTTAAGGGGGAACAGCAATGGCATTATTAGAAGTAAAAAATTTAAAGACTTCCTTCTTCACGGATGCTGGAGAGGTTCGCGCTGTCAACGATGTCTCCTTCAGTCTGGAGAGGGGCAAAATATTGGGAATCGTAGGGGAGTCCGGCTCTGGTAAGTCGGTCACTGCCTACTCAATCATGCAGATTCTTGCAGGAACCGGCAGAATCGTTTCCGGATCTATCAAGCTGGACGGGCAGGAGCTTGTCGGAGCCGGTGAAAGTGTCATGAAAGAGGTCAGAGGCAACAGGGTCTCCATCATCTTTCAGGATCCCATGACCAGTTTGAACCCTACTTACACGATCGGCCAGCAGCTGATGGAAGCCATCCTGCTGCACACGGACAGAGACAAGAAACAGTCTTGGGACAGAGCAGTAGAAATGCTCCGCCTGGTCAACGTTAACGAGCCGGAGAAGAGAATGAAGCAGTATCCACATGAGTTCTCGGGTGGCATGAGGCAGCGTGTCATGATTGCCATGGCCCTGGCATGTGAGCCTGACATCCTGATTGCGGACGAGCCTACGACTGCACTTGATGTTACGATTCAGGCCGGCATTTTGGAACTGATGAAGGATATCCAAAAACAGATAGGCATGGCAATCATCATGATTACCCATGACCTGGGCGTAGTAGCGCAGCTCTGTGATGAAGTGATTGTTATGTATGCGGGCGGTATATGTGAGCAGGGAACGGCGGAAGAAATCTTCTACAACCCCTGTCACGAGTATACTAAAGGACTTCTTCGTTCTATTCCTACTGCGGATGAAAACGGCGAGAAACTGCAACCTATTTCGGGTACTCCAATCGACCTGCTCAATATGCCTAAAGGCTGTCCTTTTGCGCCCCGCTGTGACAATGCGATGAAGATCTGCATGAGAGAGCGGTGTGAGATCATGCAGATTAATGAGAAACATATGGCAGCGTGCTGGATGAATGTCAGGAAGGCGGTGAAAGGCGAATGACCACAGCAAATAAGAGTGAGCAACCTCTCATCGAGGTCAGGAACTTAAAACAGTATTTTTACATAAATACAGGCTTTTTTAAATCGACGCCTCTAAAGGCTGTGGATGACATCTCTTTTACCATCCGCGAGGGTGAGACTCTCGGATTAGTCGGAGAATCTGGATGCGGAAAGACGACAGCAGGAAGAACAATCCTGCATTTGTATAAGCCTACAGCTGGCGAAATCATTTACAGAGGAAAGTCGATCAGGACTCCTAAGGATGTTGAGAAGTTCCGCACCAAAGCGACAATGGTCTTCCAGGATCCTTATTCTTCACTGGATCCCCGAATGACTGTCGCAGATATCATTGGGGAGCCCCTGGATGTTCACCATATGTACAAGACACAGGAGGAGAGACGGCAGAAGATTCTGGAACTTATGGATCATGTTGGACTCAATTCCGAACATGCGGCCAGATATGCCCACGAATTTTCTGGCGGCCAGAGACAGCGTGTCGGTATTGCCCGTTCGCTCGCGGTGGATCCGGATTTCATTGTTTGTGACGAACCCGTCTCGGCCCTGGATGTATCGATTCAGGCGCAGGTTATTAATATGTTCGATGAGCTGCAGGATCAGCTGGGGCTGACTTATTTGTTTATTGCCCATGATCTTCTGGTCGTACGCCATATTTCTGACAGAATCGCGGTCATGTATCTGGGCAGAATGGTGGAACTTGCAGATGCGGACGAGATTTATAACAGACCGCTACATCCATATACCAAGGCATTGATTTCCGCTGTACCGGTTCCGGACCCGAACGTGGCGCGCGCAAACAAGCGCATTGCCTTGACAGGCGAGATACCGAGCCCGCTCAGTGCGCCTTCGGGATGCCCTTTCCACACCAGATGCCCTTATGCAAAGCCTATTTGCTCCGAGAGCATGCCCCCCTTCAAAGAAGTGGAAAAAGACAGGTTCGTGGCTTGCCACAGAGTAGAAGAAATCAACAGCTGAACCCGTTACGGCGATTGTTCTCTTGTGAGACAGAGGAGCCGGATAATGGCAAGGTTCGGCAGCTGATTTTTCAGTAAGATTCCATGGTGCGGTATTCACGTGCATTTCAGGCGGCGCGAGCCTGCCGCATTGTGAAATAGATTAGATGACCGCTGATGGCGATTGGTTATCTTTGAAAGGAGAAAAAATGAAAGTGAAAAAGTTATTTGCGATTGTACTGACCACAGCTATGGTTCTTGGACTTACCGCATGCGGCGATTCCGCCGCAGGGACAGCCGGTGCTGGCACTACCGGGGCTGAAACTGTCTCCAGTGATAAGACACAGGCGCTTAATGTATGCCTGGCATCTGAGCCCGCAACTCTCGACCCCGCTCTGAACAGTTCCGTAGACGGCGCTACAATGTGCCTGCACTTGTTCTCCGGTATAGCAAAGTGGGAGCAGGATGATGCAGGAAACCTCGTGATTGTTCCCGACTGCGCAGTCGAACTTCCGGAAGGCGTTGCGAACGAGGACGGTACCATGACCTATACCTATACCCTTAGGGACGGACTTAAGTGGTCTGACGGCCAGGATGTCAAGGCCAGCGATTTCGTATATGCATGGAATCGTGCTGCAGGCCCTGACCTGGCTGCTGACTATGGATATATGTTCGAAATAGTCAAGGGATACAGTGAGATGTGGGAAGTCAAGGAGACTGGTGAGGTAGATGAGGACGGTGAGCCCGTCGTGGAGTATGTAAATCCCGA
Source organism: uncultured Lachnospiraceae bacterium (assembly GCA_902789735.1). Classification (GTDB taxonomy): domain Bacteria; phylum Bacillota; class Clostridia; order Lachnospirales; family Lachnospiraceae; genus CAG-791. Next base: position 52,125 of record CADAOZ010000016.1, read on the forward strand.
CGCAAAGCTTGCAGTTGAAGCTCCCGATGACAAGACTCTGGTCGTTACAACCACAACAAATGTACCATATTGGAATGAGCTCCTTGCATTCCCGGCATACTTCCCTGTAAGAGAAGATGTTGTCGCAAACGAGTCATGGGCGACAGATCCCTCCACGTATGTCGGAAACGGAGCGTATACAATGACCGCATGGGATCACAACAGCCTGATTACTCTTACTAAGAACGAGAATTATGTGGATGCTGACAAGGTCACAATGCCCCAGATCAACTTCTTCCTTTCAGACGATGCCAACAATATGCTGACCAATTTCAAGAACGGCGACTGGCAGCTCATCGACGACGTTCCGACCAATGAGATTGCTGCTCTGAAAGAGGAGTATCCCGATGCGTTCAAGATTACAGGCCAGCTGGGAACATATTATGTGTGCTGGAATATTAACGAAGATATCCTTCCCGCAGACAGCGGTCTGGAAGGCGCTGAGGCTGAGGTTGCACGTCAGGAAATCAGAAATGCTATTTCCCTGATGTTCGACCGCAATTACATCTGCGAAAGCGTTGCGCAGGGTGGACAGGTTCCCGCTTCTTCATTCGTTGCAATGGGTCTTTCAGACACCGATGGCAAGGAATTCTATGAGAACGCAGGTCACAATGACGGATTTGTCGGCTACTACGATGTTTCTCCTGAAGCATTGCAGAGCAACTATGATGCAGCTATTGAGACCCTGAAGAAGTACTATACCTATGATGAGGATGCCAAGAAGTTTACGAATGTTCCTACACTTACATATCTGTACAATACTTCCGAAGGTCATAAGGCGATTGCCGAATATCTGCAGAACGCATTGGCAGGCATCGGCATTACAATGAATCTTGAAAATCAGGAGTGGAACACATTTCTTGATACCCGTAAGGCCGGCAACTTCTCCATCGCCCGTAACGGCTGGCTTGGTGACTACAACGATCCAATCTCCTTCCTGGATATGTGGACATCTGCTTCCGGCAACAATGACTGCCAGTTTGGCAAGGGAGAGAACGAGAAGGTAGAGGCTTACAGCATTGATTTGACCAAGTATGGCTATGACACCAATGTTGTTAACGGCACATGGGCTCAGACTTATGATGTCGTCATCAGCGATATCAAGAACTGCACAGATCCTGTTGTCAGATATGAGCTGATGCACGAAGCTGAGGATCTGCTGATGAGCACAGGCTGCATTTGCCCTCTGTACTATTACACGGATCTTTACATGCAGGATCCTGAACTTCAGGGCTACTTCAGCAGCCCTCTGGGATATAAGTACTTTATGTACTGCCATTATTGATTACTTCCTGCACAAAGGATGGCTGAGTACTTTTCAGCACATTTCCGGCGGCTAGTTGACAATAGAAATAAACAGCCTGAAAAAAAGAACTGCTGCAATGCGGCAGTTCTTTTTTTTCAGGACGCCTCGTGAAAGCGGGGCTGTTTCTATGCCGTGCCTGAAAAGTAAGCGTAAAACTTGATGTGTCTATAAGCTATACCCTGCATCGTCTATAATGGGTGCGCAAAGGTTCTGCCTTTGCAGCACCGGTTCCCTTTCCAGTATGACGGGTTGTGACTGGACTTCGTTCACATGTGGCCACCATCTGTTTTCACTCTGCAGTGCCAATAGTGTCAATGCACTTTGCATCTATGACACAAAAGGTATTCCTTTTCTGTCATACCACAGATCCATTGTGCTACCGCCTTATGCACTCCGGTTTTTCCTGCGGGGCGTCCTGGGACGCTCGGGAGGACACTGGTCCTCAAAGAAACGCAGGGCGGCCTTCTTCTCGTCAGACTCATAAGTCCTGTAGGCGTCTGACCAGGGCATACAGTCGTCGAGGAAAGCGTTTGTTTTACTGACCTTCTGGCCGGGAAGTGTCTCCAGCAGGTATTTCAGATAGTAATAAGGGTGCGCCTGGTTGGCTTTCGCTGTTTCGATCAGTGTGAAAAGGATCGCCGCAGCTTCAGCTCCTTCGATGGAGCAGCTGAAGAGCCAGTTGCGTCTTGCCGTTGTGAAGGGTTTGATACAGCGTTCGGCCGCTTATGCGAATGTTCGCATAACTGGCGGAGAGAGCCATCCGTCCATTCTGTGTCGGAAAGAGGAACTGGCTGTTCATAAACAGCGTTAACGGGGCGGAAGCAAGTGCGGCTGCGTACTCGATATGTGAAACAGCAAAAGCCAACAACCTTAACGTTTACCGATATATGGAATATATCCTGACAGAGCTTCCTAAGCTTTGTGATCAAGATGGAAATATAGACACTTCCAGGCTGGACTACATCCTTCCGTGGTCCGCTGAACTTCCGGCAGAGTGTCACAAGCAGCGCCGCTAAATCAAGCGGCGCTTTTAGTTAGCTCCTTTGGCGGATTATTTGACGCTTACGACAAATAAGCCGGACCCGATGGTCCGGGAAAACAAAAAGGGCACATCCACACGGATGTGCCCTTTTGGCGTGCCCCATTCCTTACAGTTCGTAGAGAGCGGTATATTTGGATTCCAGATAGTCCAGGAAATCGTCCGGCGTAAGGGCTCTGCCTGTAATCGCGCGGATCCATTCCGAAGGAGCCATGCGGTCGGCGATGTTAAAGATATGATCCCGCATCCAGCCGTTGATCAGATCGAAGCGGCCGGCCCCGATGGCGGCGCCAATATCGATTTCCTTTGCCATTTGATTGTAATACATGGCGTTGTAGAAATTGCCCAGGGCGTAGGTGGGGAAATAGCCGAAGCCGGACGTCCAGTGAACATCCTGCAGAACGCCCTCCCGGTCATTTGCAGGCCTGACGCCCAGATATTCTTCATATTTATCATTCCAGATACGGGGCAGATCCTCGATCTTTGCCTGACCGTTTACAATCATTTTTTCGATTTCATAGCGGATCATGATATGGAAGGTATAGGTAAACTCGTCCGCTTCCGTACGGATCAGGGTGGGATGTACCTGGTTGACAGCTTCGTAGAGTTCCCGGCTGCTGACATCCCCCAGGGCCTCCGGCATAATTTTTTTCAGTTCGGGGAAGACCAGGCTGATAAAGGCCTCGGACCGGCCGATCCGGTTCTCATAGAAACGGGATACAGACTCATGCTGCCCCATGGTCTTTTCACCGGTAATGAAATGGTCCCAATGGGCGCGGGGCTGGTTCTGGTCAAAAAGAGCATGGCCGCCTTCATGGATCACGCTGTACATGCTGGACATGAAATTTTCGGGATAATAGTGGGTAGTGACCCTGACGTCATCCCGGCCGGGGGTATCGGTAAAGGGATGTTCCGTCGTGGTCAGCAGACCTCTTTCAAAATCGTAGCCTATGACCTGCAGCAGGTAACGCGCAGCCGTCTCCTGGCTCTTTTCATCCACCCTGCGGCAAGTGAAATCCGTCCGGATCTTCTTTTTGGAGGCCAGGATCTTCCTGAGCAGGGGGACCAGACGCTCACGGCAGGCGTCAAAGATGACATCCAGCTGCCCGCTGGTCATACCTCTTTCGTAAATATCCAGCAGATCATCATAGACAACGGGAGAAGGATGCTCCAGCAGGGACTGTTTCTTCAGATCCGCTTCCCGTACCGCTTTCAGGGAAGGAACATAGAGAGAAAAATCCGACTTGTTCTTTGCCTGGATCCAGTCCACATAAGCTTTGTTATAGACTTTGGAAAATTCCAGCGCCTGTTCGGGGCTGATATTTTTGGTCTTCTCCATTTCTCTGAAAAGACTTTCCGCCAGGATACGGTCTGTATCCTCCAGATCCTCCCGGTTCTGATAGAGTGTCCGGACCTGATCTTCGAATTCCGGGGTATGGCGCAGCGAAAAGGCCTTATTCTCGATAAAAGAGACCAGATCGCCCTGTTCCTCCATCGCTTTGGGGGGACAGATGGTTTCCATATCAAAAGTCAGCAGTGATCCCGCGTGATCATAGCGGGCCGCTTCTGTCAGGGTCTCCCGGATCTTATGTAATGCCTGTTTGGTTTCAGAACGCATATGGTTTCTCCTTTTCTTTTGTTTCGTGTGTTGGCTATTTATCAGCTTGTAGTTGATATTTATAAATTCACGAAGCAGTTCCCCGCCCCGCTCTTTTAATGGCACTAGCCTGATGCCTCTACCCGATCTAATTCAGGCTGCATTGATCCTGCGGACCTGTTCCCCGGCCTTGATGGGAATGTCCCTGACCCCGCCGGCTTTCATGATCTGATATGCCGCGTTCACATCTGCATTGATAAAGATCCCGGCATTGCTCCTGAACAGTCCCCGTTTCACCCGTCTGGATTTTTTGTAATGCTCCCTGTCCGGGTATTCTCCGTCAAGGTAGCTTGTCCCGCTGGTATAGCTTTCCACCGTCAGCTTCACTGTAATGCCTGCCAGCGCGGCTTTGTACTGTA
>CADAOZ010000017.1 GCA_902789735.1 uncultured Lachnospiraceae bacterium
CCTTTATTAAGTGCGCTCTTTTATTCTTGAAGAGCCTTTGGCTGACAACAGTTCAATCACATGCAACTCATAAACAGGGATCATCACCACAGGTGCCATAAAATAATAGCCCTTGTGAGCAGATCCTTATATTTTGAAACTGAACTTCACGGATTCAGGTTACATATAAACATTCCGGCTTTCAAAGCCGCAGACGGATCAAAGCTCTTTTTTACAGAGCGCCAGCGCGGACGCAATGACGGCGTCCATGTCGTAGTACTTGTACTCTCCCAGCCTTCCGCCGAAGATGACCTTGCCTTCCTGATCCGCCAGCTCTTTATACTTCAGATACAGAGCGCCGTTCTTTTCGTCGTTGACGGGATAATAAGGCTCATCACCGGGCTTCCATTCCGAACTGTACTCCCTGCTGATTACCGTCTTGGGCAGGTCATTGCCCTGATCATCCTTGCCGAACTCGAACCATTTATGCTCAATAATTCTGGTCCAGGGAGTCTCTCTGTCGGTATAGTTCACGGCTGCGTTGCCCTGGAAGTTGGGCTTGTCCAGCAGTTCGTTCTCAAAACGAACGGATCTGTACTCCAGATAACCCAGTTTGAAATCGAAATAGGCATCGATGGGGCCTGTATAAATGACCTTCTCCGCCATCGTGTCAAACTCCGCCTTCTTCTCGAGATAATCAACGCCCAGCTGTACCTCGATCCCGTCCAGAAGATTGGCGACCATCTTTGTATAACCGCCGATCGGAATTCCCTGGTAAAGGGCATTGAAGTAATTGTTGTCGAATGTCAGTCTGACCGGCAGTCTCTTAATGATAAAGGCGGGCAGCTGATCACAGGGACGTCCCCACTGTTTCTCGGTATAGCCTTTGACAAGCTTTTCATAAATGTAATCCCGGCTTCACGGCGCTGCTCTTCGATCTTGGCCGCGGCTTCCTCCGGTGTGATCACACCCCACATTTTGTTAAAGGTATACATATTGAAAGGCAGAGAATACAGCTCACCGTGATAGTTGGCGACAGGGCTGTTGGTGAACCTGTTGAATTCAGCAAACCTGGTAATATAATCCCAGACTTCTTTATTGTTGGTATGGAAAATATGGGCACCGTATTTATGCACGTGGATGCCTTCCACGTCTTCTGTATAAACATTGTCGGCAATATTGGGCCGCTTGTCAATGACAAGGACAGACTTGCCTGCCGCTTTTGCCTGCTGGGCAAAAACAGCGCCGAACAGACCGGAGCCTACAATCAGATAATCTTACATAAGTCTTTTCCTTTCCCGTCAGTTCATAAAACGGGAGACAGGTTCCTGACGGCGCCTGTCTCCTGTAGAAATGACTGCCTTCTATATAAATACTGCGTAATGAATACTGCTTACCAATTACTTTATCTCAGATTTGAGGTACTTTCAACATTTTGACAGTATTTTGTGTTTTTTATCCATTTTTCCCGCTGCTGACCACTAGATGTATGGCATGGATATACCGGCTTTTAGAGCCAGTTTGTTTTTCTGTCCTGATTACATAGCCGTATTATCTCAATCTTCAAAGATGACTCTGACCGCCGCGTGCAGCATGTCCATGCCCAGAATACCGCGGAACCTGTCCAGATCGGCTCCCGTCGTGATCTTAAAGTTGTTATCTTCACCCCGAATCAGATACATATCCAGCCCGTTCATAAAGGCCAGCTCGCTGGCGCCCCGGATCGAGCGCAGGGTCTGCAGATCTGTTTTGCGGTTGACCTCCGTGAATTTCCAGAGCCGGAAAGATTCGGGGGACTGGCCGGCGAACAGGACACTGCGGTCCGCCAGGCCGAACAGATGGCGGCCGTCGTCGCTCTGATAGATCGTATCATTCAGCGGCAGGACCGGCATACAGCCGTCATGTCTCTCCAGCTGGGCCAGACACTCGGAAATCAGTTCCGAGCTCAGCAGGGGACGGACAGCTTCATGGATGATCACACCGTCCCGTTCACTTTTCGAGGTCAGCATGCAGGCCTCCAGGCCGCTCAGGAAGGATTCCTGACGGGTCTTGCCGGGATCCGCGAAGCTCTCGAATTTGGTCACTTTCTCTTTCTCCATCCATTTACGGATACTGGGGCGCCATTCATCCGCCGCGACGATGACGATCCTGTCAACATCCGGGTTGTTCTGGAATGTCTCCACCGTATACATAAGAATCGGCCTGCCGCCTACATCTATATATTGTTTAGGACAGTCAGGTCTCCGCATTCTGGTGCCAATGCCGCCTGATAAAATAATCGCGTAATTCATTCTCTTTTTCCTGCTTTCTATAAATATTAGTCTGCGGTTCACGGCCCGGGTTCAGAATATTCCGAATAATTTTTTCCGCCTCGGTTTTTTTAAGCCGTCTATTTCCCTGTCATGGAATACGGCGTCCGCATTTTCCATGAGGAATTCCGCTGTATTGGGTCCCAGCTTTTTTTCGATCCCTTCCATAGCCGATTTTAAATGACAGGGACGTTTATCCGTATTATGGGCATCACTGCCTACTATATGAACCAATCCCTCTTTCATCAGCTCAAACACTCTGGGAGACCGCCTGCGGCTGATACAGCTGTCGGCGTTGACCTGGAAGAGGCAGCCTTTCTCAAGAAAATGATACAGCCTCTCTTCGTCCCCGAAGAAATAATCGTATCTGTCTATATGAGCAAAGACCGGGGTGAGGCCCTGACGGAGCAGAATATCAACAATCTCCTCGCCCCAGAGCGGAAATGTCCCTGACAGGAATGGCCATTCAAGCAGAAGATACCTGCTGTCCCCCATGCGAAGATCTGTAAAATCAATATCGAACAGTTCCTCGTCCATACGCACTTCCGCGCCCAGGGCTGTTTCCAGGCCCAGTCTGTCACAAGTCTCTTTCATGCGTTCGAATGCCGCCGCCCTGTTCCTGCAATAATCCTCCACTTTCATGTCATGGGCATAAAAGTGCGGTGTGAATAAAATCTGACGGACCTCTTGCTGTTGCTCGGACAGGAGCAGGGCGCCGGATATGTCGGGATTTTGCGCGCCGTCATCGATACCGGGAAGGATGTGGCAGTGTATGTCGGTCATAATGTTGTTTTTCATTTTCTCTTTCTCAGCGTAATTCCAAGAACTATAATAAACGTTCTATAACTCTCAGTTTATTTATATTAATTCTTTCGAAATCATACTCATATTTATGCTATACTACCAATTCTGTTTTAATTATTTTTGCCTTTTTGTCATAAATAACAATCTTCTAATCCAAGCAAACGAAAAGGTCCAAGGGTTTCCTTCCGCATAAGGAAAAACACATAAAGTCTTTCTTTTAACGACAAAAATCATGATAGAATATACTTGATTTTGATTTCCGTAACCTTTTTTTGAAGAGGATTTTTCAACTATTTTAACAATCATAGCACCACCTTTATGAATAAAAAAGCAATTTCTCTGGAATTAATATTCTTTCCATGATAAGATACATTGATTAAGTTTTAAGTATTTGTTTACCCTGATTGTTTTACTGTTATCTTTTATTGGAGGATCTTGTGAACAAAAAACACGAACCGTCAGTTATTCTAAAAACCCTTATATTAATTTTCTGCATTATAAATGTCATTGCACTTTTTCTGGTTCTGAAACATGAAAAGCAGACACAGAATAACGCCCAGGTTATCTCATATGATGTTACGGAGGAAGAGACTGAGGAGGAAACGACATCCTCACAAGTTCCATCTCCTGTAATCTCGCTTGATGAAAGTCTGATTCCAGATCTAAGTGAAGATGATCTGTACGATTTAAAGAATATCCTAATCAGCGTCGGTGCATTAAGCGCCGAAGACGGTCAGGGAAACGATGTAACAGACGGCATTAGCTGGACATTGACACCGGTGGCAGACCAGATAGGTACTTTTGACGCGGATTTTTTGATTCAGAATGAAAGCAGAAGAAGTTCCGGGGCTTCTTGCACCGTGTCTGCTGAATTAACATCTCCCTTCCTCTTTTTATCAGAGAGTAATGTCACCGTAGCCAGGGACAGCACTTTCAGCATTTCTTCTTACATCAAAATCGCTATGGATATAGACGGAAGCGATATAACCGAATATGTGACTTGCGACGATTATGTGAACACAGCTTCTTCCGGCACATACAACATCACACTCTATGTATATAGCCACGTGGCTGATACGATGACGAGAAAAAATCTAACCGTTACAGTACAGTAATCGCTAAAAACATTTATTTCGCAGGAGGTATACGATTTGAATATATCCGACAATACTCACGATGAGATTGAAATTGATCTCTCACAGCTTTTTTATATCCTATGGAAAAACGTTCTATGGATTATTCTTGCCGCAGTTATATGTGCTGATATCGGCTATGGAATTGCCACCTTCGCAAAAACACCGATATACACTGCCAGTGCTGACATGCTCGTCAACAATAAGCAGAACGCATCGTCAAGCGAAAACGCAAATACGGTAACCTCTTCCGACCTGACGGCTTCCTCCTCTCTTGTAACCACTTACTCTATCATATTAAAGAGCCATACTGTACTAGAAAAGGTCATTAGAACACTCGGCCTTGATTATAGCTACGCTGAACTATCTAACATGATTTCTGTTTCTACTGTAGATAACACACAGGTCATGCGTGTCACAGTGAAGAATGAAGACCCCCAGATAGCTATGGACATCGTGGCTCAGATTGTCTCCCTCGCACCTGCTGTGATTGTTGATAAAGCAGAAGTCGGTTCTGTTAAAACAGTCGATCAGCCTTGGTCAAGCGGCCGTCCGGTTTCCCCCAATAAAATGAAATATATTCTGATATCCGCATTCATAGGCATATTTGTATCGTGCTGTTTCTTTGTTTTAAGAGAACTGCTGAACAATACCTTCAAAACAGAAGCGGATGTCACAAGAGAACTTGGTCTGCCAATTCTGGGTGTTATCCCTCTTGAAGAAGGTGGCTCTATCGGTCAAAAAAGTGTCACTAGGCAAAAGAACTAATAATTAAAGGGAGCAAACCATATGCCTTTGTTTAATAATAAAGATAAAAAAACAAGTCCGAACAGGCACGGAGATCGTGAATTACGTATTATTTCCGATTCATCTTCTTTTGGTTTCAAGGAAGCCTACAGAGCGTTGAGAACTAACCTCAGCTATGTAATTGAATCCAGTCAATGCGGTCATGTAATAATGATTACCAGCAGTATTCCCGCGGAATCAAAATCCAATGTAGCGGTCAACCTCTGCATCTCTTATGCCCAGGACAACAAAAGAGTCCTTCTTGTTGATTGTGACCTGAGAAAGGGAACCCTTCATCGTTATCTAGGTGTGAGCCGGCGCCAGCACGGAATTGTAGAATACCTTGACGGGACAGAAACCAACTGGAGAAACTGCATTGTTCACCTGGATGAATATGGTATTGATTTTATGCCTTCCGGCGTGATTGTTGATAACACCACCGAATTACTGGGGAGTTCTTCTACCGGCAAACTCTTTAATGATCTGTCGGCTGCTTATGATATGATTATTTGTGATACACCCCCCGTGAATGCTGTGGCAGATACTTCTGTATTATCAAAATACACAGACGGTGCCATCCTTGTCGTCAGTCATAATAATGTTACCCGGGATAATGTATATGCAGCCAAAGCCCAACTTGAAGCTACAAACACCAATATCCTTGGGGTCGTTCTGAGTATGTTTGATGCAACAAAGACCGGAACCGATAATACACGACAATTTTCTTATTACAATTACAACTACAACTATGGTTATGGCTATACGTCAGATTCCGATCAAAAAGAGCGGAGGAATTCCGGCGAACAGTCTTCCAATTAGTAATTGGCTATAGTTCGGTATAATCAAGCAGGAGGGGGATTATTCCCCCTCCTCTCTTATATGCCATATTTTATCAGACCTCTACGCCGTCCATAGCCATATGATACATTTCCTTAATGCCTTCATAATCTACCGGCTTAATCTTGGTAATTGTAATCGTCTTGAAGTAGGAAGCCTCCAAAGACAGCCTGTCAATTTCTTCCTCGCTAGGTGTGATACCCATTTCCTTAATGGATACCGGCATGCCGATCTCCCGGAAGAAAGCGACGGTCCTGCGGATACCTTCTTCAGAAGCCTTTATATCATCCTCTTCCGTCACGCCCCATACTTTTCGGGCATACTGTGAGAACCTGGAAGGGCAGTCTTTATACAGATATGCAGCCCACGCACTCCAGACGGCTGTAATTGTAGCGCCATGGACCAGATCGAACATGCCGCCCATCTGCTGGCCCAGTTTATGGACAGAGAAATCCTTTCCTCTGCCGCATTCCGTCAGGTCATTATGGGACAGGGCGCCTGCCCACATAATCTCCGCGTTGGCGTCATAATCGTTCCGGTTCTCTTTGACGATCCTGGCATTCTTAATGACCGTACGCAGGAGGCCTTCCGCAATCTCATCTGTCAGATCACACTTGATCCCGGGGATGAAATAACGTTCCATGGTATGCATCATGATATCAGCTACGCCGGCAAAGAAGAAATAATCCGGTACTGAGAACAGCAGCTCAGGATTCATGATTGCGAACCTGCAGCGGTTCAGTTCCGTACCAAAGCCTTTTTTCTTACCATCTTCCTCATTTGTCAGAACAGCATCCGCGGACATCTCAGATCCCGCTGCAGCGATGGTCAGAACGCAGGCAACGGGAAGAGATTTTGTAATCTTGACCTTCTTGAACCAGATATCCCAGAGATTCGCGTCGGGATGAGAAGTACCATGAGCAATGGCCTTGGCAGTATCGATGACACTGCCCCCGCCTACGCCCAGAATATAATCAGCGCCGAATGCTACAGCCTGGCGTACCCCTTCCTCCGCATGGGCCAGGGTCGGATTGGGCTTGACGCCGCCATAGGTCATCGCGGTAAGACCGGCATCTTCAATAGATTTCGTCACACGGCCCAGCAGCCCGCTTTTGACCGCGCTGCCGCCGCCATAAACTACGAATACACGGCTGCCGCCGTCCGCTTTAATCAGGTCGCCTGCCTGAGTCTCTGTGCTTTTACCAAATACAACTCTTGTGGGTGCGTACTGTACAAAATTATTCATGTTCTCTCTCCTATCCTGAAGACCAAATCTCGGCTCTGCCGTCTCATTATCACTATTATGGTTTATTCTACTGTCACACTCTTAGCCAGATTTCTGGGCTTATCCACATCCAGACCCCTGGCGCAGGCGACGTAATATCCCAGCAACTGCAGCGGGATGACTGCCAGCGTTGCCGCAAAATGTTCGTCTGTCTTGGGCACATAGATTGTAAAGTCTGTCGAATCCTCCACGCTGTAATTACCATAAGTAGTGACATTGGCCAGATACGCGCCCCGGCTGCCTGTCTCCACCAGATTGGACATGGTCTTTTCGAACAGGGCTTTCTGGGTCAGAACGCCGATGACCAGGGTGCCTTCTTCAATCAGGCTGATGGTACCGTGCTTCAGTTCGCCCGCGGCATAAGCCTCTGAGTGGACATAACTGATCTCCTTCATCTTCAGGCTGCCTTCCATACAGATGGCGTAGTCCAGCCCTCTGCCGATGAAGAAAATATCACGAGCGGAAGCAAACTTCGCCGCGAACCACTGGATTCTTTCCTTATCATCCAGAATCTTGCTGATCTTGCCGGGCAGGGTATTGAGTTCCTGAATCAGCTCTGCCGCCTTGTCGTCCGGAATCTGTCCTTTTACGATGCCGCACTGGATTCCCAGGATATAGCAGGCCACAAGCTGGGTCAGATATCCCTTGGTCGTCGCGACCGCAATCTCCGGTCCTGCCAGTGTATAAAAGACGTGATCCGCCTCTCTGGCGATGGAGGAACCCACCACGTTTACGATCGCCAGGGTCCTGACACCCTTGTCCTTTGCTTCACGCAGGGCAGCCAGGGAGTCTGCTGTCTCGCCGGACTGGCTGATGACTACGACCAGATCATTCGGGTCCAGCAGGAGCGAACGATAGCGGAATTCACTGCCGAGCTCTACACGGACCGGGATACGGGCCAAATCCTCGATCACATACTGGGCTGCCATCCCAACGTGATAAGCGGAACCGCATGCCACAATATGAATCTGATGAATCCCCCGGATGATCTCATCCGTAATTCCAATGGAGGCAAGGTCGATAAAGGCTTTCCCGCTAATCTTAGTCCCGTCTTCGCCAACCTCATCTTTATAGCGGATCATGGAATTGATGGTATCCAGAACCGCTTTGGGCTGCTCATGAATCTCCTTCATCATGAAATGCTCATAACCACCCTTTTCAGCCGCTTCCGCGTCCCATTTGATCTCTACCAGGGGTTTCTCGATCTGATCGCCGTTCAGGTCATAAAACTCCGCTTTCCCCTCTGTCAGGCGGGCCATTTCCAGGTTGCCGATATAATAAACATCTCTGGTATATTTAAGGACCGCAGGAACATCCGAAGCCAGATAGGACTCGCCATTTGTTACGCCGATGATCATGGGGCTGTCTTTACGGGCCGCATAAATTTCCCCGGGATACTCCTTGAACATGACCGCCAGGGCGTAAGACCCCCTTACACGGACCATCGTTTTGGCAAGGGCGTCAATAGGGCCCATTTTGTACTTTTTGTAGTAGTAGTCCACCATCTTAATGGCGACTTCTGTATCCGTATCGGAATAAAAAGAATAACCGTTTCGGACCAGCTTCTCTTTTAATTCCTGATAATTCTCAATAATACCGTTATGCACGCCGACAACATTATGATCATCCGAGCAATGGGGATGTGCGTTGTTCTCGGACGGTTCCCCATGGGTCGCCCAGCGTGTATGGCCGACGCCGCAGCTGCCGACAACCGTTTTGCCGCCATCTGTCTTGTCCGACAGAATCTGCAGTCTGCCCTTTGCCTTGACCAGGACAGGGTCCGCCTCACCGTCCCTGACCGCCAGACCGGCCGAATCATATCCTCTGTATTCCAGTTTTGACAGGCCGTCCAACAGGATGGGTGCCGCCTGGTGATGTCCTACAAATCCAACAATACCACACATACTCTATCATCTCCTTATGTTGCTGATATGTCTGCACGCGGCAGACACTTCTTCTTAACCTGTTTTGAACACACCAATAAGCCCTACCGCGTCCGTAAGGCTTCTCATGAGATCATGGATTCCCCCTGATTATTCTGTTTGTCTGTTTTCACGTAGTCATTTCTCCTAATACTACAGATGGATCATGGCCACTCTCAGATTTTCTCTGTCCGGTTAATCCTAATCTGTATGCTGTCCCTTACATTCCCGGCATATGCTATTCTTCACAACTCCACATATGTGTAAGGTATATATTCAGAATAAATCCATTAACAAGAATCTACCATGTTGTATCCGTTTTTGCAATCCGAATGACGCAAATGATGGCTATGCAGTCCTTTTTCTGTCCCTGGAGTATCTTTTTATATGAAATCGCTATATTTTTAATGCGCTTTTTCTTCCCAATAACAGCTGTACCAGCACAGAATCTTAGCTATATGTATACACAAGAGCTGCTTTTCTGCCTATAAAACAGGGCTCCCGAAAGAGCCCTGCTTCAAGCATTAGTCAATCACCAAAGTCCGCTACAACATACGCGTCATCGTATTGTGTTTCTTCCTGATGTTCTTCTATATATACATCTTCAACGCCATCAATCGATTTAAGACACTTGCGAAGCTTCCAGAGGGCAACGCCCTCTACGCTGATCAGGCACGCGAGAATCAGCATAATCATATAGATTACCGTCATTCTTCGCCTCCTTCCCCACGCTTCATTATTTCTTTCACTTGTTTCACTTTCCGGCGATACCAGAGAAGTACCCTGGCATCGGAGATGATCACACCCAGAAGCGCCACCGCCGTTACTCCTTCCGCGGCCGTTGTTACAGCTGCGGCCGGCGTTATTTCTTCTGTCAGTTCCTCCGCTTCCGCAGCAGGCTGGCTGTTTTGTCCGCCAGTCGTTTCCTTCTGTTCCGGCGAATCATCCTTGCTTTCCTGTGCCGGAGCAGCTGTTTCTGCCGTCTGCTCCGTCGCCGCTGCCGCTGTCTCCGCAGTTGAAGCGGTTTCGGCCGTCTCGGCGGTCTCCGCGGAATCAGACCGGCCAGCCGCTGTGGCGCTGCTGTCAGGCTTTGAACTGCTGTTTCTTCTGTTGCTGCCGCTACTCCTGTTATTTCTCCGGCTGCGGCCTGAAGAACTTTCGTCTCCGGATGAACCCTGGTCATCTTTCTGCGGCTTTTTGTCAGGTTTCGAAGGCTTATATGTATTTCCGTTCGAAGCGTTATTCATATTTTCCGATTTGCCATCAGAAGGGGTTTTCCCGGTCTTATCCTCTCCGGAATCTTCACCGGTCTTGTCTTCGCCGGAGTCCTCACCCGTCTTGTCTTCGCCGGAACCCTCGCCGGTCTTGTCCTCTCCGGAGTCCTCACCCGTCTTGTCTTCGCCGGAATCCTCGCCGCTCCCGCCTTCACCGGGCTCCTCACCGGGATCGGCCGGCGGATTCGGCTCAACCGGTGGATCCGGCTCAGCGGGCGGATCCGGCTCGTCCGGCGGATCCGGTTCATCCGGAAGATCATCTATAACTGTAAGCGTATAGCTGATACTGCTTTCATGATCCATCCTGTTCGGAGAGATCCGGACTGTAACGGTATAGGTCCCTTCCGACCAGGACACGCCTGAGAAGTCTGTCCAGTAATTGTCGGCCGACGATCCGCTCAGACTCCCGTCTTCATTCCGGTAAATGAATGCATAACCGGATGTCCCGGTCACCAGAGCTTCTCTCTGCCCGTCGGACATGGATTCGATCTCTGACATGGTGACCGTCACGTCACTGGCCCGCATGCAGTAATCATACGTATCTTCATGATGTCTGCTTCCGGAGGAGGCCGCGTAAACAGAGACGCTTCCCCAGATACTTTCCGCAAGCAGTCCGGCCGTCACCGCAAAGGTGATCAATCCGTATTTAATTGCTCTTATAAAACCTGACTCCAGACACACCTTACTCACACACTCCCATAAATGGATCAAATCTTTGAAACGTCCGGGCTCTGCCGCATGCAGGGCCGCTGCTGTCCATTCTTCGTTCCGGTATGCTCTTATGACTTCCTTTCAAGATTGGCCAGATATCTGCCGCCGACCGGCAGCCTTTCCCCATTAAAAAGCGTTACTTCGGAGTGGGCTATATCCGCAATAAAGCCCCTTGCGACCAGGAATGACCTGTGGATCCTGACAAAATCATAGTCCTTGAGCTTCTCTTCCACCTTATACATGGTCGAATAGAATTCAAAGGCGCCTCCTTCATAATGGACTGTCAGGATCCGGTTGCTGACTTCAAAATAGTAGATCCGGGCGATCGGCACTGTTTTGTGCAGTCCCGCACAGCTGAGTCTGATAACTGCCTTATCCCTTTTTCTGGATCTGGCAAGCGCTTTTTCAAACACATTCCGAAATCTTTTGGACGAATATTCTCCGGGAACAAGATAATGGATTGCTTCGACATCAAAAGCATCGAATACCCGGCTTTTTTCTTTTGTGTAAAAAACAATATCTATGTCTGTACCCTTTTGACGGATGGCCGCCGCCGCCGCCATCCCGTCAAATCCGCCGGGCTCGATCCCGAGAAAGATCAGGTCGGCCTTTTCCAGTTCCTCTGCATGAAAATCGAGGTCCTTACTGCTGCGCAGCCCCATCCGGGTCACGGTCACAGGCGCTCCAGTCTCCGCGGCCAGCTCCGTTATTTTATTTGTACAGACTTCTCTGTCCTCAGGATCAGGCAGACAAACAATAATCCGCATTCTTTCATGCTCCTATGGACGCCGTGCCGCGGCCGCCATTTTCTGTCTGCAGGACAGTCCGGCGAATCTATCAGCACAATGTTATTTAAACACGGTTCGCGTCCTAAATGTAAACTATGTTATGAATTAATGTTTTCAGGTTGTAATCTCTTCTGTCACTATTTATACAGCAGGCTATCTGCCCTTTGCAGTATCTGTCATTTTATCAGAATAGGACTGTCGCCTGCGTCTGCGGCTTTCAAAAATCCGGTCCGGATTTCTATAAAAGATCCGTATAAACTGATCCTGCGGCAGGATTCCGGCCAGCCGGTCGGCGCAGATTCCCAGATCCGGGACTCTGTAATCCCTGTGGTGGGCGTCACTGGCCATAAAGCTGATGACATCTTCCTCCAGCAGCCGCATGCTCAGCGCCTGCTGCCGCCGGCCCATCAGTCCCATCACAGATTCACAGTTCATCTGCAGCAGAGCCCCCTTCGCAGCGAGCTCCCCTGCCAGTTCCGGCTCTGCCCAGATGGCCGGATACCGTTCTACATGGGCTATAACCGGGACCAGTCCCTGGTCCAGAACTTCATTTACATATCTGAAAATCCTATCCCTGCCATGCCTGGCGAATTCGATCAGGATATATTCCGACTGGGCCAGTGTGACCGCCCTGCCGCTGTGCAGTTCATGCAGGAAGAGATGGTCGCAATGGTTTTCTCTGCCGGCATAAATACGCGGCCCCCGGATCGTACGCACGTACTCTCTCAGACGTTCAAATTCAATATCTACTTCCCGCTGCGATGTTTCGAACATTCTCTCCCGCAGGTGCGGCGTTATGATGATGCGGTCCACCCCCTGCCTGCTCTGCATGGCAATCAGATCCCTGGTTTCATCTTCATCATCAGATCCGTCATCTACATATGGAAGAATGTGGCAATGTATATCTGTCAGACCCCGCGGCATATCATCCTCCGATTTGGGCACGGCGGGCCGCCAGACGGTCGCAGTTATCGCGCTCTATCTCATTCAGATTGCTGGCAGCATCGAACTGATCAGAAGGAATCGTCCCATGATACCAGTCAAACTGGCTGTAATAATCGTTCCAGTAGTCGCTTTTGAATATATATCCATTCCTGGCCCATATTTCGTTAATAGCCTGCTGCAGCTGATCGGCGCTCAGGCTGTTGATCTCCGCATCTGACAGAGATCTTGTGCTGCTGTCAGGGAAGATCTGGCCGCCGGAAGCTTTTCCGGAGTCAGAGCTTTCTTCGACTTTCACTTTTTCTTCCTGTTCTGCCTTCTTTTTTGCCTCTTCTTCCGCTTTTTTCTTTTCTTCCTCGGCTTTCTTCTTTTCTTCCTCAGCCTTCTTCTGCTCTTCTTCCGCTTTTTTCCTGGCTTCCTCTTCCTCTTTCAGACGTTTCTCCTCTTCCAGGCCGCCGTTTTCGATATAATAAATCCTGTACTGGAGGTTCTCCACATTGGTAAGGGATGGCTCATCCAGGTACTCTTCATCGATCCAGATATCCTCACGTACTTCCGCTTCATACCATACGTAATGCCGGTAGAAATTCAGATAATCCTCATTGGAAAATTCACAGCCGCCTTTGGCCCGGATTTCCCGGATTGCGCGGTGCAGTTCTTCCACTGTCAGCGCGTTGATCTCTTCTTCGCTCAGATAGCGGCTGTCAGAATCCGGAAAGATCAGGTTCTCATCGGTCAGTGTCGCGTCGATGACCTTTTCCCGGTTGGTCGACGCCTGCTCGGCTTCCTCCCTGGAAGCCTCTGCCTCTGCCGCCTGGCGGTTCTCTCTGGCCGCCTCTGTCTCTTTCTTATTCACCTGCTCTGTACTTTCTTCCCTGCTCCAGACACCGGTCGCGCCTTCGTCCGCCGTACTGCTCCGTTTCAAAGGGCCGGCAAGAATGAACATCTCTGACAGGACTGCAATGATCACCGCGGCCAGTACAGCAGCAATCAGTTTCCTCCTGCCGGGCCCGTCTCCTTTGTCCTTCTGATTCGAATGGTCAGGGTAATTGTAATTTCTCGCCATCTGTCTCTCCTTGCAGTATACAGTCTTTCATATTTTACAGTATACCCTAATTCTGCCAATCCGAAAACCGTACAGCTCTACGGAAATTGTTAAATCTCCATCGAAATATACGAAGCAGAACCCGCTGCAGTATCATAAAATCTTCTTCACAGAAAAACTCCCGCGGCTGCCGCGGGAGTTTCCATTCCGGATCATTACCAGTTCTTCATGGTTACGGGAATATAGTTGCTGCTGTAAAGCTGGGAATAGGTATATGTCTTGTCTACCTTCCAGGATGTTTTATTAGAGGGGACCAGACCGGACTGCTCTATACATTTGACATATCCATTGCCGACCGCACTGACCATCCTGACATGCCCGGTCGTACCGACTCCGTAAAGTACCAGATCACCGGGCTGCAGTTTCTTATATGCCGCATACATAGTATTACGGCCGTTCCTGGAACAGATTTTGACGGAATTGGTCAGACTGTAATGTTTATAGCTTCCGACTGCCTTACAGTAACCTTTCACCGGGAACATATAGTAAGTCGTCAGGATCGGAAAGCTGCTCCTGACCTTTCGATAGGCCATACTGCAGGCGGAACTGCAGTCGCTGCCCAGATACTTTCTCTGGGATGCCGGTCCCACATACGTTCTGCCTGACAGGTAATATTCGAATTTGCCCAGTGTTGTATTCCTGGTCCACTGAGAATAGGGAATCCCGCTGTATGTCGTTCCCTTATACCATTTATACACACCCCTCCAATAGGTGATCGTCGTTTTGGGCGTCCATTTAATAGTTCCCATCCTGCGCATATAGTTGACGGCGGATACACGTTTTGAGCTGACGCTCCTGCTGGTGGTCTGCTTGCTGACGCTGACCGCCTTCAGCTTCCATTTCAGAGCGTTCGTCGTATTTTTACTGTGGACACGGATGTTGGTACCGCTGGCGCTTTTCCCGTCCTTGACGGCCAGGTAATTGCCCCGCTTGTTCTGTACATAATAGTAGCCGTTGCCGGCACTGATGAATCTCCATTTCTGGCCGTTGTTGCCTGTGTATTTATACAGCCTTACATTGGACCCGCTGGCTCCGGAAGTGCCTGCCACTTCAATGGAAAGTCCGGATTTGGCTGAAAGGATCTTATACCAGCCGTCCCCTGTGCTGGTCACATTGAATTTCTGGGCCAGCCCATCATTGGACTTATACAGCTGAATGTTGGTCTTATTTACAACGCCGCCGCTCTTACAGTCCATGACCTTATTGGAAGCAAGGGCAGTAACAAAAGTATAACAGCCGTTGCTGACCGAAGCCGCCGCCTCTGCTTTCTGCGCGGGTACGCCTGCGAAGACTGCAGCTGTCAGTACAGCTGTCAGCATAATGGCCGCAATCTGTCTCAGTATTCTTTTCATATTTCCTCCCTCAATGAACAGGGGTTCATCCCCCTGCTGCAGGTATTCCTATTCAGCGCCCTCATGCCGGAGTACGACACCGACCGTTTTAAACAGAATACGCGCATCCAGCTCCCAGCTCCAGTTCCGGATATACCATTCGTCCAGCCGGACGACCTCTTCAAAATCAGTGATCTTGCTCCGGCCGCTGACCTGCCACATGCCGGTAATACCCGGTTTGGCGCTCATACGGATCCTGTGATGAAGATCATATTTTTCCCACTCGTCCAGTGTAGGCGGTCTGGTACCGACCAGACTCATATCCCCCTTGAGCACATTCCAGAACTGCGGGAACTCATCCAGCGAAGTATTGCGGATAAAATTGCCGATTCCTCTGGGCTTTCCGTTCTTATCCTTTTTCTCGCTGCCGATGATCCTGGGGTCGTCATCCATTTTGAACATCAGACCGTCCTGGATCTTGTTCTGCTCCATATATTCTTTTTTACGTTCTTCCGCATCCATATACATGCTGCGGAACTTATAGATCCTGAATTTTCTGCCGTTCTGTCCCACTCTCCACTGGGAGAAGAAGATCGGTCCCGGAGACTTGATATAAATTGCAGGCGCGATAAAAATGAATATGATTCCCGTCAGCAGGCAGCCTGTAATACCGCCCAGAATATCCGCCAGGCGTTTCAGAGCTACATCTCTGACAGAAATGATCCGAATACTGGAAGTAATGACCGGTATCCCGCCAAGATAGCCATTTTCCTGCCGGGTACTGTTTTCCGAGGTATTCATGATCTGGAAGCTGTGATGCACTGTGATTCCCATCTCCAGCAGAGCTTCCAGGTACCTCTCAGGCAGAGTATAATTGACCGGCAGATAAAAAAGGACTTCATCGACCCATTCCCGGCTGAGCATCTCCAGAAAGTCTTCTCCGCGTCCATGCGCAGGAATCCCCATGATCTCCTTCTCGTCAGTACTGGAATTGGATAGCAGGATGATTCCCGAAATAAAGAAATCATGGTAGGCTGATCTCCGCAGAGTCTCAATCGCCTCTTCGGCCATATAACGGGTCGTGATCACCATCAGGGACCTGCGTCCCTTATTGTCCAGTCTTCTTTTATAAATCGCCCGCTTGCGAAATGTCCTGGTCAGGTAGGAAAGCAGCAGGTACGTGCCCATCATGAAGAGCACGAACCTTCTGGAGAACATCTGAAGCTGGTGTACTGCGAATAAATACAGGAAGTCCAACGCCATCAGAAAGAAGACATTCTTAACCGTGGCCCAGATTTCCTGCAGGGTATTTCTGCGCAGGATATTTTTATATGGCTCCAAAAAGAAGTCCATCAGAAGCTGGATGACATTAAAAATAATAATCTGATATCTGTAGAGGATCACACTGTAGGGATTGCCCGCATTGACCAGCAGGACAAAGCTGAGAACAAAGCTGACCTGCAGACAGATCAGATCCAGCACGATGAAATCAAGATGCTTGAACACACTGTTCTTTGCTTGCGAAATCATATCTGTTTCCCCTTCAACACATTCCTCACCTGCCGGCCCGGCCGGCACCAGAAGAATACCTTACTCATCTTAACACGGCATCCGGTCTTTGACTACGGGAACTCCTGTTTGAACCCTGCCACTGCGGAGACTCCAGTCATGGATTTCTGTCGTGGTCTTCTGTCATTGCTTTTTGTATTTTATAGTCTTTCCCTTTTCGTCAACGCCGGATGTGATCTTTTTGCCATCTGCGGAAACACATCTGATATAGAATGTATAGGATGTCCCCGATTTAGCCCCGGTCCAGGTATAGGATGTCCCTGTCGAATCCGCGATCTTTTTCCAGGTATCTTTGTATTTATAATAAATCCTGTATTTCTCTGCCCCGCTGACCTTTTTCCAGCTGATCTTCACCCCTTTGGATGTTGCGGTCAGACTGCTGATCGAAGGTGCCTGTATAAAGCGTATGGTCTTTCCCGCGGACAGATAGCCGCTTGTAAAAGCAGTACCGGCACTGTTCACGCAGCGGACCGTAAACGTATAGGAAGTCCCTGATTTAGCCCCGGTCCAGGTATAGGAGGCGCCTGTCGTATCGGCAATCTTTGTCCAGCCGCTGCCGCTCCTGCGGAAGAGACGGTATTTGACCGCGCCCGCCGGTTTTTCCCATGAGATCTTTATGCCGGCTTTGGTATTTTCAAGGGCGGTTATGGCCGGCGCCTTGATATATTTAATGCTCCTGCCGCCGGTATTGAAACCACCGGTATAGACAGATCCATCCTTTGAGACGCACCGGACTGTAAAAGTGTAAGTCGTTCCGGACGCGGGTTGGGTCCAGATATAGGAAGTGTCCGCTGTATCCGCGATCTGCGTCCAGCTGCTGCCGCTCCTGCGGAAGAGACGGTATTTGGCTGCGCCCGCTGTTTTTGCCCAGCTGATCTTAATTCCTTTTTCCGTACAGGAGGCCCCTGTCAGTGAAGGCGCAGCCGTATATGTAAAGGCAGTGCCTTTCTGATCATAACTGCCTCCGTACCCGCTGCCGTCCGCGTTCAGGCACCGGACCGTAAAAGTATAGGTCCTGCCGGCCGCCGCCCCGTTCCAGGTAAAGGAGGTGCTCTCTGTATCCCCGGTTTTTTTCCAGCTGCTGCCATCCTTATAAAAGACCCTGTACCGGGAGCCGCCTGTCACAGGGTTCCAGACAATCCTGATCCCGCCATTGGACCCTGAAACAGAAGTGATCCGCGGCGCCGGCGCAAGGTAGACCGCTTCCGCGCCAATGGTATCATAAGCACTGGAAACCGTATTATTGTCCAGTACAGCAACTGTAAAGTTATAGGTCTGTCCGGCTGAAACATCCGTAAATAAGAATTCGGTGCCGCCTTCCTGGGCAAAAGAAGTTCCCGCGTTCGTCCATTTTCCGCCCCCGGTTTTATAATAGATCCGGTAGGCCGCGGCACTTTCCACCTCATCCCAGGTCACGCGTATACCTTTTTCCGTACAGGCTGTCTGTATATTTGCCGGCTGATCGTAATATGTGATCTTCTTTCCTTCTTCCGCATAATCGCTGATCTCGTTCAGATCCGCGTCCAGACCAATGACCCTGATCCGGTAGGCGGTGCCGTTGACCCGGTTGTTCCAGTATACAGAGGAAGCCTCTGTTCTCTTCAGGAGGCGCCAGGAATCATTCTTCTCCTCATAGCCGTAGATGGCGTACTTGTCCACGCCCTCGATTTTGGACCATTTGATCCGGATCTGCCCGGAAGCGGTACAGGACAGCGTAACGGAGGGCGCCGGATAAAGGACTCTGATCCTGCATTCAGCCGAAAAACCGCCATCTTCTGTACTGGCTGTCACAACTGCTGTTCCCGGGGCTTTTGCCATTACTCTGCCTTCACTGACCGTAACAATGTTCTCATTACTGCTGGTCCAGCGCACCGTCCGGTCAGAAGCATTGTAGGGAGATATACCGGCCGTAATGATTCCTTCATCACCGATCAGCAGGCTCATATCCGCGTTAGACAGTTCGATACCGCTGACACTGACCCGGCCGGTATTTTCTTCAGGATCCTCATCGATCGAAGAAATCGTATATTCTCCCGTTGTCACCAGTTCCTCGGGACCGTTATACAGGTAATATGTGACTGTCCGGCCGCTGCAGGTAATGCCGCAGATCATACCTGCAGCTGTCTCCTCCTCACCCAGCCGGAATAACGATGTCACTGTGCCGTCACCGGTAATCAGATACAGAGCATCTGCGCCGGCAGCAATAAAATGCTCCCCAAAAACAACCACAGATGTCTCATAGTAATCTGCCGGGACATCCATTTCTGCCAGGACTGTATCCGATCCGGTCTCGTAGTCATGCAGACAGACACGCCCCGGCGCCGCGCTGTCTATATATGCGCAGGCATGACCGCGGATGGCCAGAGGCATGACCGATCCGCTCCAGTAGAACGCGTCGTAGGTCGTATCCGTCAGCGCGGAGGATACATTTTCTCCCAGAGAATCTACCCAGTCTTTCGAAGTATGGCTGTTGGCATACAGACGCCTGCCGCTGACCAGAAAATTCTCATGAGAACAGTAAAGACTGTAATCCCTGCTGTCGTCCCAGGTCGTATCAACGAAATAACGTCCGCCTCCGACAGAGACCATGTTCCAGCAGTGGTTGATCTTATCGCTTCCGATAAAATCCGCCTCTATGTCCAGTTTTTTCATAAAATAGTCAAAAGCAAGGGTATACCCCTGACAGACTGCGGATCCTTCCACCAGGGCGTCATAGGCATTATAACCGGACAGGGAGTAATCATAGTCTGTATGCGTGACCAGCCAGTCATGGATATACAGGATCTTCTGCTCCTCATTCCAGCCGCTGTCAACACCGGCGAGCACAGCTCCCGCCCTCTCTTCGAAAGCCGCGAGATCCCCGTCCGTATAATCGCCTATATAAGTCGGATAGAAAGTCGTTACGTACCCGCTGATACTGGCATATTTGTATTCCGTATCTACGTAGAAATACTGCGCGTTGTCATTGATCAGGCGCGCGTAATAAACGCCCACGTTGACCGCTTTTATATGACAGGAGGACAAGTTTACCGACTCCTCCCGGCTTTCGATCGCTGCTCTGAGCAGGGCATCCATCTGTCTGACATTTTCTGTATAGGAAAGCCCTGCCTGAAGATCCTCCACGCCGCCGTCAACAATTTCTTCCTGCTGGTCCAGGGCGTAAACGTCCTCAATATCTGCAGGCTGACCGCTCTCTCCCTGCGTATCTCCCTCTGTTTTTACGACCTCCAGGATCCTGCCGCCTTCTTCCAGCGTCTCTTCACTCAGCACAGCGCCTTTTTGCATGACCAGATCCGAAACGTCCTCTGTGACCAGATACTCGGCCGGTATGGCAGCTTCCTCCTGCCCTTCCTCTTCCGGCACCGCCTCCTCTGCAGTTCCACCTTCCTCCGGAACCATCTCCGTTTCGCCCGCCGGAACAGAATCATCGCTTTCTTCCGGCGCTTCCATCTCTTCCGGTTCCGATTCAGCCGCCGCTGCATCTTCTTCCCCGCCGTCTGCCGGCAGCGGACTTTCTTCCGGATCCAGGGCTTCCTCTGTCTCCCCTTTTGAATCTGCAGTACCGGATTCGTCCGTCTCCAGTTCCTCCGTTACAGCAGAAATACCGGAGACATCTTCTGCCTCCGGTATCCGGCTCTCTCCGTATTGCTCATAATAATGATCGGCGCCGTATACAGTTCCTGCTTCGCAGAATGAAAGGGGCATTCCTGCCATAACTGTTATGATACCGATCGCGATTATTCTTTTTTTGAGCATACATCCTCCATGCTTATTTACAGGCGTTACTCCCACTCTAAAACAAACAGTGTAGTTTTGTAACCGATTGGCGCATCGTTCCAGGTCCCATCTCCTTTGGACGCGAAGAACTGGCCGTAATGATCCACTTCGCCCTTCTTATTCACGAAATGATCCGGCTGGCCCTTGCTCCAGTTGGTGTAGCTGCTCTCATCGCCGGACCATACCCACTGATCCTGTACCAGTTCATCGCTGAGGCCAAAGAAAGCAGCCTTCTGATGCTGGCTCGTCAGCTGGTCATAGATTGCCTGATTCTCTTCCGCGCTGTTGATGACCGCCATGTGGCAGCCCAGGTCTTCACATACTTTTTCCAGGATCTGGTAATCCGTTAACGAAGCACCCGCCGCTTCCGCAGGCGCTTCTGTTGCGGCATCCGTTGCTGCCGCAGCCGCTGTCTCACCGGCTGCCGCATCTTCATTCCGGGCCGCGTACCATTCTCTGGCCGCTTCGAAATCAATATCACTGCTGTCGATGATCCCGTAAACATGACCGCCATACGTGAATTCGTGAATCAGCTCCACCTTTTTGGCCGGTGAATCCGGTATGGTCCTGCCGGTCCCTTCTGTCAGCGACCCTCTGTCACCTGCTATTGCGACTGTCAGTATGGCTGCTGCCAGTACGACCCCGCAGGTGACGATCAGTCCCAGTGCAGAAGGGTCTTTGGGCTCATTTCCGGCTGTCTGCTGTCCTTCCTGCTTTTTTGCTGCGTTTCCCGCAAGACGATCTTTTACATTATCTAAAAATTCCGGCTTTTTCATAATGGTTCGTATTTCTCCTCAAATATTTGTCAGCACGGCCCTTTGGCCGCAAATATATACAGATTGTAGCACCAATTGCCCCGCAGCGGAAACAGAAATCGAAAAAAAAGCAATCCTGTCCGCGTACCTGCCGAAACAGATATACAGAACAGGACTGCTGCTCCTGGTTCAGACTTCTTTTTTGATACGGCTCAGCGTCTCCGGCGCCATATTCAGAAAAGACGCAATGTATTTATCAGGGATCTTGTATTTAGATCCGCCATACTCCTGCAGGAACCATTCGTACCGTTCCCTGGCGCTGCGCTGGCAGATAATCCTGACTCCCATGCATCTGCGCATACATTCAAGAAGATCCTCCGTATAGCGGCGGATCAGTTCCGGTGAGCTCTCCATTTCCATCCGGATCTCCCCGGACGGAAATGCCAGCAGCCGGCCGGGCGTCAGCATACTGAAATTCACCGGGGAAATCTGGCCGATTTTCCCATCTGATATGACCGGTTCGCCGCTTCTGACCAGAAAACAGTCCGCCTGCATGCGTCCTTCCGGGTTCTCTCTCCATCCCATAACCGCGCCTTCCAGCAGAAAGTACAGCCTGTCCGCGTTTTCCCCTGTCCGGATAAACGTATCCCCCTTTTTCAGGACGATCAGTTCTGCCTGTTTCTCCAGCCTTTCCTGCATGTTTTCATCCGTAAGACCAAGCCTGCCTTCCAGAAAACCTTTTACAGTTCTTTTCTTTTCCTTCTCAGACGCCGCCTTTTTTCTGTATGCCATAGCGATTCTCATTAACCCTCAGTGTATTATTGCTCTTCTTATTTTAGTCAGCCGTTTAGCTATTCGATATATTAACACGACTGTCAAGAAAATAAATTCTATTTCCGTGCAATAATCCTGATTTTGGTGTAATTTGAATTATTTTTGTCGGGAAGGCAGGTCAAAACACGTTCGCATCCGGTTCGGTTCACCGGTCTCCATACATCTTCTCGTAGTAATTCTGATATTCACCGGAAATAATGGTCTCCCACCATTCACGGTTATCCAGATACCACTGGATCGTCTTCTGGATGCCGTCTTCAAATTTGGTTTCCGGAAGCCATCCCAGTTCCGCATGGATCTTGGAAGGATCAATGGCATACCGCATATCATGGCCCTTCCGGTCTGTCACATAAGTGATCAGGCTCTCGGGTTTGCCAAGTGTACGGCAGATCAGTTTGACAATATCGATATTGCGCATTTCGTTATGTCCGCCAACATTGTAGACTTCTCCGACTCTGCCTTTATGGATGATCAGATCAATCGCTTTACAGTGGTCTTCTACATACAGCCAGTCACGGACATTAAGTCCCTCTCCGTAAACAGGAAGGGGCTTGTCATTCAGGCAGTTGGCGATCATCAGCGGAATAAGTTTCTCAGGGAAATGATACGGACCATAATTATTGGAGCAGCGGCTGATGGTCACAGGCAGTCCATAAGTCCTGTAATAAGCCAGTACCAGCAGGTCCGCGCCGGCTTTGGAACTGGAATAAGGAGAACTGGTATGGATCGGCGTCTCTTCTGTAAAGAACAGATCCGGCCTGTCCAGCGGCAGATCACCATATACTTCGTCCGTGGACACCTGATGATATCGGGTGATCCCGTACTTATTGCAGGCATCCATCAGCGTCGCGGTACCGATGATATTGGTCTGCAGAAAGATACCCGGATCTTCGATGGAACGGTCCACATGAGATTCTGCCGCAAAGTTGAC
The DNA here is from genome assembly GCA_902789735.1 of uncultured Lachnospiraceae bacterium. Lineage (GTDB taxonomy): Bacteria > Bacillota > Clostridia > Lachnospirales > Lachnospiraceae > CAG-791. The sequence goes on from CADAOZ010000017.1 coordinate 23,073, forward strand.
GACAATGTCCGGATGCTCTTCTTCGAAGAGGCGGTCTACGGCCTCTCTGTCACAGATATCCGCTTTGACAAAGCGGAAATTATCACGGTCCATAACGGGCGCCAGGGTTGACAGATTTCCCGCGTAGGTCAGCTTATCCAGACAGATGATCCTGTAATCCGGATGGGCTTCCAGCATGTGAAAAATAAAGTTGGAACCGATAAATCCGGCTCCGCCGGTCACAATAATATTCATTTCAGATCCTTTCTGACAGAAACCGCTTTCCGCCCTGTTTACATATTCCTTTACGACGCACCTTCATGCTTTAAAACAACCGCTACTGTCTTGAGCAGGATCTGGATATCCAGCATCCAGCTCCAGTTCCGTATATATTCGGTATCCAGACGGACAACTTCCTCAAAATCCGTGATCTTGCTCCGGCCGCTGACCTGCCACATTCCGGTAATCCCGGGCTTGACGCTCATACGGACCCGGTGGTGCAGATCATAACGCTCCCACTCGTCCACCGTAGGCGGCCTGGTTCCCACCAGGCTCATATCCCCCTTTAGCACATTCCAGAACTGAGGGAACTCATCCAGAGAAGTGTTCCGGATGAAATTGCCGATCCCTCTGGGCCTGCCATTCCTGTCCTTCTTTTCACTGCCAATGATCCGGGGATCATCTTCCATCTTGAACATAAGGCCATCCGATATCTTATTCTGGGCCATATATTCTTTTTTACGTTCCTCTGCGTCCATATACATGCTGCGGAACTTATACATCTTGAACTTTTTGCCGTTCTTGCCGATTCTCCACTGGGTAAAAAAAATCGGGCCGGGGGACTGGATGTAAATAGCCGGGCCGATAAAAATACAGATAATGCCTGTCAGCAGACAGCCGACCAGTCCTCCCAGGATGTCCATGGCCCTCTTGAGAGCCAGGTCCTGGACCGTCACGATCCGCAGGCTGTTGGTCAGGACATGCAGATCCCCCAGTTTGCCGGTCTCCTGCTGAATACCGGTTTCCTGATTCAGTACAGAAAAACTGTAATGGATCGTAATTCCCATTTCCAGCATCTTGTCAATATAGCTCTCCGGCAGGGGATAGTTGGGCGGCAGATAAAAGAGGACTTCATCTACCCATTCATGACTGATCCGGGAAAAAATCTCCTCTCCGCGTCCATAGACCGGAATCCCGTTTATTTCCGGCACTTCTGCCGTACTGCTTCCCAGCAGCTCTACGCCCGTAATGAAGAAATCACTGAAGGAACCCTTCTGCAATTCCTCGACTACATGCCTGGCTTCGGAAGCGATTGTGATGACGAAGAGGGCTCGTTTTCCTGCATTCCTGTTCCTCTTCCTCCCGATCCTGATCTTGTTCAGGCTCCTGACAATGTAGGAACTGACTATGAAGAAGATCGTGGTCATGATAAAGAAGCGCCTTGAGATCATAATGATCTGATGTACCGCGAACAGATAGACAATATCCGCGAACATGACAAGAAAAGCGTACTGGACTGTCTTCACGAACTCCTTATAGGGTCCCCGTCTTACAATATCCTTATAGGGCTGGGTAAAAAAGACGATCAGAAGCTGCAGGATCACCAGGACAATGGCCTGATATCTGTAAAATATGACGCTGTAGGCAAATGTCAGGTGCTGCAGTATATAATAACTTAATGAAAAACTGAGCTGAAAGCACAAAAGATCCAATAGTATGAAATCCAGATGCTTCAGCCAGCTGTTCCTGGCTTTTTCGTACATAATTATCTCCGATGTCCCCTTTCACGGGACGCTTGCTTCATCATAGCAGAATTAACAGGCCCTGTAAATTGCGAAGACCGGGCTCAGATAACAAAAACAAACATAAACTTTAAGCTTTTCCCGCAAGCCAGTCCATCAGCGCCCCTGCCCGGGCCTCCATCTGTCTGCGTCCCTGATGATAGACCCGCAGCAGCTTTTCCGGATTCTTCTCCACACGACTGATTCCAAGCGCCTGATCCGGCCGGATTACGAACACGTGGCCCGACTCTTCCCTGGACTGCACATAAGCAGTCCTGCGGTTATAGCGGAGATGACGTACCTCCATATCCTCCGCGACCATAGGATAATCTTTCAGGGCTTTTCGGATCAGCGGCATCATGGACGACGGCTTTTTGACATAATCCAGGGGTCGGGTCAGCACCACAATGTTCTTCTCATACCCTTTATGTTCCATATATACAAGCGGAATCGAGTCTGAAACACCCCCGTCCAGATACAGACGTCCGCCGGCTTCTACCGGTCTGGATACAACGGGCATGGAGGCGGAAGCCTGGAAAAATTTCATATCCTCCGGTCCCCCGTCCGTGCACAGATGATAAAAAGGTCTGCCGGTCTCCAGATCTGTACATACACAGTAAAACTTCATGGGGTTTTCAGCAAAAGCCCTGCTGTCAAAAGGATCGAGCTCATTGGGCAGCGTGTCATAGCAGAATTCCTCTCCATACAGATCCCCGGTCCGCAGAAGAGACCGCCAGCTGGAATATCTCCAGTCCCGGCTGAAAGCCAGATTATAGCGGATCGCCCGTCCATGCTGACGGGATTTGAGATTACAGCCGAACACTGCTCCCGCCGAAACGCCGGCGATGGCGCTGATCTGGCTGTCTATTCCTTTTTCCATCATTACATCCAGAACGCCGGCCGTAAACAGGCCCCGCATGGCGCCGCCTTCGAGTACCAGTCCTGTACCTTTATTCATAACCAATTTCCTCCCCCTGTACTCCGCCGGAATCCCGTGTTTTCATAATTATGTAAGCAGAGGCTGCCCGCTGCCTTCCGTATCTCCTGTCTGACTACAGTATTCCATATCCGGCGGAAAAAAGCAAAGCCTGCCGGTCCGGCCGCCCCGGAACCGCATTGAGAAATATCGGAAAATCTACTATACTATTACAGATACAGGGCAGGAACGCCCGGAAAGGACTATATTTATGAAAATTCGTTTCAACAGAGGCAGCACTCTATCCGGATGTCTGCTGGTCCTGACATTACTGACCAGTCTCCTGACAGCAGGCTGTGCAGCCGGTCCGGCCGCCGGCCAGACCGCTGCTACTTCTGCGCAGGCCGCTTCGGAAAGTTCTGCCGAAGCTGTTCCGGCAGCATCCGCCGATACCGCTCTCCAGGCAGCGACCGCTGCCACGACAGCCCCTGCAGCCGCTACGGCCGCTGCGGCCGCAGAAATATCCCGTTATTATGATCCGGCACCGGAAGATCCCGGGATGGAAGCGCTTGCCAGGACCCTGGAAGCGGAAATCGCCCCGTATGGCGGCGACTGGGCCGTATATGTCCGGAACCTGAACAATGGTACCGTCATCAATCTGGGGGATCAGTCTCTTCCTTCCGCCAGTGTCATTAAGATCTTCATCGCCGGCGCTTATCTGGAGGCGGTGGAAGAAGGCCGTCTGGAAGATACCTGCGCGGATTCACTCCGTTATATGATCACGGAGAGTGATAATTCTGCGACCAACAGGATCATAGATTATGTGGGGATGGACAATATCAACAGGTTTATTGAGAAGTACGGTTTCACTGAGACAAAGCTGCAGCGCCACATGCTGGAAAGCTCTTCCAGGGACAACTTCTCCTCCGCCCGGGATGCCGGCATCTGCCTGGCCATGATCTATGACGGAACTTATGTAAGCGAAGAGGCTTCCGGGACCATGCGGAACCTGCTGCTGCAGCAGGAACGCCGCGGCAAGATCCCTGCAGGCCTGCCCTCCGGCACCAAATGCGGCAACAAGACCGGCGAGCTGAACTACGCGGAAAACGACGCCGCTATTATCTGGGGCCCTTCCTGTGATTACGTCCTGGTCGTATTTGCGGGTAATATCTCCGCTCCCGGCACGGCCCAGTCCCAGATCCGTCATCTCTCCGCCTTGGTCTATGAAGGCATGAACAATATGGGTTCCGGTCTGCAGGACTCCTACGCCGCGGATACAGCCGCCACGGCCGCGGAGGCCGCCGCTGATGCCGCTTCCACAGGAGAAACAGCCTCCGACTGACAAGGATTTTTTGGGGATACCTTTCAAAATCATCCCTGCTGGTATTTCAATTTCACACATACGTAAAAAAGAAGGCAGCCGTTCCGTACAAACGCGGATTGCTGCCTTTTACGTTCTGTTTCTCTGTCCCTCACTTGCGTTCCCGGAAATAGTCTTTACAAATCTTCCGCTGCACGGAAAGCCGGAGCAGCGTTTTGCGGCCTGGGCCGTCTGTCACCCAGATCCTCTATACAGCTCCTGACCGATGTACATACCCTGGACATGGCGGGACGGGCTGCCGGATCTCCCGCCAGCATGTCCCGGATCACTGCGGCGAGCGCGGCCGGTATATCCGGATCCACCTGCAGTTCCTGTCCGTCCAGAACCGCTTCATGCGGATAGTCACATTCTTTTCTGTCAAACCCGGGCAGACGGCCCGTATAAAGCTGATGGAACAGAAGCCCGGCCGCGAATACATCTATGGCGCAGGTCAGTTCCACTTTCTCTCCGAACAGAAAACGGCATGTCTCCGGCGCCATATAGACCTGGTCGCCGCCAATCTCATCTTCTCCGGCAGGCGCCTCGTTTTCAAAGAAGGCTGCGCCCAGATCGATCAGTCTGGCCCGCAGATATCCCGCCTCTGTCTTCTGCAGGATCAGATTGCTGAATTTGATATCCGCATGGACAATACCGGCTGTATGCAGCTGCTCGATTCCCCGGGCCGCCGTCAGCAAAAGCAGCCGGCGGACGTCGCCGGGCAGGCCCGCGATCTCTTCTATGGTAATGTCCACTCCTTTTACATATTCTGTGGCGATATAATATCGGGAATCTCTTCGGAAGAACTCCTCCGTCCTTACCAGCGTTCCATCCGAAAACGCGTTGGCGGAAGCATAGATCCGTTTCCACTTATCCTCATACGCCCGGCAGACAGAAATCGCGTCCCTGCGTAAATCTTCCCGTAGCCCGGTCCCTGCGGGCCATACCGGATCTAAAAATTCCTTCAGAAAGTATCTGTTCCCGTTTTTTCTGCCGGTCGTCCATCTGGAAAATCCCGCATCCCTGTTCTGAAAGGGCTTTTCTATCTCATATCCGTTCAGGACTTCTGCCATGCTCCGGTCATCCTTTCCCTGATCATTTCCGGCTGATGCGCTTCCCGTATCTGTCCCGACGCCGCCGCATTGTTTTCCGCGGAGCCATTCCTGCGCAGAACCGGATCAGATGGAATTGGCAATCGCGTTGATAATCTGTTCATAGTCGCAGCTCTCCAGCCCGCTGCCCGCTTCCGAGACATACTGGATCGTCTGATTCCAGTTGTTGCGAATCAGGTTCCAGTCATCCTTATCCGGGGTAAACAGCAGCAGCCTTTTGGCGTTCTGATCCATCAGTCCGGGGGCAGACGCGTTCCCCCACCACATGGTCAGCTCATTAAAATCTTTTGCCATTCCCCTGGGATAGTTGGGGGCGTCGCTCCCGAATCCCAGTCTGTGGGTCCCGTCGTCGGACCAGACCACGATCACATGCCTCTTTCGCTGGGAACTGGTATCCCAGGGCGACCGGATGGCATAGGCCAGCGCTTCCAGACCGTCCTCGGGATCATCTCCGCCTCCTTCGGGCACAATGCTGCGCAGACTGGCCTCGAAAGCCTTTTCCTCATCCGGCAGCCGGAAAAAATCCGTGACCATCATGGCCGTTTCCTGATCATATTTATAATCCCTGAAAGCAATGATCCGGATCCGCACCTGTTCCACCCGCTTGTTTTTCCGGTCCATGATCTTCATCAGATCTCTGTACAGATTCAGCGCATTCGCCTTGACTGTATCCAGAAGAGGTCCCATGCTGCCCGTTGCGTCAATGCAGAAGACCAGGTCGACCCCATATGTAAATCTGTAATTACTTGCCATCCGCTTCCTCCAAGTCTTTTTTAGTCCACCGGGCCGTGCCCGGTTCCAGTCTGCTCTTTCTGGCCGCCTTCCTGCTTCCTGTTTGTCTTTCCTGCCGTCTTTACCGCATATCCTCTGTCAGCGGCTGTCCGCAGAGTCCGCAGACAGATTCTGCCAGGCCGTTTTCAGTACCGCAGACCGGACAGCTCCGGACAGGCCACGCTTTCCTTCGCTGATAGATCGTGACAACCGTTTCTGCCTCCTCCTCTTTCCCGGCCGGCAGGAACAAACGCCCCCCGGCAGGAGCAGCCGTCCCGGACGTTTCCTCTTTCCCCGAAGCCGGTTCCGTCGTCTTCTTTTCTGCCCTGCCGGCTTTTCCTGACAGGGCTGCTATGGCGATCAGGGCAGCGACTGCTGCCAGGATCCCCGCCTGTATAGCGATGATCATCAATGGGCACTCCTGTTTTCACCGGCCCGCAGAGGATTCTACTGGATCAGGAATTTCTGATTATTTTTTCCCTGATCATCCTTTCCCTGACAGATATTTGTCTTATTGGAAAGCTTTTTCCCTGCCGCCGTTTTATCATCCGTCTGCATGGCCTTTCCTGTCCATGCGTTGATAAAGGTATATGTCTTGTCCTTATTTTTGCGTATGATCCATTTCTGGGCCAGTCCTCCGTTGGACGTATACTGCTGAATGTTGGCGTCCTCTTCCTTACTGCCGCCTTTTACCTCCATGACCTTGCCGGTGTAGGCATTGCGGACTGTATAAAGGCCGTCGCCGCCCAGGCTGATCTTAAATTTCTGGGCACTGCCGCCTGTCCCACTGTAGAGCTGGATATTGGCCTTATCAGCTTTGGATCCCTTATAGACCTCCAGCACCATTTTGGGATTATCTGCCGCCGCGATGGTCCTGGTTCCCGTTACGCTGTAGGGGGCGGAAGCCTTTACGAATTTGAAGTGCATTTTCCCTGCGCCGGTCGGTGCCTGCACGCACAGATTCTGCTGATTGGCGGCTTTTCCGCTTTCCACGGACAGATAATTGCCATACACGTCGGAAATCAGATAGTAGCCTCCGACGCCGTCACTGTGAATGATCCACTTCTGGGCCGCATTATATTTCAGGTCATATTGATGGACATTGGTCCCCGAAGCCGCGCCGGCCCCCTTGACATCCAGGGCTTTTCCGGATTTGCAGCTGATGATCACATACCGGCCATTGCCGACATGACGGACAATGAACTTCTGGGCACCGTTCCCGCCGGATTTATAAAGCTGGAGATTGGTACCGCTTTCCACGGAGCCGCCGGCTATATCCAGTACATATCCTGTATCCATGGCCGACTGAATGGTATAAATCCCGTTTTTTATGGCAGGACTCTCATCTGTCAGAGTAAAGCGGAACTTCTGGTTCCGGCCGGCTTTGGCGACCTCCAGCTGCATACGGGTGCCGGCACTGCTGCTGCTTCCGGCACAGGAGACAGCCTTGCCTCCGGAAGCGGACTGGATCGTGTAATAGCCATCTTTGGTAGACCGGATGACCCATTGCTGGACTGCGGACCCATTGTTCGCCGCCGCATCCTGGACTTTGGCGCCGCCGGCTGCCATATTCTGTCCGGTCCCGCTGCAGGTCAGGATATAATAGCCGCCGTTCACATATTTGATTTTGAATTTCTGATTTGCCTTGCCGGTCGCTTTGGCCAGGGTCAGCTGACCGCCTTTGGAAGCCTGCAGGACCATGCCTTCATCCAGGGCCGCGGCAATGGTATAGGTTCCTCCCGCTACTGTATAAGCGCCCGCAATCCTGGCAGCGCCTTTGAAGGTCGAGCTGTTGGCACTGAATGAGCCGCAGTCATACCAGACGTTGAGATCCACATTTCCGGAAATGCCGTTGACAGCCCCCGTAGAGGAATGCTGCCACATGGTATATTCGCCTTTATAGTCGGTCTTACTGGCGTAATGGGCCATCCAGATGACATATTTATTTGCCAGCGCCGTATAGTCCATCTGCTCATAGTAAAAGAACTTGCTGGCGTAGATGCCTGCGCGATAACCTGCCTTTTCAACCTTGTCACAGAAGGCGGTAATGACCTTTGTCTGGGCCGCCTTGGACAGTTTGGCCGCTTTCAGCCTGCTCCCGGATCCGTATTCTACATCCATATAGAAAGGAAGATCCAGGCTGACGCCGGCATTTTTGACCGCCTTGATGGCGTACTCTGCTTCCTTTACCGCCTCTTCCGTCGTAGTCGCCTGGGAGAAAAAGTAGACGCCGACCTTGATTCCGGCCTTTTTCGCGGCCTTGATAAAAGTATTGAAGTCATTATCCGTATGCAGGTTAAAGCGGTTCAGATTGGTGTAGCCGCAGCGGATAATGGCAAATTCACAGCCGGCCTCTTTGACTTTGGTCCAGTTGATCGTTTTTCCTATATTGCTGCCGTTCCAGTAGGAGACATCGATGCCCCAGCGCTTGGTGCACTTGGCAAAGCGGCCGTCATGGGACAGTCCGCTGCCCTTGAGGCCGGCCAGAAGCTCGCTGGCGGATCCGACGCCGATCTCGCCATTCCGGACCATCTCTTCTACTTCCTCCGCGCTGACGCCGTAATTTTCCGCGATCCGCAGGACCATGGGGTCATCCGGATCATAAGAGGATTCCTCTACGATATCCGGGTCCTCATCCGCGGCCGCTTCCCCTTCCGCGCCCTGGGCTTCCTGTCCCTGGCTGTCCTTCCTGGGATAAACCTCCCGCTCTTCTTCCGTTATGACCTCTTCTCCACTGTCGTCCGTCTCTTCCGCATCTGTTTCCGCGGCCATAACCGGAAATGCTTTCATTCCGGCAGGCAGACTCCCCGATACAGCCAGGATGAAGATGATGAGCAGCGCGTATATTCTCCGTATTTTCAAAACAAGACCTGCCTTTCTATCATAAAGTCCCGTGCTCCGGTCTCTCCGGCAGCCGCGGTCCTTTTCCCTCTTTATACAGTATAAACATGGCGGGCCGCAAATTCCACTGAATCTTTTCCACCTCTGCGGCCGCTGACATTTCTGCGGTCGTAAAATGTAATATTTGCGTAACAATTTGTCTCATGATATCATTAACAGTGATATCTGAGTTTCGCCATGAAAAGAGCGCTCCCGGCTGTCCGGCAGGCTCTTGTTTCGGAAAGGCTGATTTACCATGAAAAAATCTTTGATCTCTTTGCTCCTGTGCATGACCTGTGTTTTCACCCTGGCAGGATGCCAGTCATCACCGGCAGAACAGGCCGGCACGGAAAAAGCAGCAGATACTGCGGCTGCCGCGGAGGAAGCATCCGCAGAAGCCAGCGCCGGACAGGAGGACAGCAGCCCTGCCGCAGAACAGGCACAGGCAGGGGAGACCGCTGAAAGCAGTTCCGCTTCTGCGGAAGCCGGCGCCTCTGTCCCTGCCTGGACAGACATGACGATTTCTTTTGACGATCTGACCGTGACCCTTCCCATGTCCTGCAGTGATCTGTCCGGCTCCTGGACCATAGAAGTCCCGGAGGGAGCGGAAGCGCCGGCAGAGCTGGCCCCCGGCGAACGCCGGGAAGGCGTACGTCTGGTCCGGGAAGGACAGGAGGATGTCTACGTTTATATCGATCTCCTGAATATGGGAGATACGGCAGCGCCGCCCGGAGACTGCACGGTCTATGGCTTTTCCGCCGAGATCACCTGGCTGGAGGAGGATGACGCCGCCCCTTCCCTGACTCTGTCAGACGGCATCACCTGGGGCAGCCGCCTGGAGGACCTGGAAGCTGCTTACGGCAAGCCCGCCGCGGAACACCGTTCCGGGGAACAGAAATATACCAGCTACACCTATGCTTATAACTACACGGAAGTGCTGCTGACCTTTACGGTCTTTGACGAGAAGGGACTGACGGCTGTATCCATGGTCAGAACGCCCTGATCAGCCGCTTCCTGCGCGTAACCCGGTCACAGGATCACACAACGTATTTCCGCAAATAACAATATATAATAATACCGCCGCTGCCGCAGCCTGATTTCACTGCGGTAACGGCGGTATCTTATTTCCTTTTATAATATGGCGCCGGACATGCCTCCGGAAGATTTATTACGGAGCAGAGAATGTACCGAGAATGGCATTGACGTCCGCGGCCATGGAATTGTACTCGTTGACTTTTTCCTCTGTCTGCTCAAAATCCTGGCCTTCCGGAATCAGAGCGACATAAGAGCAGTTCTGCCCGTTGTCAATGGCCGGAAGCTCAACGACCTTCTGGCCGGGCCAGTACTCATCCTCTACATAGTAGGTGATGGTGAACAGCTGGCCGCTGTCTCCCTCGTCCGCTACTCTGCAGATGAAAACATCTCCGTCATCGGTCGTAGCGACATCATAACGGCCTTCCCAGGAAGCGGGAAGCTGGATTTTATAATTATGGGCACTGGTGAACGTGATCGTCTCGCCTGCAAGGGCAGGAGCCTCTTCACTGCTCTCTTCCTCTGCGGCTTCCGCTTCCTCAGCCCCTGCCTCTTCCGCCGGAGCCTCTTCCTTCTCTTCAGCAGGTGCTTCTTCGACAGCTTCTTCCGATGTTCCTGCCGCCTCAGCGGTTTCCTCCGCAGCGGCTTCCGCTGCTGTCGCTGCTGTCGCTGCTGTTTCCGCTGCGCCCGCGTCGTCGGAACCCTTCTTGCTGCAGCCGACGGCCGCCAGACCGATTGCCAGTGTCAGGATAAGTGCAAGATATCTCTTTTTCATGTTACCTCCTTGTAAATCAATTGCAGACCGCGTCTGCCTTCTCTCTGTCGGGCTGTGCCCGCGCTCCGCAGCAGCCGCGGCAACGGTTGATCCTTTCTTCCCCATTCTATCAGATGGTCTCTTTTTTTTCGATGAATCTTTTGTTAATTTGTGCCCTGAATACGACTTAACGTAATCTGGCCTTTTTTTCGCAGGTTTTGGCTGTACGGATCCGAAATTTCCTCTTGCAAATTATTCCGCCCTGTTGTAAATTAATATGCGTGCAAAGGAATACGGTGGCTGCAGCCTCATGGCTCGGCCTGCCGTGTTTTTTTTTGCCCTGAACCGCCCGGATTCACCGCCTGTCCTGTATTCAGTCCTTCCTGTCAGGCCGGCAGGCCCGTCCCCGTTCCGTTTCTTCAAGTCTGTCCAGGAACTGCCGGAGTTCTTTTACAGACTCATCATAGTCCCTGTGCTTCATATCCGGAAAGGCCCGCAGCAGCCGCCTTGTCCCAAAAAAGCGGGGCCGCAGGATCTCGTCCCGGATCCCGGCCGCTTTCTTTTCCAGCACCGCGTATTTTTCTTTCCAGTTATCCTTCCAGCGGGCAGGATCCATGCTCTCTTCGGCCAGCTTCATGCCGGCAGAGGCCTTCCCGACCAGGGCCGCTTTGGCGCCGGCTGCCGCCTGCAGGGTCGCCGTCGAAGCGTTGGACAGTTTTTCTCTGGTCTCTCCCGCCGCATCCCTGAGTTCTGCTTTGGCCAGGGCGGCCTGCACCCTGCCTTCGTCCAGTGTTGTCTGCGTTCTGAGGGCACTGCCGGCGATCACACCGGTCAGCTCATCTGATACCATCCGCATAGACCGTTTGACCCGGTCCAGTTCCGCCAGCTTTCTGTTCATGCCGTTGATCTCGGCCACTGTGACGATCAGATCCGAAGCATACACGATATAGCATATGCCAAGGACAGGCCAGCCCCAGTTTTCCGGGATCCGTCCCGCGGAAACGGTCTGGACCACAGGATGTACCGCAGTGATGACAATGATCGCCCCGGCCCCCCACAGGAGACTGAATTTCAGGCAGATATAGCCGTGGAAATTGTAAGGAAAATCACTGTAATCCCACCATCTGGCGTGAAAGATCTGATCCAGCAGCCAGCCGGCCGTCAATTCCACCGCGGTCGCGAAAACCGCCCCGAAAACATACAGGACCAGCACTTTGCAGCTTTCCGGGACAGCGCCGCCCGTTACTTCCCGAAACCAGTCCAGCACACTCAAAAGCAGCAGCATTCCGAAACCGTAGACCGGACAGACCGGCCCGTTCAGGAATCCCCGGTTGACCACCAGCCCCAGCGATACCGCGTGAAAGATGACTTCAAGACACCACCCGATACACGAATAGATCAGGAAATACCAGCAGATCTGATAATATGTCATTCCTAATATCAATTGCTTTTACTCTCCATCCATTCCAGAATATCCCTGTCCACCACCTCATGATCCAGCTCATTCAACAGCTCGTGACGGTAACCGGGATAGAGCTTGCATCTGACGTCTGTCAGACCGTTCTCAAGATATTTCTGATAAACCTTTTCTACGCCTTTTCCATAGGCGCCTACCGGATCTTCGGTCCCCGAAACAATGAACAGGGGCATATCATAGGGGATCATACGGATATTGGCAGCTTTCTGGGCCGCTTCAATACCCCGGAACATATGATAATACCCGTTCACGGTGAACGTGAAATGCGTCCATGGATGGGCCCGGTAAGCGTCCACAATCGCCTCGTCTCTGGTCAGCCAGTCGCTGTCTGTTCTGGGATTCCGGATCCTGGCGTTATTATTTCCCAGCGCCATCGCGTAGATCAGTTTGCTGTGATAAAAAGCGCCCTTCTGTTTCATGACCGCCCGGCAGAGGGCTATGCCAAAGGACAGGACCGCTCCCGGCTGATAGCCGGTCCCCATAATAATGGCGCCTGTCAGGTCATTGCCGAACCGGGTAATGTACTGCCTGCAGAGGAAAGACCCCATGCTGTGGCCCAGAATAAAATAGGGCACCCGGGGATATTTTTTCTTCGTATGCTTATGCAGCTTGCGGATATCCATAATGACATTGCGGTTGCCGTCCGGTTCGCCAAAATACCCGTAATCTTTTTCCGAAATAACGGACGCTCCGTGTCCCAGATGGTCATTGCCGACCACATACCAGCCGTGGCTGGCCATAAATCTGGCAAAGCGGTCATAACGTCCTATATATTCGACCATCCCATGAATCAGCTGTAGAACACCTCTGACCTCTCCTTCCGGCACCCATTCAATCGCGTGGATCCTTGTATGTCCATCCGTTGATCTGTAAGTAAAATTCCGTTTCACCACGATTCTCCCTTCCATGCCCGCCTCCGCGGGACCATCTGTATCATCAGGCCGACGGCCGTTCTTATCTTTGTTTAGGATACCACACTTTCCCGTTTTTTTGTGTATACAATAGAGACGCACCGTTTCCCGATGGAGCAAAAATCAGAAATCCGCCGCGAAACCGCGAATACGCCTTGACGCCAGCCCCTTAACGTGTTATATAACATATAGAACACTAATAGAATCGGTCAGCGGGCTGCCTGCTTTTTATGCGCCGCCTCTTCACGTTCCGGCAGAAGGCAGACGGACCGGCGGATCATGGTTCTGAGAAAGGAGGATCACTATGCCCACAAATAAAAGAGATTATTACGCAGTGCTCGGCCTGCGTAAGGGTGCCGATCCCGCGGAAATCAAGAAAGCCTACCGGAAACTGGCGCGAAAATACCATCCGGATTCAAATAAGAACAACCCTCAGGCAGAAGAAAGATTTAAAGAAGTGACGGAAGCCTACGATGTCCTGAGCGATGAAAAGAAACGGAAACTGTATGACAAGTATGGTTTTAAAGCCTATAACGAAGGGACCGGCAGCTGGGAAGAGCCCATGCCTGATTTTGGCAGCTTTGGCGGCGGCAGGACCGGCAGCGGCAGCTACCATTTTACCGGCGGCAGTATGGATGATATCCTGCGTGACTTCGGCTTCGGCGGTTTTGGCAGCTTCGGCGGCGGCTTCGGCGGCCAGACCGGACGCGGCAGCGGAGGTTTCGGAAGTTTCAACAGCGGCAGATCCGCACCGCCCAGGCGGGACACATCCGTCAAAATAACTGTAAGCTTCGATGACGCGGTTCATGGCGCGGACCGTACACTTCGCTTCAAAGACAGCAGCGGCAGGGAACAGTCTCTGAATGTGCATATCCCGGCCGGGATTGAAACCGGCAAAAAAATCCGTCTGCAGGGTAAGGGAGAGACCGGTCCGGATGGAAGGCCCGGAGATCTGTATCTGGAGGTCACGGTCGCAGCCAAAGAAGGCTGGGAAAGAAAAGGAAATGATGTCTACACGACCGTCCAGATTCCCTTTACGACGGCGGCATTGGGCGGCGAAGCAGTGGTCTCGACCCTGTACGGTGATGTCCGCTGCCGGATCCGGCCCGGCACCCAGTCCGGTTCCAGGATACGGCTGCAGGGCAAGGGCGTTGTATCCATGAAGAATGCTTCCGTGAAGGGAGACCAGTATATAACTGTCCAGATCCAGGTCCCCCGGACCCTTACTCCCGAAGCCAAAAAGAAGCTGGAGGAGCTGGCTCCGCTCCTATAACAGATCTCCCTGTGCACAGGGACGCCGGCAATGGAAAGCAGTTTCACTGCTCCATTGCCGGCGTTTTTTACTGACGGATCGTCAGCGGCCGCTGCGCCGCTGTCATCCGGATCTCCCGTTCCTGCCGCTTATTCACAGGTCACATAGAGATTCAGAATCTCATCCGGATCACCCGAATCATCACTGCCATAATAGGCCCGCAGCTGTACCAGACGAGTCCCTTCAAAAGACCCGTTCATGGAGATCGTCAGCTTGACCGGTTCTCCCTCATACCACGCTCCGAAAAGTGTATCTATATTGGTATTTCCATAAGAAGAAACATAATTGCATTCCGAAGAGACCCGCAGTGTGATCACTGCCGTATCTCCTTCGCTGATGGTCACATGCGTCTTGTCCGCCGACAGAAGATTTCCGTCGCTGGATACGATCCCTGTACTGGTATAGCAGTACACGGAGGCGCCCCTCTCCAGGGAAGTGCCCGGGTCTGTCATCTGGGCACAGATCAGTCCGGCGGGCTGGTCACTGTAGATCTCGCCTGCGTCCACAATATAGAGCTCATCAGCAGCTGCCAGTTCTTCAGCTTCCTCCCTGGTCAACCCTGTAAAATCCGGTACAGACGCGTATTTGCTTCCCTTACTGATATATACAGTGATGGTATCTCCCGGCGTAACAATGCTTCCCGCTTCCGGATCTGTATAAAGAACTTTCCCCTGCGGAATCTCTTCACTGTACTCATATTCCGTGCTGACTGTAAAACCATCTCCTTCCAGCCAGCCAACAGCGTCCTCTTCGGCAGCGCCGGCATAATCACTCAGTTCGAGGACCTGCGGCCCCTTGCTGAGAACGACCATTACTTCTCCATTCCTGGGCAGCCTTGATCCTGCTTTCGTCTGCGAAATGACTGTGTCGTCGGGAACTGTATCTGAAAATTCCTCTTCACCGACGACCATAACAAGGCCCCGGCTTTCAATGACGCCCAGCGCCTGGTTGTAAGACATGCCTACAACATCCGGAACCGGTACGGTCAGAATAAAAAAGGCGGCCATACCGGCAGCGAGAAGCAAAAGCAGCACCAGCGGGATCCATATCCTGCTTTTCTTCTTTCCGCCCTTCCTGTTTCCTGTCTCTTTTCCGGTTTTTTTCTTTCCGTCCATGCTGTCAGATCCGGTCCGGTCTGCCTTTCCCCGCATGGTCTCCAGTTCTTCTGTTCCGGTATTTCCCGGATCTGCCTTTCCACCGGGCGTGTCTTTCTTCTTTCCCTGCGGTTCACCACCTGCGGAATGCCCGGCAGCGGCAGTTTTATACGCGCGCATTCTCTGTTCCGTGCCGCACCATGGACAGGATACATTTTCTGCCGGATAAATATGTCTGGGATTTTTCCGGCACTGGGCCAGCTGGCCTCCCATCTCCTCCAGCGCATCATACCATTCCCCGATTCCGGGCCGCACTTCCGGCCTGTCACTGCCTTCTATGAAACAGCGGTAGAACAGCTGGCGGATCTTCCTGGGCAGCATCCGGTAATCAGGTACATTCTCGGGCCTTCCGAATGCCGCATTCTCCTCCAGGATATAGGAGACACCGGCCCGGATATTTTCATCCGGCAGCGGCACATGCACCGGCCTGACTCCCGCGCCGGATCCTTTGCCGGTACAGCTGAAGGGATGGCATCCCATCAGCAGCTGAAACAGATTGACGCCCAGCGCAAACAGATCCGTTTCCTGTGTATAGACCGGCAGCGGCAAATCTGCGACTGTATTGGTTCCGGAAAGTCTCCGCAGGATTTCCGGAGCTATATAGCCGGAAGCACTTTCCTTACAGGGATAGATCCTGCCGCTGGCAGAATCCCTGAGCTGGAAAAAGTCCGTGCCGGACAGCATGACCATCCCTGTCCCCGAATCCACCATAATATCTGCCGGCGTCAGGCAGCCTGCCAGATGTCCTGCCCGATGAAGACGGTTCAAAGCAGTGCAAAGATTCTGGCCCATCAGGATCCTGCTGTTCAGCGGATAAACATGCTCCCGGTCCGCCAGAATACTTTCGGCGCCCAGGTACCTTTGCGGATTGCGCGTAATATAGCCGACAGGCCTCCCGTTCTGATAAAGGATCGTTTCCGGCCAGGCGGTCTGGGCGGACAAATCTGCTTTCCGGGGATCTTTCGCCATGATGCGGATCCTGTCCAGACGTTCCTGTGTCCTGCGTTCCGGAGGCAGGATCCTGGCCGCCAGAAAGCTGTCTTCCGCAATGACATACAGTCCCTCTCCCGCGTTTTTCACAGATATTTCAGCGCCGGCTGTATATTTTTTTCCATCACTTCCTGTATATACGATTCCAGTCATAATATCCTCTCAAAAGTATTTACGGCAGCCCGGCCGTGAGCAGCTACAATACCATACCTGTTTCTATTATAGATAAACATTTGAGAAATTGTCTACCGACATGTCCACTGACATGTCCACCGGTATGTCTGCCGATATCTCCACCAACGAGTCTGCCGGGCATATCTTCTGACAGATCTGCCGGCCTGCCGGAACATTCATTCCTGTCCTTCCCGGATGTTAGCATTGGCAAACAAGCCCGGAAGATTATACAATCGTCATATCAGTAATGGTTATGGATTTTAAAGTCCATGACCATCCTATCCATAATTATAAACCATGTGACCATTGCATTTTTTAACGGTTACAATCACGCCTGAACGGAGGAAATACACTATGGCAAACAAATATGCAGGTACCAAAACCGAAAAGAACCTCTGGGAAGCATTCGCGGGCGAGTCTCAGGCCCGGAATAAGTATACCTATTTTGCTTCCGTAGCCAAGAAAAACGGCTATGAGCAGATTTCAGCTCTTTTCCTGAAAACAGCTGACAACGAAAAAGAGCACGCAAAGATGTGGTTCAAGGAACTGGGCGAGCTGGGTACTACAGAAGAGAACCTGCTGCACGCGGCAGAAGGTGAGAACTTCGAGTGGACCGACATGTACGAGCGTATGGCACGCGAGGCGGAGGAAGAAGGATTCCCCGAGCTGGCAGAGAAGTTCCGCGGCGTTGCAGCCATCGAAAAGCATCATGAAGAAAGATATCGCAAGCTTCTGCAGAACTGCCAGGAGAAGAAAGTCTTCGAAAAGAGCGGTGTTACCATCTGGGAATGCCGCAACTGCGGTCATATCGTGATCGGCGAGAAGGCTCCGGAAGTATGCCCTGTCTGTGCGCATCCCCAGAGCTATTTCGAAGTACACGCAGAGAACTATTGATCACGGAACCCGCGTCAGGCTTTTACGGAAAGCCGGGCCCGGGCTTAATCCGGAAATCAAATACCGCCTGCCCGGTTCATCCGGCAGGCGGTATTTTTACGCGTTTTTTGATCTTTTTCCGGTCCGGGACCTGCCGTCCTCTCTTTCAGCAGACTTCCCGGTCACTCATCATAGCCGTCTGTCATCCTGACGATCGCACCGATGTTCCGGACGATCTCTCCTTCACCGGCAATGACATCATCGATATGGGTCACAGCCGGCATATGGACTTCCTCTTCCTCCAGTTCCACCTGGATCCAGCTGCGCATTTCCTCAATGGCATCCCGGATGCACAGATCCAGATTGTCGCCCCTGGCGCTGCAGCCTTCCAGATCGATGAAATGACCTTCATAGGTCCCGTCAGGCATCTGTTTAAAAATAGCAGGATACGTAAATGTCATGTTTCTTCTCCGTTCTTTCTCCTATCTGATTTATGTCTGCCTCAGACAGACAGATTATCTGATACCCTTCTCTGTTCTGCCGGTCTTCCCGCAATTGCTTATTTGTCCGCGCGTTCCTGTGCGGCCCTGCTCTTCTTTCCGGCATTTTTTCCGCCTGAACCCTTACCTGTAACCGCAGCCTTCTCCGGATAAAAACGTTCCGTATACTTGACAAGCATAGCTTCCTGATGTCTTTTCCGCAGCAGATCTCTGACGCCCCTGGAAATCAGGTCATAAATAACCGCAAACAGAGGAACGCCGACGATCATGCCGACGAGTCCCCAGATACTGCCGAAGAACAGGATGGAAAACAGGATCCAGAAACTGGATATACCGACGGTCTCACCCAGGATTCTGGGTCCCAGTACATTACCGTCAATCTGCTGCAGTATGACAATAAATACCAGAAATACCAGGCATTTCCATGGACTTGATGTCAGGATCAGCAGTGCGGACGGAATCATTCCCATGTAAGGTCCGAAAAAAGGAATGATGTTCGTCACGCCTACGATCACACTGACCAACAGGGCGTACGGCATACCTGTGAACGCCGTAAAAATAAAACATATAATGCCGACAATCGCGGAATCCAGAATCTTGCCATGGATAAAACCGCTGAACATACGGTCCGTAAAATGGATCTCATACTGGATCCACTCTGCCGCTTTTTTAGGGAACATGGCATATACGATCATTTTCGCCTGCGCGCCGAATTTTTCCCAGCCAATCATAAGATAAACAGCCACAATCATTCCCAGACCGAAATTCTTCAGGATATCGAACAGGACACTGAAACTGTCCGTCACCCTTGTGATATAGGAGGTCAGATTGGGCAGGATGTCTCCTTTCAGCCATGACTGCAGACGGTCCGTCAGCGTTTCCAGACCCTGTTCGAGCACTGCTACGATTTCCTTACCATATTCTGTCTGGGCGTAGCCTTCCAGCCACTCCTGGAACTGGTTCACATAACTGTTCATGGAACGTACCAGCGTAGTAATACTGGAAGCCATTCCGGGAACAACGGCGACCATCAGCAGAGTGATGACGACCAGGAAGAACAACAGGGAAAGCAGTATGCTGACCAGCCGGATGATTGATGCAGCCTTCGGATTATCATTCCTGTTCAGCTTCTGAAGGTATTTCTCAAAAAACAGGCTGACGGGTTTCAGCAGATAGGCGATCACCGCACCGTAAATAAAAGGCATCAGAATGTGCAGGAAACCTCTCAGGCCTTTCCTGAGCGGCTCGATCCGGAAAAAGATCGTGCCTACAAAACATATAATGAACGTCGCGGCTGCTATGAAGCCCAGCCACTCCAGATATTTTTTTCGTTTTTCCATATTTGTCTGTCACTCCTTACGGCTGCGGCCTGTCCCCTTAGGGTGGTACGGCCTGCTTTCCGGGCGTCCTGCCTGATTCCGACAAAACCACACTACCCATTATGCGGCAGAAAACAGCTTCAATCAAGTCAACATCCCTGTCTAAATAAAAAAAACCGGAAATCCAGATCTCTGGACTTCCGGTCAAGAGCGATAGACGAGGCTCGAACTCGCGACCTCCACCTTGGCAAGGTGGCGTACTACCAACTGTACTACTATCGCATTTATACCTGCCTGCGCATTCCTGCAACAGACAAGTAATATACTATCCAAACCAGGGGTTTTTGTCAACCGCTATTTTTCTTTTCGCACAATATTTTTTCTGTTTTTATATTGTCTGACGATTTGCTCCCGCCTGCGAATCCGCCTTTTCCCCTGCCCCTGCTTTATTTTCCTTCTTTATACAGGCGTGTGCTGTAGGCCAGGATTCCGGCCGCAGTCTTGGCATCCTGAATCTGCCCGCTATAGATTTTTTCAAGCAGGGTATCCAGATCAAAAGCCTCAATCCGGATTTCTTCAGCCTCATCCAGATGCTGGCCGCCTATGGGAATCAGATCCTCTGCCAGATACACATCCGTAAATTCACTGCAATATGCCACCGCCGATCTCAGTTTCAGAAGGAGCGTGATCTTATCGCTTCTGTAGCCTGTCTCTTCCTCCAGCTCTCTGGCTGCCGTAACCGCCGTATCCTCCTGTATGCTGTCTCTTGCGCCTGCCGGAAGTTCCAGTGTCTCCCTGTCGATCGCGGGACGGTACTGATGGATCATCAGAATCCTGCCGTCCGGCAATACAGGTACAATGCAGGCACCGCCGCGTTTATGATCAATATAATCCCATTTCTCAATCCTGCCATCCGGCAGTTCCATTGTATCCCTGTAAAAATCAATCACTTTACCGGGCATGACCAGTTCTCTGCCCACTCTCTTAAGCTTATATTCCATCCTTATCCCCGGAGGATGTCCGTGCGGCATCCTGCTCCCTTTCTAATATCCTGGCAAACTGTGAACACTGTTCCCGGAAAGGAATCTCCACCGTTTTTTGAAGCCCCGTTCTATTTCCGGATATATTCCTTTTCTCCAGTATAGCATGATTCTCTGCTGTCGGAATCCCCGGATCTGCCGGTTTGGCGCAACAAATATTAAACAAGTCTGTAAAAAAATCGTAAAATATTCAGAATTCAGGGTGACTTTTCTCCTCTGAATACTGTATACTGTCAGATTAGAGTTATTATAATTTGAAATCACAATTACATTTTCCAAAAGAAATACAGGAGGAATGCAGTATTGATTAAAAAACACTTATCCGGTCTGGTCACAGCTCTGCTTGCAGCCGCCCTGATCGTCTCCGGATGCAGCAGTTATTCAGCAACAACTGCTCCGGAAGAATCTTCCACTTCCGCAGCAGCGTCTGCCGGAGAAACGTCCGGAACCGCAGCCGCAGCCGATGACGGGAGCAGCACTGCAGACGGCACCGGCAGGACCGAAGAAGCACAGGCGCAGAGTACAGAGGAAAGCGCGGCCGCCGCATCCGCGGAAGGGCAGACAGAAACAACCGCCACGATCGTAACGAACAGCGGCAGGCTCCGTGTTCGTTCCGGCCCCGGCGCCAATTATGATATCGTAACCTATCTGAATAACGGAGATACTGTTACGGTCCTTTCCGTAGAGGGAGAATGGGCACAGATCCGCACTGCAGACGGACAGGAAGGCTTTGTATCTACCGCATTTCTGCAGATGAATGAAGCGGATACCGCCGATACTTCCGCCACGGCCTCCGACGCTTCCCAGACAGCTGCCACGGAGCCGGCAGACTCCGCGTCGACTGCCTCGACTGTGGAAGAAGCAGCATCGGCAGAGACCGCGACGCCGGCAGAAGGTGAGCGGAGCGCTACAGTCTCTACTTCCAACGGCAGACTCCGCGTCCGTTCCGGCCCCGGTGCCGACTATGATATTGTAGCTTATCTGAATGACGGTGACACCGTCACCGTACTTTCCGTAGAAGGTGATTGGGCTAAGATCCGCACTGCGGACGGCCAGGAAGGCTACACTTCTGTTGAATTCCTGAATATCGAAGAGGCCCCTGCCCCGGAAACCGATACACAGGCTGAAAGCGAAAATCCCACCGAAGGCGAAACAGCTGCACAGGAAGCAGAAGGAACCGCCACCATCTCTACGACCAGCGGAAGACTCCGTGTCCGTTCCGGCCCGGGCGCCAATTATGATATCGTCGCTTACCTTTATAATGGAGACACTGTCACGGTTCTGTCCATTGACGGCGAATGGGCAAAGGTCCGTACAGAAGACGGGGAGGAAGGTTATGTTTCCGTATCCTTCCTGGACATGACAGACGACACAGAGAGTACGGAAGCCGCTGCCGTGGATGAAAACGCGGACGATACCGAACCTGCAGAAGAAACTGCAGAGGAAGAGGATCAGGAAACCACAGAGACCACTGTCGAGGAAGAATCTCAGGAAACTGAGGAACCCGCTGTAGAGGAAGAACCTCAGGAAACCGCAGAAGAAGGCGCAACGGAAGAAATCAGTGCTGCCGCCTCCCGATACTCCGTCTATGCAGGTGCTGTTTTTGAAGACCTGAGCAATGTGCGGGCGGAAATGAATGAGGATGGATCCTATTATTATGAGGATCTGACCGCAGACGGCGTTACTGTTGTAAACAGCGCTTACACAGGCCGGCTCACCTACACGGAAAACGCCGCCGGCAGCGCAACCGGAGAGGAAGCCGCCGCTGAACCTGCCGATTCCGGTGAAGAAGCGGCAGACGGCGCTACCGGGAACACCGACAGCACATCTCTGGTATCCGCTTATCTGACCAGTGTTCTCAGTGGCAGCGGCATGACCGATATCAGTGATATGACCGTGGAGAAATCGGAAGCCATTGAAGAGAATATCCCTGATGAAGCCAAGGCGGAAGCATGGACCGCCAGCTGGACCATGAAAGCAGAAGGCAATGAGAAAATCTGCCATGGCGCCGTAATCTGTACCGAGACCTTTACCTATGTTTATTACCTTTCCGCTCCTGCCGACCAGGCGGACGCCGTGCAGGAAAAACACATTGAGATCATTAACGGCCTCACATTGATGGATGGCGAAGGCTGATCCTGCAGAACATACAAAGAACTCCCGGATAACTGTCCGGGAGTTCTTTTCTGCTGTTTCAACTATTTCAATATCAGATCTGTCTGCCTGCCTTTCGCCATATCCGTGATCGGAAACTGCCTTCCGTCGCGCCTGTTCTGCCCGTAAAAGCAGTTTCAGCTCAGCTTTCGACCCGGCCTCTGTATCGTTCCCAGGTAAAAACCGCCTGGTCATAAGTCAGGCTGAACTCGTATGTCTCGCTGCCCAATATATCATATTGATCTTCTCCGGGCACCTCGATCTCCATCTCGCAGCTGTAGCGGCCGTTTTCTTCTTTCCGGACATCCATCCGGAACAGCCAGGCGCCGGCCAGATTCCCCAGCAGTTCCTGCAGATCCGCCTCTGACAGGGGCACATCGTCCTCTTCCTTCACCAGAACATTGTCCGCGTTATACATCTTAAACCCTTCTCTGACCGCGGATTCAAGCCTGGCTCCGTGCAGACGTACATCCGTTGTCCCCGCGTAGCTGCGCACATAATGGGTATTCTGACTGTTCTTAACGCCGACGATCAGCGCCTCCAGTTCCATGGATATCCTGTTCTCCCGGATCTCCATCCGGTTCACTGTGCAGTCATCAAAGCCGAAAGTATCTATTTCATCTACTGACTGGAATGCCATTTGTTCTCCTCCTGTCTCTGCAGGCGCCTCCCGTTCCGGCGCTGCAACGCTTCTGCTCTTCAATTGTCAAAAAGGCGTTTCCGCTCATTTTCCGCCACATATATGTGGAATTCAAAGTCTCTCTTATCCTTCTGCTCGATCATATCCAGAATCAATCCCGAAAACAGAGAAATCATGGCCGCAATGACCAGAAAGCCGGATACAATCAGCGTCGGAATCCTGGGAACAAGGCCCGTCGCCAGGTATTCTCCGAAAACAGGAATGAACAGAATCAGCGCCAGCAGCAGCATGAACAGTGACATGAATCCAAAAAAGCGCAGGGGCCTGTAATTGCGCAGCATTCTGAAAATGGTCCGCAATACCTTAAAACCATCCTGAAACGTATTCAGCTTGGATTCGCTGCCCTCCGGTCTGTCCCGATACGTGATCACTGTATTTTTCACGTACATGCTCTTATCTACGGCATGGATCGTCATCTCGGTTTCAATTTCAAAGCCTTTGGAAAGCACCGGAAAAGTCTTTACAAAACGATAGGAGAAGGCCCTGTAGCCGGTCATGATATCTTTTACATCAGCGCCGAACATGCCGTTAATGCAGATCCGTACCAGAGAATTGCCGAAATTATGGAAAGGTCTTTTGTTCTCCTGAAAATAAGTGGAAGAAAGCCTGTCCCCAATGACCATGTCCACCCGGTTCTCCAGTACTTCATTCACCATCTCTCTGCCATACTCGGCCGGATATGTATCATCTCCGTCAATCATGATATAGCAGAGGGCGTCTATATCCTGGAACATCCGGCGGACCACATTGCCTTTTCCCTGCTGCCTTTCATAACGGACAACCGCACCAGCTTCCCGGGCAATCTTATCCGTTCCGTCAGAAGAATTATTATCATAAACATAAATAGTTGCTTCAGGAAGCTCCTCTTTCCAGTCCTTTACGACCTTCCTGATTGTTTTCGCTTCGTTATAACAGGGTATTAATACCGCGATCTGGTCTGTATGCATATTCTCTCCCGATGATGATACCCTCCGTTACAACGGTTCTTCGGTCCTCGTCCGATATGGATATCTTTTGCAGATTCTGTTCTATATTATAATGTCAAACAGTTCCGGATGACAATAAAAAAGAGCACCGGCGTCTGATCCCTGCGGATCAGGCAGCCGGTGCCCATATTATAGTCAGTTCTTTTCGGAATCCCGATTCCGGATGATCAATCCTCTACGATACTGTAAACTGTGCCGTCCATATCTACGAACTCACTGATATCCATGCCGTTGCCCATAACATAGAACTTCAGAGTGCCCCTTAACAGTTCAAAATCAGATTCGGAATCTGTGTCGAACATTTCGACCGTCAGATCCTCTGTGTCACCGATCATCTCCTGCAGAGAGGACGCGTAGCCTTCGCCGTCTTCAGCGACCTGATAATCTGTCACGGTATAGAAGCCATCTTCGTTCGGGACCATGTGCATTTTTCCGGGGAAAGCGCCATAGGCCTTCATAACAAGTCTGCCGTCTTCATAGTCGAAGAAGTAGGCCTGGAATTTGCCGTAGAAATCAACTTCTCCGTTCTCGTCCTCCACCGTAAGGATCTCGTTGGGTACAGGAATCAGCAGATCATGGGAATCAAACTGCTCCTTCGCGTATTCCATAAAAGGCTTATAGCTGGCAGTGATCGGAGCGTCACCCTGGGGCTCAAATTCAGGAAAGGACGCTGCCGCGGGCGCTTCCGTAGCTGCCTGGGCTGCTGTCTCTTCGGTCGCTGCTTCGACCGCCGCCGTCTCTTCCGCAGCCGCCTGGTCTGCTTCCTCGGGATGCTGGGCCTGAATGGTCGTGACTGCTTCATTGGAAGGTACTTCTCCGGATGCGGCGGCTCCTTTACTGCACGCTGTTGTCAGAACTGCCGCTGTTACAAGCAGTACCGCAAGTACTGTCTTTTTCATATTTTTCTCCTTCTTTATTATGCTTTTTTATGTAATTTTGATTCTGCCGCTTATAATTCTTCTATTTATAATCTTCTATTTATAATCTTCTATTTATAATCTTCTATTTATAATCTTCTATTTATAAATGAATGTAATAAATTGAATGCTTCCGCTGTTTCCGATGCTTAATCAGCGTCGTCATCCATGCCTGAAATCTCGGGAACGCCCGCAGCATTCAGGACCATCAGATCATCATCCGACAGTTCCTGCATACCACCGCGCAGGCCGTAGCGGGTCTCAGTCTCGCGGATCATTCCGCCAAGTCTGCTGTCGTTCTCGAATCTCTGGTAATCAAATAGTCTTTTCAGTGTTCTGTTCATTGTCTTACTCCTTTTCCTGTATATTCATTCAGATCCTGATATTTAAACCACTTCGTCATGTTCATGCAGCATGTTATATTTGCTGTCACATAAATATACGAACGAATGAACAGGAGGGACAATGAAATTATCACTCCGTCTGATCCTGGTCCCGGTCTTCCCCTTTTGCCGCGCTTAGATCACCTGCCGCATTCAGGAACATCAGATCATCATCTGACAGTTCCTGCATATCGCCGCGCAGGCCATAGCGGGTCTCCGTATCTTTGATCATCGCTTCCAGAGCGCTGTTGCCTTCAAATTTCTGGAAGTCAAAAAGCCTTTTCAATGTTTTACTCAAAATCCAACTCCTCTCCCGACATAAAAAGATACCGCGCCATTCTGTCTGTCAGGCTGTACTAATCGATCTTCATATGTCTGCGCATATACCCCAGTGCTTTATTGTGGATCAGCTTGCAGTTGCTGTAGGACATACCCATCCGCATGGCAACCTCCTTGAGGGTCAGCCCGCTGTAATAATGAAGGATCAGCAGGTCTCTCTCCCTCTGAGGAATCTTCTGCAGGGCTGCCGCCAGTTCTCCCAGTGTTTCCTGATTCAGGATATCATTAAAGGAATCGTCTTCACCGGCGACTTCAGCCACTTCGTCATCTATATCACTGTGGACGTGTCTGGTCCTGAAGAAGTCTATAACGGTATTCCGGGTAATATTATAAATCCATGTAGACATGGAAGCCTTGGATTCATTGAATTTGTCAAAGTTCTGATAGACTTTGATAAAGACCTGGCTCTGCAGATCCTCAGCATCCTGTTGATTGGAAATTTTGGATCGTATATATCGCATCACCTTGTCTGAGAATTCCAGGTAGACCTGTTCCTGTGTATAACCGCTGTCTGCCATATTTCTGCCTCCTTCTGTAAGGGTCATTATAGCATGAATCGTCAGTGGTTTCCATGAATTAACACTTTCTGTGTATTTTGCGTCTTTTGGACTTCTGTGCCGGTTCTCAGATTCATATTTTGCTGCCTGTATACTGCAAAGTTGTTTTAATGGCAAATAGTACAAATTTTTTTCCGAATTTCCGCTTTTATACTGGTGAAAGTGACAAACTTTTGTTACATTATACATAGCAGACTATGCTGTCACGGCATAGCCCGGGTAAAAGGTATAGCAATTAAATTTATCTTATAAGGAGGTATTCCCCACCATGAAACAATTCAGCTATCTCATCACCAATCCCCTTGGAATCCATGCGCGTCCCGCCGCTCTGCTGGCGCAGGCCTGTGTAGAGTTCAAAAGTGTAACAACTTTTGAATGCAACGGAAATAAAGCTGCCGGCAACAATGTCCTGCAGATCATGGCCCTCCACGCCGCCAAAGGACAGACCCTTGAAGTCACTGTTGAAGGTACTGACGAAGAGGCGTGTGCGGCCAAAATCATGGATGTTCTTCAGAACATCGCCCCCAAGGACAAGGCTGTCCCGGTTCTGAAAGTCGCTTTCTTTGGTACCAAAGATTACGACCGTATTTTCTTCAGCGAACTGGCCAGGGAAAAAGGTGAAGGTACCTATAATACAGAGATCAAATACTTCAACAGCCGTCTGACCATTGAGTCTGCCCAGCTTGCCAAGGGCTTTGACGCGGTCTGCATTTTCGTTAATGACGAAGCTCCCCGTGAAGTTATTGAAGTCCTGCACGACTGCGGTGTCCGCCTGATCCTCCTGCGCTGCGCCGGCTTCAACAATGTTGACCTCAAGGCCGCCAAGGAATACGGCATCACTGTTCTGCGCGTTCCCGCATATTCTCCTTACGCGGTCGCGGAGCACGCCATGGCCATCATCCAGGCAGCCAACCGCCGTATCCACAAATCCTATCAGAAGGTCAAAGACAACAACTTCGCCCTGAACGGACTGCTGGGTGTCGACCTGCATAACAAAGTAGCAGGTATCGTAGGTACCGGACGTATCGGCCAGATCTTCGCGCAGATCTGCAAAGGCTTCGGTATGACCGTCATCGGCTGGGACGCTTTCCCCAACCAGAAGCTTGTGGATGAAGGACTGCTGACCTATGTTTCCAAGGAAGAACTCTTCCAGAAAGCGGATCTGATCTCCCTGCACGCTCCCCTGATCATGGGTGAGAAGGGAACCTATCATATTATCGATGAGAAAGCTATCGCCTTAATGAAGGATACCGTTATGCTGGTCAACTCCGCCCGCGGCGGCCTGATCGATACCGAGGCCCTGATCGCCGCTCTGAAGAAAGGCAAATTCCATGCGGTAGCCCTTGACGTATACGAAGGCGAAGACAAGAACGTCTATACCGACCGTTCCGATGAGCCGCTTGAAACTGCGATCACCGGCCGTCTGACCATGTTCCCGCAGCTGATCCTGACCTCCCACCAGGCATTCTTCACCCGAGAAGCTCTGCAGGCGATTGCTGCCGTAACCATGGAGAACGCGAGAAACTTCAACGAGAAGCTTCCTTACGGCATGGCAGAAGTCAAATAATCCGCGTTTACACTGATTTAAAATTTTCCTTTTATGCAATGAACGGAGCTGTCTCAGTGCCGCCGGCCGGAGACAGCTCCGTTTATCTGTGCCGCCGCTTCTGTCCCAGCCTGCCGGCATCCGTTCCCTGATGACCCTTTCTTATGGTACAATCAGAACAGACAGAATATGTCTCCAGAACGATTTCCGGGGCTGCGGCAGGCTTCTTTCTTCCGGACCGCCCCCCCGACACGCCGCATACTGATTTAAAGAGAGTCTGACTGCATTTCAAGAGGATTGTCATGGCGGAACATCACTACCATATTACAGACGAAGTAAGACGTGAGATGGAAAGTCTGCCGCAGTGCTTCGTCATTCTTCAGTATATTGACGGAAAATTTCATATGGTCCTGGCAACAGACCGGGTTTCCTCGCTCCTGGGGATTTCAAAAGATATGCTTCGGGAGCGCTACCGGGATCACTTCTGGCAGCTTTTTCATCCTGACGATATGCCGGCCCTGCGCAGCAAGCTGCGGGAGATCTTTGGACATCTGGATACCGTATATCCATTCCGGGTCCGGGTCAAAGTCCGGGAGGGATACCGGTGGCTGCGCGGTAATATGCAGGGACGGCGTCTGGAGGACGGTACCCTGCTCCTCTATGCGGCTATGATGGATGTTACCGAAGACCACAACCGTCATCAGCGGGAAAAGCGGAATGATCTTCTCATGTCCAGGGTTCTGGATACAACGCCCACCTGCATGTTCTGGAAGGATACCAACCGCCGTTTTGTCGGTGTCAACCAGGCCTTTCTGGATTTCTACGGTTTTCCTTCTGAAGATGTGCTGATCGGGAAAACAGATGAGGACATGGGCTGGCACGAAGACCCGGAGCCTTTCCGCCAGGATGAGCTGCGGGTCCTGCAGGGCCACAGTACGCACATGGTCCATGGGACCTGCCTGGTCCACGGAGAGACCCGGGATATTCTGGCCACCAAAGCGCCTGTCTATGACGGGGATTGCATCATTGGCCTGGTGGGCAGCTTCATAGACGCCACGGACCGCTATGAACGTGAACGCAAGATCGAAAAGCTCAGCAAAGACCTGGAAAAATCCCTGGATCAGGAAAAGCAGCTCAACGCTGTCATGAACAAATTCCTGTCCCGCCTCAGCCACGAACTGCGTACGCCCATGAACGCCGTAATCGGCCTGTCCGCCCTGGGCCTGGAACAGGATACGGTCGCCGGCGCCAGAACCTATCTGGATAAAATCCAGACTTCCGGTAAGTATCTGCTCCGCATTATCAACGAGGTCCTGGAGATCAATAAGATCGAGTCCGGCGACTATCAGCTGTACCCGGAGGAAACCTCCGTCGGCGACATCTATGACGCGGTTGCCGTGATCATACGCCCCCTGGCAGACTCGAAACAGATTGAGCTGATCCTGGACCGCTCCGGCATTGAAGAAGACTGCGGCCGTATCTACTGTGATAAGATACGGGTTCAGCAGATTCTGATCAATCTGCTGAACAACGCCGTTAAATTCACAAATCCCGGAGGACGGGTCTCTCTGTCCGCTGCTGTCCTGCCTGCCGCCGCGCCGGAAGAAATCCCCCTTACCGTATTTACTGTATCGGATACCGGATGCGGCATCCATCCGGATTTCATGCCCCGCCTCTTTTCTCCCTTTGCCCAGGAAAACAGGGATCCTTCCAAATACGGAATCGGGACCGGCCTGGGACTGACGATCTGTGATACCTTTGCCAAGATGATGGGCGGTTCCATAGAAGTAGACAGTACCATAGACGTCGGAACGACCTTCCGCGTCTCTCTGCCTCTGCCGCCCTGCGGCAGCGCCGGAATGGATGCTTCCCTGCAAAACATCTCCGCAGACAAACCGGATTATTCCAATCTGCAGGGCCTGCGTATACTGATTGCCGAAGATAACCTGATCAATCAGGAAGTCATCCAGGGCATGCTGAACCGGGTCGGCATAACGGCAGATATCGCCCCCAACGGAAAACGCGCGCTGGAAATGTTCTCCGCTTCTTCTCCGGATTTCTACAGTTCCATTCTGATGGATATCCAGATGCCCTTTATGAACGGCTTTGATACCGCGCGTGCCATCCGTTCCCTGGACCGCGGCGACGCCCGCACAGTTCCGATCATCGCCATGTCCGCGGATATCTTTGAAGACTCCAGGAAAAAGGCCTCCGAATGCGGCATGACAGCCTATGTCTCCAAGCCCCTGGATATGGATCATCTGTATGAAACCCTGCAGAAAGAGATAAAGAGTATTTAAGGATATCGACAAAATCTCCAAAAGAAAATAATCTCAAAAAAGAAAATAATCTCAAAAAAGAAAATAATCTCCGAATGCCGGCTGCTGCTGTCCGGTCATTCGGAGATTTTTTCATGCGGCCGGAAATCCGTCCGGCCAGATTCTGTTCTTTTCTATATTGCTGCCGGTAACAGGCGTCAGCATATTCTGTCACCTGCCGGACTGATCCGGATTCTGTCAAATAGGATCATTCATGCTGTCTTCCAGCGCATCTACAATGGTCGGCACCACCTTGGTGGCTGCCTTCTGCACCTCCTCAGGCGCATAGGGGAATGTATAGGATACATCCGACGCCAGGAGCAGCGGAAGGTCGTTCATGGAATCACCTATGCCATAAAGCTTAATGCCGTCATACTTCTCCGCATAGAATTTTTTCAGTCTTTCGACGCCCTTGCCCTTGGTACAACCTTTGGGAGCGATATCCACCTCAACAACGTTCCGGAAAGCATTCACATAATCACCGAACATGGCGTTGATCTTCTCCGCCAGGGCCGCCGCCTCTTCTTCGCTCTCAGTATGAACGCCGAGCTGATGGACCAGGCCGGGCATGGCATCCTTCATACCGGTAATGACATGATATTCACCGGGATAATCCATCTCCGCGAAGACATTGATAACGCCGTTGATATCAATGGAGATCCGATGCTCTGTAGGGTCTGTCGGATTGACTACCTTGCAAATCTGGTCGACCACATCCCTGTCAATGCCTCTCCTGTAAATTTCCCCGAAATCACCGTCAACAATATTGGCGCCTGTACTGGTAATGTAGAAATCCGGCTTCATGATTCCGCCGATAAAGGGCGTAAGACCGCCGACCTGCCTGCCGGTGCAAAGTCCGAAGAGGCCGCCCGCCTCCTGATATTCCCTGACTTTGGCTACATTTTCCGGCGGGAGCTTGACTTCCGCCTTATAGAAATAGAGAGTACCGTCAAAATCGCTGGCAAATACTTTTTTCATAAGTTTTCCCTTTCTTTGCTATACCTGTGTTTCAGCCGGGACAGCAGGCACTGTTTTCATGCCCCAAGCAGCAGTCCGCTGTCCCTTTTCCGCCTTTTACATTCTTGTCTCTATGTTACCAGAATCAGGTCATAAGTCCAATTGCCGATTTCAGGAAATTGTTAATCCGGAATCGTAATTCCAAAATTTAATTCAAAAAACAAAAAATATTACCGGGATATCAGATAGGGGGATGTTGCCGGATCACAGATATAAGCCCTGACCGCCTCCGGCAGCATTCCCTCAATGCTTTCGCCTCTCTCAATCCTGTCCTTGATCGCGGTAGAAGAGATATCCATGGTCGGAATGCTGATCAGTCCGATCCTGGCCCCGTATTTTTCCTCCAGCATCCGGATATCTTTCCGCAGCATGTCCGGATTTACCTGGTCCTCCCGGACAGCAGCCAGGATCACTGCGTTGTCAAATACCTGCTGCGGCCGGTACCAGGTGTCCATGGCCGCAATCGTGTCCGCCCCTACGATAAAGTACAGGGCGTCGTCCGGATACAGCGCCGCCAGCTGCTGCAGAGTCTCACAGGTATATGTATTTCCTTCCCTTTTGACCTCCAGATCGCTGGCAGTGATATACGGATATTCCAGACAGGCCAGCTCCGTCATTTTCAGACGGATGGGGGCAGGCGTGACCTGCCGCTTCTGATGGTCTTTGAAATAAGAGTGTCCGGAAGGCATCATCAGGACCCGGTCCAGACCGTACTGGATCCGCGCGGCTTCCGCGATCGCAAGATGGGCATTATGCGGAGGATCGAATGTTCCGCCAATGATGCCGGTCTTTCTGACTTTATTCTGTTCTGTGTTCATCGCTGTCCTCCGATCCGGGCTTCTCTCCGGCTTCTTCCCCTTCCCGTATTTTTCCGAAAACGGCTGCAGGAAGTCAAATAAGACTGAAAAAAGGCAACAAAAAAAGAAGCGTTCTACGCTTCTTCCATAATACCTTAAAACACCGAATAAGGAAAAGAACATTTCAAAGAGCCCTTGCAAGCCCTGGATAAGCTTCCGACCGATTAGTACGTGTCAGCTGAACATGTCGCCATGCTTACA
>CADAOZ010000018.1 GCA_902789735.1 uncultured Lachnospiraceae bacterium
GGGTCAGTTATACGATAGTAGGTAAATCAGTTCGAGGACATGTCCTCGAACGAAAAATACAGTGTTTTCAGGGCTTTCAGCCCCAGAACACGAGTTTCCGCGAGGAGGAACAATTCCATGAAAAAAGTTAAAGTACAGAACGCGGTCGGCATGACCCTTTGTCATGATGTGACCCGGATGACAGAAGGGTTCAAGGGACCGGCATTCCGGCGCGGGCATATCATTACGGAAGAGGATATCGAAGAGCTGCTCGATATCGGGAAAAAATATATCTATGTCTGGGAGGAGAACGCGGGGGAAATCCACGAAGAGGACTGCGCCCGACGTCTCGCGGCCATGGCTCCGGTGGTGGGTGCCCATTATACAGAGCCTTCAGAGGGCAAGGTCCTGCTGATCGCGGATGCCCCGGGCCTGTTCCGGGTGAACAGGGAGCTGCTGGAGAGGATCAATTCCATCGGGGATATCACCATTTCCACGCTTCCGGACCACTATCCGGCAAAGCCCGGAGCCCGGCTCGCCTCCATGCGCATCGTGCCCCTGGTGACACAGGAATCTCAGATTCTGGAGGCTGAGGCCCTCTGCAGGGAAGCGGGATGGCTCCTGGCCCTGCGCCCCTATCAGCACCGGAAGACCGGCGTCATCATAACCGGTTCGGAGATTTACAGCGGGCGGATCCGGGACCGGTTCGCCCCGGTGGTCAGGAAGAAGCTTGCCGCGTATCCGGCCGAGATTCTGGGGATCACTGTATGCGATGACGATCTTTCCATGATCGTGTATGCGGCGAAAGACTTTCTGGACCGGGGAGCGGACCTTCTGCTCTTTACCGGCGGCATGTCCGTGGATCCGGACGACCTGACGCCCGGCGCCATCCGGGCTCTGGGAGCGGAGATCATTTCTCATGGGGTACCGGCCCAGCCCGGCAACATGACCCTGGCCGCCCGGTTGGGAGACATACCGATCCTGGGCATTCCCGGCGCGGCCATTTCGCTTCCCACCACCATTTTTGACGTGCTCCTTCCCCAGCTGTTCACAGGAGAAAAACTCACAAAGAAGGACCTGATCCGGCTGGGGGACGGCGGCCTGTGTCAGATGTGCGGCAGCTGCCGCTGGCCCAACTGCAGTTTCGGGAGATATTGACAGAATGAAAGACAGATACGGACGGGAAATCAGATACCTGCGGCTTTCGGTCACGGAGCGCTGCAACCTGCGCTGCCGCTACTGTATGCCGGAGAATGGCATCTGCAAAAAGGCCCGGGAGGAAATGCTGACGGAAGATGAAATGATCCTGGCAGTGGAGGCGGCCGCTTCCCTGGGCTTTCAAAAGCTCAGGATCACGGGCGGTGAGCCCATGGTCCGCAGGAATCTCCTTTCTGTGTGCCGGCGGGCTTCCCGGGTCTCCGGGATCGAAGAGGTCTGCCTGACCACCAATGCCACCATGCTGGCGGATCCGGCCGGCGGAACAGGCCGCACTATGGCTGCCGCCCTCCGGGAGGCCGGCGTCAGCCGGGTCAATATCAGCCTGGATACATTGGACCCCCGCCGGTACGCCTGGATCACCCGGAGGGGATCCCTGAAGGACGCCCTGGCGGGGATTGAAGCTGCCCTGGACACGGGCTTTGAGAAAGTAAAGCTCAACTGCGTTCTGATCGGTTCCTTCAATGAGGATGAGGTCCCTGCCCTAGCGCAGCTGACTCTTAAATGGCCGGTGGATATGCGCTTTATAGAAATGATGCCCATGCCCGGAGCCGCCGGGTTCGGCCCGGAGGCCTTTATCCCCTGTTCCAGGGTGCTGGAGGCCCTGCCGGACCTGGTGCCGGTCCGGGAGGCACGGGAAGGGGTGGCCAGACTTTACAGGCTGCCGGACGCCATAGGACGGGTCGGCATGATAAGCCCCATGGAGGATCATTTCTGCGGCGCCTGCGACCGGCTGCGGCTGACAGCGGACGGAAAGCTGCGCCCCTGTCTTCATTCCGCGGCGGAATATTCCGTCAAAGGGCTGGACGCGGCCGGGATGAAAGCGAGGATCGAGGCGGCGGTCCTGGCCAAGCCGGCCTGGCACGGTGACCTGGACTGGAATAACCCCAGCGGGGACCGGCGGCGGATGAATCAGATCGGCGGATGAAAGGAGAAGGGATGTGACGGGCATAAAGAAAACGGAAGACCTTCTGCGGTTCAGCAGGGAAGGAATACCTGTCATCGGCCTGGCAGGCTGGTCCGGCAGCGGAAAGACCTGCCTTCTGGAGAAGGTGATCCCTCTTCTAAAGGAAGCGGGCCTCACCCTGATCCTCGTCAAACATGACGTACATGGCCTCAAATTTCAAACCGGGGAAGACGGCCGTCTGTCGGACCGGGAGGGCACGGATTCCTTTCGTTTTACCCGGGCCGGCGCCGATCATGTGCTCCTGCTCGGTCCCGGATCCGGGTGGGAGGATGTGGAGCTGCCCCCGTCCGCGGCCGGCGCCGGCCTGATCCTGGTGGAAGGTTTCAAGAGGGCCCCGCTGGTCCAGATCGGTCTCTGCCGCGGAGAAACCGGGAAAGGTTTCACAGGCCCCCTTTCCCGGTTCGAGGCCCTTGTTACGGATCTTTCCAGGGAGGAACTGGAGGAACTCCCGGGCTGGCCTGTTTTCCGGGAGAGACACAGACCGGTATTCCATCCGGACAATATTTCCGTGATTGCGGATTTCATAAAAAAACTTGCCATGCGGGGGGAGCAGAAGGAGCAGTTATGAAAAATCGGGAGGATTTTACGCATTTTAATGACAGCGGCCGGGCCAGGATGGTGGATGTGGGCGGGAAGCCCGAAACAGTCCGGACTGCGGCGGCAGGCGCCAGGGTCCGGGTCAGCCCCGGCACACTGGCCCTGATCAAAAGCGGAGGAATCAAAAAGGGAGACGTGCTGACGGTGGCGCAGATCGCGGGCATCATGGGAGCTAAACGGACGCCGGACCTGATCCCCATGTGCCACCCCATCCTGCTCGACGGTGTGGATCTGGACCTGGGACTGGAGGAGGAGACCTGCAGCGTGGAGATCAGGGCCCGGGTCTCCTGTGCCGGCAGGACTGGAGTGGAGATGGAAGCGCTGACCGCCGCCGCGGCAGCGGCCCTGACCATTTATGATATGTGCAAGGCGGTCCAAAAGGATATGGTGATTACGGATCTGCGGCTTCTGGAAAAGAGCGGCGGCATCCACGGGGATTACCGGCGGGCGGACCGGACAGAAGAGGCGGAACCATAAGGAAGGAGAAGAATCTATGCAGGCATACAGAGCGGCTGTCATCACAGTCAGTGACAAAGGAGCGAGAGGAGAGCGGACCGATACCAGCGGCCCCGCGGTCCGGCGCATGCTGGAAGAGGCGGGCTATGCCGTGGTCCATACGGCCATTATCCCGGACGACAGGAAGAGGATCCGGGAGGAACTGATCCGATGCGCGGATATCCTGGACCTGCGCCTGATCATTACGACAGGCGGGACCGGCTTTTCCCAGAGGGATGTTACGCCGGAGGCTTCCCTGGATGTGATCGAACGGCCCGCGCCGGGCCTTCCGGAGGCCATGCGGGCGGAGAGCATGCGGATCACGCCCCACGGATGTCTGTCCCGGGGCACGGCCGGGCTTCGGGGAAAATCCCTGATCATCAATCTCCCGGGCAGCAGGAAGGCTGCCGTGGAAAATCTGTCCGTTGTCCTGAAACCGGTCCGGCACGGGATCGAAATGCTGCTTTCGGAAGGATCGACAGACTGCGCCGGCAGCGGCCATGCGGGGTATCATGAAGGAACTGCGGCAGAAGCGCCTTCTCTGGACGCCTGGATCCGGGAAGCCAAAGCGGCAGAGGGGGCCTGTGGAGCCGGTATGTACCTGACTCACTGCGGCGTGGTCAGGGCGACGTCCCGGGCCGCTGTCAGAGACGGTGACGCCTCCGCGGGAGAGGTGAAAGGCATGATGCTCTCCTATGATCCGGCCGCCCTGGAGGAACTGATCCGGGAAGCCGCCGGCATGGAAGGAGTCTTTCATGTCAGGGCCTGGATCGGGCAGGGGAAGCTGAAGGTCGGAGATGACATTATGCGGGTTCTGATCGGGGCGGATACCCGTCCCCATGCCTTCGAAGCGCTGACCCGGCTGACCTCCCGGATCAAGAAAGAGTGCGTGACGGAAGAGGAACTGTTCTGACCGGCGGAAAGAACTGCTTGCTTTTTTTATATACATGTGCTATGGTGTCAATTGATAAATATAAATATGCTGAAAGTGGACTGTCGCAAGTCCACTTTTTTAGTGCGTTTACGAGCCGTTTGGAGGCTTTTCCGTAACGCGGGACCGGAAGATGAGGTAAGAATGCCCAGAAAAACAAAAAAACAGCAGTATGAGACCAGGACGGAAGCCCTGGTGACGCCGATCGCCGAAAAATGGGGCGTCCGGATCTATGATGTGGACTATATCCGGGAAGGACAGGATTATTACCTGAATGTCTATATCGACAAAGATGGCGGCGTCAATATCGGGGACTGTGAGAATGTCAGCAGAGAACTTTCCGATGCCCTGGACGCCGAGGACTTTATTGCCGGCGAATATACCCTGGTGGTCTCGAGCCCCGGGCTGGGCCGTACCCTGACCAAGGACAGACACCTGCAGAACAGCATTGGGCAGGAAGTCGAAATCAGGACATATAAGCCTCAGGAGCTGGTGGGATCCAAGGAGTTTTCCGGGATCCTGACTGCCTTCGACGCGGATACAGTGACCATCCTCTGCGCGCCCGCCCCGAAAGGCAGAAAAAAGAAACAGACAGCGGATGAAGAAACGGGAGAAAGACAGATCACGGTCAATAGAAAAGAGATTGCGGTCATCCGGCTGGCAATTGATTTTTAAAAAGTGCGGATTCATCTGAGTAAAGGAGAAACGATGAACAAAGAATTAAAAGCTGCCGTCCAGGCACTTATAGAAGAGAAAGTCATCAGCAGCGATACACTTTTCGAAGCGATCGAGAACGCGCTGATCACAGCCTGCAAGAGTCATTTCGGCAGACTGGAAAATATCACAGTCGAGGTAGACAAGGACAGTTTTGAGTATTCCTGCTACGCGGAGAAGACGGTCGTTGAGCTTGACGATGATGTGATGGATGACCTGATTGAGATTTCTCTGAATGACGCCAGAAAGATCGACAAGAACGCTCAGATCGGTGACGTGGTCCGCGTGGATATCAACAGCCAGTCCTTCGGCAGGATCGCGGCCCAGAACGCCAAGAACGTCATCCTGCAGAAGATCCGTGAAGAAGAGCGCAGCGCCATTTACAATTATTATCACGAGAAGGAAAAAGATATCATGACCGGTGTTGTACAGCGCAGCATCGGCAACAACATCAGCGTGAATCTGGGCAAGGCGGACGGTCTCTTAAATAAGAAAGAACAGGTTCCGGGTGAAGAGTACAAGCCTACGGACCGTCTTAAGGTATATATCCTGGAGGTCAGGACAACGCCCCGCGGACCCAGGATCCTGGTCAGCAGGACCCACCCCGAACTGGTCAAGCGCCTTTTCGAGCAGGAGGTCGCGGAGATCGCCAAGGGTACGGTTGAGATCAGAAGCATCGCCAGAGAGCCGGGCAGCCGCACCAAGATCGCTGTTTACGCGGAGGATCCCAATGTCGATCCTGTCGGCGCCTGTGTCGGCGTGAACGGCAGCAGAGTCAGCAATATCGTGGATGAGCTCCGGGGCGAGAAGATCGATATCATCAACTGGGATGAGAACCCTGGCAACCTGATCCGCAACGCCCTGTCCCCGGCCAAGATCGTCGCGGTCTTCGCCGATCCCGAGGAAAAGACAGCCAAGGTCGTCGTACCGGACTTCCAGCTGTCTCTGGCCATCGGCAGGGAAGGACAGAATGCCCGTCTGGCAGCCAAGCTGACAGGATACAAGATCGATATCAAGAGCGAGACCCAGGCTAAGGATGCGCCCGGTTTCCGCTATGAAGATTATTTTGATGACGATGAATATGAAGAAGGCTTCGACGAATATGAAGAAGACGGCTATGATCCTGAAGAGGAGGACAGCGCGGAAGAGGCCTTCGAAACAGAGGATGACGCAGATTATGAAGCTGCGGAAGATACCGGCTATGAAGAAGCGGAGGATCCTGAAGAAGATAACTGAGGAGACCTGTTTTTGTGCCGGGATAATGAGGTAACAGATGCCCAGGAAAATACCCATGCGCCAGTGCATCGGATGCGGTGAAATGAAAGAAAAGAAATCTCTGATCCGCGTGATCCGTACGCCGGACGGCACCATCCTTCTGGACAGGACGGGAAGGGCCAACGGCAGGGGCGCTTATCTTTGTGATGACCCGGCCTGTCTGGCAGCGGCCAGAAAGAAAAAGGCCCTGAACAGAGCCTTTAAGATTCAGATACCGGACAGTATCTATGAAGAGCTGACAGTTGAGATGCAGGCTGCCGGACAGGAATAAGAAGGAGCATTTACTGCATGCAGGACAGAGTTTTATCCATGCTGGGAATGGCGGCCAAAGCGGGCGCGGTTGCCAGCGGCGGATTTCTAACAGAAAAAGCGATCAAGGAACACAAGGCCAGGCTTGTTATTATTGCGTCGGATGCCAGTGGGAATACCCGGGACAATATCAGCAATAAAACTACTTTTTATAAAGTCCCCTTATGTTTCTACGGAACGAAGGAAACGATCGGACACGCGATCGGCAAGGCAGACAGATCCTGCGTCGCTGTGCTTGACCGGGGCTTTGCAGACAGTATCAGAAAGCTGGTGGAGGCTTCTTCATCAGTACAGAGTGAGTAATTGAGGAGGAAGCAGAGAAGTTGGCAGAAGATAGAAAGATGGCAAGGGAGGACAAAATGGCTGAAGAATCAGGACGTACTGCAAAAAATTCGGCACAGGAAAACAATCCTGTAAAAAAGAAAGGCACTAGGCCCGAAGAGTCAGGTTCTGCAGCTGAGGGAAAAGCGCCTGCCAAAAAGAAAAAGATCATTATCGTGACCGGGAACCCCAGAGGCGGCAAGCAGGGCGGTCAGAGAGGAGCCTATTCCAGCGGCAGCGGCTCTTATTCCAGTGGCGGCGGCAAGTCCCGGGAACGCGGTTCCGGCAGCGGCGCCGGCAGGAATGACGGTAATCGCCGCCCCCAGAGATCCGGCGGCACCGGAAACAGCCGCAGGAACAGCGGCGGCAGGCTGGAAGCCCAGAATGTATACCGTCCGATCAGGCCCACTGTCGTTCCCAGTCAGATGGAAGTGGATTTCCATAAAGAACCCGTGGCGCCCAAGCCTGCCCCCAAGGCAGAACCTGTCAAAGAGCCTGTAACAGCGCCCGCGCCCGAAGCGGCCGTATCCACGGCCCCTGCGGCGGAAACAGCAGCGCCCGTGACAGCTCCGGAGGCAGCGCCCGTAAAGGCGGAGACAGCGCCCGCGCCCGCGGCTGAGAAGCCTGCGCCTGCGGCAGAGACTGCGGCTCCCGCAGCGGAAAAGACCGCGCCGTCAGAGAAAGCGGCCAGGGAGTCTGAGAGGACCGGTGAAGGTACCAGAACAGAACGCCAGGGCGGCTACAGGAATGACCGTCAGGGCGGCGGCTATAGAAACGACCGTCAGAGCGGCGGCCAGGGCGGTTTCAGAAATGACCGTCAGGGCGGCGGCTATAGAAACGACCGTCAGAGCGGCGGCCAGGGCGGTTTCAGAAATGACCGTCAGGGCGGCTACAGAAATGACCGTCAGGGCGGCCAGGGCGGACAGTCCGGCTTCAGCCGTGACAGGGACGGCAGGAACAGCAGAGGCGCCAGACCCGGCCAGGGATTCCGTCCTCAGGGCGGACAGGCAGCCGGCGGACGCCCTTCTTTCGGACAGAATGCACGTCCCGGACAGGCGGCCGGAGGCCGCAGGACCGGCGGCGGACGTCCCGCGGACAGCGGCTTTGCCGGCGCTGACAGCAAAAAGCGTGACGATAACAAGCGCAAGATGAACCAGGACCGCGACAGGCGCTCCAAAAAGGACCTGATCTACTCCGAGGAGAACGAGAAGCAGAAGAACAGGCCCGGCAGGTTCATCCGGCCTGAAAAGAAGGCGGAAGACAAGGTCGAAGAGCAGATCAAGACCATCAAGATCCCGGAGAAGCTCACCATCCGTGAGCTGGCCGAGAAAATGCACCTGCAGGCTTCGGAAATCATTAAGAAGCTCTTCCTGGCGGGCAAGATCATGACCGTCAACAGCGAAGTCTCCTATGAGGAAGCTGAATCCATCGCCATGGATTATGATATCCTCTGCGAGCAGGAGGAAAAGGTCGACGTGATCGAAGAACTCCTGAAGGAAGACGACGAGAACGAAGAGGATATGGTCGAGAGGCCCCCTGTCATCTGTGTCATGGGACACGTTGACCATGGTAAGACCTCCCTTCTGGATAAGATCAGAAGCACCAGCGTGACCAGCAAGGAAGCCGGCGGCATTACCCAGGCCATCGGTGCCTATACCGTTTCTGTCAACGACAGGAGCATTACCTTCCTGGATACGCCCGGACATGAGGCGTTCACGGCCATGCGTCTGCGCGGCGCGACATCTACCGATATCGCGGTCCTTGTCGTAGCGGCGGACGACGGCGTCATGCCTCAGACCATTGAGGCCATCAACCATGCAAAGGCAGCCGGCGTTGAGATCATCGTTGCTGTCAACAAGATCGATAAGCCCGACGCCAATATTGAAAAGGTCAAACAGGAAATGACCAACTACGAGCTGGTCCCCACAGACTGGGGCGGATCTACAGAATTCGTTCCTGTATCCGCCAAGACCGGCGAAGGCATTGAAGACCTGCTGGAGACCATTCTGCTGACAGCGGATATCCTGGAACTTAAGGCCAATCCCAAACGTCTGGCCAGAGGCCTCGTCCTCGAAGCCAAGCTGGATAAGGGCCGCGGCCCCGTCGCCAACGTCCTGGTCCAGAAGGGTACCCTGCATGTAGGCGACTTCATTTCCGCAGGCGCCAGCTCCGGTAAGGTCCGTGCCATGATCGATGATAAGGGACGCAGGGTCAAAGAAGCCGGCCCTTCCTGCCCTGTCGAGATCCTGGGACTTTCCGACGTTCCCAGCGCGGGCGAAGTCATTATTGCCCATGACAGTGACAAGACCGCCAAATCCTTCGCGGCTACCTACAAGACCCAGCATAAGGAAGAGCTGATCGAAGAGACCAGGATGCGCATGAACCTGGACGATCTGTTCACCCAGATGCAGGAAGGCACCCTCAAGGAATTTGATCTGATTATCAAGGCGGACGTCCAGGGTTCGGTAGAAGCCCTCAAACAGAGCCTGCTCAAGCTTTCCAATGAGGAAGTGGTCGTCAAGGTCATCCACGCGGCTGTCGGTAATATCAATGAATCCGACGTACAGCTTGCCATCGCCTCCAACGCGGTCATCATCGGCTTTAACGTAAGGCCGGATGCCCTGGCCAAGAGCATGGCCGATCATGAAGGCGTTGACATCCGTCTGTACAAAGTCATTTATCAGGCCATCGACGCCATCGAGCTGTCCCTGAAGGGCATGCGCGCGCCTGTTTATGAAGAGCGTGTCATCGGACATGTGGAAGTCAGACAGCTGTTCAAGGCATCTTCCGTCGGCAACATTGCCGGCTCCTATGTCCTGGACGGCGTCGTCCGCAACGGATGCCGTATGAGGATCCGCCGCGGCGAGGAGCTGGTCTATGACGGCAACCTTGCTTCCCTCAAGCGATTCAAGGATGATGTCAAGGAGGTCCGCGCGGGCTTTGAGTGCGGTCTCGTATTCAAGGATTTCGACAAGATGCAGGTCGGCGATATCGCCGAGGCCTTCGATCTGGTCGAGGTTCCCAGAGACTGATCCGGATTACCAGAGATTCACTGA
Organism: uncultured Lachnospiraceae bacterium; assembly: GCA_902789735.1. Classification (GTDB taxonomy): domain Bacteria; phylum Bacillota; class Clostridia; order Lachnospirales; family Lachnospiraceae; genus CAG-791. The sequence continues at coordinate 9,860 of CADAOZ010000018.1, forward strand.
CCGGCGGCGAAGGCATACTTTCGCCGCCGGTCATCATCATACAGGCAGATTTTTTAAGATCTGCCCATACGGGAGATACCATGAGAAAGAACAGTGTAAAGAACCGCAGGATCAATGACGAAGTGCAGCGGACGCTTTCCGAGATCATCCGCGGCAATATGAAAGACCCCAGGATCAGCCCCATGACCAGTGTCATGGACGTGATCGTGGCGCCGGACCTGAAGACCTGTAAGGTATGGGTCAGTGTATACGGGGATTCGGACGCGGCCAGGAATACCATGGAAGGCCTGCGCAGCGCCGCCGGTTTCATCCGCAGCGAGCTGGCCAGAAGGGTCAATCTGCGCAATACCCCGGAGCTGACCTTCTACCTGGATGATTCCATTGCCTACGGCGTGGAGATGTCCAAAAAGATCGATGACGTGATCAGCGCCGACCTGGAAGCGGAGAAGCATGCCGGCGTACAGACCGGTGTATATAAGGACGAGTTATGAATATACTGCAGGAACTGAAAGGCGTACAGACCATCGCCATCAGCGGCCATATCAACCCGGACGGGGACTGTGTGGGATCCTGCATGGGCATGGCCCTGTACCTGCGCAAAAATATGCCCCAGGCACAGGTGGATGTCTATCTGGAGCCGTTTACAGACGCTCTGATGCGCAACATTCCCGGAACGGAGACCATCCGTTTCGATTTTGCGCCGGCGGTACCGGCCTATGACGCTTTTATTGTGCTGGACTGCGGCAAGGAGAGGCTTGGCGGAGCAGAACCCATATTTGACAATGCCGGTCTTACCATTAACATCGACCACCATGTCAGCAATCCGGGGACCGGGCAGGTCTGCTATCTGGACGGAAACGCCGGCAGCGCCTGTGAGCTGGTCTGGGATGTGCTGGAGGAAGAGCGGACGGACGCCCGGATCGCCCAGGCCCTGTATGTGGGCATGGTGACGGATACAGGGGTTTTCCGCTACTCCAATACTTCGGAAAAGACCATGGTCAAAGCCGGCCGCCTGCTGCGCTTCGGCTTCGATCATGCCCGGATCATCCGGGAGGTCTTTTTTGAAAAGACCTTTCTGCAGCATAAGCTGATGGGAATCGGTCTGGGGCAGGCCCGCCTGTATCTGGACGGCCTGCTGATCGTTTCTGAAATCGACTATGATACCATGCAGGCCAACCACGCCACTAAAAACGATCTGGAGGGGATCGCCAGTGAGATGGTCCTGACGGAGGGCGTCGACTGTGCCCTGTTCCTGCACGGGAGCAGGCCGGATGAGTCCAGGGTCAGCCTCCGGTCCAATAACATTGTGGACGTGGCCCGGATCGCCCGTCTGTTCGACGGCGGCGGCCATGTCAGGGCTTCCGGCTGTACCATACACGGGGACAGCGGTCCTGCCCTGGAAAAGATGATCGAAGCGGCCCGGGAACAGCTGCGGGAGGCAGGCAGGCTGTGAAAGGCTTTTCCGGCGGAATTGCCGGCGCGGGCTGGAGAAGGACAGGATATATGCGGGATTTGCAGAATATTATTTAAATCCACATGGCCGGCGCGGGCCGGAGAAAGACAGAGTCTATGCGGAACGGAATGCTGAGCATTTACAAAGAAGCGGGATTTACCTCCAATGACGTAGTAGCAAAACTGCGGGGGATCCTCCATATGCGCAGGATCGGCCATACAGGGACCCTGGATCCCATGGCGGAAGGCGTACTCCCTGTCTGTCTGGGCAATGCCACCCGGCTCTGCGATATGATCGCGGACAGAGACAAGGAGTACAGGGCCGTCATGCGCCTGGGCCTGCGGACAGATACCCAGGATATGACCGGGACCATTCTGGAGGAAGCGCCTGCGGAAGCCCTCTCCGGAATCACGGAAAGCGCGGTCCGGGAGGCGGCGGAATCCTTTATCGGGGACTACAGTCAGATCCCACCCATGTATTCCGCCCTGAAGGTGAACGGGCAGAGGCTCTATGACCTGGCCCGCCAGGGCAGGACCGTGGAAAGAAAGGCCCGGCTGATCCGGATCCATGAACTGGAAGTGCTGGAAATCGCCATGCCATTTGTGACGATGCGGGTCCGCTGCTCCAAGGGGACCTATATCCGGACCCTCTGTGAGGATATCGGCAGCCGTCTGGGCTGCGGCGGGACCATGGACAGTCTTCTGCGGACCAGAGTAGGGCAGTTCACCCTGGAACAATCCTGGAAACTGTCCCAGCTGGAGGAGATCATGAGGGAGGATCCGGAACGGATCAGCCGTCTTATCGCCCCGGTAGATTCCTTTTTCGCGGACGCCCCCGCCGGGGTCGTGGCGGATGAGGCCATCCGCTATCTGGCCAACGGCAACCGCCTGCTGCGCATGCAGGTCCGTTTTGACCGCGGCATGGAGCCCGCGGACGGAGGACAGGTCAGAATGTACAATGGGGACGGCGACTTTTTCGGAGTCTATACTTATTCGGCAGGCCAGAGGGCCTTTCTGCCCCTGAAGATGTTCCTGCCGGACACTTACAGAAAATCCTGACCGCCGGCCGGGATCAGGCCGGACACGCACAGGTTACATAGAACGACAGGTTCCATGGGACAATCAGGATACAGGAAAAACGGGCCTGCCCGGGATACAGCCCCGGAGAAAGAATACAGAATGCAGATATATTCAGGTTTAGACAGTTTTTACAGCGTTGAGGATACAGCGATCGCCATCGGCAAATTTGACGGCGTCCACAGAGGACACCGGCGGATCATAGAGGAATTGTTCCGGAAGAGAGCGGATGATATGCGGACCTGTATCTTTACTTTTGATCCTTCGCCCGAGACTTTCCTCGGCATCGGGGACGGCAGGGAGCTGACGACTGCAGAGGAGAAGAGGAGGATATTCCAGGAGATCGGGATCGACCTGCTGGTGGAATTCCCCTTTACAGAAGAGACGGCTTCCATGCCGGCCGAGACCTTTGTGACAGAGATCCTGGTCAAAAAGCTGCACGCCCAGTTCATATGCGCCGGGCACGACCTTTCCTTCGGAAGGGACGGAAAGGGCAACTTTGCTCTGCTGCAGTCCCTGGGCAAGCATTATGGATTTGAGTCCAAACTGATCCATAAGCTCCAGTATGAAGGGCAGGATATCAGCTCGACACTGATCCGCAGCTTTATCACCGATGGCAGGATGGAAGAAGCGGCCGCCTGCCTGGGAGAGCCCTATTCCATCCGGGACTGGGTCGTCCATGGCAGGAGACTGGGCAGCGCCATCGGCGTGCCGACCATCAATCAGCTTCCTCCGGAAGACAAGATCCTGCCCCCCTATGGCGTCTACTTCTCGCAGGTCCTCATTGATGGAAAAATCTATAAAGCGATCACCAATATAGGGGTCAAGCCTACAGTGCAGGCGGACGGCCAGCCCAATGTGGAGACCTTCCTCTACGACTTTAAGGGCAGCCTGTACGGAAAACATGTGGAAGTCAGCCTGCTTTCCTACCGGCGCCCCGAACGGAAGATGGCAGATCTGGCAGAGCTCCAGAAGACCATCCGTGAGGACATTGACGCCGGAAAGGCCTACCACGGCATAAAGTGAACCGGGCGTCAGACTTGCCGGTTCACAAAATGAACCGGACGTCAGACTTTCCGGTTCAGAAAAAGCTTTACTTTTAAACCGGCATATGCTATTATCCATATGTTATGCGTTAATACCGCCACCCGGAGGCATGACCTTTCTCAACGGTCTCTGAGTGGACGGCGAATAGCTGCGGAGGCAGCAGAAGGAGAAAAATATGATTTCAAAAGAGAAAAAAGCAACAATTATTGCAGAGTTCGGCAGAAAAGAAGGCGATACAGGTTCACCTGAAGTTCAGATCGCGATCCTGACAGCCAGAATCAAAGAGCTCACCGAGCATATGAAGCAGAATCCCAAGGATCACCACTCCGGCAGAGGTCTTCTCAAACTCGTCGGACAGAGAAGAGGACTCCTTGACTATCTGAAGAAGAACGATATCGAAGGATATCGTGCCCTGATTGCAAAACTGGGAATCAGAAAGTAATCCATACTTTCACACGGAAAGGCGGCACAGACCGGTTTTTATTGTCGGTTTCTGCCGTCTTTTACGCATATCGTCCATGATCTGCTCCCGCGACGGGGACAGATAAGCTCCGGTAACGTACATGTCGGAGCGGCCCCGGAGGAGGGTCCGGAGCGGCAGGCGCCGTTTCCCGCAGGATTCCCGGGGTGATAGAGAAGAAGTAAGAAGAAGCAAGAAGAAGTAGAAGAAGGAGAAAAACATGTACAAAACTTACTCAATGGAACTTGCCGGCCGTACGCTCAGTGTAGATATCGGCAGAGTCGGCAAACAGGCAGGCGGCTGCGCTTTCATCCATTACGCGGACACCACCCTGCTCTGTACGGCGACCACTTCAGCAGCCCCCAGGGACGGAATCGATTTCTTCCCCCTGTCTGTTGAATACAGTGAGAAATACTATGCCGTAGGCAAGATCCCCGGTGGCTTCAACAAGCGTGAAGGCAAGCCTTCCGAGAACGCCATCCTGACCAGCCGTGTCATTGACAGGCCCATGCGGCCTTTGTTCCCCAAGGACTATCGTAATGATACGACCCTGGAATGCATGGTCATGAGCGTTGATCCTACTGCCAGACCCGAGCTGGTGGCAATGATCGGTGCTTCCATTGCAGCATCTATTTCCGATATTCCCTTCGCGGGTCCCTGTGCCGCCACCCAGATCGGTCTGGTCGACGGTCAGATGATCATCAATCCCGGCCAGGAAGAGTGGGACAACGGCGACCTCAAGCTGACTGTCGCTTCCACTGCGGATAAGGTCATCATGATCGAGGCGGGCGCCAACGAGATCCCCGAAGCTGACATGATCAGATACATCTACGAGGCGGATGCCGTCAACAAGCAGATCATCGAGTTCATCAACGGGATCGTTGCCGAGTGTGGCAAGCCCAAGAGAGAGTATGTTTCCTGCGCGATCCCGGAAGAGCTTTTCGCGGCGATCAAAGAGATCGTTCCTCCGGAAGAGATGGAAACAGCCGTATTTACAGATGACAAGCAGACCAGAGAAGGCAACATTGAAGCCATTACCGAGAAGCTGAAAGAAGCTTTCGCGGAGAACGAAGAGTGGCTGGCCGTACTGGGCGAGGCTGTGTATCAGTATCAGAAGAAGACCGTCCGCAAGATGATCCTCAAGGACCATAAGAGACCCGACGGCCGTCAGCTGAACCAGATCCGTCCTCTGGCAGCGGAAGTCGACATCATTCCCCGTGTCCATGGTTCCGCCATGTTCACAAGAGGCCAGACCCAGATCTGCAACGTAGTCACACTGGCGCCCCTTTCCGAGGCACAGCGTGTGGAGGGCCTTGACCCCAACATCACAGAGAAGAGATATGTACATCAGTACAACTTCCCCAGCTATTCCGTAGGTGAGACCAGGGTATCCAGAGGTCCCGGCCGTCGTGAGATCGGCCACGGCGCCCTGGCGGAGAGGGCCCTGCTTCCCGTACTGCCCTCCATCGAGGAATTTCCTTATGCCATCCGCTCGGTCTCCGAGACTTTCGAGTCCAACGGCTCCACCTCCATGGCATCCACCTGCGCTTCCTGCATGTCCCTGATGGCAGCAGGCGTACCGATCAAAAAGCAGGTCGCAGGCATTTCCTGCGGTCTGGTGACCGGTGACAGCGACGACGATTTCGTACTCCTGACCGATATCCAGGGTCTGGAGGACTTCTTCGGCGATATGGACTTCAAGGTAACAGGTACCCATGACGGTATCACCGCCATCCAGATGGATATCAAGATCCACGGCCTGACCAGACCTATCGTGGAAGGCGCCATCGCCCGCTGCAAAGAAGCCCGTGAGTTCATCATGGCAGACTGCATGACACCCGCCATCGCTGAGCCCCGTCCCGAGGTCAGCAAGTACGCGCCCAAGATCAACTTCATGCAGATCGATCCCGAGAAGATCGGTGATGTCGTCGGCCAGAGAGGCAAGACCATCAATGAGATCATCAAGAGGACCGGTGTGCAGATCGATATTGATGATGACGGCAAGATTTCCATCTGCGGCAATGACGCTGCCGCCATGGCAGAAGCCCAGAAGATGATCACCATCATCACCACCGAATTTGAAGAAGGCCAGGTGCTGGACGGTGTCGTAGTCAGCATCAAGGAATTCGGCGCTTTCCTGGAGTTCGCTCCCGGCAAGGAAGGCATGGTCCACATTTCCAAGATCGCCAACCGCCGCATCGAGCATGTGGAAGACGTCCTGACACTGGGTGACAAGGTCACCGTTGTCTGCCTCGGCAAGGACAGAATGGGCAGGCTTTCCTTCTCCATTAAGGATGCTCCTAAGCAGGGCAGAAAAAACAAAAGGTAATCGGAAGGGCAGGCAGCCCGCGGGCCGCCGCGTCTGACTGAACGTAGAGGGATGCCCGCTGTCAGTTCAGCGTGCATCCTTTTTTTCGGCAGGGTCCGGCCGCAACGGGCCATGGAAACACAAGACAGGAAACGCGGGGACCGCAGACCGGTCCCTGCCAGTAAGATACAGGAGACATACATGTCAACTATTTCCCAGGAAATCGCCAGAAGGCGAACATTTGCCATTATCTCCCATCCTGACGCCGGCAAGACGACACTGACGGAAAAATTCCTTCTGTACGGAGGCGCCATCAATCTGGCGGGCAGTGTCAAGGGCAAGGCGACCGCCAGGCACGCGGTCTCGGACTGGATGGAGATCGAAAAGCAGAGAGGTATTTCCGTGACCAGTTCGGTCCTGCAGTTCGAGTATGACGGCTGCTGTATCAACATTCTGGATACGCCCGGACACCAGGATTTCTCGGAGGATACCTACCGTACGCTGATGGCGGCGGATTCGGCCGTCATGGTCATCGACGGCGCCAAGGGCGTCGAGCCCCAGACCAAGAAACTGTTCAAGGTCTGCACCATGCGCCATATCCCTATTTTTACCTTTATCAACAAGATGGACAGGGACGCCCGGGACAGCTTTGACCTGCTGGAGGACATCGAGCAGAATCTGGGCATTGAGACCTGCCCCGTCAACTGGCCCATCGGATCCGGCAAGGCCTTCAAGGGCGTTTATGACAGGGAACAGAGCCAGATCATGCTCTTCTCCGGTACCGAAAAGGGTACCAAAGAAGGCGAGGAAAAGCTTATCCCCTTTGAGGACGAAGAAGCCACCCTGCGGGAACTGGGCGAAGATCCCGATGCCCAGCTGAGGGAGGAGATCGAGCTGCTGGACGGCGCCAGTGCCGAGTTCGACCTGGACCGGGTACGGGCAGGCATGCTGACCCCCGTCTTCTTCGGATCGGCCCTGACCAATTTCGGCGTGGAGACCTTCCTGCGGCATTTCCTGCAGATGGCCCTGCCCCCGACCCCCAGAGAGTCGGACCAGGGGAAGATCGATCCCGTCGAAGGGCCTTTTTCCGCTTTTGTCTTCAAGATCCAGGCCAACATGAACAAGGCCCACAGGGACAGAGTCGCCTTTATGCGGATTTGTTCCGGCAAATATGACGCCGGCATGGAGGTACGCCATGTCCAGACCGGCAGGATCCAGCGTCTGTCCCAGCCCCAGCAGCTGATGGCCAGCGACCGCAAGATCCTGTCAGAAGCCTACGCGGGCGACATCATGGGCGTGTTCGATCCCGGCATTTATTCCATCGGCGACACGGTCTGCGCGCCCAAAGAGAATTTCCGCTATGAAGGCATCCCTACCTTCGCTCCCGAGCACTTTGCCAGGGTCAGGCAGGTGGATACCATGAAGCGGGATCAGTTCGTCAAGGGCATCTCCCAGATCGCCCAGGAGGGCGCCATCCAGATCTTCCAGGAGTACAATACCGGTATGGAGGAGATCATCACAGGCGTCGTCGGCATGCTGCAGTTCGATGTACTGAAATTCCGCTTAAAGAGCGAATACAACGTGGACATCATCCTGGAGACCCTGCCTTACGAGCACATCCGCTGGATCGTCAACAAGGATATCGACCCCATGAAAATCGTGGGCACCACCGATATGAAGAGGATCCGGGACCTCAAGGGCAATCCTCTCCTGCTCTTCATCAACCCCTGGTCCGTGGGCATGGTCCTGGACCGCAACGAGGGACTGGTCCTGGAGGAATTCTCCAGGAACTGACAGACGGCAGAGCGGGCCGAGGCCTCCCTTCAGTTTCTCTGCTGTCAACAATCAGTTGGCAATGATTTATAAAAATGTTATGATAACGTCAGGACTGTTTACAGACAGCTCCCGCGATGAGGCGGCTGGCCGGAGCCGGGCCGCCGGTACAGATCTTATAGAAGAGGCAGGTCCCCGCCCGGGGATCCGGACTCTGTGTACAGGAGGTTTAAGATGGAACAGGAAAAGAAAACTGTCGAAAAATCCGGAATCGGTACCGTTAAAATAGCTGATGAAGTCGTGACCCTGATCGTTGCCTACGCGGCGCTGGACGTTGACGGCGTAGCGTATATCGCGGGCAATGTGGACCGTGCCATCCTCAGCAAGGGCGGCGTCCGCAAGCTGGGCAAGAATGTCAAGGTGGAAGTCAGCAAGAACGGCGTCAAGGCGGAGCTTGCCATTATCCTGGAATACGGCTACAACATCCCTGCCACCAGCAGCAAGGTCCAGAAGCGGATCAAGACCGCGGTAGAGACCATGACCGGCCTGAAGGTCCTGGATGTGGATATCCGGATCGCGGGCATCAATATTCCCGAATAAGACGGGGCGGCGGATGCCGCTTCCGGCTGCAGAAGAATATGCAGGCGAAATCTGTAGTAAAATATGCAGGCGACATCTGCAGAAGAAATATGCAGATGAATCTGCAGTTGAAATCTGTAGTTGAAATATGCAGGCGGAATCTGCAGTTAAAATCGTATATGAAATGGATGGGACCGGGCTTTGTCCCGGTTCCCTGTTGCCTGCGCGCCCCGGGCGGGCAGGTATTGTACGCGCAAAATGAACGCCGGCAGAGACCGGCGGTTCCTGATGGGAGAGACCACAGAATGAACAGAAGAGGAATCAGAGAACAGGTCTTCAAGCTCCTGTTCCGGGCTGAATTCAATACGCCGGACCAGATGGAGGAACAGGCGAGATTCTTTTTTGACAGCGGCGATTTTACGGCGACGCCGGCAGATGAAAAGGCCATTATCGAGAAGACCCGTAAGATCATGGATAAGATTCCCGAGCTGGATCAGATGATCGGATCCGGCCTCAAGGGCTGGCGCCTGGACCGTGTCGGCAAAGTCGAGCTGGCCATACTGCGGCTGGCAGTCTACGAAATCTGCTTTGATGACGACGTGCCCGCCGGGGCCGCCATCAACGAAGCGGTCGAGCTGGCCAAGAAATTCGGACAGGATAACGCGGGACAGTTCGTGAACGGCGTCCTGGCACAATTTGCGGCAGAGAAATAAATCTGCCTGCGGTGGGAATGAGGAAAGCTTATTCAGTTTCACAGGTCAATGCCTATATAAAGCACATGTTTTCGGAGGACTATCTGCTGCGCTCCCTGCTCGTTCGGGGAGAGGTCAGCAACTGCAAATATCATTCCTCCGGCCATATCTATTTTACTTTAAAAGATGCCTCGGGTACGCTTGCCTGCGTCATGTTCGCCGGCCGCCGCAGGGGCCTTTCTTTTCTCATGAAAGAAGGGGACCAGGTCATTGTCAGCGGCACAGTGGATGTCTATGAACGCGACGGACGATACCAGCTTTACGCCATGCAGATCATCCGGGACGGCGTGGGTGCCCTCAACGAGCGGTATGAGCAGCTCAAGCGCAGGCTGGAAGAGCAGGGAATGTTCGATGAGCGGTACAAGCAGGCCATTCCCGCCTATATCCGAACGCTGGGCGTCGTCACAGCGCCCACTGGAGCGGCGGTCCGGGACATCATCAATATCGCACATCGACGCAATCCCTATGTGAAGATCATCCTGTATCCGGCCATCGTGCAGGGAGACCAGGCAGCGGACAGTATCATAACGGGAATCCATGCCCTGGAGGATCTGGGCGTGGATACCATCATCATCGGCCGCGGCGGCGGCTCTATTGAGGACCTCTGGGCTTTTAACGAGGAAAAAGTGGCCCAGGCTGTCTTTGACTGCGCTGTACCCATCATATCCGCAGTGGGGCATGAGACCGATACGGTCATCACGGACTATGTGGCGGACCTGCGGGCACCGACCCCCTCTGCCGCAGCCGAGCTGGCTGTCTATGACTATGAACGATTCCGGGAGGACCTGGAAGCCTTCTATAACAGCCTGAACCAGTCGATGCAGTACCGGCTGGACCGCTGCCGGGAGAAGACACGGACCATGCAGCTGCAGCTGCAGCACCTGTCCCCCGCGGCAAGGATCCGTCAGCAGAGGACGGAAGCGGCCCGCTATGCCGACAGGCTGCAGGCCCGGATGCGGATGCGGCTGGCGGACAGCCGGGCCCGACTGCGGATCGGAGACAGCCTGACCTACAGCATGAACCGCAGGCTGTCCGGCACCAAACACCGCATGCAGGTCCTGGCGGCCAGAATGGAGGCCCTGTCCCCCCTGGCCAGACTTTCAGGCGGCTACGGTTTTGTGACCGACAGCAGGGGAAAAGGCGTATTTACAGTAGATACACTGCGGGAAGGGGACCTGCTCAGGGTCCGCCTGCGGGACGGCAGCGTCCGGACCCGGGTGGAGGAGATCGAACGGACCGCGCCCGCGCAGGCCCATACACAGGGGGAGACCGGACGGGCAGACCCCGCGGAAACCCATACACAGGGGGAGACCGGAGGGACAGGCCCCGCGGAAACCCATAAACAGGAGGAGTAAGATGCCGCGCAGAAAAAAGACCGAAGAGGTACAGGCACAGCAGGAAGCCCCGCAGGAGCAGGAGCTGACCATAGAGGAGACCTTTGAACGCCTGCAGGCACTGCTGGCCAGAATGGAAGAAGAAGACGTTTCCCTGGAGGAGTCCTTTGACTGCTATGAGCAGGGAATGAAGCTGCTCCGCGCCTGTAATGACAAGATCGACCGTGTGGAACAGAAGGTATTAAAGCTGTCGGAAGACGGCAGTCTGGAGGAATTCTGATATGACTTTTCATGAAATGATGGAACAGAAAACACAGGCCTGCAGCCAGGTCCTGGACTCCTTCCTGCCGGATCCCGGTCAGATCAGCGGATCCGACCGGCTGGCGGCGACCGTCATGGACGCCATGCGCTACAGCACCATGGCAGGCGGCAAGCGTCTGCGCCCCATGTTCATTATGGAGACCTGCGCCATGTACGGGGGCAGACAGGAACTGGCGGAGCCTTTCATGGCGGCGCTGGAAATGATCCACACCTATTCCCTGATCCATGATGACCTACCGGCCATGGACAATGATGATTACCGCCGGGGCCGGAAGACCACCCATATCGTGTACGGAGAGGGAATGGCCATCCTGGCCGGAGACGGCCTGCTCAACTATGCCTATGAGACAGCCATGCAGGCCTTTGACCGGGCGGAAAACGCGGAGGAGACCGCGGCAGTGATCCGGGCCCTCAAAGTCCTGGGCAGGAACGCGGGCATTTTCGGCATGGTCGGCGGCCAGTGCGCTGACCTGGAAGCGGAGGCCGCGCCGGAACGGACAGACAATGAGACCCTCCTGTATATTCATATCCACAAAACAGCCTGCATGATCAGCAGCGGCTTCCAGATCGGAGCCATCCTGGCAGGAGCCCCTGCGGAAGATATAGAGAAACTGGGACAGATCGCCGAGGATATCGGCGTAGCCTTCCAGATTCAGGATGATATCCTGGATGTTACGGGAGACAGCGAGGAACTTGGCAAGCAGGTCGGCAGCGACGCAAAAGACGGCAAAGTCACTTATGTGACCATGCACGGCCTGAAGCAGGCCGCCGCGGATGTTCGCACTCTTTCCGACCGGGCCCTGCAGCTGTATGACAGCCTGTCCGTCTCCAACGATTTCCTCAGACAGGTGATCGAGATGCTGATCACCAGAAGCAGGTAAACCCGGATTATACGGGAATGACTGATAAGTTAGAAACTAATTAGCCTGTTTCATCCGGGAACAGTTGAATATTGAATAGCAGAAACAAGTAAGCCCGGGTTTTACGGGATTGATTAACCTATGAAAAATTCAAAAAAAAGGCTGGACCTTTTGATGACCGAGCAGGGATTTGCTCCCTCCCGGGAAAAGGCCAAAGCCCTGATCATGGCAGGAATTGTATATGTGAACGGCCAGAAGGAGGACAAAGCAGGCGCTTCTTTTGACCCGGAGACCGCGCAGATCGAGGTCCGGGGCCAGACCCTCCCCTATGTGAGCAGGGGCGGCCTGAAGCTGGAGAAGGCCCTGCGGACTTTTCCCATCGATCTGCAGGGAAAGCTCTGCATGGATATCGGCGCCTCCACCGGAGGCTTTACGGACTGCATGCTGCAGAACGGGGCCGCCAAAGTCTACGCCATTGATGTGGGCTACGGCCAGCTGGACTGGAAGCTGCGGACAGACGCGCGTGTCGTCTGCATGGAGAAGACCAACTTCCGCTACATGAAGCCGGAGGATCTGCAGACAGATCCTGCCACCGGGGCACCGGAACAGCCGGATTTCGCATCGGTGGATGTCTCTTTTATTTCGCTGTCCAGGATCCTGCCGCCCGCCCTGGAGATCCTGCGGCCGGGGGCGCAGATGGTATGCCTGATCAAGCCCCAGTTCGAAGCCGGCAGGGAAAAGGTCGGCAAGAAGGGCGTTGTCCGCGACAGGGCCGTCCATGAAGAAGTCATTGAGAACGTGACGGAAATGACAGCCGGCCTCGGCTTTGCCATCCTCGGCCTTGCCTATTCCCCCATCCGGGGGCCGGAAGGCAATATTGAATATCTGATGTATATCGAAAAGCCGGGAGGAGAGGGATCGACAGGCGGGATCGAACCCGGCGCGCTGCAGGAGACAATCCGCCGGCTGGTCGACGATTCCCACCGGGAACTCGACCGCTGACGGCGAGACTTCCTGGATTTGTCTACCAAAGATTAATTGTCCGGGCAGACACATGACAGCAATTTTTGAATTTGTCTGCCAGGGATCAGTAGTTCCGGCAGACGCAGGACAGCAAATTTAGAATTTGTCTGCCAGGGATCAGTGGTTCCGGCAGACATAGGACAGCAAATGCTTGTTTTGTCTGCCGGGGATCAGTAACGCCGGCAGACAAAATCAGGAAAACAATGACAATGTCTGCCAGGACATCTACACCCTGCAATCCGGGAGGAATTATGGATCGGTTTTTTGTAGTGACCAATGAAATAAAGGATCCGAATCTGGAAATGACCGGGCAGATCACGGCCTTCCTGCGGGAGCACGGCCGGGAGGTGATTCCGGTCCATTCCTGGGAGGAGCGGATCGGAGGTCTCAGCCCCCTGGATCCGGACAGGGACTGTCTCCTGGTACTGGGCGGCGACGGTACTGTCCTGGACGCGGCTGCCAGGCTCAGAGAGATCCAGATCCCGATCCTGGGCATCAATATGGGGACCCTGGGCTACCTGGCGGAGATCGAGCGCCGTAACTGGCGGGAGGCCCTGGAGAAAGTCCTGCAGGGCGACTATGATATTTCTTCCAGGATGATGCTGGAAGGACATAAAGTCTTTGCCGACGGCAGGGAGGATCCCCGGAAGGAATACGCTCTTAATGACATCGTCGTCTCCCGGAGCGGTTCTCTCCGTGTCCTGAACATCACCCTCCTTGTTAACGGACAGATGATCACCAGGGTCAGTGCCGACGGTGTGATCGCGGCCACCCCTACCGGATCGACCGCCTACAACCTGTCTGCAGGCGGGCCCATCATCGAGCCGTCCTCCCATATGATCGTCGTCACGCCGATCTGCTCCCACAGCATGAATGCCAGAAGTATCGTCCTGTCCTCCAAAGACAGAATCACGCTGCGGGTCGAGCAGGCCCAGCACAGCAGTGACATCGAGGCGGAGGCCAATTTCGACGGCGCCAGAAAGATGCTGCTTTGTCAGGGAGACCGGATCGAGATCCGCAGGGCCTCCCGGGAGACCAGGCTGATCCGGATCAGCAGACAGAGCTTTCTGCATACGCTCCATAAGAAAATGTATCAGGTGGAAGGGCTTTGACAGCGATGAAGAGAAACCGGCATGACAAGATCCTGGAAATCATCCGGGAACAGGAAATAGAGACCCAGGGCGAACTGGCCCGGGTCCTTCGCGAAAACGGCTATGAAGTGACACAGGCTACCGTGTCCAGAGATATACGAAGACTGGGACTGACCAAAGCCCCGGGCCGCAGCGGTAAGCTCCGCTATGTGATCTCTCCGGACAGGGATGCTCTGGAAGCCGATAAATACGCCCGGGTCCTCCGGGATGGGATCGTATCGGTGGTGCCTGCTCAGAACCTGCTGGTCATCCGGACATCCTCCGGTATGGCCATGGCGGCGGCCGCAGCCCTGGACGGCATGCAGCTGCCCGAAGTCGTAGGCAGCATTGCCGGGGATGATACCATATTTGTGGCGGTCCATTCCGCCTCCGAGGCGGAGCAGCTGACAGAAAAACTGACAGCTATGCTGGGCCTGTAGGACTGGAAAAGACTTCTTTGAAAGTGAGGAAACATGTTACTGAGCCTTCATGTGAAAAATCTGGCGCTGATCGAGGAAGAGGAAGTCAGCTTTACCGACGGACTCAATATCCTGACCGGCGAGACCGGCGCGGGCAAATCCATCATTCTGGGCAGCGTCAACCTGGCACTGGGCGCCAAGGCGGATAAATCCATCATCCGGACCGGTAAGGACTACGCCCTGATCGAGATGATCTTCCAGGCAGACAACGACCGTCAGCTGGAACGTCTCCGGCAGATGGACCTGCCCGTGGAAGAGGACGGGACCATTCTGATCAAGCGTAAGATCATGCCCGGCCGGAGCGTATGCTCCATCTGCGGCGAGACCGTGACCCTGCGGCAGCTGCGGGAGGTTTCCGAGCTGCTGATCGATATTTACGGACAGCGGGAGAACCAGAGGCTGCTCAAAAGAGATCAGCAGCTGGTGACCCTGGATGAATTCGCGGGCGATACCGCTCTGGAGCTGAAGAGCCGGATCGGCGCTGCCTGGCGCGGTTACCGCAAACTGCGGGACGAGTGGGAAAACGACGACCTGGACAAGTCCGCCCGTAAGCGGGAGGCGGACCTGCTGGCCTATGAGATCCGGGAGATTGAAGAGGCGGCCCTGAAAGAGGGCGAGGACGAAGAACTTGAGAAACAGTACCGTCTGATGGGGAGCTTCCGCCGGATCAACGAAGCGGTCCAGAGTACCCTTTATTATACAGTCAACACCGATGAGAGCGCGGCTTCCGGTATCGAAAGAGGCTGCCGGGAACTGGCCGCTGTCTCAGGACTCGATGAAGAACTGGACAATCTGACAGACCAGCTGTCGGAGATCGATACCCTGCTTTCGGATTTCAACCGGGCCATGTCCGATTACGCCATGAACCTGACCTTTGACCCCATGGAATTCGAACAGATCCAGGACCGGCTGAACCTGATCAACCACCTCAAGGACAAATACGGGGCCACCACAGAGATGATCGATGAGGCCCTGCAGGCCCGGCAGGAGCGGTTTGATTTCCTGACGGATTACGAGCAGCGCCGGGAGCAGCTCAAACAGCAGATGGACCGGGAATATAAGGTCCTGGGAAGTCTCTGTCAGGAACTGACCGGGATCCGCCGTCAGGCCGCGGGCAGTTTCGGAACTGCCATGCAGGAAGCCCTGCTGGACCTCAATTTCAACCAGGTGGATTTTTCCGTCCGCATCGAATCCGATCCGGACCGGATGGGACCCGATGGCCAGGATAAAGTCGTCTTCTATATTTCCATGAATCCCGGCGAAGCGGCCAGGCCCCTGGACCAGATCGCCAGCGGCGGCGAACTGTCCCGGATCATGCTGGCCTTAAAGACTGTATTTGCCGGCAGGGATGAAATATATACCTTTATTTTCGATGAGATCGATACCGGCATCAGCGGCCAGACCGCCTGGAAAGTGGCCGAAAAAATGGGCCGCCTGGCCGGAGACCACCAGATCCTCTGCATTACCCACCTGCCCCAGATCGCGGCCATGGAGGACAGCCACTTCCTGATCGCCAAGGAAAGCAGCGGCGGCAGGACGGTGACCCATATCAGCAGACTCTCCGAAACCGACAGCGACGGCGAACTGGCCAGGCTTCTGGGCGGCGCGGCCGTGACAGAAGCTGTTCTGGAGAACGCGAGAGAAATGAAACGGATGGCTGCGGCATCCCGCGGCGGGGAGTAAACTATGACATTTCAGGCTGACAGGATCCGAAAGGAACTGAAACATATCTGCAGGAATTTCAAATCTGTCCGGGTCGAGGATATCCCTGCCCTGGAGCTGTATATGGACCAGGTGACCGGACTTCTGGAAAAGCACCTGCGCGGCACCACCCGCCATCCGGAAACGGATAAGGTCATGACCAAGACCATGATCAATAACTATGTCAAGAACAAAGTCATGATTCCCCCTGTCCGTAAGAAATACAGCCTGGACCATATCCTGCTGCTGGCCATGATCTATCATTTCAAGAATGTTCTGTCCATCGGGGATATCCAGAAAGCCCTGGGTCCGGTCATGGAGCGCTACGCCCTGCCGGCCCTGAAGACCGATAAGGCTGCCAAAAAGAAAGGCGGACAGACCGAGGAAAAGACCCCGGCCTACAGGCTGGAGGACATTTACCGGGAACTCTTTGATATGGCGGACGGCAGGATCCCCCACTATGAACAGGACTGCCTGCGCCAGATCGAAGAAGCCGAAAAATCCTTCGCGGACGCCCCGGCCCAGGAACGGGATATGCTCCGCCGTTTTGCCCTGATCAGCCAGCTCAGCGCCGAGATCAGCCTGAAGAAGATGTTCCTGGAAAGGCTTCTGGATGAAGCCGACATGACCAAACAGCAGTAAACAGCAGGAGAATGTATGAGCATATATGATACCCTGAACAGGGAACAGCAGCAGGCCGTCTGCCAGACAGAAGGGCCTGTTCTTATTCTGGCCGGTGCCGGCAGCGGCAAGACCAGGGTCATTACCCACAGGATCGCCTATCTGATGGAGGAATGTGAGGTCAACCCCTGGAACATCCTGGCCATTACATTTACCAATAAGGCAGCCGGCGAAATGCGGGACCGGGTGGACCGCCTGATCGGTTTCGGGTCGGAAAGCGTCTGGATCTCTACCTTCCATTCCATGTGTGTCAGGATCCTGCGCCGTCATATCGACCTTCTGGGCTACCAGAATACCTTTACGATCTATGATACGGATGATCAGAAGACGGTCATGAAGGACATCTGCAAGCGCCTGCGGATCGACACCAAACAGCTGAAGGAGCGGCAGATCCTCGGAGCCATCTCTTCCGCCAAGAACGAACTAATCAGTCCCCTCCGCTACCGGGAGGACCATGTGGGCGGATGGGACTACTACGGCAGACAGATCGGCGACTGCTATGAGGAATACCAGAAAGTCCTGAAGAAGAACAACGCCCTGGATTTTGACGACCTTCTGATGAAGACCGTGGACCTGTTCCACACCCATCCGGAAGTGCTGGAGAACTACCAGAACCGCTTCCGATATATCATGGTGGATGAGTACCAGGATACCAACAACGCCCAGTTCGAGCTGGTCCGTCTTCTGGCAGCCAGGTACCGCAACCTCTGTGTGGTCGGTGACGACGACCAGTCCATCTACCGCTTCCGAGGCGCCAATATCAACAACATCCTGGACTTCGAGAAGGTCTATCCCGAAGCCCTGGTCGTACGTCTGGAGCAGAACTACCGGTCCACCCAGAACGTGCTGGACGCAGCCAACGCCGTCATCAGCAACAACGCCAGAAGAAAGCAGAAAAAGCTCTGGACCGACCGCGGACAGGGACAGCAGATTCATGTCCGCCGCTTCCAGACCGCCTATGAGGAAGCCTCCTATATCTCAGAGGACATTGCCCGGGCCATGTCTGAAGACAGCCGGCTCAAATACAGCGATTTTGCCATCCTGTACCGCACCAATGCCCAGTCCCGCCTGCTGGAGGACCGCCTGGTCCTGAGCGGCATGCCATACAACGTGGTAGGCGGCACCAACTTTTACGACAGACGGGAGATCCGCGATATGCTGGCCTACCTCAAGACGGTGGATAACGGCAGCGACGACCTGGCCGTCCGCAGGATCCTGAACGTTCCCAGAAGGGGAATCGGGCAGACGACCATGGCCAGGGTCAGCGAATATGCCCTGCGGCATGATATTTCCTTCTTTGAAGCTCTGGAACGGGCTTCGGATATCCCTGCCATCGGCAGGGCTGCCGGCAAGCTCAAAGAATTTGTCGATCTGATCCACGGCTTCCGCCGTAAGGCGGAGGAGGGCTCCCTGAAAGAACTCCTGGAGAACATCCTGGACCGAAGCGGTTACGCGGAGGCTCTGCGGGAGTCGGACGAGGAGGACGCCGAAGACCGGATCGCCAACCTGGACGAGCTGATCAGCAAGATTGCGGATTACGAATACAATATCGATTCTGAAGAAATGCCCACCCTCTCCGGATTCCTGGAGGAAGTGGCCCTGGTCGCGGATATCGACAGCGTGGAGGGAGACGACAACCGCATTCTCCTGATGACACTGCACAGCGCCAAGGGACTGGAATTCCCCCATGTCTATATCGCAGGCATGGAAGATGGCATCTTCCCCAGTGCCATGGCCCTGAACGGCGAGGATCCTGAAGGGGAGGAGGAAGAGCGCAGGCTGGCTTATGTCGGCATCACCAGGGCAAAAGATGAACTGACCCTGACCAGCGCCGCCTCCAGAATGGCCCGGGGCGAGGTCCAGTACAATCCCGTCAGCCGTTTCCTGGAGGAGATTCCGGAGGAACTGCTGGACCGGAAATCCGGCAGAGGAAATGCCTTCGGGGACGATTTTGATGACCCGGAGGAAGATGATTATGAATACGGCTATGCCGATACTTACGGACGGTCCAGGCTGGCCGGGAAATTCGGCGGGACAGGCTATGGACTCAGCAGCAGGAGCAGCGGGAACGGATCCCGCGGAAAATCCGCCAAAACCGGCGGGGCAGGTCCATCCATCGGCGGAGGCCTTAAATCCCTCGAAGGGATCGCCGGCCTGCAGAAAGGGACAGCCGGCCTGAAAAACAACTCGGCCGCGTCAAATACAGGCAAGGCCGCAGGCCGCAGGACAGGACCGGACAGGAGGCCCAGGGCCGTTTACGCGGGGACATCCGGGACGGATGAATCGAAGAAGCCTTATATAGCCAGGGCCGCTTCCGCGGGCAGGAAAGCCGCCTCCCGGAAAAAGGGCGCGGCGGAACCTGTGAAGCCAGATTATACGGTCGGCGACCGGGTCCATCACCTGAATTTCGGAGACGGGACGGTGGAAAACATTGAGAGAGGACCCAAAGATTACAAGGTGACGGTTCGGTTCGATGATGCCGGCCGCAAGATCATGTACGCCGGGTTCGCCAGGCTGGAGAAACTCTGATTCCGGAAACGTCCTGTCGGCATACGATATTCCGTCAATTCCCGGTCATACCCTATCATCTGTAAAAAAATGTGGAAATGCACAGCGATTAGTGCTATATTAATCTTAGTTATTGTACACTTGGTACAACGAGTTGCAATCTTCGTTCTGCCGGTGCATAACACTTATAATGAATGGAAGGAGTTATTACACTATGAAGGACAAAATCGACGAAATTTACTATCTGGTAAAGAAAAAGAACGATGAGAGCGACAATAAGCTGATCTGTATCCTCGCCCTTGTTGGCGGCGCGCTGATCGTTGCTCTGATTGCCTACGCAGTTTATCGTTTCCTGACCCCTGATTATTTCGAAGACTACGACGATGATGATTTCGATGATGACTTCGATGATGATTGGGATGACGACGAAGACGAGGAAGAGGACGAAGAGGCTCCCGCAGAGGAAGCGGCTGAAGAGCCCGCTGAGGAAGCTGCAGAGGAAGAGACAACTGAGGAAGAGGAATAATCCGATCTTCAGGCAGTACGTTCTGCCATCATAAATTAGTCATCAGGCAGTCCGGCCAATATTGCCGGACTGCTTTTTTTCGTATATAGTGGATATCTGCGCAGTAGAAATCTTATTTACAGGCATCAGCATGCAGATACCGGTACGGCGGAAATTCGTCTGTCAGACATTTCACAGCGAAAGAATGCATGACGGACTAACATCATACAGAAACGGACAGGAGCTTTATGAGAAAAGGAGATACGATCAGGGGAAAGATCGAGTACGTCAAATTCCCCAACAAAGGAATCTTTCATACAGAAGACGGAAAAATCTGCGAAGTCAAGAACGCCGCGCCCGGTCAGACGGTAGAGGCCAGAGTCAGCAAAAAGAGGAATGGCCGGATAGAAGCGAATCTGCTGGCAGTTGTGGAAAGAGCGCCGGACGAGATCGATCCCCCCTGCCCTCATTTCGGCATCTGCGGCGGCTGTACCTGGCTGCAGATGACTTATGAGAAAGAGCTGGCATTGAAAGAGTCTCAGGTCAGAAGCCTGCTGGAAAAATCGCTGCAGGAAGCGCACCATCTGTCCGGTGCGGCTTCAGGAGAAGAAGCGGGAGCACCGGCAGATCTTTCCTGGTTTGAAGGAATCCTGCCCAGCCCACGGGAGTTGGGATACCGGAACAAGATGGAGTTCTCCTTTGGCGATGAGTATAAAGGAGGCCCCCTTTCCCTGGGCATGCATAAACGGGGCAGCTTCTATGACATAGTGACCGTAGACCAGTGCCGGATCATAGACGAAGACTACCGTATGATCCTGAAAAATACCCGTCAGTTCTTTGAAGACAGAGGGACCCCTTTCTACCACCGTATGCAGAAAAAGGGTTACCTGCGCCACCTCCTGGTCCGGAAGGCCTCGATGCGGGGACAGATCCTGATTGACCTGGTCACCACATCCCAGACTGCTGATCTGCGGGAAGACCAGTATGAGCTGCAAGCCTGGACCCGTATGCTCCGCAGTCTGCCCCTGGAAGGCAGCATAGCTGGAATCCTGCATACCGTGAACGATTCCGTTGCGGACGTAATCAAAGATGAGGGGACAGAGGTCCTCTATGGACAGGCTTATTTTACGGAAGAGCTGCTGGGTCTGCAGTTCAACGTGACTCCCTTCTCCTTCTTCCAGACCAACAGCTGGTCAGCGGAGGTGCTTTACGATACCGCCCGCAAATACATCCTGGAAGCAGGATTAAAAGACGGGGCCATCGTATATGACCTCTACTGCGGCACAGGAACCATTACCCAGCTGATGGCGCCCGCCGCGAAACAGGTGATCGGCGTGGAAATCGTGGAGGAAGCCGTCAAAGCGGCCGAAGAAAATGCCGCGGTTAATGGACTTGGCAACTGCCGTTTCATCGCAGGCGATGTGCTGAAAGTCATCGATGAGATAGAAGAAAAACCGGATTTCATCATTCTGGATCCGCCCCGTGACGGCATTCATCCCAAGGCCATGCCCAGAATCCTGCAGTTCGGTGTGGACCATATCCTTTATATTTCCTGCAAGCCCACCAGCCTGGCCAGAGATCTGCCGGCATTCATCAGCGCCGGCTACAGGCCGGTCAGAGGCGTATGTATCGATCAGTTCCCCTGGACCGCCAACGTTGAGACCGTTTGTCTACTAACACACGATGCAGCACCCAAAATGGAAGATGACCACAATATGTAGTAAATAAGCCGTTTTTCGCTAAAAACAGAGGGGTTCCCGCCATCGGGGCAGTTCATGCTCCGGGTGACGGGAACCCCTCTTTCTGTATGTGGGAACTTATCCACTTTCAAGAAATAGCAGGGTTTCGGCTACGATTCTACTATTGTAAGCGTAAAACTTGATGTGTCTATAATCCAGATCCAGTATCGTTTATAATGGCTGCGCAAAGATCCTGTCTTAGCAGCCCCCCGTTTCTTTTCCGGTATGGCGGGTTGTGACCGCCATCCGGTCTGGCATCTGGTCATCACTTTGCAGTGCCTATGGTGCTAATGTAACTTTACATCTATGACACAAAAGGTATTCCTTTTCTGTCATACCGCATATCCATAGTGCCAGTGCTTTATGCACTCCTGCCTTTCCTGTGGGGCGTTCTGGGGCGTTCGGGAGAACACT
Source organism: uncultured Lachnospiraceae bacterium (assembly GCA_902789735.1). Classification (GTDB taxonomy): domain Bacteria; phylum Bacillota; class Clostridia; order Lachnospirales; family Lachnospiraceae; genus CAG-791. The sequence continues at coordinate 32,003 of CADAOZ010000018.1, forward strand.
GGTCTTCAAAGAAACGCAGGGTCGACTTCTTCTCGTCAGACTCATACGTCCTGTACGCATCTGACCAGGGCATACAGTCGTCGAGGAAAGTGTTTGTTTTACCGACCTTCTGTCCAGGAAGCGTCTCCAGCAGATATTTCAGGTAGTAATAAGGGTGCGCCTGGTTGGCTTTCGCTGTTTCGACCAGTGTGAAACGGATCGCCGCGGCTTCAGCCCCTTCGATGGAGCAGCTGAAGAGCCAGTTGCGTCTTGCCGTTGCAAAGGGTTTGATACAGTGTTCGGCAAATTATCCCTATATCAGCATAATTTGCCGAAATCGCCATTAGTGCTGTACTCATAGAAAACATCTTCGAGGCTGACGTAGGAATGCCATTCTTTTTCGTTTATGGCTTGCAGTACAGACTTTGTTTCAGGATAACCGGTCTCTGTCATGCGAATGAGGGCAGACTGCCTTGATACACCATAGAAGCTTGCGAGATCGTCAGCAATTAGGTGAGCACTTCCAACTTCAGTGGCGTATCCTCATAGCTGTATTGCTGATACAACTGATCAACTTTAATCTTAAAAGTTTCGATTGGCATAAGGATGCGGGGAGCCAAGTTGTTGGCTTGCCATTCCATACGCTGTTCATCAGTCCATTCTTCGCTTTCATTGGGATATACCATGTCAGCAGGGCAGCGGCAAGCAATGAATCTTTCATTCCGGAGAATAGATTTTATCGCTGCATATAGCCTGTGACGATGCCAATGATAGACTTCGTGTGCGATGGTGTTGTTTACACAGCCGCTGTTATGCTGCCAGTAGATATAGGCGTCGATCAGTATTGTGCCTCTGGGAACTTCTTCTTCCTTCTCTGAAGTTTTGAAGAGATTGTATATTTTTACTTTACCCGGAGAAAAGCAGATCTGCCCAAATATACTAAAGTCGTCGGTAATCCGATATCCCTGCACAACATTCAGATGAAGTTTCTCCTTAGCGATATATTCAATTGGGACGCGCATCGGCTCAGCTAAGGCTTCCGGATAATACTTTTCCAGAAAAGCCGTAGCTTCTTTATCAAGATCCTTACGAGCGATAATAGGAACTATGCTCTTGGAAGCTGCAATGCCATTCCCGGATGGTTTTGAATCCCTGCTCCAGGGCTTTACGGATGAAACCTTCAGAGAATCCAGCTTATCTGTGACGATGGCTTCGCAGGACGCAATCAACCATTGTGATGTTTCTCCGGACATTTCTCCGCGATATTCATCAAATTACTGAAGTTCTATGGTACAGCTGAGTATGGCATCGAAGAACAGAGAATCTTCATCGATACGGATATGAGTGGCATATTCTAGAAGCATATCAAGCAGCAGAGCAGTATCGGGATATTTGATGCGTGCCATGCTGAGATTCAATGCTGTTGGATGTACTGCTATATAATTATTTACCGATTCCCAGATGGGCCGGTAACAGATTTTGTATATGAATTCTTTAATCTCATTCTGAGCTTTGCTCATGGATAGATACCTCTTTTCGAAGATGTGCCCTCTGGACACAGTTATACAAAATGCATTATAGCATATAATCGGAGAGGATTCAATTAAAAGCGGTGTGAATTCCCGTGTATATGGAGTTTTTCACATGTGATTTTGTTGGGGTGGTGGTATAATCGAAACTGTATTAGTATGCACAGTTACCTGATGATATATGAGTTCTGAGAATGGAACCGAGAGGATTGCTATGGAAGTAAGTTACAAGAAGCTTTGGAAACTGCTTATAGACAAAGATATGAAGAAGAAAGACCTTCAGGCACAGGCCAGAATCAGCTGGACTTCTGTCACAAAATTATCCAAGGGCGAGACTGTGAGTATGGAAGTCCTTATGAAAGTGTGCAAAGCGCTTGAATGCAATATCGGCGACATCATGGATCTGATTCCGGAAGAAGGTGATAAGAATGTCGAGCTCAAAGAAGAATGATGTGATTAGCGTTGCTCCGCCACACAGCATTAAGAAATTTGAATTGATCTCGGAGTATGTGAAAGCATGGATCAACATTCTTATGCTGAACAAGAAATGTCGTGGAATAGTCTATATCGACTGCATGTCAAACAGTGGTGTATATAAGGATGATGAAGGGAATGAGATAAAAGGTACGCCGCTTCTGGTATCTGAGATCATTGCGGAAGCTATGACCAGATACACAGATAAGCAAGCCTACATATATTTCAATGATCTGGACGAAAGAAAGATTGATTTGCTGGAAACCAGGCTACCAAAGAAGACCAGCAATCTCACTATCTATACAGAGTCGATGGATGCTAATGTATTACTTCGTAAGATTGGAAGCCAGTTCTCGACGATGTTTAGTGATATGCATTTCCTGCTCGTTTACGATCCTTATGATGCACATATTGAGTGGGATGCTATGATGCCATTTCTTAAAAACTGGGGTGAAATCATCATCAATCATATGGTATCCGATACAATCCGGGCGGCAAAGATGGCAAAGAAGCCAGAAGTCATTGAAAAATATGAGGAAACCTATCAGACGACGATTGATGAGCTGATTTCCTTCGGCAGTGACAGAGAAGCTTTTGAGAAGAAGATAGAGCAGATAATACTGGACCTTAGTGGCAGAAAAAACGGGCGGTATTATGTAGCTGCATTTCCGTTCTTCAACAGCAATAACTCTGTTGTGTATAACTTGATTCATTGTACCGGGCATCAGACAGGATTTGATCTTTTCAAATCAACAGCTTGGAAGGTCTTTGATGACCAGTCGTCTGGCAAGCATGTCAATAATAGCGGGGAATATGATCAGCTGACATTCGATACGCTTACGGGAGAAATTGTCTCAGGACGAACAGTAGATGATACATGCTATACAGTTCGAGACATAGCAGCATATCTACAAAAGAAGTTTAAGGGAAGGCTGGATGTACCTAAGGACGATGTAAAAGCTTATTTGTTTGAACATCCGGTTTTTCCTGTGCGTGATTACAGCAATAAAACATATGCTGCGTTGAAACAGTACTATGGTGCTGTGATTCATAGATCGACAATAACATTTTCAGATAGGAGTTATTGATTATGCCGCAAGTGGAAGGCTGCATACAAAGAAAATCTATGCTCTACAAAACCGGTGTGGAGTATGGGGATTATACGCTGAATTTCGTGCAGGGATGTGCGCATGGCTGCCGGTATCCTTGCTATGCCTTCCTGATGAAAAAAAGATTTGGGCAGGTCAAAACATATGAGGATTGGCTGAAACCGTATCTTGTTTCAAACACTTTGGAGATTCTGGACAAGGAGATTCCCCGGCTGAAAGATAAGATCATGTCTGTACAGCTTTGCTTTACTACGGATCCGTTCATGGTGGGATACCCGGAAATTGAAAAAATGAGCTTAGATGTGATCAAGAAGCTGAACGCAGCAGACATTAAGTGTACCGTGCTTACGAAGGGCATTCTTCCGGTCAGTCTTGCAGAATGTTCTAAGGAAAATGAATACGGAATCACTCTTATTTCTCTGGATGAGGAATACAGAGAGCGGATGGAGCCAGGCTCTGCATCATATAAAGACCGTTTGAAGGCCTTGAAGAAGCTACACGACAAAGGTTGTAAGACATGGGTAAGTATCGAACCGTATCCTACGCCGAATCTGATAGAACAGGACTTGATGGAGATCCTAAAATCAGTCAGCTTTGTAGACAAGATTATTTTCGGAAGAACCAATTACTGTAAGGATGTAACGACTGGATATCCGGAACACAAGCAGTTCTATAACGAGAAGGCAAAAGAAGTGATTGATTTCTGTGAGAAGAAGGGGATCGCTTATCACATAAAAGATAAAACCATTACAGATTAGAGTCCGTATTATGGGACAGCATACTCGATAGAATTAAGATGCCGGAGTATACAATGCCGGCAAAGGAGACAAACAGTAGGAGGAAATGGCATGGCTGCAATACATGATTTACTTGCACAAGTGCAGGATGAGGCACTTAGAGCCAGACTGGAGCAGGAGATAAACAGACTGTCAAAGACAAAGAAATTCGGGTTGGTGTTCGAAGAACATCTGCCGGAGTGTACGCCGCTCTATGATATCCCGGTGAAGCGTGGCTCTACTGTGGCAAAAAAGACGGGTGCTGTCAGTGAAATGTATGAGGTTAGTGCCATCAAGGATGGGATAGCTACTTGCTATCACAAAGTGACGGCGCAGATGGAAGAAATTCCTGTAGATGAGCTTGTTTCAGTTGCCCGGTTTGGTGAGCCTATCTATCCGTACTTAAAACCAATCGATAGTGTGTGCAATGCTCCTGATAGTAATTTGTGGCATACGCTGATTGAGGCTGATAACTATCATGCTCTTCAGCTTTTGGAATATCTTTATGCTGGCAAGGTGGATTGCATATACATTGATCCACCTTATAACACTGGTGCAAAAGACTGGAAATATAATAACGATTATGTGGATGGTGCAGATGCATATAGACATAGCAAATGGCTGTCTATGATGCAGAAGAGATTAAAAATTGCCAAGAATTTATTAAATCCAAAATGCTCTGTATTAATTGTCACAATTGATGAAAAAGAATACTTACACCTAGGGTGCCTGTTAGAAGAAATGTTTCCTGAAGCGAATATGCAGATGATTACATCTGTAATTAGCCGAAATGGTACAAGTAGGGAAAATGAATTTTCTAGAGTTGAGGAATATATTTATATTCTTCGATTTGGCCAAATGGGTGTGACACGTACAAACGACAATATGCTCTCTGAGGATGGCAAGGGCGTTATAAGTAGAGTTTGGTTTAATTTTATGCGCACCAGTACTCCACGTAGCAAAACAAAAGGCCAGTTTTTCCCTATTTTCATCGACACGAAAGAAGAGAAAATTGTAGAGATTGGAAATGCTTTATCGCCATCAGAAAAAGCTGAGGATGTGGTTGCACCCGAAGGACAAGTGGCTGTGCTACCTATTCGAGACGATAACACTGAAGCTACATGGGGAGCTATTCCAGAGACTACAAAGCGGTTATTGGCTGAAGGATATTTGAGGGTAGGATCATTTGATAAAAAAACTAACCGATGGAGTATTCAGTATGTTCGTCAAGGTGATCAGAAGAGAATTAAGTCAGGCGAAATAGTAGTAGAAGGGAAAGCGAAAGACGGCTCATTAATTCTTTCGCCAGTCGATGCATCACAAAGAATTGTCTTTCCTAAAACTGTTTGGAATAGAAAATCGCATGATGCTACTGAGCACGGGACAAGGTTACTAAAACCGCTGTTTATCAATACTCGGTTTTCATATCCTAAATCACTATATGCTGTTGCTGATACATTGAAATTTTTTGTGAAAAATAATAAAACGGCATTAATTGTAGATTTTTTTGCTGGATCAGGTACTACATTGCATGCAGTTAACTTGTTGAACGCAGAGGATGACGGGCAAAGACGTTGCATAATGGTCACAAATAATGAGGTCTCTGAAGATGAGGCGAAGTCTTTAAAGAATAAAGGCTACAATCCAGGGGATGATGTCTGGGAAGCATTGGGAATTGCGAGGTATGTCACATGGCCGCGAACAGTATGTTCAATTGAAGGCCACAATATAAATGGGAAGCCCTTGGAAGGAACATATATAACCACAGAAGAATCTATGGCCGATGGTTTCAAGGCTAATGCGGCTTATTTTAAGCTGGGGTTCTTAGATAAAACATCCATAGCATTAGGCCGTCAGTTGGCAGAACTATTACCGGTACTCTGGTTGAAAGCTGGAGCATATGGTGTTTGTCCGAGATTACAGGATGAAAAATTATCTATGATGATACTGCCGGATAATAGATTTGCAATTCTTATGAATGAAAAACATTTTCAGGAATTTGATGCGCAAGTGCAAAAGCATCCTGAAATCCAGACAATATATATTGTAACCGATTCTGAAGCTGGATATCGGGAGATGATTGCAGGCTACGGCGAAAAGGATACTTATCAGCTGTATCGTGATTATTTAGACAACTTCAGAATCAACACAGGGAGGTAGACCATGAAAGCAGAATTATTTCCATTTCAGAAAAGAGCTTTAAGTGAGCTCAGAATGAAATCAGCGGAAGCTGTGTATCGATATGGTCGTTCTCACTCCAAACAGGTTGTTTCTTTTACGGCTCCTACAGGTGCTGGAAAAACTATCATTATGGCAGCCTTGATAGAGAGTATTTTCTTTGGGGATGAGGTATATCCGGAGCAGCCGGAAGCAATCATCGTGTGGCTTTCTGATTCTCCGCAGTTGAATGAGCAGTCTAAAGACAAGATCGATTTGAAAGCAGATAAGATCCGTTTGGGACAGTGTGTGACTGTGCAGGACGACTCGTTTGACCAGGAGATGTTTGATGACGGGCATATCTATTTTCTGAACACACAGAAGCTGGGGAAGAGCTCAAATCTTACAAAGCACACGGATAACCGCCAGTATACAATCTGGGAGACGTTGGCCAACACGGCGCGTGATAAGAGCGACCGTCTGTATTTTATCATTGATGAAGCACATCGCGGTATGCAGGGCCGTGAGGCAGGACGTGCTACAACCATCATGCAGAAGTTCCTTAAAGGAAGTCCGGCAGATGGTATCGAAGCTATGCCGGTGGTTATCGGTATGTCTGCAACATCTGCGAGATTTAACGCATTGGTACAGGGCATTGCATCCGATACACAGTACGTTGTGGTTACAACGGATGAGGTCAGAGCTTCTGGACTCTTGAAGGATCGAATCGTCATCTCCTATCCGGAAGAAAACTCCGGGAACAAGGATATGGCTGTGCTTCAGGCAGCAGCGGATGAATGGAAGGATAAATGGGATCATTGGTACCAGTATTGTTATGAGCAACACTATGCTTATGTGAATCCAATTTTGGTTATCCAGGTTCAGAATGCGACATCGTCCTCGATATCTGCGACTGATCTTGATGATTGCGTACAGAAGATTGAGGAACGAACAGGAATCCGCTTTCAGGAAGGCGAAGTGGTTCATACCTTTGGAGATGCAAATAATGTGATCCGGATCAATGGTTTGAATGTACCATATGTGGCTCCTTCAGCAATTGCAGAAGATAAGCGAATCAGAGTTGTTTTCTTCAAAGAGAGTTTGTCGACCGGCTGGGATTGTCCGAGAGCAGAAACGATGATGTCTTTCCGACATGCTACGGATGCAACATATATTGCTCAGCTCCTTGGTCGTATGATTCGAACACCGATGCAGATGCATATTCAGGTGGATGAGACATTGAATGATGTACATCTGTATTTGCCGTATTTCAATTCTGATACCGTAAAGGAAGTTGTGGAAGAATTGCAGAATGCCGAAGGCGGTGATATTCCGGCAGATATCTACGGGGAATCTCTCGATACCAGAGTTATGGATACATTGTCTGTTAGACCGCGAAGCTCAGCTGGCGGTGGAACAAGACATGCACCTGTCTACCCGGGACAAATGTCAATGTTTGATTTGCCCGGTGGAATGCAGCCTATGGCACTGCATGATGGCGGTGCTACTCCGTATAGTAGTGGTGGACAGACTGGAACGGCTTCCGGCGTTCGCGAAGCATCATCCTTCAGCACAGGCACAAGGAATACACAACAGGAAAACACGCAGCAAGTTCAACCTGCACAGAATACGAACCAGCCGAGCGCAGCAGTACCTTCGTCAGGAACATCACAAGCAGCTCCGGAAGGTCAAACAGCACAATCAGAGCCGGAATATGTTCAGGAGTCTTTCATTGACACCTTAGATCGAGAGGGAGTTGTAAAAGCAATCAATGATTCCGGACTTCTTTCATACGATGTAAGAAACGTCAGAATCAATAACTATTTGAATTCGTTGTACAGTCTGGCAAGACTTTTAAGGCAGTCTGGGAAATACCAGAATGCCACAGATGATGTTCTGGAAGAAATCGTGAAGATGATCCGCGAATATGTGGGTGATCTGAAGAGAGACGGAAAATATGACGATATGGCAAAGAAGATCATGGAATTTCAGATGAAATCCCAGGTCTTTGATGTGTTTGGAGAAACTGTAGACGATAACATTGTCCATACGTTCATGTCTACAACGGATATTGATATTGACCGGCAGTTCCGCCGTGCTGAAACAAAGTTGGGGAATGAGGGCGTAGGCAATAAGTATGGTCATTATTATTACGATGAGGATGATCCGAATGCATATAAGATCGATGTAATCTTATACGCCTCTAATGATGACTGTTATGCACGCCTCCTGGCTTATGCTGAGAAGGCGTTCCACAAGATGAATGATAATTATCGTCGGAAGATTGTCGGTCTTGGTGATCGTTTTATTAAGCAGTATGATGCCATTGTCTCCAATGGAGATGTTGTCAGTAAGCATAACTTCCGCCTGCCTGAGACCATCAGCTTACCACGTGAAGTGAATGGCAAGGACTATGATGATCATCTTTTCGTGAACGACTCCGGAAAAGCACGTATTAATCTGAATACTTGGGAAGAAGGCGTTCTTGTGGAGGAACAAAGTCAGGCTGACTATGTTTGCTGGCTGAGAAATCCTCCGAGAAAGCCTTGGTCCCTCTGCATTCCGTATGAGATGGGCGGAGAGCAGAAGCCGGCGTATCCTGATTTTATAATCATCCGTAAAGACAGCGATGATGAATATGTTGTGGATATTTTGGAACCGCACGATCCTACGAGAATAGATAACCTTGGAAAGGCCAGAGGATTTGCAGAATATGCAAGGCAGAATCCGGGTGTAGGACGCATTCAGCTGATCCGTATGAGTAAGGATGCCGTGGGACATAATCGTTTCAAGAGGCTCGATATGGCTATGAGTGCTGTGCGTGATAAGGTCTCACGGGCCATGACAAATGATGAGTTGGATCACATCTTTGATACAGATGGATTCTTTATGTAATACAGAGTGCAGATGGGAGGCTTCAAGATGGATAATGACCAGATTGTAAGCAGGATGAATACATATTTGCATACTTCCGCCAATGTGCTTGCTGAGTGGCTTGGAAAGCTGTTACCCAGGACATCGGAAGATTGGTGGGAGGACTGTGTTATAGCTAAGTTGAGCTATAACCAGGCGGAGATGGCAAGAGAACGCGGTTTTACGGAGCTGGGACAGTTTGATCTGGCTGCGTTGCTTCGCATTGCGGATAAATCATGGTATGAGATGAGGAATGTGGCATTCCTTCCTACCAGGGAAAGAGAATGTATCCGTGATATGATGCGTGTCCGTAATAACTGGGCTCATGTTGGTGCTATGCTTCCGGGCAAAGATGCCATCCTTGCAGATCTGGATACCCTTCATCAATTCTTCGAGCAGAGAGAATGTGATGACAGCCTCATAAATGAAGTTGACCGTATGATAGAGGAAGTGAAGTCTCCATCCACGGTTGATTTTGAATCCTTTTCACAGGAGTCACAGCCAGAAGCTGCAGAGACAGTGATACCGGATGTAGGTGATGAAGACGAAATCAGAGAAAAGAGCCTGGTATATCTCGTAGGAAGCCCTGATGTGCGCGGGATTGTTATGTCCATTACAGATCTTGGGGATACTAAGAAATATGATGTCTTTGTAAACGGTAATTTCAAGACTTTTTATTCCGGGCAGATCGCACTATACGTTGAGACAGCATCTTATAACTGGGTCGATATCAATACATTCCGCAGCTACCTAACAGCGTACCAGATCAATAATCCTTCTGGAAATGATCTGTATTCATTGAATTCAGCCAGGATCGATTTTGTCCCTTACCAGTTCAGGCCGGCATTGAAGCTGATCCACGCTGATGAGCCAAGAATACTGATTGCTGACAGCGTTGGCGTAGGCAAGACAATTGAAGCCGGTCTGATCATTAAAGAACTGCAGGCAAGAAATGAACTGGAAAATGTTCTGATTATCTGCCCGAAACCGCTTGTAACTGAGCGTAAATGGGAGATGGAGATGAAGCGATTTGATGAGGAATTCGTGCCGGTGGATGGACCGATGCTTCGTCAGATCATTTCCGATACAGATCGGGACGGCGAATGGCCGATAAGATTCAGTAAGACAATTGTGCCTTATTCTATTTTAGACAGCAGAGCCTATGAGGGGGAAACCACTAGGAAGAAGCATACATTTGGTTTAAGGGATCTGGATCCGGCACCGCACTTTAATCTGGTTATCATTGATGAGGCACACCATATCCGAAACGGAAGTATGGAGAAGGAAAAGGCCTTCGAGTATAAATGCGTGAAGTATTTCTGTGATAATGCCGATGCTGTTGTCATGCTGACGGCAACGCCGCTGCAGACCAGTGATGATGATTTGTTTACACTTTTAAATGTTCTGCGACCGGATGTAGTGATTGATAAACAGACATTCAATATGATGTCCAGGCCGAACGTACATATTTCTGAAGCTGCAAAGGCTATTAGAAGGGCTGATCAGGACTGGCAGGCTCAGGCCACAGAAGCCCTCAAAGGTGTTCTGGGGACACAGTGGGGAGAAAATGTCATCGCCGCTAATCCGACTTACGGAGAGATGATCAAAACTCTGCAGCAGGACAAAATCACACGGGAAGAACGTGTGAAACTTATTTCGGATGCGGAGAGCCTTCACAGTTTTAACTCCATGCTTAACCGGACCCGAAGAAAAGATATTCAGGATTTCTGCATCAGAAGACCATACACCTTAGCTGTCGAGTTTACCGAGCGGCAGCAGGAGCTGCATGATGAACTGTTGCGATTTGAGTCAAACGCATTACTGCAGCTTCATGGAAGCGCCAGATCCATTCCGTTTATGATGTCCACTATCAAGCGTCAGGCAGCCAGCTGTATCTTTGGCCTGGCACCGCATATTCGGGATCTGATAAAAAGAAGATTCCAACAGATGGAGGATGATCCTGATCTGGATTATTCTCCAAGCTTTACTTTTGATGGGACTGATGCTAATACGCTGGAGACGTTAGCACAGGATCTGCTGGCAATGGCAGACAATCTTCCGGAGGAAGATCCTAAGTTTGATCAGATGCTGGAAGCCATTATGGAGAAGCAAAAGCAGGAGAATAACAAAATCATTCTCTTCAGTACTTTTCGGTACACACTGTATTACTTGAAAAAGAAACTTCTCGATGCAGGGCTCAGAGTAGAGCAGGTTGACGGCAGTGTTAAGGATGCTATGCGGCAGGAGTTTCGTGCAAGATTTGAACTCCCGAAAGAAGACGCAGACGCCATTGATATTCTGCTCTTTACAGAAGTCGGTTCAGAAGGTCTGGATTATCAGTTCTGCGATATGATGATTAACTACGACCTTCCTTGGAATCCTATGAGAATCGAGCAGCGTATCGGTCGTATTGATCGTAGAGGACAGCAGAGTGAGACTGTTAGCATCTATAACATGATTACGAATGGCACTGTTGACGCTGATATTTATTTCAGATGTCTGATGCGTATTGGTATCTTTGAAAGCAGTATTGGTGAGTGTGAAGAGATCCTAGGTGATATTGCTACGCAGCTTGATCATATCGCGATGGACACGACTCTCACCGATGAAGAGCGAAAAATTAAACTGGAGCAGATGGCTGATAATGAAGTCCGAAGACTCCAGGAATTGAATCGGTTGGAAGAAGAGGAAAAAGAATTCTTTGGCTTTGATCTCTCTGAGTATATGACATCACAGGAGATTCATAACGCAGAGAATCCGTGGCTTACACAGAAGAGTCTGCAGATCCTGATTGAACAATATCTATATCGCCGGCTTGGACAGGGTAGCTATATTCTGGGTGAAGGTGACGCAAAACAGCTGAGATTATCAGCAGCGGCCAGAGCGGAGCTTAGAGATGATTTCCGGAAACTTCCGAGCGGACGAAATGCAGTACGTCAGAGCTGGGATGTATACCTGAAGGGGAAAGCTCCTATTCATCCGATTACTTTCGATGCAGAGACTGCGGAAAAGAAGAGAGACAACTTCTTTATCACAGCTATGCATCCTTTGGCAAAACAGGCAGCGGCATATTTTGCTTCAAACGAGCAGGCGTATATCAGACTGCAGTACGCAACAGAAAATCTGCCAAGTGGTTCCTATCATTTCTCGGTATATGCTTGGAGCTATGTTGGCATCAATCCGCATTTTAAGCTGGTTGTTGTATGCGATGATGATGTAATTGCGTCAGAACTTCCGGATATTCTTCAGGAGGCTCAGAGTGGTGCAGCAGCTATAAAGATGCAGCCATCTGACTGGGATACGCTGGAGAGGAAACAGGTTAAATTATGGATGGATGAAAAGGCTGAAGAAATCAAAGAAGCCGAGAATACATCCACATTTAAGATAGAGAGTTTGTCCAATAATTTCAGAAACCGCAAGAGATCTCTGGAACAGAAGATTATAGATACCAGCAGCGAAAGCATCAGACGGATGTATACGAGTGAGTTAGAGTCTGCCACAGAGACCTATGAGCTTAAGGTTGCTGAAATAAGGAAAAAGGTTGATCAGACGGATATCCACACGACATTGATTGCCAATGGAATCCTGGAAGTTGTCAACTAAGCATATGTGTTGGAGGTGTCAGGCATGGCTAAAATGGCGATTGCAGATCAGGTCTTACAACGCCAGGACAAGGATGGAATGCTTCGGCGGGCATTGGAGAGAATTATCCAGCTGTATACGGATAAATCTCACTTCGTTTATGAACTGCTTCAGAACGCGGAGGATGCCGGAGCCACTAAGATAAAATTTGAACAGTATCCTGACAGGCTTGTGGTGCTTCACGATGGGCATCCGTTCTCTATGGAGAATCTACAGGGCCTCTGTGATATTGGAAAATCTGATAAGACCGATGACTTAAACCAGATTGGTGAATTTGGCGTCGGCTTCAAATCTGTTTTCGGTATTTGTGAGACCGTGCGCCTTTATAGCCATCCAAGCAAGAGTGATCAAGAGAAAGGCTACCATCAGTTTGCCGTTGAAATCAAAGATTTCACGCATCCGGTCGATATTGATGATCAGGATGTAGCCTTGGGATATACAACGAAGTTTGTATTTCCGTACAGTGTTGGGTTTACATTCTCCGGATTTGCAACGATTGAGAAGCTCAATGATGTTCTCTCAAAGCGTTTGCAGAATTTGGGAATCACAACGCTTCTTTTTATGAAGCATCTACAGTCTATCGACTACAAAATAGAACTTTCAAAGCTGCGGACATCCGGAACGTATCTGTTAGATAAAACACCTATTAATGATCACTGTTCCCTTGTATCGGCAATGGGTGAGACAGGAAACAAAAAGGAGAACGAAGAGATCTCTTATCTGATGTTTTCACGTCCGGTCACAGGAATTCAGGCAGGTCGGACCATTGATATTGCTTTTGCAGTCAAGGTGGAAGAGTCCGGCGAGTATACGTTCACAGCTTCTAAGTCACCATATATTTCCGTCTACTTTCCGACAGAAACGGAAAGCAAACTTAAGTTTATTGTCCAGGGACCATATCGAACGACACCGAATCGAAGCAGTGTTCCGGCAGACGATAGAGATAATATTGATCTGGCAGAACAGACAGCATCATTGCTTCAGGATAGTGTTATAGAACTGAGGGATGCTGGAAAACTGAATTTTAGCTTTCTGAACATTCTCCCGGTGGACAGTGATGTTTTCTACAGTGCACCGTTGTTTGAGTGCATGTTTAACGAAACGGAAGAAATGATGACGGAGGAGGCATTGCTCCTCTGTAAAGACGGATCTTATGCGGCTGCTGATTCCGTAAAGATAGCCAGAGGTGCTGATTTCGCAGAGGTATTGACGGAAGAACTTCTGACGGAACTTTTGAATGATGGAACAGACTATCATTGGCTTCCGACATTTCTGACGGAGACCAATAAGACTTATAAGACATTATATGAGTTTCTGACGGATGTTCTGGATATTGAAGTGATCCGTCCTGAGAATCTCAGAAATGCTTTTAATAATAACAGAGCTTTTCTTCCAAGGCGTGATGAAGAATGGCTGGTTAAGCTCTATAACATGTATGACTCCGTTGCTGCCGCTTTCTCAAAGCAAAGAGGCGGATCCAACATGCTTACAGCGGAATTCATCAAGACATCAAAGGGGACGTTCGTTGCGCCTTATCGGAAAAGCGATGGTAATGAGTTGAATAGCTTTTATTATCGCGGCTATGAGAATGCATCATATTTGCCTAACATCTTCCTGCCGAGTAGCAATACTGATGGCATGGATGATATTGCTTTTGTGGATGAAGGTATCCTTCAGAGATGTAGGCACTTCTTTACGGAAATACTGAACCTACAAAAGCCAAATGAATATGAATTCTTTATACGGGATTTCAAGAGAAGATATGAGAGTGGTGCCGTTCTTTCCGATGATCAGCATATTACTGATCTGAAGAGACTTTTACACTATCGCGGCAACACTGACTATCGTAATGAAGTAAACAATCTCATAAAGAAGTATTTGAAAGTCAGATGCATCAAGGATGGTAAAAAGGTTTATGTGAATCCTAGTAAGGAGAAGGTTCTCTTCTCTGTTAATTCTGAAGGGATGAGCATAGAACAGTATTATTCACATATAGTCAGCTATCCTTATGTGGACGTGGAATTTTATAAGATTGAAGATGTTGACAGAGATATGCTGAAGCTTCTTGGGATTTCCGAAGAAGTGGGGACTGGTCTTGACCGAACAAATGGCGAATATTATACCGGAAATCCTGGCCGGCAGCCTGAATGGACAACCTATCAGAACTTCCGGTGGAAACTGAGCCTGGATAAGTTGGATGCGGTATTGGAATACATATCGAGCCATCCTAAGTCGCCAGACTCTATGGCGAAGTCCAGTTTTATTTTCCGGTTCCTTCAAAACCATGAAAACATGCTCTTTGGCACGGTTTATGTAGGAGGCAGTTCTCCGAATATTCCAAACACATACTCAGACATCGTGATAAAGCTGCGTCAAGACGGTCCGAAGCATCAGTATTACGGAATGAAGTGGAACGGCAAGTGGCTTTTTACAGAATCCGGAGAGCTGGTATCACAGAAAGAAATCACAAAGAGGGATCTGCATCCGCAGCTGTATGGAGATGTAAGACCTGAATCCAACTTGTATGATTTCCTTGGCTTTGCTAAGAGTGAAGAAGATCAGCTGGAAGAGGCCGCAAAGGACTATGATCAGCTGGATGATGAAACCAAAGAACAGTTCTTTGAAATTGAACTGAGACGTAGGTTCGGCATTTCTATTACAGATTTGGAGGAAAGCTATGGTTCCGGTGCAGTCGGTGGCGGAAGCACTCCGACTTACACGCCTCAGGAGACCTTTGAGTTTCCATCGGCACGAGTTAAAAACTGGGATTCACTGCGAAAACATGCAGCCGAAGTCTTGGTATTTGCCAGCCCGGTAAAGTATGAGTATAAGGTCAGGAAAATTCGTGTAAGCAAGCCGGATAGTGAAATTGATGCCTATCTCAGAAGCATGTATAGAGTGGAAGGATCATATAAATATGCATGCCAGATGTGCCATGAGCCTGTGACAACATTTGAGAAGTGCCAGCTTTCTACAGGTATGGAAAAAGAGTTGGATGCCATGTATTTATGCATGTGCCCGAACTGTGCGTCAGAGTATCGCAGGATGCGATCTGATGCGTATGATCTGCAGGAATTCATAGATGAAATTACGTACCTTAGCGAACAGGATATTAATTCTCATGATCCGGTTAAGATCGATTTTGGCAATGAATCCATCTGGTTCACACAGACGCATATTGCTGAAATCAGAGAACTGATGGCGCTTAAGGATGCGGCAGATGAGTATGTAGAGCCGGCATCAAAGCCGATAAAGAAAGCAGAACCTGTGAAGGATACAGATGATAGTCAGGAAGTAGAAACTGCAAAGGTTGAGGAAAAAGAGGATCCTGAGGCTGAAGTTGTTGTAGCGGGGACAGATGTTTACAAGGCCTATATCGGGAAAAGAGTTCGGCATAAGTCTGTCGGATATGGCATTGTCAGAACCTGCGACGGTAAATATCTTGGTATCGAATTTGAAGAAGGTCCGAAGGCAGGTAAAGTGACGAATTATTCTCTGGAGGTATGCCTTTCAAGGGGACTGATAGAAATTGTTTAGGAGGTAGCTTATGGCAATGCATATGAGCCTGAGGCTTGCATGGCATAGTGATGGTTGGAATGGCCATATCTGCAAAAAGCCTTGTGAAAATGTTTATTGCGTAGGGCAGCATTCTTATCCAGGAGAAATGATTGCTGAACAGCGTGATCTTGATTTTGAAACAGCTCATGCAGGTGAGCCCTGTGGTCAGCATCCGTGCAAGGTGGCGTGTGCATTGAGCGCTAATGCCTTCGGTAAGGAAACTGTTCAAGTTAAGGTTGAACCACCGTCATGGTGGGAAGAAAAAGACGCTGATGCAACGATACTAACCCTGCCACCCTATACTGCGTGTACATGGTGCTACGAGGCAATGTATAAGAATGATGTGTTCTCATCGGTAAAGGGAAAGACATATGACTATAACAAGAGACAGCGTAATGCGGAGGCGTATTTTTCACAGTTTGAAGAAGGAAAGTCTCTTGTGTTCTACTATGCAGGATATAGTAATCCATTTTCTGAGAATGAAGAAGATAACTATGTCATTGTTGGAGCTTCCCGCATCAAGAAAATTGATGATTTCCATTACTATGAGAATACAACTGATCAGATAAAGAAGGACTATGCCGGTGGGGTTATCTGGCAGAAGCCGATTACGTCAAATTATCCGGACGAAGGTTTATCTATCCCATACTGGAAATACATGGGGGATGAATCCATACTGAATCGAATTGTCATAAAGCCACTTCATAGATCTCCTTTCAAGTATGGCAGCCGTGAGGTGTCAAACGATGATGCTATAGAAATCATCAATCAGCTGATCAATAGCGTGGATGTGTTGATCGAGATTGGAGACGATACAGAAAACTGGGAAGAACGTAAGAAATGGCTAAACAGCGTTCTTGGCGAATTGTGGAAAGCCAGAGGCCCTTATCCTGGATTTGCATCGGCAATGATCAATATGGGTCTGGAAGAATTGGTACAGCACTATATAGCGTTGACAAATGAGCAGGAAATGAAACTCTTCCGGGATGAAGTCCGTAAGCTTATGGATGGCGATCAGGATGACGTATCCGGACATAAGGTAGCAAATCTTCGTACAGTACGCCGTGAGTTTCTTCTTCGTGAAGATGAGGAACAGAAACTGCTTTTTGATATTCTGCCGCGATTCGATATTTCTGCAGATCAAATGGGACATATTCTGGGCGAGGACCGGGAGGATGTTTCTATTACAGCCTCTTTGAAGGAAATTGCGGAGAATCCGTATATTATCTTTGAGCAATATCAAGGCATGGATCCGGATGATGCGATTCCGTTCTACAAGATTGACAACGGAATAATTGTTTCTCCGGAATATGGAATTGAAAATTTATTTGATGTGGGTGATCCGGAAAGGTTAAGGGCATTTTGCGTCGATGAATTAAATCGTATTGCGGCTCATTCCTTCGGCAAGGCAGAGACCATTCTGAATTCAGTAAATCACCGACTGGATCGTATGCCGGAGTGGAAGCAATATACTTTTAAAATTAAAAACTTCAAACTCGATCGAGAAATATATGATAAAGCGTTGTATTTACGCGAGGATGACAAAAAGGACCTTTATCTCTACCTGAAGTGGGTATATGAGGATGAGCGGCAGGTTGAGTCTATATTTACCATGCTTGCTGAAAGACCGGATATATCCCTGAAGATGGCTATCACGAAGGAGAAGTTCAAGAGTAAACTTAGAAATCCAGAATCTAAGCTTAATGAGACTGCGGCTGATCAGTATGAGAATATTCTTGATAAGCAGGCAGATATTTGTATGCAGATTTTTTCGAAGCCAATATGTGTATTGTCCGGCGCAGCTGGAACAGGCAAAACCACTGTAATCAAAGCTATTGTTGAAAATATCGAGCGAGTGCATGGACAGGCAGCAGGCTTCCTGCTAATGGCGCCGACCGGAAAAGCGGCAGAACGAATCAAGACACAGACAGAGAAGAATTCATCAACGATTCATTCATATCTTGCAAGTAACGGTTGGCTGAACAAGAACTTTACTCTTAAACGGAAGGGAGGAAGCAAAGGCCAGGACGTAAACACAATTATTATAGACGAGTGTTCTATGATTGACCTAAATCTGTTTGCGACTTTGCTAAGAAGTATAAACTGGAATAGTGTTCAGAGGCTCATTCTTGTAGGAGATCCGAATCAACTTCCTCCAATCTGGCGCGGAAAAGTATTCTCCGATACCATTGAATGGCTTAATCAGGAGTATCCTGAGAATGTTGGCGTGCTTAGTGAGAATATACGTCAGTTGGTAAACCGAGTTGAAGGTAATGGCTGCGGAATTCTTGATCTGGCTGAGCTCTTCATACAGGAAAAGCAGTCGGATATGGAAGACACGGGTACTGCTGATTCTCTGAAGAAGAAAAAAGAAGAGCTGTTTACCAAAATACTGGAAAACGGAAACGGGGATATCGACAAGGATCTGGCTGTGTATTTCTGGAAAGAACAAGCTGATCTTGAAACGTTGCTAAGAGGTGTCCTGACACATGACATGGAAGCAATGACTGGCATGGCAGAATACAGCGGATTAGATAAGCTATGGCAGCAGGCAATACGAAAAACTGATGGAACATCAAATCCAGATGCTATCCAGATTATTTCCCCATACCGCGGTGAATTCTACGGAACGGGAGCACTGAATGTACTTATGCAAAATGATTTTAATCCTTATTGGAGCCACAGATACAATCTTGATGGCATTAGCTATTTTGATAAGGTAATTCAGTTTAGAAATCGCCCGAAATCTGATATGGCGTATGCATATAACCAAGAGACCAGAGCTGTTGAGCAGCATGAAGTATATAACGGCGAAATCGGCTTGGTGCTTATGCATCCATTTGATCAAAAGAATAAACGATATAATTACATAAGCACGATTGAAAGATTTCAAGTCACCTTCTCAAATAAAAACCGGCAAAGGCTGAGATATAACTATGGACGTGAATATGGCAGAAATGATAAAGGCTGGAATCTTCCAGAACAGAAAGTTCAGGAAAATCTGGAACTGGCTTATGCAATCAGTGTACACAAGTCTCAGGGATCAGAATTTGATTATGTATATATCGTAATTCCAAAAAGAGATAGTCATCTGTTATCGATGGAACTGCTCTATACAGCAATTACCAGAGCCCAAAAGAAGGTTACGATTCTTCTGCAGGAAGACATAGGGACGTTGACCGCTCTTGGACACATTGAAAAGTCTGCTGTCAGAAGAATTAACTCATCGGTGTTTGCGTTTAATCCGCTTCCAGAAGAATTGCTGTATATTCAGAACTGGTATGCTGATGAGAAGAAATTGGCCACTCTATCGGAATACTTTGTGAGATCAAAGTCCGAAGTCATCATCGCTAATATGCTTGTGTCAGAAGAAGTGCCGTTTGTTTATGAGGAACCGCTGTATGCTCCGGACGGAACGATGTTCCTGCCTGATTTTACAGTGAAGTTCAGAGGCGAAACATATTACTGGGAACATGTAGGAAGACTGGATCTTCCGGATTACCGTGCACACTGGGAGATTAAAGAAAAGTGGTATGAGAAGCATTTCCCTGGCAGGCTGTTGATAACATATGAAGGGAAGGATTTATCGATAGCGGCTATGGATATTATAAAAGGACATAAATAGATGAGAAGAAGTGATTATGAAGTATTACAACTTCAAACAAATAACATGGCATTAGTTTGGAAGGAATCTAGGGGAATCGCTCCAGATAGTGTTGCGGATAAACTTGATGATGCTATGCTGAAATGGATGTCTGAACTTACAGACACCTTGAAAATATGGATCGATAAAGGATCCACTATGACAGAAGGCGAATTGATATTAGCTCGTACAAATATGGGAGCTTTAGTAGAATCGTGGCTTAAATTCTTTTATTGTGTATACTATGAAGACTATATGAAGAATCCACTGACACAGAATAAAAAAGGGAAAACCATTACGGTTGAACCGAATAATATGAGATTCGAGGATTTGAAGAACTTCAGTAAAGGAATATTATGGGATGACGATAAGGATCCTTTATATGTCTGGGTTGATAAGATTCAACATTATCGAAATGCGGTACACGCCTTTAATTATAGAAACATAGGTACTGCAATTGAGTTCATGGCTGATATGGAAGAATTCTATAAATACGTGAACCACATACTAAATCATCTTCCGCCTATAGAAGATTTTTTTTGATGGAGAAAAAGCATGGAACTGAAAGAACTGACTGACAGGACACTGGAGCTGTTCGGCGTCACGGCTCCTGACCAGCTGGGGCCGGCACTGTTTACGGCCTGCAGAGACCATGATAAGCTGCGCTCATTCCGGAATCTGATCGGCCGAGATCTGTCCGTGGACTGGATGCAGAAGATCTATCAATACTATCTGGCCGACCGGCAGGAGAAGAAGCAGGATTACACGCCGGCTTCCATCTTTTACATGGGACGGAAAACAGGATAGGATAAAACCGTTTCCGTTCATTTTTTACATCCTCCTCGCGCATAAAAAATAAGCGTGTAACCTTAAGCCGGATTTACGCCAAAGGCCACACGCATCTGTGCTAAAAAAATAAAATGGCAATAACTGGATTTACGCAGTTACTGCCACTCGTCGCCTAATAAGATATCACATTTTCAATACATGATTCAAGGGACATTTTAACGAATTTCCTATAGCCATGTATCTGTGCATTCTGCTCACGCGGCATAGACGGTTCACAAATATTTCACAAATATTGTTAGCACTCTCCCTTGA
>CADAOZ010000019.1 GCA_902789735.1 uncultured Lachnospiraceae bacterium
CAGAAACAGTTTCCATGCCGGAAGTACAACGTAATCAACGCCGTCGTTGATGGCTACAGCCGGTGTTTCGCGGTCATCCGGCGCGAAGGTATTATCTACGATCCTGCCGTAAGTAAAATAACTGGCCACGAGCAGCGCCAGACAGATCAGAAAACTTAACATGACATATCACCTCCCGTAAAAAAACTTTAAGCTTTCTGTTTCCTGACACTTTTGGCATAATGCCAGGTTTTCGGTTAAGATTCTAGACCTGTTTATGCAGAAAGTCAAATTTTTACCATCTGATTTTCCGCAACCGGAAAAGGATTCATTCAGCTGCCTTTTTCTTATATGTCAGCTCCACATCATAGCCGAGCTCGTCCATCATCTTCACGAAGGTCTTATTCACGATCTGCCCTTGATTTCCGGCTTTTTCAGGCCTCTAAGCTCAAGTATGTGTTAGTAGACAGACGGTCTCGACGTGGCTGGTCTGGGGGAACTGATCTACCGGCTGTACCGTACGCAGACCGTATCCGCCTTCACAGAGGATCTTGAGGTCTCTGGCCAGGGTCGCCGGATCGCAGCTGACGTAGATGACTTTTTCAGGACGGATCTTCAGGATTGTATCCAGGCAGACCGGGTCACAGCCCTTACGGGGCGGATCCACAACGATCAGGTCCACTTTGCCCAGCTGTCCCCGCTCTTCCTGTTCTTTTACATAAGCTGGCAGGACTTCCTCTGCTTTACCCACATAAAAGCGGGCATTGTCAATATGATTGAGGGCCGCGTTCCTGCGGGCGTCTTCGATGGCGGCCGGAATGACCTCTACGCCGTAGACCTGTCCCGCCCGGCCGGCCAGGAAGAGGGAGATAGTCCCGACACCGCAGTAGAGATCCCAGACAACTTCCTTTCCGGTCAGTTCCGCCAGATGCAGAACCAGGGAATAGAGTTTTTCTGTCTGCCGGGGATTGACCTGGTAAAAGGAAAGAGGCGAGATCCGGAAACGGACCTTTTCCTCTGTACCTGTAAAAGCGGCTGCCGTTCTGCCGCCGCCCGGAGCGGGAATTTCATAACGGACCTCTTGAATAAAAAGGTCATCCTCGATGACATCGCTGCCCCAGAGGGTCCGGACTTTTCTGCCCAGGATCACATTGGTCTTCTCTTTATTGGTATTGAGAGAAACCGAGGCCATGCCCGGCAGCTCCCGCAGAGCACTGATCAGGGCGTCTTCCCGGGGCAGGCGGTCTGCCGCGGCAACGATGCAGACCATAACCTGATTCGTGTAGATTCCGTTCCGGATCAGGATATGGCGGATCATCCCGCTGCCGCTGCTTTCCTCATAGGCAGGGACCCGGTATTGTTCCATATACGTCAGTACCGTCTCCAGGATCCGGGCGTTCTCCTTCCGGCCCAGCAGGCAGTCCCGCATGGGAACAATGCTGTGGGTCCTGCCGGCGTAGAAACCGGTCACGAGCTTTCCTTCCTTATCTGTCCCGACCGGAACCTGTTCCTTGTTCCTGTAGCGCCAGGGATCTTCCATGCCCACGGCCGGACGCATGCAGGCGTCCACGGACGCTTCCGGGAAACTGCCGATCCGGATCAGGTCCTCCCGTACTTTTCGGTATTTATAGTCCAGCTGGGCGGTATAGGACATGGCCTGGATCTGGCATCCGCCGCATTTTCTGTATAAAGGACAAAGAGGCTCTGCCCGGCCGGCAGAGGGCACAAGGACCTCTTCCAGCCTGGCAAAGCCATAGCTTTTGTTCGCTTTCATGATTCTGGCGGTCACGGTATCTCCGATTACAGCGTCTTTGATAAAGAGGGTGTAGCCCTGCTGCGTCCGGCCGATCCCTTCTCCGCTGCTTCCCATATCTGTTACTGTGACCGTCACGATCTCATTTTTATTGTAGGGAGCTTTTACCTTTTTCATACGATGGTCTTTCTGATATTGGATTCCAGCAGGGCCTGATAACCCAGCCAGCCCTGGTCGACCGACCTGTCCAGCAGCTCTTTAAAAGTCTGCAGCTTGGCATCCGTATTGTCCGCGAAATTCAAAGCCGCCGCTTCGATCAGGGCCGGTTTTTTGGGAGAACCGTATTCCAGTTCCCCGTGGTGGGCCAGGATGCAGTGGCGGATCTCCCCGGATAAGAGGACCGGGAAATCCGGAATCTGCCGGATCTTTTCATCGATCATCTCGACGCCTATGATGATATGGCCGATCAGCTGTCCCTCGTCCGTATAGTCGTTACGGGGGAAAAGGGACAGTTCACTGACTTTGCCGATATCATGCAGGATGGCCGCGGAGATCAGCAGGTCCCGGTTCAGGACCGGGTAGGCCTGACAGTAATAATGACAGAGGTTGGTTACGCCCAGAGTATGCTCCAGCAGGCCGCCCATAAATCCATGATGGACGGACTTGGCCGCGGAGGACTTTTTGAAAGCGTCGATAAAAGCCGGATCTTCTATAAAGAACATCTCCAGCAGTTTCCGCAGGCAGTCATTTTTGACGGAACTGATATATTTCAGGATCTCCGCGTACATCTGGTCAATGTCCTTGTCCGTCACAGGCAGATAATCCTCCGGCCTGTATTCCCCGTTCCTGCCCTTGCGCAGTCTGCGGATATTCAGCTGGAGCCGTCCCTGGAAAGAGGTGACATCCCCGACGACATGGATATAATCCAGCTCTTCAAAATCATCGATGCCCATGCTGCCGGGCTCCCAGATCTTGGCGTCCAGAGATCCTGTCTTGTCCTGCAGAATCAGGGAATCATAGGACTTGCCGTTCCTGGTCACCAGTGCCTGCTTTTTCCGGCAGAGGTATACATCGTTTACATTCATTCCTTCTTTTAAATCCTGTATATAACGCATTTGTACCGATTACTCCAATCTATGCTGTCTGTTTCCTTTTCCGGTCTGTGCCTTACCGAACAATCATTGTAACGGAATGGCCCGCTTTCATCAAGAACCGAATGTGATCTCTACGGCCATTTCTTCATAAGCCCCGCTGGTCTGCCGCATGATCTTCAGATTTCCCGTATCCCCGGGCTCTGCCTGATTCAGGACGGAAGCCAGCTGATGCATGGTCAGTGTCTCCGTACCATTTGTACTGACAATGATATCCCCGGCCTGAATGCCCGCGTTCATGGCGGGAGAATCCATCTCGACCGAAGTCACGTAGATTCCCATCGGAAGATTGTTATGCGTACTGATATTTTCGGTGATGTCCAGCCCATGGATGCCCAGACCGGCTTTACTGCTGCCGTTGGACAGCTTCTCGATCATTTCCCGGAGCTCGTCTGTCGCCACCGCTGTCAGGCAGTTGGGCCGGTCATCGGGTATATAGCGGCTGTCAATGATGCCCACGGTCCGTCCGTACATATCCAGCAGGATCCCGGAAGCGGAAGGGCTGCCGTAAATATCGGTCGTGACCCTCTGGTAACAGGCGTCAGGCAGGTCCAGCAGTTCTGTGCCTGTCACTGCCCCGTAGCAGATCGATCCGGGACTGCCGGCGGGACTGCCGATGGCGATGACCGGCCTTCCCGTCATTTCCTCCGGCGCTTCCGAAGACAGAGAGGCTGTCTTGATGCTTTCCCTTGTCTCCTCAGAAAAATTGTTCTTGGCTACAGCGACCACCGTATAGCCTGTCACGGTGTCCGAAGCGACGATTTCCGCGGAGTATTCACTCTTGTCATGAAATGTGATCCGGAGTGCTCCCTCCTCCATCAGGGTGTTGGCCGGGCAGAGGATCATGACCCTGGCATCCGTCTGGGCAACGATCAGACCCGGAAAAGTCTTCTGACTGTTCTCCTCGGTCTGTCCCCACCAGTCGGCGTCCTCTGATATCACGGAAACCGTCACGATGGAATTCATATTTTCCCGGGCCAGCTCCTGCAGGGAACGATAGATCTTATCATACTGCTCCGGGCTGATTTCTTTTTCGCTGAGGGCTTTATTGACTTCATTTTCAATCTGTCGTTCTGTCCGGGAGGCTTCTTCCGCCGCGACTTCGTCCTCCGATTTCATTTCATCCGGTGTGATCTCGACCTCTCTGACATCTGCCGGAATGGTCACGCCCTGTCCGGAATCCTGGGAAAAAAGGGCGTTGGAAAAGACCGGCTCCAGCAGCACAAAAAACAGGCAGGCCACGATTCCGAATACAGCGGCAAAGCCGCCGGTGAGCAGGAACCGTTCTGTCAGTTTTTTCCGGCTCAGCGGTCTTTTTTTGATCTGCTCCTGCATAAAATCGGAAATCTGGACCGAAGTCTTGATTCTGGCTTCCTCTTCTATGGTATCTGTCAGATCATATCTGTTCTTATCCTGTGTATCAGCGGCATTCTGTTCTTTTTTATGCTGTAATGTTTCTTTATCCATTTTTCATCCGCCCTGTTGTCCTGTCATTTCTACTGTTCCAGTATACCTTTTGCAGGGTCTTTTTTCTATGTTATACTGTACTCATGAATGAAAAAGTACTCCATATCACTGAATTTGACAAAATCATAGAGCAGCTGGTATCCCACGCGGATTCAGCTCCCGGCAAAGCTAAATGCAGAACGCTCCTGCCCATGGACAGTCTCTTTGCCATCAACAGGGCCCAGGAGGAAACAGAAGAGGCCCTTTCTTATATTTTCCGGCAGGGATCTGTCTCTTTCGGCAGTGTGCGTGATTTCAGTTATACCTTCGGGGCCCTTTCCATCGGCTCTTCCCTGTCCGCCGCGGAACTCCTGCACCTGTCTTCTTTCCTGGAAAACGTGGCACGGGTCAGGACCTACGGCCTGAGCGTGAAGGAACGGTCCGCGGTTCCCGTCAACCGGCGAAGGGACCAGGACAAAAACAACTGGAAAGAACAGGCGGAGAAGGCCGCCGCAGCCGTCAGGGAAGAGGAGGAGAACAATGTCCTCTTCGATCTTTTTGACTGCCTCTGTCCCCTGCCCGGACTGGTCTCCTCCATCCACCGCTGTATCCTGTCAGAGGAAGAGATCGCGGACGAAGCCAGCAGCGAGCTTCGAAAGATCCGCCGGGAAATGGGCGGCATCAACGGCCGGATCCACGCGGCCCTCAACAAAATGGTCAATGTCACCTACGCTTCCTATCTGCAGGACAGTGTGGTGACCATGCGGGGCGACAGATACTGCATCCCCGTTAAAGCGGAGCATAAAGGGCATGTACCCGGAATCGTCCATGACCAGTCCTCCAGCGGCGCGACTCTTTTCATAGAGCCTACCGCCGTTGTCAATCTGAACAATGAACTCCGGGAGCTCCTGATCCGGGAGAAAAAAGAAATAGAAAAAATCCTGGCCCTGCTTTCCCAGGAAGCCGCGGATCATCTGACAGAGCTGAAAGACAATGCCGTCAATATGACGGAGCTGGATTTCATTTTTGCCCGGGCGGATCTGGCCCTGGAGCAGAACGGGTCCCGCCCGGTCTTTAATGACAGGCATTATATCAATATCCGCAGGGGGCGGCATCCTCTGATCGATAAAAAGAAGGTCGTCCCCATCGATCTGGAACTGGGTGACGACTATGACATGATCATCATTACCGGCCCCAATACCGGCGGCAAGACGGTCACCTTAAAGACGGTCGGCCTCTTTGAGCTGATGGGGATGTCCGGCCTCCATATTCCGGCCGGGGACCGCAGTGAGCTTTCCCTCTTCCGGGAAGTCTTCGCGGATATTGGAGATGAGCAGAGCATTGAACAGAGCCTGTCCACCTTCTCGGCCCATATGACAACCATCGTGGATATTCTCCGCCGGGTAGATAAAGACTGCCTGTGCCTGTTCGACGAGCTGGGCGCCGGCACCGATCCCACGGAAGGCGCTGCCCTGGCCATCAGTATCCTCAATTTCATGCATGTCCGCGGAATCCGCACTCTGGCGACTACGCATTACAGTGAACTCAAGGTCTATGCCCTGCGTACGGACGGCATCGAAAACGCCTCCTGCGAATTCGATGTGGAGACCCTGCAGCCCACTTACCGCCTGACCATCGGCGTCGCCGGTAAGAGCAACGCCTTCGCGATCTCCAAGAAGCTGGGCCTGCCCGGCTATATCATCGAGACCGCCCGGGAACAGCTCAGCCAGGAAACAAAGAATTTTGAAGACCTGCTCAGCGATCTGGAGGATAACCGCAGACAGGCGCAGAAGGAACATGAAGAGGCAGCCGCCCTGCGGGATTCCCTGCGCCGCCAGGAAGAGGCCCTGAAGAACCGGGAGCGACAGCTGGAGGAGAAAAAGGAAAAAATCCTGCAGAAGGCCCATGAACAGGCCCGCGATATCCTGCAGGAAGCCAAGGATACCGCAGATCAGGCCATTTCCGATCTGCGAAAGAGCGGCAGCCGGGGCAATATGGCCGAACTGGAAAAGACCCGGTCGGGCCTGCGGGACAAGGTCTCCAAAAAGGAGAAGAAGCTGCAGAAAAAGAAGGAACAGGCACCTGCCAGAGGAAAACTGCGTCCGGAGGATCTGCACATCGGTGATAAAGTCCGTGTAATATCCATGGGTCTTACCGGTACCGTCACGGGAGAGCCCAGAGACGGCAAAGTAAAAGTCCAGTGCGGCATCATGAATTCCCAGGTCCGGATCGATGACCTGCTCCTGATCCGTGAAGACGCTTTCGGCAATCCCACAGCCATCCAGAGCAGCCGCAGCAGCATGAAGAAGGCTTTTGCCGCTTCGGAAGGCAGGACCGCCCGGCAGCTGGACTTCAGCCAGGTCCAGAGCGTCAGTCCCGAACTCAACCTCCTGGGCATGACCACGGATGACGCGGTCCGGGAACTGGATAAATATCTGGATGATGCCCGGGTATCCCATCTGGAGAGTGTCCGAATCGTACACGGCAAGGGGACCGGCGCCCTGCGCAATGCTGTCCATCAGTATCTGCGCCGGCAGAAATGGGTCAAATCCTTCCGCCTGGGCGATTTCGGAGAAGGCGACGCGGGCGTTACCATTGTCCGGCTGAAATAATAAGGTTACTACGTGTTTCCGGATATTCCGGACAGACACGTCCCGGAAGCAGCCGGGAGAAAGGAAGGACCGGTCTTTCCCAGGAAAGACCGGTCCATAAGAAATATATGAGCGCAGTGAAACAGAAAATACTGATCGTAGATGATGACAGCAATATCGCGGAGCTGATCAGCCTGTATCTGACCAAGGAATGCTATGAAACCCTGATCGTAGGAGATGGAGAGGCCGCCCTCTATACGATCAATACCTATAAACCTGATCTGATCCTGCTGGATCTGATGCTGCCCGGAATCGACGGATATCAGGTATGCAGAGAGGTCCGGGCAAAGCAGGATATCCCCATAATCATGCTGTCTGCCAAAGGGGAAATTTTTGACAAGGTACTGGGGCTGGAGCTGGGCGCCGATGACTACATGGAAAAGCCCTTTGATTCCAAGGAACTGGTCGCCAGAGTCAAGGCCGTCCTGCGCCGCTACCACAAAAATGTCCAGCCCGCGGCGGAAGCTCCCGCGCCGGATGAAAAGATTGTGACCCTGCCGGATCTGGTCATCAATCTGACCAATTATTCCGTCACGTATATGGGCCGGGAAATCGATATGCCGCCCAAGGAACTGGAACTTCTCTACTTTCTTTCCTCTTCCCCCAACCGGGTCTTTACCAGAGAACAGCTGCTGGATCAGATCTGGGGCTATGAATATATGGGGGATACCCGTACCGTTGATGTCCATATCAAGAGAATCCGGGAAAAGATCCGGGATCACCAGAACTGGAAGATCTCCACGATCTGGGGCGTCGGTTATAAATTTGATGTAAAAAGATAAGCGGTTTTTTATCACCCATGCGTAAAACACTGTATCTTAAATTTATTCTCGCATATATTATTTTTGGTCTTTTCGGCTTTATAGCGGTTGCTACGGTCGGCTCCTCTCTGACGACAGAAAACGTACGCCGGAGAGTTGCCAGAAATCTGTATCAGGAGGCCACAGAGATCGCCGGGACCTACGCGTCCGATCTGTATAATTCCGATGTTACCCTGGAATCCGTACAGCGTCAGATGGAGACTCTGGCCTCCTATCTGCATGCGGAAATCTGGATCATCAACCCCTCCGGACGAATGATCGTCAATTCCTCCGATGAGCCGGCGCCGGATGAGGAAATCTATGTAGAGAATTTTGACCCGACCGTGACCAACGGTACCTATTATACACAGGGCACCTTTTTTGATTCTTTTTCCGGGGAAATGCTCAGTGTTTTCGCCCCCATTACCCGGGGCTATACGATCCGCGGCTATGTGACCATCCATTATCCGGTGGAAGCCATTCTGGAAGAATCGGATTCGATCCTGAATATTATCTACATCATGCTGCTTCTGATCTTTCTTCTCTCGCTGATCATCCTGATTTTCTTTACAGAGCTTGTATACCGTCCCCTGCGCAAGATCATCCGGGCCACGGAGCAGTTCGCGGCCGGCAACTATCATTATGAGCTCAATATCGAAAGTGATGACGAACTGGGCTATCTGTCCGCCTCCCTCAAATATATGACCAGTCAGATTGAAAACGCGGAGGAGGACCAGCGGAAATTCATTGCCAACGTTTCCCACGATTTCCGTTCCCCCCTTACTTCGATCCGGGGCTTCCTGGAAGCCATGCTGGACGGGACCATTCCTCCTGAAAGACACGAGCATTATATAGGGATCGTACTGAATGAGACAGACCGGCTGACCAAGCTGACCAACGGCCTGCTGACCCTGAATAATCTGGGCACCAGGGGCATGCTGCTGACAAGATCAGATTTTGATATCAATGAGACCATCCGTAATGTGGCTGCCTCCTTTGAGCACGCCTGCCGTGAAAAGGAGATCTCTTTCCGTCTGGTCCTGTCCGGCAGGATCCTGTATGTCAACGCCGACAAGGAAAGGATCCAGCAGGTCCTGTACAATCTGATTGATAACGCCATCAAGTTCAGCGGCAGCAGGTCCGAAATCCGGATCGAGACAACGGAAAAAGGGAATAAAGTCATGGTCTCTGTCAAGGACAGCGGAATCGGTATTCCCAGAGATGACCAGAAAATGATCTGGGAGCGCTTTTATAAGAGTGACCTGTCCAGAGGAAAAGACAAAAAAGGGACAGGCCTGGGCCTGTCCATCGTACGTGAGATCATCCGGGCTCACGAGGAAAATATCAATCTTGTCAGTACGGAAGGAATCGGCAGTGAGTTCATCTTTACACTGAAACGCTCTGAACTCAACGACAATCTGGATCTGGAAGAATAGTCTCCCGATTTCAGGAACTGCTCTGCCGGTCTGTCCACTGCAGCCTGTGCAGATGTCCCTCTGTTTCCAGATCCCTGAACCCGTTCTGCCGCAGGGCCTCATATAAAATGATGGCAGCGGAATTGGACAGGTTCAGGGAACGTATGCCGAATCCCATGGGGATACGGATACAGAAAGGTTCATTTTCGACCAGGATTTCTTCCGGGATCCCGGCGCTTTCCCTGCCGAACATGATAAAGTCATCCGGTCGGTATGAAACTTCGGTATAAGATCTGGCCGCTTTTGTCGTCGCGTACCAGATCCGGGCGTCCGGGTTCTTATCCCGGAATTCCCGGTAATTCATATACCGCCGTACATCCAGCATGTCCCAGTAATCCATGCCGGCCCTTTTGATCTCCCGCCGGGTCAGTTTAAAGCCCAGCGGTTCAATCAGATGGAGGCCGGTCCCTGTCGCCACGCAGGTCCGGCCTATATTGCCGGTGTTGCCGGCAATTTCCGGCTGGTGAAGGACAATATTCATATCTGCTCTTCCCGGTTCCTGCGCAGCCTGTTAACAAATTTTTCAAGGCGCGTCAGGGCCTTTTTTAAATTGTCCAGGGAATAGGCATAGGAAATCCGCAGGAAGCCTTCCCCGCTGTCACCAAAGGCAGTTCCGGGCACAATGGCCACCTTTTCCTCCTGCAGCAGGCGGGTGGCAAATTCTTCACTGGACATGCCGAATTCCCGGATGCAGGGAAATACATAAAAGGCGCCTTTGGGCTCAAAACAGGACAGGCCCATGCTCCGCAGGGTATATACGACAAATCTGCGGCGTTCATTATAGGATTCCCGCATCATGCTGACATCATCATCACCGTTGCGGAGGGCTTCCACTGCCGCGTACTGGCTGGTGGTGGGGGCGCACATGATGGCGTACTGATGAATCTTGATCATCTGGCCGATGATCTCCTTAGGTCCGCAGGCATAGCCCAGACGCCATCCGGTCATGGCATAGGCTTTGGAAAATCCGTTGACGACAATGGTCCGCTCTTTCATGCCGGGCAGGGAAGCAATGGAGGTATGTCTGCCTTCATAGGTCAGTTCTCCGTAGATCTCATCGGAAAGCACGTAAAGATCATGTTTGATCACGATATCCGCGATGGCTTTGAGATCCTCCCGGGTCATGATGGAGCCTGTCGGATTGTTGGGGAAAGGCAGGACCAGAATCTTGGACCTGTCGGTAATGGCCGCTTCCAGTTCCTCCGGTTTTAAGCGGAACTCATTCTCCTCCTTGAGGTTGATAATCACGGGCACCGCGTCCGCCAGGATCGCGCAGGGCTCATAGGAGACATAAGAGGGCTGGGGAATCAGGACTTCATCACCTTCATTGATCATGGCGCGGAAGGTCAGATCGATGGCTTCGGAACCGCCGACCGTGATAAAAATCTCCTGATTATAGTCATAATAGATATTCTGGGTCCGCTTCATATAGGAAGCGATTTCCATTTTCAGCTCTTTCAGACCTGAATTGGAAGTATAGAAAGTCCTTCCCTTTTCCAGGGAATAAATGCCCTCATCCCGGATATGCCAGGGGGTATCAAAATCAGGTTCACCCACGCCCAGGGAAATGGCGTCTTTCATTTCACTGACGATATCAAAAAACTTCCGGATCCCGGAGGGCTTCAGGCCTGTACATTTATCTGACAGTACTTTTTTATTCTTCTCGTTCACGCTGTAACAATCTCCCTCTGGTCTTCATGTTTTTTATTCATAATGGTTCCGTGGTCTTTGTATTTTTTCAGGATAAAGTGGGTCGTTGTACCGATCACTGTATCCAGGGTGGACAGCTTGTTGGTCACGAAGCTGGATACCTCCCGGAGGGTCTTACCTTCCAGGGTGACCATCAGATCATAGCCGCCGGAAATCAGATATACGGAATTGACTTCGGGATATTTATAGATCCGTTCCGCGATCTCATCAAATCCCTTGCCCCGCTGAGGCGTGACTCTGACCTCGATCAGGGCCGTGACCTTTTCAATACCGGTCTTTTCCCAGTCGATCATGGTATGGTATCCGCAGATGATGCCGTTATTTTCCAGCCTCTCCATGGAATTGATCACTTCCTCTTCATTGGTCCCCAGAAGAACGGCCAGTTCCTTGATTCCCACACGGCTGTTCTTCTCGATAATGGCTAATATTCTCTCATCCAGTGCGTTCATGTCTTTTACCTTTCCCTTTATTTAAAATCTGTTTTTATTGATTTCACCCCAAAACCTGCAAAAGCGCCTCCGGCTGCGGCAGATCCAGATACCGGATTTCCTCCCTGTTCCGGATGATCTTATCATTGCCTGCCGTCAGCCTGCCGATCCGGGCAGCCGGAATCCCGTCCGCAGCCATTTCCCGCAGGACATCCTCCGGCCGGTCCGTAACGATCAGAAGGGCCCCGCCGGATTCCATCTGGTAGGGGTTGATCTGAAAGCAGTCTGTATATTCTATGGTCTCCTGCCTGACAGGAATACTCTTTAAATCAATTTCCAGTCCGGTACCGGTCATTTGCGCCAGTGTCCACAGAGCGGCAAAAATGCCTCCCTCCGATACATCATGCAGCAGACATGGCCCGGACCTGAGGGCGGCAGCCGATTCGGGTACGGTGCTCAGCCATCTGTCGTAAGCAGAAGTCCTTTCCAGCATGGCTGCCGGAAAACGCTCTTCCAGGAATTGCCGCTTTTCTCTGGAAAGGAGCCAGGTCCCTTCCAGGCCGATCCACTTGGTCATGATCACAGCCGCGCCCGGTCTCCAGCTCTGAGGACCGGTCTCTGCCCCGGGCCTGCGCCGGCCGGCCGCCGTTCCGATGACCACGGGACGGGTGACTGCCGATGTTACTTCCGTATGGCCGCCGGATACCTGGACATTTACTTTCCGGGCTGTCTCCGAAATCTGATCGGACAGGTCCCGCAGCTCCTGCTCCGCGCTGCCGGGCGGCAGGAGCAGAACGGGGCTGTAGATTTCCGGTACAGCGCCCGCGGCGGAAAGATCATTCACAGCCGCGTAAACGGACAGTATACCGCCCAGGGACGTCCGCAGGGTGATCGGATCCGCTGTGACTGCCATCTGATCCAGGACTGCACTGTCATAAGCTGCGTCCAGCTGCTCTATTCTTTTTTTTACGGACCGGTCAAAGACATTCGGTCCGATCTTACCTTTCCTGAGCTCCATAACTGCCGCTGCTCTTCTTTCCTTATTGACAGGAAGATCTTTTTTATTCTACCTTTTGTTTTTCTTCCTCTTCCGCCTGCTTTTTTGCCTCTTCCTCAGCCTTCTTTCTGGCTTCTTCTTCCGCCTTCTTTTTGGCTTCCTCTTCCGCTTTTTTCTTCTCCGCCTTTATCTTCTCAATTTCACTGTTAATGGCGCTTTCATCATCCTTTTCGATGGCGTCGATCAGGGGACCGGATGTTACGCCGCCTGTCCCGACCGAAATCAGGTCCGGTGTCATCGAGTAACGGCTTTTGTTGAAGATTTCGCTGCTGACCTCTTCATCTCCCATGTAGACGACTTTGATCAGCCTGGCACTGCGCCCCTGATGTCCTGCTTCCGTAACGGTCATGGTACCCAGGGAAGCGGAAGGATCCGCGGAGAATTTTTTGGAGCAATCCGTTACACTGAGGGTCTCGCTGATAAAAGCAATGGATCTGTCGGGATCCCTTGTTTCACATCCGTATACTTCGAAGGTAATCTCTCCGTCCCCGGCCGTTCCCCAGATATAGACAGGATATTCTGTATTATTCACAAATTTCATGTCCATGTCCGCGTCTTCCGCTATGGCAGCGTCCATGGAAGGTTCCACATATGTGACGATCAGGGAATGATTGGATCTTTCCTTAATTTCCAGCTCTGCCCGGATCACGGCGTTATAGAGGGTCGTGGATACCTGACAGATTCCGCCGCCGAAGCTCTCCACCACCTTGTTGTTCAGGTAGCTGCCGGCCAGGTAATATCCATTATCAGCGTTAAATGGCGTCAGATGGTCCAGGACGGAAAATTCTTCATCCGGCTGCAGCAGGGTCTCACTGATCAGCCTGCAGCCGTTCTCTATATTCAGACACCTTTCCCAGCTGGAATCATAATAGGTCGTCGTATACCTTCCTAAAAGATCAGTACATTTGCCAAGATCCTCTTCGGTTCCTTTATAAGGATAGGCGGTGATATCCAGGGCGATCTCCTGTTCAGAATCCTGGTCCCACTGATCTGCCAGATAAGTGTAGACCTGATCCACGGATTTGCCTACATTGACTTTATAGCCTGTCTGACCCTTTACATATTCCAGGCCATCCTCTGTCTTCCGCAGAGAACCGTCTATGGTCTCCTGATTAAAGGAATCACATTTTTTTTCAATGACCTTTTTGATCTTGTCCCGGCTGAAACTGTATTCCGTAGTAAATGACACGCCCTGCTCCTGCAGATCACGGATTTCTTTATATCTGCGCAGGATGTTGGTCCCATGGCCATAACTGCCGGCTCTGTCTATGATCTCTGTATTGGTCCATGTCATACCCAGTTCAGAGGCCTTTACTTCCGTTCTCTGCTGCTCTTCCGGACCGGTCAGAGTGATCTTTCTGGCCCTTTTGGCATCTGTGATTTTCCGGACCTTTTCCAGGGCTTCCTGTTCCGTCAGACCGGAGACATCAACTCCGTCTACGGTAATCCCTTCCTCCAGGACATAATCCGGATGGCTGGGGGAATCCTTCTCTTCTGTTTCTTCCGCAAAGACCGGGACCGCCATATGAAATGCCATACACAATATGAAGAGAATCCCTGTAAAAAGAAGACTGTTCCTTACAGAAACAATTTTTTCTTTTCTCAATATGATCAGACTCCTTTCATGGCAGCCGCAAGTAAAGGAGCTATGATCGCGGCAATCAGGATCACTGCCAGTATGGCCGCGGTAATCCGGTTTCTGTTATTTCCTGACATATTCTGTTTCCTTTATATTTATTTTTTTATCTGCTTTATAGAATAGATCGTTTCATCAGGACGATCCAGCGAACCGCAGGTCAGACCGAAGGGTCTGTGCGGATCATACTCAATATCAGATTATATCTTTTCTCCCATACCATTTCAAGATTCGGGACAATTCCTCCATCAATCCGGATACCGGTAAGCCGGCAATTTGTGCTATCATGGTAGATGTTACTTTTTACAAATTATAATGATGTGGAACAGGAGTATTCTATATGAAACATAAGCTGACACAGCAGGATATAAAAGAAATCCAGGAGGAACTGGACTACAGGAAACTGGTCGTACGTCCGCAGGCACTGGAGGAGGTAAAAGAGACCAGAGCCCATGGAGATCTCAGTGAAAATTTCGAATATCATGAAGCAAAAAAAGTCAAGAACCGGAATGACGGGCGGATCCGCTATCTGGAAAGGATGCTGAAGACTTCCGAAATCATGGAGGAAGATACATCTGATGACAGGGCCGGCGTAAATAAGACCATTACCATCTATATACCGGAAGATGATGTGGAAGAAGTCTATACCCTGGTCAGTACCATGCGGGAGGATCCCATGAAAGGCCTGATCAGTGTGGAATCTCCCATGGGCAAAGCCCTGCTGGGAAAAAGAGCCGGCGATACCTCCACCGTGCACGTAAATAAAGACTACAGCTATGCGGTCGAAATCCGAAAAGTCGAGATTACGGACGCGGCGGAAAATTCCAGAATCCGTAAATACTGAGCATAAAAATACCTCTGCCGGCATCTGTCTGCCGGCAGAGGTATTTGGATTTTTTCTTTCTGTAATGTGTCCGGATCTGCTGTTGTCTTACGAAGTATCCTGTCTATGATTCACGGAAGAGAAAAACCGGATTCGGAAGCAGGCGTCAGGGACTGACTGTCCACATGATATACATAGAAGAACTGCTCTTCTTCCCGATTTGCTTTTTTCAGGATTACCTTCATGTAGATCAGAGCGGTATCCCCCTTTTCATCTAAGGCAAATCCCTGCATCTCGGTGGATTTGATATATTCGTCTTCCGGCAGGGAATGGATGGAAAGGATTTTCTTTCCCACAGAGGTGGAGAGCTCCACGCCTGTCAGGCCCGCGTTCTGCAGGGCGTCATTGTTATTAAAGATCCTGTTGTTCTTCTTATCATATACCAGGGAGACGATATTGTAATCCCGGACCCCGCTTTTCTCCAGATACCATGAAACGGTCGCCTGCAGATAATCAGTGTTGCTGCCAATCACCTGAGTCCAGAGCATCATGCTGCTGTCAGGGTCGGACCGCAGGGCCAGATACTGATTCTCCAGATCCCGAACCTGGTCATTGAGAGACATCAGTTCTTTCATTTCTGACTCATGATCCGTGGAGAATTTCGGAATACGGACATCTTCTCCGTCTTTTGTATCGATCGTAATGATCTCCACCGTAGATTTATAATGTTTCTGTTCCGTGCAGGCTGTCATACAGACAGCCGCTGTCAGAAGCAGCAGCGCTAAAAAAGATCTGATTATTGTCGCGATTTTCGATTTAGTAAAATACATGCCTGTACCTTCTGCAAAATATTCATATTCAGGATGATATCCCTGCTGCCGGACCGGCAAAGCAGAAAAACATTAATATTTTAACATAAAGTCCCATTTATGATACAATAATATGCACCATGTGAAAAGCGAATCGCGGACATGGCACAGAATACAGCTTTTAAAAGGAGTAAATATCCTATGCGACTGCGCAATATTCCCGGAGCAAGAGAGACCATAGCGGAAAGTCCCTGGACCGTCAAGGAGCCTGCGGCCCTGAAGGGTCATTGG
Source organism: uncultured Lachnospiraceae bacterium (assembly GCA_902789735.1). Taxonomy (GTDB): domain Bacteria; phylum Bacillota; class Clostridia; order Lachnospirales; family Lachnospiraceae; genus CAG-791. Next base: position 16,010 of record CADAOZ010000019.1, read on the forward strand.
AATTCCCTGTTTGAAAAACCGCAGCCTCTTCATCTGGAAATCGGTACCGGAAAAGGCAGATTCATTATGCAGCTGGCCGCCGAACATCCGGAAATTAATTATATCGGCATCGAAAAGTATTCCAGCGTGCTGATCCGGTGTCTTGAAAAACAGGACCAGTTACAGCTGGCCAACCTCCGCTTTGTCCGGGGTGACGCGGAACTTCTGACCGACTATTTCGCGGAAGGAGAAATATCCAAAATCTATCTGAATTTCTCCGATCCCTGGCCGAAAGAGAGGCATGCCCGCCGCAGGCTCCCTTCCCGGACCTTCCTGCAGAAATATGACACAGTCCTGGCGGAAGGCGGGACCATAGAATTCAAGACCGATAACCGGGTCCTGTTTGATTTTGCCGTGGAAGAAGTCGGGGAGAGCGCTTTTGAGATCAGTGCGGTCACGTATGACCTGCATCATGACCCTGTCATGAATGAGGGCAATATCATGACGGAATATGAAGAACGTTTTTCCGCCAAAGGAAACGCGATCAACAAATATATCCTGGTCCGCAGAAAAAATCTTGATCAGAAATAAATTCAATCAGAAAACAGGAGAAAAGAATGCATAGACTGAAACTGATTTCCAGGCTGCTCTTCTGCGCGGCTCTGGTCCTGACAGTAACAGCGTCCGCTGTTCCTGTATTGGCGGATGAATCTTCCGATTCCTCCGAACAATCCCTGCCCTGGCCGGACGCACCGGATATATCGGCTGAGGGCGCCATCCTGGTTGAAGCGGAATCCGGAGCCATCCTGTACGGCAAAAACATCCATGAAGCTTACTATCCCGCCAGCATCACCAAACTTCTGACCGGCCTGATTGCTTATGAAAATCTGGATCTGACAGATACTGTAACTCTGTCTGAGCAGGCTGTTTACAGCATTCCCTGGGACGGCACCAATATCGGTATGGATATGGGTGAATCCATTACGGTCGAACAGGCTCTGTACGGACTGATGGTCGCCTCCGCCAATGAGGTGGCCAACGGACTGGCGGAGAAAATTTCCGGATCCCAGAGTGATTTCGCGGATCTGATGAATCAGCGGGCCGCGGAACTGGGCTGCCGGGATTCCCATTTTGTCAACGCCCACGGTCTGTTTGATTCAGACCATTATGTCAGCCCGTATGACATGGCACAGATTGCCAGAGCATATTTTAGTTATGACGACCTGTGTGATATTGCCGGAACTGTCTCCTACCACTTCGTAGCGACAGATACCCAGCCGGATGATTTCTGGCTCAACAGCAGGAACCGGCTGGTCAATGGAAATATCGAATACGACGGAATCGTAGGCGGCAAGACCGGCTATACCGATGAAGCCCGGGAGACTCTGGTGACCTGCGCGGAACGGGATGGCATGAAGCTGATCTGCGTTATCCTCAAGGATGAACCTCCTTATCATTTTGACGATACCGTCACATTGCTGGATTACGGTTTTGACAATTTCCAGCGTCTGACGGTGGACAGTCTGCAGGGCGGCGGCGCTTATCCGGAAAGCGGATTCATGACAAAAGGCAATGACATTTTCGGAAACAGCGCTTCCCCACTGGCCATTGATTCCAAAGCAGGCATTGTCATTCCCAAAGACGCGGACGCTTCCATGGTGACATCCTCGCTGGTCAATTCCAATGAATATGTCAATATACGGCTTTCCCTCAAAAAGACCAACGAAGTCCGTCTGAGCGGCATTACAGATCCCGCTTCCCAGTCAGCGGAAGACATACAGAAAACAGAAGAAAAAACTGCTGGTCCGGAAACATACGGAAACGCGGATGATACCGTCCATTCCTATAAAATGGGCGCTGTCCAATATCATTACGGAGACAGGATCGTCGGAAACGCGGAAATGGTATTTAATGATACTGCCCTGCGGGCGGAATCTGCAGATCTTTCTTCTACAGGCGCGGCCGCCAACGAAAACGCCGCAGCTGCGGGCACAAACCAGTTCCTCCCGGCTGCCGGGGGCAGCTCGGGATCGCCTTCTTTCTTCCGGCAGATCATTCACATTGGCAATAACGGAACTTTGTATATCAATATCATCAGCTTCCTGCTCATTGTCAGTTTCCTGGCTGCCGCCGCGATTGCCATTATCATGACAGTCTCTTACAGACAGTTCCTGAATGAAGACCGCAGCCACAGAAAACGCCGTCCCGATGCCCGAAGAAAAAGCAGAAGTACCGGCAGCAGAAGCAAAGGACGAAGTACCGGACGGAAGCGGACTTCCCACAGCCGGACCAGAACTCATACAGCTGAAAGGAACAGCAGGACGGAAGACAACCGTGTTCCTGAAGAACTGGTGGATCTTTACGGAGACGGTTTCCTGGATTTCAATATGCTCGGCGACGAACCGAACGATATCCATGATTTTGATGATATGTGATCATCCTGCATACTTTACTGTGATTCCGGTACAAATATAAACAGTAGATAATTGAAAAAAAATCTGCGGAACTGCATACGTTCCGCAGATTTTTTATTCCATTCATTTAAAATCCTGAATATCCCTGCCGGTATTATTCCTGCGTGTCCTGATCAGGAGCAGGAGAATCCTGCTCGACCGCATCCCGGACCTTGGCAATCTGAACGACCTGGGCGCCTTCATTAAGATTCATCATCTTGACACCTGAAGCGATCCTGCCGATATTCTTAAATTCAGAAGCCCTGAGCTGAATGATAATACCATCTGTACTGATCATCATGATCTCATGCTGGTCAGTAACTGCCTTGACACCTATCAGATCACCCGTTTTTTTGGTAATCTTATAACATTTGATACCTTTACCGCCTCTGTTCTGGATTCTGAATTCTTCCAGATCTGTCCTTTTACCCATACCGTTGGCGGATGCAATCAGAAGGGAATCCCCCTGGGTATTGAGCTGCATGCCCACGATTTCATCATCTTCATTCAGATCCATACCGATCACACCCATGGCCGTCCGTCCGGTCGGTCTTACATCGGTCTCCCTGAAGCGGATACACATGCCCTTACGGGTTACAAGGAAAATTTCACTGTCCTCGTTTGTCTGTTTGACCTCGATCAGTTCATCGTCTTCTCTGAGGCCGATGGCTATAATACCGCTCCTGCGGATATTGCTGTATTCCTTCAGAGGCGTCTTCTTTACAATGCCCTTACGGGTGACCATAAAGAGATTGGTATCATCTCCCTTTTCCATAATGGGGATAATTGCTGTGATCTTTTCATCAGGACTCAGCTCCAGCAGGTTGATAATAGCTGTCCCGCGGGAAATCCTGCTGGCCTCCGGGATCTTATAGGCTTTCATGCTGTAAACACGGCCCAGACTGGTAAAGAACATGATCGTATCATGTGTCCGGGTCATCAGCAGATCCTCTATATAATCATTGTCCAGCACATTGATGCCCTTGATTCCGCGGCCTCCTCTGTTCTGGGCGCGGAAATTATCATCTGTCATCCGCTTGATATATCCCAGAGAAGTACGGGCTATGACTGTATTCTCATTGGGAATCAGATCCTCCGCCACGAATTCGGAAGCATCCATTTCAATCCGGCTTCTTCTTTCATCTCCGAATTTATCGGCGATTACATTCATTTCATCCCGGATGACAGCCAGCAGCAGCTTTTCATCTCCCAGAATGGCCTTAAGTTCCGCAATTTTCTTAAGAAGTTCTTCGTGCTCTTTTTCCAGTTTGCCTCTTTCCAGACCTGTCAAAGCACGCAGACGCATATCTACAATGGCCTGGGCCTGTACATCGTCCAGACCGAAACGCTCGATCAGCTTTGCCTTGGCTTCCTGTACATTGGCACTGTGCCGGATAATATCTACAACCTCGTCAATGTGATCCAGGGCGATCAGCAGCCCCTGCAGGATATGGTCCCTTTCTTCTGCCTTATTCAGATCATAACGGGTCCTGCGGGTCACTACATCCTCCTGATGGCGGATATAGTATTTCAGCATATCCAGTAGATTGAGGACCCTTGGCTGGTTATTGACCAGAGCCAGCATTGTAATTCCAAAGGTATCCTGCAGCTGGGTATGTTTGAACAGCTGATTCAGGACGATATTGGCGTTGGCGTCGTGACGGAGCTCAATAACGATCCGCATTCCTTCCCGGTCAGATTCATCCCGCAGATCTGTGATTCCCTCGATCTTCTTATTCTTGACCAGCTCCGCGATTTTCTGAATCAGGTTGGCTTTATTGACCAGATAGGGAAGTTCCGTGACAACGATCCGGTTCTTATTGGCGGACATGGCTTCAATACTGGTAACTGCTCTGGTAACAACCTTGCCTTTTCCGGTCCTGTAAGCCGCTGTGGCACCGGATGTGCCCATGATAATACCGCCGGTGGGGAAATCAGGCGCCTTGACAATCGGCAGAATTTCTTCAATCGCTGTCTCCCTGTCTTCTTCGATCCGGTTATTGATGATCTTTGTAACTGCCTCTACGACTTCCCTCAGATTGTGGGGTGGAATATTGGTAGCCATACCTACAGCGATACCGGTCGTACCGTTCACCAGCAGGTTAGGATAGCGGCTGGGCAGTACAGAAGGCTCCTTCTCCGTTTCATCGAAGTTGGGCACAAAAGTCACGGTATCCTTGTTGATATCCGCCAGCATCTCCATGGAGATTTTGGTCAGTCTCGCTTCGGTATATCGCATGGCCGCAGCGCCGTCTCCGTCCACGGAACCGAAGTTGCCGTGTCCGTCTACCAGCGTATAGCGCATGGACCAGGGCTGGGCCATATTGACAAGGGATCCATAAATGGAACTGTCGCCGTGAGGATGATATTTACCCATGGTATCACCAACGATACGGGCACATTTCCTGTGCGGCTTGTCCGGACCGTTGTTGAGTTCGCTCATGGCATAAAGGATTCTTCTCTGTACCGGCTTGAGTCCGTCCCTTACATCCGGAAGCGCCCTGGACGCAATGACACTCATCGCGTAATCAATATAGGAAGTCTCCATTGTTTTCTGCAGATCCACGTCCTGAATCCGATCAAATACAGTATCTTCCATCTTTTTCTCCTAATCATCCCCGGTTATCCGATCCGATAACCTGTAAGCTGTCAAAATACCGCAAAGACCTTTACATATCTTTTCAGCAAAGTTCTGTTAAATATCCAGATTCTGTACAAATCGGGCGTTTTCTTCTATAAATTCTCTTCTGGGTTCTACTTTATCTCCCATCAGAGTAGTGAAAGTCAGATCCACCTCGGATTCTGTTTCACTGTTGATCTGTACACGCTTGAGGATCCTTCTCTCGGGATCCATGGTAGTTTCCCAGAGCTGTTCGGGATCCATTTCGCCCAGGCCCTTATAACGCTGGATCCGGTTGTTCTGATCCCGTCCCACATCATTCAGAATCCTGTTCAGTTCCTCATCACTGTAGGCATACCAGACTTTTCTGTTCTTCTCCAGCTTATAAAGGGGAGGCATGGCCAGATACACATGGCCCTGCTTGATCAGTTCCGGCATGAATCTGTAAAGGAAAGTCAGCATCAGGGTATCGATATGAGCACCGTCTACATCTGCATCCGTCATAATAATGATCTTGTCATAACGAAGCTTGGAAATATCAAAATCATTGTGGATACCGGTTCCAAAGGCAGTGATCATGGCCTTGATCTCTTCGTTGGCGTAAATCCGGTCTTCTCTTGCCTTTTCCACATTCAGGATCTTTCCGCGCAGGGGCAGGATGGCCTGGGTCGCTCTGCTGCGGGCGGATTTGGCGCTGCCGCCCGCGGAATCTCCCTCTACCAGGAAGATCTCACAGTTCTTGGGATCCTTATCGGAACAATCCGCCAGCTTGCCGGGAAGGCTCATGGTATCCAGGACCGATTTCCTTCTGGTCAGTTCTCTGGCCTTTCTGGCCGCTTCCCTGGCCCGCTGGGCCATCAGAGATTTTTCAATGACTGTCCTGGCAACAGAGGGGTTCTGCTCCAGGAAATATTTCAACTGTTCAGAAACGATACTGTCCGTTGCACCTCTGGCTTCCACATTCCCCAGTTTCTGTTTGGTCTGTCCTTCAAACTGGGGATCCTCTATCTTAATGCTGATAATAGCCGTAATACCTTCACGGATATCTTCACCGGACAGATTTGGTTCACTGTCTTTTAAAATCTTATTTTTTCTTCCATATTCATTGAAAGTTTTGGTCAGGGCATTGCGGAATCCAACCAGATGCATGCCGCCTTCCGGCGTATTAATATTGTTGACAAAGCAGTATTCACTGTCCGTATAAGAATCGTTATGCTGCAGAGCTACCTCAACATAAACGTTGTTCTTGGTCCCTTCAAAATACAGGACTTTTTCATACAAAGGCTTTTTGCTCCTGTTCAGGTATGTAACGAATTCCCGGATGCCGCCTTCATAACAGAAGGTATGCTGACGGATTTTCTTTTCTTCTTCTCCGGTACTTCTTAAATCTGTAAGGGTTATACGAAGACCTTTTGTCAGGAAAGCCATTTCTCTCAGCCTCTGGCGGAGAATATCGTAATCAAATACAGTTGTTTCCTGGAAAATAAGAGGATCCGGCTTAAACGTGACCATGGTTCCCGTTTCGTCAGACGGGCAGCTGCCGATCACTTCCAGCGGCGTTTTACTTTTGCCCCTCTCATAAGACTGTCTGTGAATCTTTCCGCCGGAACGGACTTCTACCGTCAGCCATTCAGAAAGAGCGTTTACAACAGAAGCACCTACACCGTGCAGGCCGCCCGATACCTTATAGCCTCCGCCTCCGAATTTTCCGCCCGCATGGAGAATGGTAAAAACAACCTCTACCGCGTTCTTGCCTGATTTATGATTAATGCCTGTCGGAATTCCCCGTCCATTATCCGTCACTGTAACGGAATCATCTTCATTAATGGTCACCTCGATATGGGTACAATAACCCGCCAGAGCTTCATCGACAGAGTTATCCACAATCTCATAGACCAGATGGTGGAGCCCTCTGGAGGAAGTCGTGCCGATATACATACCCGGACGTTTTCTGACTGCTTCCAATCCTTCCAGAATCTGAATATTATCGGCAGTATAATTACCTACCTGTGTGGGGTCTTTGACATTATCATCCGGTTTCTCCGCCGCTGTTTCCATATTCTGAGCGCCTGTATTTTCGAAAACAGTATCCATGTCTTTTATATCTCTGTTCTTTTTGAATTCCTGTTCCATATGCTCTCCTTCAAACTTACAGGACAGCGGGGCCCGACATCCTGCTGACCTTACCGGCTTCTATTCTGTAAAGTGTATCAATGGTAAATCTGTGATTTACAAATTCATCCAGACCTGTACAGGTTATAAAGGTCTGAATATCCCCGATCGTATCCAGCAGATAATTCTGCCGGCTGGAATCCAGCTCCGACAGGACATCATCCAGCATCAGTACCGGCCTGTCTCCTGTCAGCTGTCTGACGATTTCAATTTCAGAAAGTTTCAGTGACAGGGCACATGTCCTCTGCTGACCCTGGGAACCGAATTTCCGCAGATCTATATCGGCATTTGAAAAAGAAAAATCATCTCTGTGAGGACCTGTCGTTGTCTGTTTCAGATAACAGTCTCTGTCTCTGGCATCCCGCAGACGGTCAGGAAAAGTATCCGCGTCCGTATTGGGTTCATAAGAAAGAACCAGCCTCTCTCTCCCGCCTGACAGTTTTTCATGCAGACCGCCGACGATCTCATTCAGACCGCTGATGAACGCTTTCCTTCTTTCAATGATTTTACGGCCGTAGCTGACCAGCTGTTCATCCCATACCTCCAGTGTATCCCGCATTTCCGGAAACTGAAAAATATCTTTTAACAGCCTGTTTCTCTGATCGATGATCTTATTGTATTGATTCAGGTTATATAAATAGTCTGCGTCCAGCTGGCATAGCTCCACATCCATAAAACGCCTGCGTTCAGAAGGACCGTTTTTCACAATAGACAGATCTTCGGGTGAGAAAAAGACCATATGCAGAAGTCCGATCAGTTCGGAAGCTTTCCGGATTCTCTGTCCGTTGATGGCAATTCCCTTGGATCTGTTCTTCCGCAGATGCATATCGACCTTATAGTCTATTCCGTTCCTGATGAGAACCGCACGGATATGGGCTTCCTCCCGGCCGAACCGGATCAGGTCCCTGTCTTTTACACCCCTGTGAGATTTGGTGGTAGAGATCATATATATGGATTCCAGAATATTGGTTTTACCCTGCGCATTATCTCCATAGAAGATGTTGGTACCTTCCGAGAATTCCATGCCCAGGGTTTCATAGTTTCTGAAATCAGCAAGTTCAAGTGATTGAATGATCATATATAGTTTTTTACCTTTTTCTGCATTCCGGCCATTCCGGAGGATACGGTGCTGCTGTATCTCAGATCATGCATCGGAACGCACAGTGAAGCTCTCTCCCTGAAAAGAGACAACATCACCGTCACGCAGCTTTTTTCCCCTTCTGGTCTCTACTTCTCCATTGACCAGCACGCTGCCGTCTTCTATAACAAACTTGGCTTCAACACCGGAGCCGACCAGAGAAGCCAGCTTCAGTGCCTGTCCAAGTTTGATATATTCATCCTTAATCCTGATTTCCATATTTTCCTTTCAATCAGTCTATCGTAATAAAGTTTACAGGAAGGATCAGATAACAGTACATCCCTTCTTCATCCCGGATAAAACAGGGCGCCTTTGGACTGACCATATACATGGTCACCTGGTCCTCGTCTACGGCCCTCAGTGCATCGATCAGGAATTTGGGATTAAAGCCTATATTGATATCATCCCCTTCTTTGACAATATCCATGACCTCATCCATACGGCCCATTACTGTATTGATCTTCATTTCCATGGTATCTTCATGAACCATGATGATGACGGGCTTTTTATCCTCTTCACGGACCAGAAGGGTAGCACGGTCAATACAGCTGAGGAATTCCTTCCTGTCCACAGTAAATTTCGTGTTATATCTGTTGGAAAGCATCTTATCGATGCTGTAATACTCACCTTCGATCAGACGGGAAACGACCATTGTCTGATCAAATTCAAACAGGGCATGCCTGTCCGTGAAATAGATGCTGACCATATTCTCGGTACTGCCGGAAAGGATCTTGCTGATCTCATTCAGGGTCTTGCCGGGTATGATCACCTTATGATCTTCATAACTGCCGATCAGTTCTATATTGCGGATGGCAATCCTGTGCCCGTCCAGGGCCACCATTCTCATTCTGCTGCCCCTGATTTCCAGAAGTTCTCCTGTCATCATACCGCTGCTGTCATTTCCGGAAATAGAGAAGATGGTCTTGCTGATCAGACTGCGCAGAGAATACTGAGAAATCCGGATTTCTTCTTTTTTTTCAACTTTGGGAAGATATACAAAGTCTTCACCGCTTTTACCGGGAATCGAAAACTTTGCCTTGCCGCAGGCTATATCGATCTTATCATTACCGGCTGTCAGAAATACATCTTCGTCCGGCAGCTTTCTGATGATCTCGGAGAAAATCCTGGCATCTACAGCAATAATTCCCTTTTCCAGAATCATGCCCGGAACAACTGTCTGGATTCCCAGTTCCATGTCATTGGCGATCAGCAGAATATCCGCACCGGAGGACGCGTCGATCAGGATACATTCCAGGATCGGCATGGTCGTTTTGGCCGGTACTGCCTTTGAAACAATCTGGATTCCTTCCGCAAGATAGTTTTTAGCGATCTGTAATCTCATCAATCTTATTTTCCTTCCTGTGACCCTTGAAGGTCTGCCGACAGACAGGGATGGCCCTGCAGGGCTCTATGTAAAGTATATATCGTAATCTTATATAATAGGGCCTGTTGAAAAGTGGATACCCTTTTAATTATAAGCTTTTTGCCTTAAAAAAACAACGAAACAGGCCCGAAAAGGGCTTTTAGAAAAATGTGGGAACGATAGGGATTCCGGGGTGGATATCTGGCCCGTTTTCCGCAATTTAGACGATTTTTTGAAAAGGTCCTCAGGCGGGCACGTTGAGCTTTTTAAGGATGATATCCACATTATTCCGCAATTCCACATTGATCACCAGCTCATCCCGGATCTTATCCACACCATGCATGACAGTAGAGTGGTCTTTCTTGCCCAGAAGCCTGGCGATACTGTCCAGTGTCGCGTCTGTGTATTCCCGGCACAGATACATGATGATCTGACGGGGAAGGACACATTCCGCGTTCTTTTTTCTGGAAGCTACATTGGACATCCGGACGCCGTAATGATCACAGACTGTATTGGCGATCATTTCCGGTGTGATGATATTCTGTTTATCCGGATAAATTATATCTTTGAGGGCTTCCCGGGTATTTTCCAGGTTGGCGTCCACATTATTGAGTCTGGAATAAGCGATGATCTTGTTGAAGGCACCTTCCAGTTCCCGGATATTGGATTTGATGTTGGTCGCTATATATTCCAGCACGTCATCATCCAGGCGGCGGCCCGTCGCTTCCGCGTTTTTGCGCAGGATGGCCATCCGGGTCTCATAATCGGGTGCCTGTATATCCGCGATCAGTCCCCATTCGAAACGGGAACGGAAGCGCTCATCCAGTGTCTCCATCTCTTTGGGCGGACGGTCCGAAGAAAGAACGATCTGTTTTCCTGCCGCGTGAAGCTGATTAAAGGTATGGAAGAATTCCTCCTGGGTACTTTCCTTACCTATAATAAACTGGATATCATCAATCAGCAGAACATCCACAGTCCGGTATTTATCCCTGAGCCTGGCCATGGAACTGGCATTACCGCTTCGAATGGATTCGATTACTTCATTGGTGAACTGCTCGGACGTTACATAGATGATCTTCCGGGAAGGATCCTTTTCCAGGATGAAATGACCGATCGAGTGCATCAGGTGGGTCTTTCCCAGTCCCGCGCCTCCGTACATGAAAAGAGGATTATAGGCGTTTCCGGGGGATTCTGCCACGGCCAGACAGGCTGAATGTGCGAATTTGTTATTGCTGCCTACAACGAAGGTATCAAAACGATACTTGGAATTGAGTCCTGCGTTCTCATAATTCACATTATAAGCGGAGGACTTGACCGGTTCAGGTTCGGCTGTCTGCGCCGCCTTCTGTCCCTGCAGGACAAAGGCAATCTCGTAATTTTCATTCAGCATTTCTGTAATCGTAATCTGAAAAAGAATTCGATAATTATTCTCAATATAGTTGAGCATAAACATCTTATCGGAAGGAATCTGAATCGTAACGGTATTTTTATCAATACTGCTGATCGTCAATCCTTCGATCCAGGTCTTATAGGATATATTGGAAAGCTGATATTCGCTGCGGATATGTTCTTTTATATTATCCCAGTTTTGTCTGATGATCTCTTCATTCATGAGAAATGATCCTCTTTCTGTAAATTTATAATAAGAAGAAAAAGGACGTCTTTGACCGGCAGGGCCGGGTCAGGACGCCGCCGGGCCGGCCCAAAAAAAGGACGGCCGGAAACAGATATTTACGTAAGCCGCAAACAGGCATAACTGCGCTTATTTATCTTATAATAAATAAATTTAAAGTTCAAATTAGGCGATTCCCCGGCTTTTTGTTGATAAAATAGTGAATAACCTGTGAAAAAAATATGCTGTCAACAAAAGAAAAACATATGTACATGCCGGATGTGAACAGGATAAATTCCCATAAATATGCCATATATCAGGAAAAAATACCGGAAAACAGCGGGTTATCCACAGGCTATACACAATATGTGGATAGTGAATAAAATAAATTGTGGAAATGTGGATAACTTTTCTGAATCAAGATGTAGTGAAAAAAAATATTATTTTACTAAATATTGTATTATGCGGAAGGCTTTCAAACCCCGGAAAAGCGCGTAAAAACGTTGTTTTCCGCTTGACGGAAATTGGATGATTGTATATAATTATGTAGCTGTTTACCACACAGAACGGCGGGTTTTTTAATCAGCTCCGCGGATCCGCGGCGGCTGTCATTCGTTTCAGAAAAGTCAAGGAGGATAATATAAATGGCAAAAATGACATTCCAGCCTAAGAAAAGGCAGCGTTCCAAAGTTCATGGTTTCAGAGCAAGAATGAGCACACCCGGCGGAAGAAAAGTCCTGAAAGCCAGAAGAGCAAAAGGTAGAAAGAGATTATCAGCTTAAGCCGCAGCAATGTGGCTTTTTCTTTTAGGAGCAATTAAGCCCAAAACTGAAAGAAAAATACGGAGAGAAAATGGAATCTCTTAAAAAAACAGAACAGTTCAGAAATTGCTATAGCACCGGAAAATCCTACGTAAACAGATATCTGGTCCTGTATGTGTGTGGGAACGGCCTCGGCCGTAACAGAATCGGGATATCCGTCAGTAAAAAGGTAGGAAACAGCGTTGTGAGACACAGGATCACAAGATTGATCAGAGAAAGCTATCGGCTGCATGAGCAGATGTTCAATAGTGGTTTGGACATGGCAGTCGTGGCGCGTCAGGCGGCCAGAGATGCCGACTATCACAGGATAGAGTACGCGCTGCTGCAGTTAGCCGGAAAGGCAGGAATCTATGATAAAAAAAGGCATGATTAAAGCAATCCGTTTTTATCAGAAATATCTTTCTCCTCTCAAACATACCCGGTGTCCCTATATACCGACATGTTCTCAGTACGGACTGGAGGCAATTGAAAAATACGGTCCGCTGAAAGGCGGTCTTCTGGCTGTCTGGAGAATTTTAAGATGCAATCCTTTTTCTCACGGAGGATACGATCCGGTTCCGTAAATGACAAGTAAACATTAGTAGAAAAACAGGAGGATACGAATTTGTATTCCATGCTTTTAACCAAGAACAGCGGAAGGATCATCGGCCCCATCGCGACACTGCTCGGGTGGGTCATGGACAAGATCTTTGAGCTGCTGAGCATGATTGGACTTCCAAATGTAGGTCTTGCCATCATTATCATGACCATTCTGGTAAATGTACTGATGCTTCCCCTGACCTATAAGCAGCAGAAATTCTCCAAGCTGCAGAGAAAGATGCAGCCGGAGCTGAATAAGATCCAGAACAAGTACAAGGGAAAAACGGATGAAGCTTCCGTTACCGCTCAGCAGAGAGAGACCCAGGAAGTATATGCCAAATACGGCGTAAACCCTGCAGGCAGCTGTGTCCAGCTGCTGATCCAGATGCCGATCCTGTTCGGTCTGTACAGGGTATTTTATAATATCCCTGCTTATCTGGAGACGGTCAAGGCAGCGTTCTTTCCTTTGGCGGAAGAACTGTACGCGGCAGATCCTGCAGGTAAAGTTCTTTCCACACTGTCCGGCGCGGCTCAGTTTTCCAAGAATATCTCCAGTGATACTTTCGCAGCCGGCGGAGAAGCAGCCCATAATATCGTGATCGATGTGCTCAATAAGTGCAATACAGCTGACTGGGCCATTCTGAAAGAAAATTTCGCGGCGCTTTCTTCTTCTATCGACAGCACAGTATCCAAGCTGACGACCTATAACAATTTCCTGGGCATTAATATCGCCAATTCACCCAGTTTCCTGCTGAAGACATCCTTCGCGGATAAGGCATGGCTGGGCATGTTCGCGGCAATCATGGTTCCTGTTCTGGCAGCAGCTACCCAGTTCATCAACATCAAGATGATGCCTACTGCTGATAATAACGGCAATGATCAGACAGCAGCCACCATGAAGTCCATGAACCTGATGATGCCGATCATGTCTGCTTTCTTCTGCTATACTCTGCCTGCCGGTATGGGTATTTACTGGATCGCGAGCGCTGTGGTCAGATCCATTATCCAGGTTTTCATGAACAAGCATATCGACAAAATGGATATTGATGCCATGATCGAAAAGAACATGGAAAAGTACAACGAGAAGAAGCAGAAAGAAGGCAATGTTCATTACGCGGCTTCCAAAAGCGGATCTTCCACAAGAAATTACAGCACATCGTTATCCAGATCCGATGAGAAAAAGCTGGAAGAAAAGAAAAAAGCAAATCAGTCCAGAAAATACAAGTCCGGTTCTCTGACAGCAAAAGCGAATATGCTTAACCGGAGTTATGATTCAGAGGATAAATAAATAATTGGATTCATTCAGAAAGGACATAGAATGTCTCAGGAATATATTGAGGTAACGGGAAATACGGAACAGGATGCCATAAATAACGCCCTGATCCAGTTAAAGGTTACCATTGATAATCTTGATTATTCCGTGATCGATCATGGAAGCAGAGGATTCCTTGGATTTTTCAACGCAAGACCGGCAAAAATCAGGGCCAGAAAGAAAGTAATGGCGGAAGTCAGACCTGAAGTTACCCAAAAAGCCGAGGCGCCTGTAAAAGAAAAGAAGGAGCCTGTCAAAAAGGCCGTTGAAGCTGCCGCTCCCGCTGAGCCTGTCAGAAAAAAGGCTGAAAAGGCTGAGGCGCCTGTTAAGGAGAAACCTGTCAGGAAGCAGAAAAAGGAAGAATCTGAAAAGAAGAAGGAACAGAAAAAAGAAGAACCTGAAAAGAAGGCCGCTGCCGGCCAGGCCGCGGAAGAAAGCGCTGACAATTCCGAAAAGAAGGCAAAACGCGAGAACAGGAACCGGGGCAGAAAGAACAGCCGGGGCCGCGGAAAGAAAGCGGCTGCTGAACAGAAGGAACAGGGCCGCCAGCAGGAAAACAAAGAAACAGAAGTAAAGGCTGCGCCCCGCAAAAAGGCGGAAAAGCCTGAACTGTCAGAGGAACAGATTGCCGCGATCAATGAAAAAGCCAATACATTCCTCAAAGATGTATTTGAAGCCATGAAGCTGGATGTCGCTGTGAAGACCCAGTACAATGAGGAAAACGGCATCCTGGTCATCGACCTGCAGGGTGATGATATGGGAACTCTGATCGGCAAACGGGGACAGACACTGGATTCCCTGCAGTATCTTGTATCACTTGTAGTGAATAAGGGGATTGACGGATATATTCATGTCAAGGCGGATACCGAGAATTACAGAGAGCGCAGAAAACAGACACTGGAAAATCTGGCAAAGAACATCGCGTCCAAGGTCAAGAGGTCCAGAAAGCCTGTTACACTGGAGCCCATGAATCCTTATGAGAGAAGGATCATCCACTCTTCTCTTCAGAATGACAGATTTGTTACCACTTACAGTGAAGGTGAAGAGCCTTACAGAAGAGTCATCGTAACACTGAAGAAGCAGCCCAGAAACAGAAGAAATTCTGATTTCAGGGCAAGGAGGGATGGTTCTCAGCCTGTACGGGAAGCCAAAGAGTTCAGAAATGAAAATTCCGCTCCCGCCGCGGACGCCATTGCGGAGAGCCCGGCCGTAACAGAAGAATAAATGACTGTGTTAAAAAGTCAGATATACCTTATAATGAGGTATATCTGATTTTTTTTATATCAGAGACCAGAAAAAGAAAAAAAACAGATGGAGAAAACAGATGGCACTCACATTTGATCATGTACAGTCAGATACCATAGCGGCTATCGCGACAGCCATATCGGAATCCGGCATCGGTATCGTCAGGATCAGCGGACCGGAAGCAATCGAGATTGCGGCGAAAGTCTACAGGAATAAAAAAGGCGTCAGCACACTGGCGTCCTGGAAGACCAATACCATTCATTACGGTTACATTGTGGATGAAAAGGAAAATAAGATCGATGAAGTCATGGTCTCCCTGATGAAAGCGCCCGGCAGTTATACGACGGAGGATACAGTCGAGATCAATACCCATGGCGGTCCCTTTATTATGAAGCGTGTCCTGGATCTGGTGCTGGCGGCTGGCGCCAGGATGGCTGAACCCGGAGAGTTTACCAAGCGGGCTTTTCTGGGCGGCAGGATCGATCTGTCGGAAGCGGAAGCGGTGATGGATCTGATTTCCTCCTCCAATGAATTTGCCAGAAAGAACGCCCTGTCCCAGCTGAACGGAGCAGTTTCCGATAAAGTAAAGGACTTGAGAAGCAGGATTTTGTATGAACTGGCTTTTATTGAATCTGCCCTGGACGACCCGGACAGCTATGACCTGCAGGGGTATCCGGAACATCTGGCGGAAGTATGTGATGACCTGATCAGCCAGATGACCGTCATTATACACAATGAGGAAGACGGCAGGATTATGAAGGAAGGCATCCGCACCGTTATTGCCGGTAAGCCCAACGCGGGCAAATCTTCTCTTCTCAACTATATGGCCGGGGATGAGATTGCCATTGTAACGGATGTAGCCGGAACGACCAGAGATACAATCAGTGAATCTGTCCGGATGAACGGTGTCGTACTGCATATTACGGATACGGCAGGCATACATGATACAGAGGACAAGGTGGAAAAGATCGGAATCAGGAAAGCGGTGGACGCGGTCGAAAAGGCAGATTTGATCTTGTTCCTGATGGATTCTTCTTCCAGTGTCAGTGAGGAGGACAGAAGGATCGCGGAAATGATATCCGAACGGATGGCGGAAGGCAGCCATTGTATTGTCCTGCTCAATAAGAATGATCTGGAAGCAGGTACGGATATTTCGGACGCTGTTGACCTGTTTGAAGGAAAAACAGTTCCTCCTGTCATCTCCTGTTCTCTGTCGACCGGTGACGGCCTGCAGGAGCTGGCAGAACTGCTGGAGGATATGTTCCGGACCGGTAAGATCATGCATAACAATGAGATTTATCTGACCAACGCCAGACAGATGGCAGCCATGGAAGAAGCCCTGACCGCTATGCGGCTGGTCAGACAGAGTATTGAGGATGGAATGAGTGAAGATTTCTTTTCCATTGATCTGATGACTGCCTATTCCGCCCTGGGCAGGATCATCGGGGAAGCGGTCGAGGATGATCTAGTGGAAGAAATATTCTCCAAATTCTGTCTGGGTAAATAATGTTTCACGTGAAACAATCGAATTTGGGAAACACTTTATAAGGATGATGAACTTGCGCGGCATACTCTGCTTTGTTTACATGAATTCCCGTTTCAGGCGCAGTCGGTTCAGACTATGATTTGATATGTATTATGTATATTGAGAGATTTTCACGGAGATGGTATAATCCTGAATCGGTCTTTAAATCTGCCGCGGTTTAAAATTGTTTCACGTGAAACAATTTCCAATGACAAATCCAGGAATGTTTCACGTGAAACATGTAAAGGACAATGGAATGTTCCTGCCGGATTCAATTCATTCATGAACAGGGAAGCGGATTCGTGAGAAACAATCCATCCGGTACAGAATGTTTCACGTGAAACAATTTGGAAACAGCAGAAGAAATACAGATTGAATATAAAGAGAAATCAGGCAGCAGTTTGATCTGCTGTAATATGGAAAGGAAATATATATGGAATATCATATTTCCACGGATGTATGTGTGATCGGCGCCGGTCATGCCGGATGTGAAGCCGCCCTGGCCTGCAGCAGGCTGGGTCTGCAGACAGTCATTTTTACCATGAATGTGGACAGCATCGCCATGATGCCCTGCAATCCTCATATAGGGGGTTCTTCCAAGGGACATCTGGTAAGGGAAATCGACGCCCTGGGCGGGGAAATGGGTAAGAATATCGATAAGACATTTATCCAGTCCAAGATGCTCAATGTTTCCAAAGGACCGGCTGTCCACTCTCTCAGGACCCAGGCGGATAAGGCGGAATACTCCCGGGAAATGCGTAAGGTGCTGGAAAACCAGGAGAACCTGCAGATCCGGCAGGCGGAAGTGTCAGAAATCCTGACGGAGGAAACGGAAACAGGCCGCAGGGTCACCGGTGTCAGAATCCATACAGGTACGGTCTATGACTGCAGGGCTGCGATCATATGTACAGGTACTTACCTGAACGCCAGATGTCTGGTCGGTGAATCCATTACAGAGACCGGGCCCGGCGGTATGCAGAGATCCACATATCTGAAAGACGCCCTTGGTGATATCGGGATTCCCCTGCGCAGGTTCAAGACCGGCACGCCGGCCCGTATGGACGGACGTACGATCGATTATTCAAAAATGACGATCCAGCCGGGGGATAAAAAGGTCATTCCTTTCTCCTATTCGACGAACCCGGAAGATGTCCAGATCGAGCAGGTACCCTGTTACCTGACCTATACCAATCAGGAGACCCACGATATTATCCGTGCCAACCTGGACAGGTCTCCTATTTACGCGGGCATCATCGAAGGAACCGGCCCCAGATATTGTCCCTCCATTGAGGATAAGGTCGTCAAGTTCGGGGACAAGGACAGGCATCATGTGTTCATTGAGCCGGAAGGCAGACATACCAATGAAGTCTATGTGGATGGCATGTCCTCCTCCATGCCGGATGATGTGCAGCAGCGCATGTACCGGACTGTTCCCGGACTGGAGCATTGTGTTATTGTCAGGAACGCCTACGCCATTGAATATGACTGTATCAATGCCAACCTGCTGAAGCTTTCCCTGGAGACCAGGGATGTGGATGGGCTCTTCTGCGCCGGTCAGTTCAATGGCAGCAGCGGTTATGAAGAGGCAGCAGCTCAGGGACTGCTGGCAGGCATTAACGCATCCATGAAGATCAAAGGCAGGGAACCCCTGATCTTGAAACGGTCGGAAGCTTATATCGGTGTTCTGATCGATGACCTGGTCAGCAAGGATAACAGAGAGCCGTACAGAATGATGACATCCAGAGCGGAATACAGGCTCCTGCTCCGTCAGGATAACGCGGACCTGCGTCTTCGCAAATACGGATGGCAGGTGGGTCTGATCAGCCAGGAAGAATACGATTATGTCTGCTATAAGGAAAAAGCCATCGCCGAAGAAATCGAAAGGCTGAAATCTGTAAAGATTGGAGCGGCCGCAGCCAACCAGGAATATCTGGCATCGATCGGTTCCGCGCCTTTGAAGACAGCCTGTTCCCTGGCGGAGCTTCTCTGCAGACCGGAACTGTCCTATGAGAAACTGGCGCCCCTGGATCCGGACAGGAAAGAACTTCCGGAAGCGGTACGGGAGCAGGTGGAAATCAATATCCGCTACGAAGGATATATCCAGCGGCAGAAAAAACAGGTCAGCCAGTTCGAGAAACTGGAGAATAAGAGGATTCCCGCGGGAATCGATTATGATCAGGTGGAGAGCCTGCGTCTGGAAGCAAGACAGAAACTGAAGGAATTTATGCCTTCCTCTATCGGGCAGGCATCCAGAATATCCGGCGTTACGCCGGCAGATGTTTCTGTCCTGCTGATCTATCTGGAAAAGATCAAAGGAAGAAAATAAGATGATATCGAAGGGGAATGTTTCACGTGAAACATTCCTCTTTGATTTGTGGAACTGGACAAATACATGTGATACACTTCAAATAATGAAAAAATACACACAGATCCGGAGAAATGTCAGGAGCCGGTTCATTATTTCAGGAGGAATGAAAATGTTCTGGAATAAAAAGAAGAAAATTGAAAAAGAGGAATATGACCGCAGTCAGTATACACCGGCCATCCGGTCCAGCATCTGCACAGGGGAAAAGACCGGCGGCCTGATCCGGAACGCGACAGGTGAATTCTCTGACAGAATGCTGATCCGAACGGATGAAGATATGGAAAACTTTCTGGAACAGTATGATGTAAAAAAAGAAGATATCAAATATATTTACTAGAGCGGCGTAAACTGTGTAATCTGCAGGCAGTCCGTACAGGACAGGTCCGGCACAGCCGCAGCGATACTGGAATAAAGATGACGGATAAAATAATTAAACTGGAAGAAGAAAAAAAAGGCAAAGAGCGGATTACGGAGGAATATTTCCATACAGAAATGTTTCACGTGAAACAATCCGCTGTGGAACAACGATTTGAGGAACAGCTGGATTCTTTCGGCATCAGGCTTTCGGATATGCAGAAAAAGCAGTTCCTGACCTATTATAAAAACCTGATCCTGTGGAACCAGGTCATGAATCTGACGGCCATCACGGATATGGAAGAAGTCTATACAAAGCATTTTGTAGACAGCCTGTCTTTTATAAAGGCCATATCCGGTCAGGCCATGCCGGAGGGTTCAAGACTGATCGATGTGGGTACAGGCGCCGGATTTCCGGGCCTGCCTCTGGCCATTGTATACCCGGGCCTGCAGGTAACGCTGATGGATTCCCTCAACAAAAGGATCCGCTTTCTGGACGATACGGTGGAACAGCTGGGGCTTGCCAATGTCCGTACCGTGCATGCCAGGGCGGAAGAACTGGCCAGGAATAAACAGTATCGGGAACAATATGATCTGTGCTGTTCCAGGGCGGTTGCCAACATCAGCACCCTTTCCGAATACTGCCTGCCTTTTATAAAACAGGGCGGGCTGTTCATCTCCTACAAATCCGAAAAGGCGGAGGAGGAACTGAAGGAAAGTGGAAAAGCTGTTACGATTCTTGGGGGAAAACTGGAAGACAAGATCCGTTTTATCCTGCCGGGGACAGATTATCAGAGGATTCTGCTGCTGATCCGGAAGATTAAGGCCACACCCGGCAAATATCCCAGAAAAGCAGGTACCCCTTCCAAAGAACCGCTGCATTAAAGAAAGGCAGACTACAGATGATCCCGGAAAACTAAGAGATTCCGGTTTCATTTTGTGGTATAGTTAAATCTGCGGATTTACCGGCAGTGTGTTAAAGCCGGAACAGAGGTCCGCTCTGAAAACAGATATTCCCCGGATACAGGGAGAAAGGACAGACGGTCTCCGGCAGCGGAGACCGGATCTATAAAGAAAAGCATGGGAAAAATAATTGCGGTAGCCAATCAGAAAGGCGGAGTTGGCAAGACCACCACTTCCATTAACCTGACAGCGGCCCTGGCCGAGCAGGGGCAGCGGGTGCTGATCATTGATATTGATCCTCAGGGCAATACGACCAGCGGCTTTGGTGTGGATAAGAACGCTCAGGAAAATACAGTCTATGAACTGCTGCTGGATGACTGCAGCGTGAATGAAGCGATTCTCCGGGATGTTATCCCAAATGTGGATATGATTCCTTCCAATATCAATCTGGCCGCGGCGGAGATTGAACTGATCGGTATCAGTCATAAAGAATTTATACTGCGGGATACGCTGGATTTTATTCAGGATGATTATGATTTTATTTTGCTGGACTGCCCGCCGTCTCTGAATGTCCTGACAGTCAATGCCATGACTGCGGCAGATACGGTCCTGGTTCCGATTCAGTGTGAATATTACGCGCTGGAAGGACTGAGCCAGCTGATCCATACTATCAACCTGGTCAAGAGCCGTCTGAACAGCAGGCTGGATATTGAAGGTATTGTCTTTACCATGTATGACGGCAGAACCAATCTGTCTCAGCAGGTGGTGGAGAACGTAAAGGCAAATGTGGATCAGAATGTCTATAATACACTGATTCCCAGAAACATCCGTCTGGCGGAAGCGCCCAGTTATGGGGAGCCGATCACCATTTATGACACAAAATCGTCCGGGGCCCAGGCATACAGGGAACTGGCCAAAGAAGTTATACAGGGGAAGGATAAATAAATGGCAAGAAAGCATGGAGGTCTTGGAAGGGGACTGGATGCCCTGATTCCGCAGTCGGCGCCAAAGGCAGAAGAAGTTCAGAAGAAAGAGGACGCTGCGGAGCAGATTCCGGCAGATGAATCAGAAGAAAATGTTTCACGTGAAACATTGGAAGAAGAAAAGGAAAACATACAGAGGGACAGGACGGAGCGCAGGCGCCGGGAAACGACACTGCGGGTCTCCCAGATCGAGCCCAACCGCAGCCAGCCCAGAAAGACCTTTGACGAGGATGCCCTGGAGGAACTGGCAGATTCGATCCGCCAGTACGGACTGATCCAGCCGATCATGGTCCAGAAACGGGACGGCTATTATGAGATCATCGCTGGCGAGCGAAGATGGCGGGCCTGCATGAAGGCCGGACTGAAAGAAGTCCCTGTTATTATCCGGGAATATGATGATCAGAAGATCATGGAGCTTTCCCTGATCGAGAACCTGCAAAGGGAGGACCTGAATCCTATGGAGGAGGCCAGGGCCTATAAAAGGCTGATGGAGGAGTTCGGACTGACCCAGGAGGAGATTGCCGGACGTGTTTCCAAGAGCCGGCCTGTGATCGCCAATGCCCTTCGGCTTCTGAAACTGGATGAACGCGTCCAGAACATGGTGGAACAGGGGGAGATTTCCATGGGACATGCCAGGGCCCTGGCTTCTGTCCTGATACCGGAGGAGCAGTATCTGATCGCTCTCAAGATCATGGAAGAGCATCTTACGGTCCGTGATACGGAAAAGATCATTAAAAACATCGGTAAGGTGCCCAAAAAAAAGGAACCTGTACAGAAGGATGAATCACTGGAAAGAATCTACAGAGAGCTGGAAAACCGCCTGAAATCGTCCCTGGGGACCAAAGTAGCCATCCATACCAGAGGGACCGGCGGCGGTAAAGTAGAGATTGATTTCTATACAGCCGAGGATCTGGAAAAGATCATTGACAGGATCACATCCGAATAACGGTCGCGGATAATGCGGATGCCTCTCAGGATACCTTTCAGGATGCCTTTCAGGATACCTTTTGTAAGAATGGAAGGTAAAACAGGCACAGGAGAATCCGTAAATAATTATCCGGAGCAGGGATAATCATGCTATAATAATAGCCGTTTCAATGAAAAAGCCTCCTTACATACAGGAGGTGACCGGCCGCCGAATGCAGCGGACCGGACCAGAATTAAAATATAAAATCTGCAGGTCTGAGACCGGACAGGTTTTCTATAAAAAGATACGCAAGTAAGGAAAGGAACAGATCATGATTGATATTAATTTTCTGAGAGAGAACCCGGAAATCGTCAAGGAGAATATTAAAAAGAAATTTCAGGATGAAAAACTTCCGCTGGTAGATGAAGTCATCGAACTGGATGAAAAGACAAGGAGCGCTCAGAAGGAATCCGATCAGATCAGGGCTGCCAAAAATAAAGCAGCCAAGGCCAACGGCGCGATCATGGGTCAGATGAAAAAGGCGCAGAAGCAGGGGAACGACGCTCTGGCAGCGGAGCTGAAGGCCAAGTTTGATGCTGCTATCGCGGCCAGCAAGCAGGATGATGCCCGTCTGGCCGAACTGGACGAGATCAAGAGAAAGGCTGATGAGCGGATCCGTACGATCATGCTGACCATTCCCAACATTATTGATCCTTCTGTTCCGATCGGCAGGGATGACAGTGAAAATGTGGAGATCCAGAAATACGGCGAGCCCGTTGTTCCGGATTTTGAGATTCCCTATCACGCGGATATTCTGGAAGCTCTGAACGGTCTGGACAATGCGTCCGCCGGCCGTGTTGCAGGTAAAGGCTTCTATTATCTGATGGGCGATGTTGCCAGGCTTCATTCCGCGGTACTTGCCTACGCGAGGGATTTCATGATCGGCAAGGGCTTCAATTATCATATCCCTCCTTTCATGATCCGCAGCGAGGTCGTGACCGGCGTTATGAGCTTCGCGGAAATGGAAGCCATGATGTACAAGATCGAAGGGGAGGACCTGTATCTGATCGGTACCTCCGAACATTCCATGATCGGTAAATACATCAACCAAATCGTGGACAGCGACAGCCTTCCTCTGACCCTGACCTCTTATTCTCCCTGCTTCCGTAAGGAAATCGGTGCCCATGGTATCGAGGAAAGAGGCGTTTACCGTGTCCACCAGTTTGAGAAGCAGGAAATGGTCGTTATCTGCAGACCCGAGGATTCCATGAAGTGGTACGACAAAATGTGGGCCTACACGGTAGAAATGTTCAGAAGCCTGGATATTCCTGTCAGGACCCTGGAATGCTGCTCCGGCGATCTGGCCGACCTCAAGGTCAAATCCTGTGACGTAGAAGCCTGGTCTCCCAGACAGAAGAAATACTTTGAAGTCGGCAGCTGCTCCAACCTGGGCGACGCGCAGGCCAGGAGACTGAAGATCCGTTTCAAGGAGAAGGATGGAAAGATTACCCTTGCCCACACTCTGAACAATACCGTTGTGGCATCTCCCAGAATGCTGATCGCCTTCTTTGAGAACAACCTGCGGGCAGACGGCAGTGTCGCCATCCCCGAGGTTCTTCGTCCTTACATGGGCGGTCAGACCGAACTTCGTATACAGAAGTAAAAATTATTTATGCACACTTATTTCAGAGCGATTGGCTTTTCGGAGCCTATGAAAAATCTGGACCGGCTGAACCTGATGGATGATATCATGCATAAAGCGTCCCAGCGGTCCTATACGACCATCCGGCACATCGAGAGCAGTACGCCGGAGACGGAGTCCATGAGAACAGAGTTTTCCCTGGATCTGGGAGAAGGTTACGGCATTACACTGGTCGGTGAATATGACGAGGATGAAGAATTCATCTATGAGGATATGTTCCCGTATATGTTCAACGGTCATATCAGCACCATGGAGGAAATCACTGTAGAACCCAGGATGGACGGTTACAGCTATCTGGGGATCTGCGACGATCTGAAGCTGGGCGTGACCCTGATCTTCCGTCTTCGTAATACGGTTGATTTTTTGAAAAACGGAGGTATGACCGGAGAACAGCAGCCGGGGACCAGCGCTGCTTTATCAGCCCTGTCCATTGAGGGTACGGTCATGCTGCCGATTAAAAAAACGGAACAGGAAATGCAGATGGTCAAAAGCCAGGCCGTCCGCCGTAAGAAGCTGATGACGGCCGCCAGGACCGGGGATGAAAATGCCATGAAGGACCTGACCCTGGGGGATATGGATACCTACTCTGTGATCCTGGGACGGATCCAGCAGCAGGAGGATATTTATTCTCTGGTCGATTCCACCTTTATGCCCACCGGGGTGGAGTGTGATCTCTACAACGTACTTGGCGAGATCGTGCACTGCAGGCTGACCAGGAATCCTTATACACTGGAGGAAGTGTATGTCATGGTCATTGACTGCAATGACCTGAAATTCACCCTCTGCATCAATAAAAAAGATCTCTATGGCGAGCCGGCCCCCGGCCGCCGCTTTAAAGGGACAGTATGGATGCAGGGAGAGATCCATTTTGGCTGAAGAGGGTGGAAGAGCGGCAGCCTGCAGAATTGAAATGGAAATAGAAAGAAAAAAAGAAAACGAAAAGAATAGAAAAAAAAGAGATTGATATTTCAGGAAAAGCGGTTATAATGGATATGTTCGCAGAAAGAGGAACAGAGAGTAATAGAATACATGTTCTGTTTCTCTTTCCGCATATCTTTGTTTCCGCAGCTCAGCAGGGTAGAGGATCCGCCTCCTGAAAAAGCCCGGAAATAAACCAAAAATGGAATATGTCTGCGTAGCTCAGTTGGATAGAGCGACCGCCTCCTAAGCGGTAGGTCGGGTGTTCGAGTCACCTCGCGGACGGGCTCAAATGAGAGTGGAACGATT
>CADAOZ010000020.1 GCA_902789735.1 uncultured Lachnospiraceae bacterium
CAATATCTACACTCGAAAGGTGAAACAATATGTGGTTGAAAACGTAGCAACAGCGCGGTTTTTCCGCAATCACCGAAGAATCGGTGAATTATTCAGGTTACTGTATCGAATGCTCGGAAGACGGTCAGATCTGGAAACAAATGCGGGTCTGCCATTTGCATGAGGGAAAAGGGAAAGTACGGTTCGGCATTTACGCGTGTTCTCCGGAGGATTCCAGTTTTACAGCTGTCTTTACGGATCTCGCGGTAACGGAATGCGCATGGAAAGCCCATGACGGCCAGCAGCCCGATTAAACGCTGAAAACGGAAAAACGAAGGACAGAATGAAGAAATATACCGAGTTAAGTCAGTACAAAGAAATCAACCAGATTCTGGAGGAGCTGCAGAAGGACGAGCACGTGCAGGAAATGAAAAAATACATCCAGCACGGGGATGTATCGACCTATGAGCACTGTGAGAGTGTCGCCAGACTGAGCTTAAAGATCAATAAGGCCCTTTCACTGCATGCGGATCAGCGGACCCTGCTGACCGGTGCCATGCTGCATGATTTTTATCTGTATGACTGGCATTATGACGGAGACGGTTCCCACCACCTGCACGGGTTCAGCCACCCGAAGAGGGCATGCCGGAACGCGCAGAAGTTTTTTGATGTGGACGCGGATGTGAGCCATGTCATCAGCAGCCATATGTGGCCGCTGACGCTGACCAGCATCCCTCTGTCAAGGGAAGCATGGATCGTATGCCTGGCTGACAAATGGATCTCTCTGCACGAGACACTGTTCAGGCGGCAGAAAGCGCAGCGGTGACTGCGATTTGCGGAATCAGGGAATAGCAGATGCCGGATTGTGATATACTGATAGTAAATAAGCAGATCTGACCGGGACAGCCGGCCGTAAGGCGGATCCCGGCGAAAGGAGCAAGAATATGGATCCGAAAAAAAAGAGAGGTATTCCGGGGACGATCCTGTATATCATTTTGCGTGTCGTGCTCGCCTTCGCGGTCGTTGCGGTGATTGCGGGCCTCAGTAATCTCTTCCATTCCAATTCCAAATTTCTGCAGGCCAGAGATGCGGTGAATCTGAATGAGATCATTGCCAGCGGTGAGGAATTTCCGGAAGGTGAATTCGTTACATTACAGGTCTATTATCCCATTGGAAATTATGCGGAATCGAAGAGTTCCCTGACAGTCGGGTCCGACAGCAATGGCGGCGGCTTCACCAGCGGCGTGGATCAGTACTATATGATCCTTTTGGAAGATTCCACGCTTATGTCTCTGAAGATCTCGAATACAGAGGATATTAAGGCGCTGGATGATCTGAATACACTGTTGGGAGAAACAGATGACTGGGCGTCTTTACCGGACTATGTGGAAGTGACCGGCAAACTGACAACACTGACAGATCCCGAGATTGTTTCTTTTTATGAAGAAGCGCTGGGGTATCTGGACCTGACCACTTCGGACTCTAATGTCAGGATGTACCTGCTGGACGCGACCGAAATACCGGGATCCAATATGCTCCTGTTCGCCGGCGTCATAGTGGGCGTGATTCTGCTCATTATCCTGGCCGTCACCCTGATCAGCAGGAAAAAGAAAAAAGCAGCCCAGGCTTCGAATGTGCTGCCGCCATATCCGGATGGCGCAGCAGGGATATCCGGTTATGCCGGAAATCCGATGGGACCCGGCAGCGGCCCGTCATCTGTACCGGATTACGGAAATCCTGTGCCGCCTGCCGGCAGCACGCCTGCGCCGTCCGCAGGTCCTGCGCCGGATGAACCGGCCGCGCAGGATCAGCCGCAGACGGGCAGCAGTGTGTTGAAGGAACCGGAAGCTCCGGAGAATTATTCCGATAATTACTTCACCGCTGATACATTTATGGACAGTACAGATTCGTTTTTTACAGAACCGGCTCCTGAGAAACCGGAAGATCCTTCCGGATTCTGGGATTGATAATATGGCTGCTGATCAGCAGATGAGAAATACCCACGGGCGACAGACCCGTGGGTATTTTTGTAAGCATGGATATTTGGAAAGCATGATCAGAGCCGTAAGCAGGGACGACAAAATCCGGCATTTGCGGAGGTGATATGTGGTAATGAACTTTTCATCAGCTGGTTGACAAACTGCTGATGAAAAGTGGTATAATATTGATGGAAACGTTAACGGTAACGATAACAGGAACAGCTCATACCGTGAAGGCGGAATCATGACAACGATCAAAGACATAGCACGGAAATCCGGCTACAGCATCGGGACTGTATCCAGGGTAATCAACAACAGGGCGGATGTCAGTGATGAAGCGAGAGAAAAGATAAACCGCGTCATTCGGGAATGCAAGTATCAGCCCAATTCCAATGCCAGGATGCTGAAACAGGTAATGTCATCAGAAGTGTCCATTATCGTCCGCGGCAGCAAAAATGTTTTTTTTGAGTCCATTCTGGAAGAAATCCAGATCAGGATGAGAAATTATGATGAGAATATCAATGTCCATTTCATTGGGGAAACGGACAACGAAGTGGAGACGGCCGTCCGGATCGTCGCTTCCAACAAGCCCAAGGGCATCATTTTCCTTGGAGGGTATCTGAATTCATTCCGAAATCAGTTCTCGCAAATAAACCTGCCGTGTGTGCTCGTCACGGCGGGCGCGCAGGATCTGGGCTTCGACAATCTTTCCAGCTTTACGACCGATTATTATGAGGCCGGCGGATATGCCATGGACAAACTGCTGTCCCGGGGTCATACAAGGATCGGCATCCTGGGTGGGTATCTGACGGATTACAGGAACGGACGCATGAACGGAAAGATACTGGGGGCTGTTCAGGAACTGGAGAAGAACGGGATCGCCTTCGATTTTGAGAAGGATTACCAGCCCTGCACGTATTCGGCGGAAAGCGGTTACCGGGCCGCGGAAATACTGCTGGAAAGATCGCCCGATCTGACCGCGGTCTTTGCAATCAGTGATTCGATTTCCCTGGGCATGATCAGGGCCATCCGGGACATGGGCCTGTCTGTTCCCGAAGATATCTCGGTCATAGGTTTTGACGGGCTGACCTATGCCAGATACTCCATCCCCCGCCTGTCTACCATCCGGCAGGATACAGCCCTGCTGGCAAAAAAGAGCGTTGATGATCTGCTGATGCGGATCAGCTACGGAAGCTCCGCGGTCCACGAAATGATTCCTTTCGAATATATAGAAGGGGAGAGCGTAGCCGCGGCGCGGCGGTCATTGTGAAACAGATCCGGAGGCACCACACGGATCAGTAAATAAAGCAACATTATTTTTAAGGAGGGAAAAAAATGAAAAAGCTTTTGGCAGCAATGATGACAATGGTGCTGTGCGTCTGCGTGCTCGCGGGCTGCGGCGGCTCCTCAGGCGGCTCCTCAGGCGGAGATGCGGCTCCCGCGGACAGCGGCGAAGCGGTTGATGTGACCGTCACGGTATGGGGTCCCCAGGAAGACCAGTCCGATGACAACGGCAAGTGGCTCCAGACCCAGTGCGAAGCCTTCGCAGCGGCACATCCGGAGTGGAAGATCACCTTCAAATACGGCGTATGCTCAGAGGGTGACGCCAAGACCAACATCGGAACAGACCCCAGTGTCGGCGCGGATGTTTACATGTTCGCGAATGACCAGATCCCGGACCTGATCAAGACCGGCGGCATTGCCGAGCTGGGCGGATCCAATGTGGAGACTATGAAGGCCAATAACTCGGAGACCACGGTGAACACGGTCAGCTATGACGGTTCCGTCTATGGCTTTCCTTTCACCGGCAACACATGGTTCATGTTCTATGACAAGTCCGTATTCTCGGATGAGGATATCAAATCCCTGGACGCCATGCTTGAAAAAGGCAAGGTAGCATTCCCCCTGGACAACTCCTGGTATATCGCTGCCTTCTATGTAGCCAACGGATGCACCCTGTTCGGTGCTGACGGCAGTGATGCCGACGCGGGCTTTGACTTCAGCGGTGACAAGGCTGTGGCGGTTACCAACTATCTGGTCGACCTGGTCGCGAATCCCAACTTCGCCAACGGTGACGTAGGAACGAACGCTGACGCCAAGGCATTCTTCTCCGGTACATGGGATTATCAGAAGGCTGTGGACGCCTACGGCGATAATCTCGGCATCGCTCCCGCCCCTTCCTTCACACTTGATGGTGAGCTCAAGCAGATGAAGGCCTTTGCCGGCTCCAAGGGAATCGGCGTGAACCCCGCTACCCCTCTTTACAGCGAGCATCCTGAAGTAGCGGTCGCCCTGGCGGCTTATCTTGCCGGCACAGAGTCCCAGCAGGCCCATTATGACCTGCGCAACATTATCCCCACCGACAACAATATTACCGTGGATGACGCTCTTGCAAAGGCACAGATGGATACAATGGAATATGCTTCCATCGTACAGCCCCTGCAGGCTGACATGGCCAATTACTGGACGCCGGCGGAATCCATGGGCAAGGAGCTCGTGGCCGGCAGCGTGACCCATGACAACGCGGCTGAGAAAACGGAAGCCATGAACACTTCCATGAATACTTCCGCAGTACAGTAAGTCTTACATATTTCAATGATGCCCCTTTCATGATGCCCGGCATCATTCGTTAAGAGTTTAGGATGTCTGTCGTTTTAAGAGTGCCGTGCGCCCTTAAAACGACAGACCTTTACCCCGGAGGTAGCATATGAAAGAAGACCGCGTCACCGTGAAAAACGCGCTGGTACACGGTGATCTATTTACAAAAATATCCGCTGTGATTATGGGAGCCGGCATCGCAGGCCATAAGCAGATCCTGAAAGGCGCCGTGGTCCTTATGATGGAGATTGCCTTCTGGATCTTCATGGTCAAAAAAGGCTTTTATAATCTGAGCAAGCTCCCCAGCCTGGGCACGGAAGCCCATGGCAAGGTCTGGAATGAAGCCAAGCAGATTTATGAGTATAAGGCCGGTGACAACTCCCAGCAGATCCTGCTCTTCGGCGTGATCACATGCTTTGTGGTCCTGGGATTCATCGCTCTGTGGATCCTGCAGCTGCTGCATTCCTACAAGCTGCAGAGGATGATTGAAAAAGGGGAGGAGGTGCCGGGCCTCAGGAAGGAACTCAGGAGCCTGTTCGACGGCAACCTTCATATCACCCTGATGGCACTTCCCTGTATCGGCATACTGGTATTTAATATCGTCCCCCTGGTCTACATGATCACAATGGCTTTTACGACCTATTCCAAGGAAGGAGAGCATCTGGTCCTGTTCGACTGGGACGGCCTGCATCAGTTCATGAGAGTGCTGAACATGAAAGGCAATATAGGCCGTCAGTTCTGGCACGTCCTGGCCTGGACCATCGTATGGGCCATATTCGCGACATTCCTCAACTATATCCTGGGCATGATCCTGGCCATGGTCATCAACCGCAAGGATACCAGATTTAAGAGCTTCTGGAGATTCTGCTTCGTGCTCTCCATCGCGGTGCCCCAGTTCGTCTCCCTGATGATCATGAATATCATGCTGCAGCCTTCCGGTGCCGTGAACGTGCTGCTCAAGAACCTGGGCCTCATCAACGAACCGATCCCCTTCTGGACCAACGCCCTGCTCGCCAGGATCACGATCATCGTGATCAATCTGTGGGTCGGTATTCCCTATACCATGCTGCAGGTCACCGGAATCCTGCAGAATATTCCCGAGGACCTCTATGAAGCGGCCAAAATGGACGGGGCGGGACCTGCAACGATCTTTTTCAAGATAACCCTGCCCTACATGCTGTTCGTCACGACCCCTTACCTGATCGCCAGTTTTGTAGGCAATATCAACAACTTCAATATCATTTACCTGCTGTCAGGCGGTGGTCCTACCTATGTGGGCGATACCGCAGGTCAGACGGACCTTCTGGTAACATGGCTGTACAAGCTGACGATCGACCAGCAGTATTACAACCTCGGCGCTGTTATCGGTATCATGACCTTCGTCATCCTGACCATCATCACGCTGACCACCTACAGGAACTCCAGTTCCTATAAAAACGAGGAGGCGTTCATGTAATGGAAAAGAAGAGTAAAGATAACAACAGAAGTCCCCGCAGGAGGATCGTGAACCTGCTCGTACATGTAATCCTGGCGGTGCTGGCGGTGATCTGGCTCCTGCCCATCGTATGGATCATCCTTACCAGCTTCCGCGCGGAGCCGGGAGCGTATACAAAGACATTCCTGCCCAAGAGCTACACGATCAACAATTACGTAAAGCTGCTGACGGACCGGAACGTCCTGAATTTCCCCAGGATGTTCATGAATACACTGATCATCGCCATCTGCAGCTGCTGCATCAGCACTTCCTTCGTGCTGTCGGTATCCTATTCGCTCAGCCGCATGCGGTTCAAAATGAGAAAGCCCTATATGAATATGGCCATGATCCTGGGCCTTTTCCCCGGATTCATGACCATGATCGCCCAGTACTTTATCCTGAAGGCCATGGGGCTGACGGAAGGATCCTCCATCCGGCTGGGCCTGATCATTGTCTACAGTGCCTGTACCGGTCTGGGCTTCCAGATCTCCAAGGGATTTTTTGATACGATCCCAAGGGCGATCGATGAAGCGGCCATCATCGACGGGGCGACCCAGTGGCAGATCTTTACCAGGATCACCATGCCGCTGTCCAAGCCGATCGTCATATATACCATCATGACATCCTTCATAGCGCCCTGGGTCGACTTTATCTTCGCCAAGGTCCTGTGCAGGGCCAACGCGGACCAGTTCACGGTCGCGATCGGGCTCTGGAACATGCTGCAGAAGGAGTATATCTACCAGTGGTACACCTGTTTCGCGGCCGGCGCGGTACTGATCTCGCTGCCGATCGCCATACTGTTCCTCTATCTGCAGAGGTTCTATGTGGAAGGCATGTCAGGAGCGGTGAAAGGATGAGAAAAGAAAACAGATCAATTTGCGCGGTTCTTTTAAGCACAGTGCTGACCATGCTGCTGTGCCTGTCAGGATGCGGGGCAAATACAGATCAGACAGCGGGCGGCCAAAAGCCCGCTGTTTCTTCTGTCCAGATGCTGGAATACAACAAAGATCTGGAGAAGAATGTCCCGGACGACAAATACCGTACGACCTATGAAATATTCGTCTATTCCTTCTGTGATTCCAACGGCGACGGCATCGGGGACCTGAACGGAATCCGGTCCAGACTGGATTATATCCAGGACCTTGGCTTTGACGCCATCTGGCTGACGCCCATCCACCCCTCGTCGACCTACCATAAGTACGACGTGGATGATTACCGCGCGGTCGATCCGGCTTTCGGGACCATGGAGGATTTTGAGGCCCTGGTGAAAGACTGCCATGAGAGGGGCATCCACCTGTATCTGGACCTGGTGTTGAACCATACCTCGGATGACAACGGGTGGTTCAGGGCAGCGGTCGATTATCTGCGGGAACTCCCTTCCGACTGGGAGCCGGACAGTTCCTACTGCAGGTATTATGACTATTACAATTTTTCCAGGCAGGCCCAGGACGGATACGCGCCGCTTGAAGGCACAGACTGGTACTACGAGGCCAGATTCTGGTCGGAAATGCCGGACCTGAACCTGGCCAGCCAGGCGGTCCGCGATGAGATCCGGGAGATCATGGCCTTCTGGCTGGGCAAAGGGGCCGACGGTTTCCGCCTGGACGCGGTGACCTCCTATTTTACCGTGAATCCGGAAGCCAATACGGAGTTCCTGCGCTTCGTGACAGAGGCCGGCCGCAGCATTGACCCGGACTGCTATTTTGTAGGAGAGGCCTGGACAGACCGGGATACGATCGCCGGGCTCTACGGCAGCGGGATCGACTCCCTGTTCGATTTTCCTTTTGCCGGTCTGGACGGTTTTATTGTCAATATTGTGAACGGCACTTACAAAGCGTCTGACTATGTAAAGGGAATGCTGCTGGCGGAAGAGGCCTATGGAAATGCCAATCCGGACTTTGTGGACGCG
The DNA here is from genome assembly GCA_902789735.1 of uncultured Lachnospiraceae bacterium. Classification (GTDB taxonomy): domain Bacteria; phylum Bacillota; class Clostridia; order Lachnospirales; family Lachnospiraceae; genus CAG-791. The sequence continues at coordinate 7,940 of CADAOZ010000020.1, forward strand.
CCCTTCTATACCAACCATGACATGGCCAGGAGCGCGGGCTATTTCGGGACCGACCAGGGGCCTGTCACCAAGATGGCTTATGCCATGAGCCTGTTCATGACCGGAAACTCCTTTGTGTATTACGGTGAGGAGATCGGCATGAAAGGGGCCGGAAAGGATGAGAACAAGCGGGCTCCCATGTACTGGAGCGATGATCCGGACGACCTGGATATGTGTGACGGACCGCCCGATATGGATGATTTCCCGATGAAATTCCCTTCGGCGGCGGATCAGATGCAGGATGGGCTCTCCCTTTGGACCTGGTTCCGGGAGGTCATCCGGGTGCGGAATGCTTTCCCGGCCATTGCCAGAGGCAGGACGGAAGGGGAAGATGCCCTGTGCGATGACAGCGTGGCAGCCTTCTGGCGGCGCTATGGACCGGATACAGGAGAGGAAGATGTCCTGGTCGTGATGAACCTGCGGGCAGAGACAGCGGAAAAGGACCTGACAGGCGTCAGCGGCAGCAGCGCGCTGAAGCTGTCGGCTGTGCTGAATACGAACGAAGAGAAGATTACTTTCGACAGCGGCGTACTGACCCTGCCCGGATACAGTATTGCGGTATTCACCAAATGATTCATAAAAAGAGCCTGTCATCAGCCATCGGCGGTTCCGGCAGGCAGTATAAAGACCCCGCGGGACAGTCCCGTGGGGTTTTTTGCACATTCTGTCATCGTTATGCATGCTCTGTCTGCGCTGCTGTTTCATAAAAAAGACTTTGCATTCGCATCCAGCTGCCGGAAAGCGGATCGGACCAGGATAAAGGCTGCGATGGCGACCAGAAGGTCAGCACAGGGGCCTGCCAGAAGGACGCCGTCAATTCCCAGGATACGGGGCAGGAACAGAAGAAGGAGGATGAGGACCAGCTGCTTGGACAGTGAGATAAGAACGCCGCTCAGTGGTTTTTTGATGGATACCATAACGTTCATAGATACCGGCAGGACGCCGGCCAGGACCACCAGGGCCATAAATTCGTGCATATAGCGGAAAGCAAAGGCCCGGTATCCTTCCGAACCTCCTCCGAAAAGTGTCAGGATCCTGTCCGGGAACAGGAAAAAGACGGCAGTCTCCAGAGCCCCGATGAAAAAGGCGTAGCGGTAGATCAGGGAAGCAGTCTTTTTGACTCTGTTATAGTTACGGGCACCGTAGTTAAAGCCCATGATGGGCTGGCCGCCTATGCTGCACCCGATAATGGTGGAATAGAAGAGAAAGTTGACTTTGGTAACAATGCCGGCCCCTGCCAGGGCCTCGCTCCCGCCGTAAACAGACAGGGCGCCATAGTAAGCAAGGGAATTATTGAGGACCAGGTTCATGACCAGCATGGCCGCCTGGTTCAGGCTGCCCGGCGCGCCTATGGAAAGGATCTGCCTGAGCTTATCCCGGTCCAGGGCAAAGTGCTTTCTTTCCAGACGGCCTGTTTTAAAGCGGAGCAGGTAGACGGCCGCCAGGAGGGCTGACACAATCTGCCCGATTACAGTGGCGGCAGCAGCGCCGCCGATCCCCATTCCCAGAGGAAAGAGGAACAGATAGTCAAGCACAAAGTTCAGAGCTACACCGGAAAGGGAACAGAACAGGGCGTAGCGGGGACTGCCGTCTGACCGGATCAGGAGCGTGCCTCCGGAGGTCAGGGCCAGAAAGGGAAGGCCCGGGGCGATCATGCGCATATAGGTCATGGCATAGGGACGTACCTGATCAGTGGCACCGAAAAAAGATACGAACCAGGGCGTAAAACAAAGGACCAGCATAGCAGTCAGTGTTCCCTCGGCAATCAGGAGAAGAATGCCTGCCCCCGCGAAGGAAAGGGCCTTATCTTTTTCGCCCCGCCCGTTGCTGATGTTGAAATTGACGGAGGAGCCGTTGCTGAAAAGGATCGTCAGGGCCCCGCAGAGAAAAGTCAGGGGATAGGCCACGGTAGTAGCTGCATTACCAAGAAAGCCGATCCTCTGGCCGATGAACATCTGGTCTACCATGTTGTAGAGAGAGGCCATAAGGGTAGAAAGGATACTGGGAACGGCATATTGGATGAGGAGACGGCCCACCGGTTCCGAGGCCAGGGGATTCACAGGTCTTTCCATACTGTCTGCAGTTGTATGAAGATCCGGGCTCTTGTCCATATTTCCTCCAAAATGGGCTGAAAAACAGTTTCCAAAATAGATTATACAGAGACTGCCCTTCTATATCAATCTGCGGGACGCTTCCTGGGGGGAGGGTTTTTACGTTCAGAGGATGGAAAGACAGGCGGGGATATGATATCGTGATGAAGTCATAGGTCAATCCAATCGAGACTAAGAAGAGAGTAAAATCATATGTACGAAAACTACTTTTTTGATTTATACGGCACGCTCATAGATATCAGGACGGATGAGGGGAAGCCATCACTGTGGCGGAATGCGGCGGAGTTTTATTCGCTCTGCGGCGCGTCCTATTCCGCTTCAGAGCTCCGGGAGCGTTATCTTGCCTTTTGTGCTGAAGAGACAGAAGTTCTTGCTCTGGCCAGCCCGGAACTGGGAATGGAAGGTGTGGAGATAGAGGTGCGCAATGTATTTCGCCGTATGTATGAGGAAAAGGGCCTTACCGTTTCAGATACAAAAGTGGATGATACGGCGGTGTTGTTCCGCGTCCTGTCCTTTTGCCGTGCCCCGCGTCTGATGAAAGGCGCAAAAAAAACGCTGGATGGCCTGCGTGAGCGCGGAGCCCGCCTGTATATGCTGTCCAACGCGCAAAACTGCTTTACAGTGCCTGAGCTCAGAAGTCTGGGCCTTCTTGATGGAGTATTTGACGGCATTTTCCTTTCGTCTGACTTCGGCATGAAAAAGCCGGCCGCCGCATTCTTCAGCGCGGCGCTTGAACAGGCCGGTCTTTCCGCTGCCGAAGTACTGATGGTCGGCAACGATCCGGCTGCTGATATCTGCGGAGCTGCTTCCGTCGGTATGGAAAGCCGCTATATCCATACCTGGCAGTCTCCTCCACGAGGCATGCCCATGCCGGAAAGCTGCAGAGAAATCGTGACGCTCGAAGAGCTGCTGGGGGAATGAGTAGTACATTTGTTGCTTCCGAAAATATCAATTCAAAAAAATCCCCACGGGGCACGCCCGTGGGGATTTCTTTTGGACAATTACAATCGCCTGCCTTACTGCTTCTCAAAGATGATTTAGAACGTTATTACAGGTATTCCATCAGGAAGGAAAGCGGGATGACTTCATCTCCAGCTGACGGAAAGCGGACCGTACCAGGACAAAGGCGGCGACAGCGACCAGAACAACCAAATATGTAACAAAAAAACATTTCTGCTGAATACCTATAATTCTGTAAGGGAAAGAGATTCTATTCAGAACAACTGGAAAAAACTATATTGATAAGATGCTCTTTTACAGAAAGCGGTCGCGAAGGACTTCTCTACAGACTGGCTGCAGCTGCCGCCCCGAAAAGTACTTACAGACGGAAAGGAATCATAGTCATGAATGATGCTCAGAAGAAACTAAACTTTCAACAGGTAAATATAATACTGAGAATACTTGCCATCGTATACTTACTTTTACAGGTTATATTCCTGAGGCTCGAGGACAGATCATGTTTACTGGCAGTGATTCCAATCATGATCGTCGCTGTCAGAAAGAGAAATGATACTGTCAACTGGGTTATGTCAGTCATAGCATCGGCAGGAATCGGCTTTTATTTCATTTCATGGTATTTGCCGCGTCCATTGTTTTTCGAAAGCAATGGGGATCTGAATTTTTTCGGCCAGCTGCGCATTGTCGTTTGGATACTGTCTCTGTTTACAGGAATTTATGTACTCCCACTCCGGGATTTGATGAAAGCTTCTGAAGAGAATGGCGGGAACGGAATGAGGATAAGAATCATTGGATTTTTTCTTTTAATACTGTCCTCAATACCGGCAATATTGACGCTGGGATTCATTTTATGGATGGCAGTCACGAATTATTACCCTTGATCATAAGCTCCCTGTATTAAGAGATGAAGGAAAAACGTTTTTTTTAAGAAGAGCCGGAGGTATTCCGCCTTGAGAGTACGCAGCGCCCATCGCCACATAATGTGGCGGTGGGCGCTTTTTCTATTTATGATATAATAATTCGATAGTGAGAAAGTGCCGGAGGTATGTTCATGATTACTTATATTCATCAATTACAGATAACCAAAAAGGAACCATTATTAAGATACAGCAGAGTCAGATGAGTGAGGATTCCGTGAAAGAAATAAAAATGAAAGCACCCACGCATATAAAGGTAAGAGGTGGGAGAGTACATAATTTAAAGAACATCGATGTGGATATTCCCCTGCAGCAGGCAGTCGGCATTGCCGGTGTTTCCGGATCCGGCAAATCGTCACTGGCCCTGGGCATCTTATATGCCGAGGGGTCCAGGCGCTATCTGGAATCCCTGTCCACTTATACAAGACGCCGTATGACCCAGGCTGAGAAGGCCCAGGTCGACCAGGTCCTCTATGTGCCGGCGGCTCTGGCGCTCCGCCAGCGGCCCGGCGTCCCCGGCATCCGCAGTACATTCGGAACGGGAACGGAACTTCTGAATATCCTGCGTCTGATGTTTTCCAGACTTTCCAGCCACCGCTGTCCCAACGGCCATTATACGGAACCATCCATGAACGTGGCTGCGGAACGGCCCATCATATGCCCTGTCTGCGGTGTTTCTTTCTTCGCGCCCGGAGCGGAAGAGCTGGCCTTCAACAGTCAGGGAGCCTGCAAACGATGTGACGGTACCGGTATTGTCCGTACTGTGGATGAATCGACGCTGGTACCGGATGAAACGCTGACCATAGATGAAGGGGCGGTCGCGCCTTGGCAGACGCTGATGTGGTCCCTGATGAAGGACATTGCCAGGGAAATGGGCGTACGTACAGATGTACCGTTTAAAGATCTGACAGCGAAGGAAAGAGACATTGTTTTCCACGGACCGGCCGTCAAAAAGAACATCATTTATCAGAATAAGACCAGCGGTGCGGCCGGAGATATGGACTTTACCTATTTTAATGCTACATATACGGTGGAGAATGCCCTGTCCAAAGTGAAGGATGAGAAGGGAATGAAACGGGTCGAGAAATTCCTGCGGCAGGATACCTGTCCGGACTGCGGCGGCACCAGGCTTTCTGACGCGGCCAGGGCGCCAAGGCTCCGGGGGATTTCCCTGGCGGATGCCTGTACCATGACGCTGGCGGATATTCTGGCCTGGGTGGATGGAGTACCGGCTTCCCTGCCGGAAGAAATGCGGCCCATGGCACGGAGCATCTGTGATTCCTTCCGCGGGGCCGCGGGAAGGTTAATGGACCTGGGGCTTTCCTATCTGACCCTGGACCGCGCGGCTTCTACTCTGTCAACCGGGGAGCGGCAGCGTATGCAGCTGGCCCGGGCGGTCCGTAACCGTACGACGGGCGTCCTCTATGTGCTGGATGAACCATCCATCGGGCTCCATCCTTCCAACCTGGAGGGGCTTAAAGGTGTCATACGGGATCTGCTGTCAGATGGCAATACGGTCGTCCTGGTCGACCATGACACCAATATTCTAAAAGAAGCGGACTGGCTGATCGAAATGGGACCGGAAGCCGGGGCAGAAGGCGGTACCGTGATCGCCAGCGGTACCCTGGCGGAGATAGAGAATGATCCTGCTTCCCGGATCGGACCTTTTCTGTCCGGGAAAAGGATTATCGACCTTGGCAGACACGTGCCGGTACAGGAAATGTTTTCCATGGGCAGGATCCATCTCTCCACAGGACAGATCCATACGGTCAGGCCGCTGGAGGCAGACTTTCCCAAAGGCCGTATGATCGCGGTCACAGGGGTTTCCGGTTCCGGCAAGACCACGCTGATCCTGGAGAGCCTGATCCCGGCCCTGGAAGCAGTCATTAAGAGCAGGCCGCTGCCCGGGCATATCAGATCGGTCACCGCGGAAGGGATCCGGCAGGTCAAGCTGATCGACGCGACGCCGATCGGGATCAATGTCCGTTCCACTGTGGCCACCTACGCGGATGTACATGACGTCCTTCGAAAGGCATATGCCAGAAGCCCGGAAGCGAAAGCCAGGGGGTATAAGGCAGGAGACTTCTCCTATAATACCGGAAAGCTGCGCTGCCCCGTCTGCGACGGCACAGGCACCATCAGCCTGGATGTACAATTCCTGCCGGATGTGGATATTCCCTGCCCCGAATGCGGCGGTTCCAGATATTCAAAAGAAGCCGGACTGATTCACAGGATACCGAAAAAATCCTCTGCGGGATATACATTGCCGGAGCTTATGGATATGAGCATAGATGAGGCGCTTCAGGCCTGTGATGACCTGCCCCTTGTGAAGAAAAGGCTGCAGGTCCTGCATGATCTGGGCCTGGGATATCTGACACTGGGAGAAGAGACCCCCAGCCTTTCCGGCGGGGAAGCCCAGCGGCTGAAGCTGGCCGGAGAAATGGGCAGAGGGCAGTCGGATTCTGTATTTGTATTTGATGAGCCGACCATCGGCCTGCACCCTCTGGATGTAGAGACGCTGCTGCATGTATTCCGGAGCCTGATCGAACACGGCGCTACTGTCATCATTATCGAACATGATCTTGATGTGATCAGAAACACGGACTATGTGATCGATATGGGACCGGGCGGAGGTGTCCACGGCGGCCGGATCGTCGCTGCCGGTACTCCTGCCATGATCCATGAGAATCCGGACAGCATAACCGGTAAATACCTGTAAAAAAATATGATCCCGCTGCAGGAACTGATCAGAACACTCGGTTCCTGCAGCGGGGTTTTTATGTATCAGTGGAATCTATGATTTAACGGCCTGTTTTCTGTATTTAGCCGGGGTGATATGCAGTTCTTTTTTAAAGGAACGGATAAAGGATTCGGGGTTCTCAAAACCCAGTTCTGCCCCGATCTCCGCTACGGATTTCTTGCTGCCGATCAGCAGCTGTTCCGCCCTTCGTATACGCAGGGACCGTTTCCAGTCATTAAAACTCTGGCCGGTACTGGCAGTGAAATATAATAAGTGAATGGTTCAGCTTCAATATCGTATGCCTCCAGGCCGTGTTTTGCCTGAATTGAGTTTCATAAAAATGTTTTCTCCATAGATTTGAGCTTCAACTATTCGTAAAAGCTGCATTTTGCGAATAGTTGGATGCCGGATGATTTACTTCTCCTGCTGTCTTCTGTCCGGGGACTTCATTCATATACAAGCGGCGTACAGGTCCCGTCTTCATTGTAAAGAAACGGTACGTAATCTGTATAAGTCCTCTGTCCCAGGCAGTTGTAAATCTCAAAGGTGTAGGCATATTCACCCGGTTCCAGGTAATAGTTTTCAATCTGCATATCGTCTGACAGCTCAATATCGTAATAAGATTCGAAAGCTTTATCAATATCAAACAGACCATATGCTGAATCCGGCCACAGCATGTTGAGGGTGTTCAAATTCGGATGATTTATTACATCCTCCATGGTCATGGTCACTCTGGCCGGCATGCCCGGTGTCGAACTTGCACCGTATATACCGAGAATCTCATAATGACCGGACAAGTCAAGACCTTCATCGGAGGTATCATACTGATCGTACAAAGGGGTATCATAGCGGTAAACAGCCCGTACATAAATATCCTCGGCAGTCCCGTCTTTGCAGTTGATCCTCACCGGGATATTGTAATAGATTTCTTCCTGGGTCTCGTTGCAGAAATCGAGGGCCGCGTAGACCCCGCCGATCCCCTCTGTGGTGCCGTCAAAAGATACTGCGTAGGAATTTTCTTCTGAACCGAAATTAAGGGCGAAATCGGATCCGATCATCATATAGCCGTTCTCCGCTTCTTCCTTGGGGATATGCAGGACCGGGTTGATACGGATCAGGGAGTCGAACCCGTTGGTAATAACGATCTGGGGCAGGCCATCTTCGTTGTAGCCAAGTTCATAATCGACCGCGTAGTCTTCCGGCCTGATCACAGAGGGAGCCGCAATCTCTTCATAGACCCAGTCAGGGGCGTCCCACTGCTCTGAGATGGAATCATAAAAAGCCAGATATTCGGCGCTGTCTGTGACCTCAGCCAGTGTATCGAACCGGGCCGGATCCGCGCTTTCCGGGCAGAACCAGAAGGACATGCCTCCGGAAACGGCGTGTTCGGACCCTGCCACATGGTAGGGAACCGCTTCATCCACTGCGTCCATCAGCGCTTCCGCCTCCTTCACAGCGTAACCTGCTTCTTTGGTCAGATAAGCGAAATCCTTCAGATCTACCATGCCGCACATGTAACGGTCTCCGTAGGAAAAGGTGTCCGTATAGTTGATATAGCTGGTGAAGTTATACATTTCATCAACATTGCTGATTGAAGTGTTGATCGCTCCGAAAAAGCTGTTGAAAGCCTCTTCCACCGCGTCCACGGAAGCCAGATCAATGACGGAACAGGTCAATGTGGATCTTTCCAGATCATCGCCGGTCAGATTGTATTTGTTGACCAGAAAGTCACAGAAATAACGGCCGAAATCCACCGTTGAAGTACCCGGATACGTATACAGGTACTGCAGCCAGTTGGTATAGTCGGCGCCGGCGCCGGGCATTTCCTCTTCGGAAGCGATCAGATAATCCGCATGATCCTGAATGGCCCGGCAGGTCTCCAGGGAGGACATGAGGCACATATCCGTGATGACCGCGTCAAAATGGACGTTTGCGTCTGCAAGAGCTGTACCAAGCTCCGGCAGAGACATGGCCTCGCTTCCCGGATAATTTTCATCCATGATCAGCCCGCCCACGGTACCGCCGCCATGGTCCCAGAGGGTCAGAATATAATGGTCGGTATCACTGTTTTCCCTGCAGAATTGTATGAAGGACGTCAGTGTTCCGGGATCGGCCATATTGGCCTGTTCCTGTTCATCGACCAGGGTAAACCCGTTCTCATCATACGTGTATCGCTGGATCACAGTCGGATCGATTTCGACCCCCAGACCGTCACACTTCCATTCGGCGGCACCGCCTGTCTGGATAAAGACATTGACCGACGGGGTGGGTTCCGCTGCCATGATCTCCCGCAGATTGTCAGAAGCGCGGCCATCCTCCTCCAGGTCGCTGCCGGCCAGATATAACATGACAGTCCAGGTCTCATCCGAGGCGGCCGCGTTTTTCAGCCTTGCTCTTTCTTCTTCCGGAATATCAGATAAATAATCCTCTTCTGCCTCTTCCGCTTCCTCCGGTGTTTCCTCTGTTTCGGTCTCACCGCTGTTTTCTGTCTCCGCTTCTGCCCCGGATGGATCGGATGGAGCCTGTTCGGAGGAGTTGTTCCCGCAGCCGGCCAGACAGGCGCCTGTCATGGACAGGGCCAGAAATAAAGGCAGTAATTGTTTTTGGATCATATGCAGCATTTCCTTTTCTGTTCCAACTATTGATGACTGTATACAGTATCTATTTTACAGTATATGCGGGAAATAGTGTTGAAGAAAACAGTTTTTGAACCGGATTCGGCTAAAGAACGTTTCCAAAAAGAACTCGGTTATCTGTTATGGAGCGGTGAAGTTCCGTATTGCATTGCCTGCAGCATTCGCTATAAAATATAAAAGCAACAGTTTAATGACAGCTAAAATTGGAAATGATGTTCCCCTTCAGAATTTTAGCAGACAAAATGAAGGTTACAGGAGGTTTACTTATGAGAAGGAACAATAAACAGCTGATTGCTGTTTTACTGGCTGCTGCCATGGCCTTTACCGGCTGCGCGCCTGCGGCTTCTACCGGTGATGCGTCCGGAACCGGGGAAACCGCGTCAGCTGCGGCAGCGGAAACGTTACAGGCACAGACAGAAGAAACAGAAGCAGGGACTTCTGAACAGGAAGCTGCTTCTGAGGAGGAGTATGCGGACACGAAAGATACCCCGGTCGTGTATGATGACGGTACCCCGTGGCTGGATACCAGTCTTTACGTTGGTGATCCTTCGTTCATGCCGGAGGAATCCTCCCCGGCGGATGATTTTTACTATTATGTAAATAAAGAATATCTGGAGAATGCCGAAGCGAACTTCACTGCCGGTTCCATTGTGGTCAGTGAGTTAGGCAATGCCAATCCTTTTGATTTTACGGAATATACTGCGCTGATCGATGATGAGAGCAATACAAGTGACGCGGCCAGGATTATGCGTGAGATTACGACTGCAGCAACCAGTCAGAAGGCCAACGCGAAAGGCGTGCAGGAAGCCTCCGTCTTCCTGACAGATCTGGATCAGGTAGAGACACTGGATCAGCTGTCGGATTTTATTGTCAGCCATCCTTATTATATGTTTGACACCGAGCATTATACATGCTATCAGATATACGGTCTCTCTCTGGTTTCGTATGGCAAAGATTTAAAGGATATCACGAAAACATCCGCGGGCTTCGACAGTATACCGCTGATCCTGAAAGATACTTCTGAATATGAAAAAAGGACTTCCATCGGCGCCAATGAAGAAGCCAACGCAGGCACTCTGCTGACCGCCGGTTACAGATGGATGCTGCGTTATGATCTGGATCCTTCCGGAGACCTGGCCGATACACTTGACGTGGAACAGCGTTATATGGAAGGTATCGATTCGCAGGACGCTTATGCGATGGATTATTTAGAGAAAGCTTACAACCCTGTCACAAAGGAGGATCTGGCTTCCACATATGGCGCCTATCCTTTCTCCCGGATCGCGGAAAATCTTACGCATGATGTGGAGATTCTCATTGATTACAGTCCTGCTTTCTGCGAGAATCTGAACAAAATGTACACAGAAGAGAACCTCGAGATTCTGAAGAAAGCGATTCGTGTTCAATATGTACTGAACACCCTGCAGTTAATGAGCTTTTCCGGATATTATTACGCCAACACGATCCGGAACTTTGATTATGACAGATATCAGATCACAGTTTCTGATACAAGCAGTCTGGAGAACGTCATAGAAGCTGCGACATCGGAAGAGGCAGGCGCCCAGTATGCCACAGAAGAAGGCGCTGTAGAGGTGGACGCCGGTATGGAATACAGTGTAGAGCCCGCGGAACCCGTTGAAGAAGAAGCGGCGGAAGCTTCCACGGAAATGACGGATGATCAGGGGGATGAGGCAAGCGTTTTCCCTTATCATGATCAGCTGCTGGATGCGATAGAACAGTCAAATGGAAACAAAGATTTGTTAACGGCGATCATGGCCGACGCTTCCGCTAATATTTATTATGAACCTTTGACGCAGCTGGTGGCAGAAAAAGTTGATTCTGCCCGGATGAAGTCGGATGTGGAAGAAATGTGCGCCAATATCATAAGGGAGTATCATGGTATCATCAACCGTCAGGAATGGCTGTCCGATGAAACCAAGGCCAAAGCCATCGAAAAGATCGACAGTATGACGGTCAGGACCCTGTTCCCTGACAAATACAGTGATCTGTCCGGGCTGTCTTTCGAAGGCCTGAGCTATTACGGCGTATTCCAGAAGCTGATCGACACGTCCATCGCTGCCAATCTGGACTCGATCAGGAATCCCGGACAGGTCGATCTCTGGCCGGCCAGCCCTCTGCTCACCAACGCCTTCTATTCGCCGGATGATAATTCCATTAATATCTGCTACGGCATTATGGGCGGTGCCTGTTATTCCGCTGACGCGGAACCTGAGCTGAACTACGGAGCCATCGGCACCGTGATCGGCCATGAGATTTCCCACGCTTTCGATCCCCAGGGTGCTCTGTTTGATAAAGAAGGCAATATGTCCAGCTGGTGGACAGACGAAGACTTCGACGCTTTCAATAAGAGAATTGACAAGATGGTGGATTACTTCAACAACATGGTCGCTTTTGACGGGCTGCATATGAACGGCCCTATGGTAAAAGGTGAGGTCAGCGCGGATGTTACCGGTTTGAAAGCTTCACTGGAAACTCTGCTTGCTGTCAAACCGGACGCGGACCTGGAGACTTTCTATCGTCAGTATGCCTCTCTCTGGGCCTCCAAGAATAAGCCCGGTTATGATTATTACTGCTTAAAGACAGACGAACATCCTCTTGGCTACCAGCGTGTCAACGTCAGCGTCATGCAGAATGAAAGCTTCTTTGAGACTTTCGGTATCAGGGAAGGCGACAAAATGTATATGGCGCCTGAGGACAGGATCGCCATTTGGGAATAATTCCGGTCTGCCTGCCATAACATACGGAACGAAAACAACCGCCGGGAACTTCCCGGCGGTTGTTTTGTCATTGAAGTCAGTCCTCTTTGGTCATCTTGGCCCGGAACAGGATCCGGCGGATTCCCTCGAGGTCTTCAAAATCCACATCATAGGTCAGGGACTTTTCATTGATGCCTGTGATCTTTCCCCGGCCGAATACTTTATGGCGGACGGTATCTCCCACTGCGAACCCGGCCCTGGTCAGGAGCTCCCGGCTGGGATATGGGCTGCCGATATAACTGCTGCCGATCATGGTCAGCAGCTTCGGGTCAATATCCTGCAGGAAAGCGGACTGCCTTGCGGACTGGTACATGGAATTGGACTGATAACCTGACAGATAGAGCATACGGCGTGCCCTTGTAACGGCCACATAAAAGAGCCTTCGCTCCTCTTCCATTTCATCCTGATTGGTCAGCTTTTTGCTGGGGAACTGGCCCTCGACCAGGCCGTTGACGAATACGGTATCAAATTCCAGGCCTTTGGCGGTATGAACGGTCATGATCCGGACGGTGTCCTGATCATGGTCGTCATCCTGACCGGAAAAGAGGGCAAAATGGGCCAGAAGCTCCTCCAGAGGAAGGGGTTCTTCATTCTCCTTTTCCATGGCGTCGATGGCCGCGACCAGCTCAGACACATTGTCCAGCTTCCGCTGGTCCACGTCCGTCTGCAGCTCTTTGCGGTAACCCAGATCCAGGACCATGCCGGTCAGTTCCGAAGAAGAGAATTTTTCAAAGGTGGCATGCAGCCGCATGATGCCCTGATAGTATTCCAGAAGGGGGCCCTTTTTTACAGTCCCGTCCAGAATCATGGAACCCAGGCCGTCGATGAGCTTCATATCCTTTGCCGCGGACAGGGCCTTGAGCTTTTCAAGGGATTTTTTTCCGAAGCCCCGGTGGGGATGATTGATGGTCTTCTCGAAATCCAGGTCGTCCAGCGTGTAGATCATGCGCAGATAGGCAAGGACCGTCCGGATCTCCTCCGAGCCGTAGAATCTGGCCCCGCTGAGGATCTTATAGGGTACCTTCCTGTCAACAAAAGCTTCTTCCAGGGCCCTGGTCATGGAGGCGGCCCGGACCAGTACAGCGTGATCCTGCCATTTACGTCCGGAACGGATATCCGCCAGGATCTGGTCCGCGATCCATAGGGCTTCTTCCTTTTCGGAAGGCAGGCAGTTATAGGCCGGCTTCTCCCCGTGGGGGTTGTTGGTGAACATCTTCTTCCGGATCCGGTTCCTGTTGGCGTCGATCAGGGAATTGGCGACCGCCACGATTTCAGGCGTACTGCGGAAATTTTCATATAAAGGGAAATCTTTTGCCTGCGGAAAATGATCGGCGAAACCGATCATGTACTCGACCTTGGACCCCCGCCAGCCATAGATATTCTGGTCATCGTCACCGATCACGAACAGATTATGGTATTTTCCGCTCAGCAGCGTCAGAAGTTCCTGCTGGTCACGGGATACATCCTGGAACTCATCACAAAGGACATACATACAGCGGTCCTGCCAGGCGCCCAGTACTTCCGGATCGGTCCGGAACAGATACAGGACCATATGGATCAGGTCCGTGAAATCCGCCAGATAATGATCCCGCTGCCGCAGCATATAAGCATAAAGGAGTTTATGGAAGTTATCTTCCGCTCCGCCGGCCAGCTCTGCCAGAGGGGCCCTGTCCGGACCGGTCATCAATGGCACATAAAAATCCTCATGGGAAAGCTTGAATTCCTGGATATCCTCCAGATATTTCTGCGCCGTCATATCCTTCAGGCTCAGCCCCAGGTCCTCCGCGGCCTGCCGGACCAGATCCGTCTGGTCGGCCTGGTCGATGATGGTAAAAGCCCTGGGCCAGTTGAGATGAAAACTTTCCTCCTTGAGGATCAGGTTGCAGAAACCGTGGAAAGTACCCATGAAACAATGGTCCGCGTCTCCCACCAGTTCTTTCAGACGCCGCCGCATGGATCCGGCCGCTTTATTGGTAAAGGTCAGTCCGATGATGGAGGCGGGATCGATATACAATTCCGTGATCAGATAAGCGATCCGGTTGGTCAGGCAAAAGGTCTTGCCGGAGCCGGGGACGGCCGCGCATCGCTGATATCCTTCTGTCTCTTCTATTACACGCAGCTGGTCGCTGCTGGGTGTTATATACATGTAAATCCTCTGCTTCTGTGATCTGCCCGTTCTTCTATACGGTGCTGTTCTCTCCGGGTACTGCTTTGCCTGCGGCGCCGTGCCGGCCCCGGGCCTTTTCCGGCCCGGGCGTTCAGCATGTACTCAGGATAACACAAAAACAGCAGAAAAGAAACTATGTTCGAAAACAATTGTTCTAATCTGCTGTCCATGTATTTTGGAGATTATCATGGGATCATCATGAAATCATCGGAAACTATCCTGAGGAGCATCATATAAAGGCAGGACGGAAGCTGTCGAATCCCCGCTGCAGGCCCTCATCGATCAGTACCGGCGTCGAGAAGATCATGATCCGCTCCCGGTCATCATTTCCTTCGAAGAGATCCGTACAGTCGATCTCGTCCTGGAATTCCAGAAAATCCTGCGCCATCAGAGCGCTGATGAAGCCCGAAGACGGATAATATACGAACAGGAAGATCTGGCGCGGCCATTCATACCAGGAGTCCCGGAGCCGGGCCAGGACTTTATGGAGGATTTGGACGGAAAAGGGATTGAAAAAGTAGATACGGTCCACTTTATCAGGGATTTGATAATCTTCCGCGGCAGTGAGGAAAAATTCTGTACGGATACCGGATACGGCCTTATAGCGGTTGACCATCGCCGTACGGATCATCCGGGTATCATAGTCCACACCGATACATTTGCACCGGCGCTGCCAGGCCAGAAAGAAATCCACCCGTCCC
Organism: uncultured Lachnospiraceae bacterium; assembly: GCA_902789735.1. Classification (GTDB taxonomy): domain Bacteria; phylum Bacillota; class Clostridia; order Lachnospirales; family Lachnospiraceae; genus CAG-791. The sequence goes on from CADAOZ010000020.1 coordinate 22,985, forward strand.
TTGCCGCAGCCATAATCCAGCAGCAGGTTCCTTTTGCCGATCAGCCCGCTGCCGGCCAGCCGTTCCAGGACCGGATACGGCGTAGGTTCATAAGGATACCTGTACTGGTCCGCTTTTGAATCATCTCTGCCTGTTGTTTGAATTTTCAGCAGGCTGTCCCATTCTTTCTCTGTCAAAACGCCCCCCTGTCTTCCGGGCCCAGGCATGCGCTGAGCCGGTGATTCATTATAACATTTTCTTAATACTGTTTCATCAAAAAATGAAAAAGAGCCTTTCCACCGGCAGCGTATACCGGGGAAAGGCTCCGTAAGATCCATTATTTTGCCGCGTTGGCCTGCATGGTATTGGTGGACGCAAAGAGGGAATAGGAAGGCGCCACAGGGCTCATCAGAACGATGCCGGTTCCTCTGTATACGTTGACCAGGCCTTCTCCGTTGATGGCGGATCCCAGCAGGGTTTTGGAAGAACGCTCCACGGTAAAATTCAGGCCGGAAGACCAGCAGATGGCCATGCTGCCGTCAATTTTGAGTTCATCGTTATTGAGTTCGATCCGGATCAGCTCGCTGGCGGGGACATTGCTCTCCAGGGCGGCCGCGCCCGTCCCGTACAGACTCAGATTGAACAGGCCCTCATTGCCCAGGGCTGCGGAAGAGATCGATCTTCTGGCGACCACTTTGGTCTTCACACTGCCCTCGCTGGCCAGGAACATCCCGTCCTCAATGGTCATGCCGCCGGGCCATTTTTCCATGTCTTCCAGAATGATATATTTGTAGGTGGGCTCCAGCACCAGCAGGCCGCTGCCCACATATTCGGGTTTGACGGCAGATTCTTTGGTGACCGCGCCCTTGACGACCTTGCCCAGCAGGTCACCGACGCCCTTGAGGCCTGTGGTGGCCTGCACATCACCGGCGGTCCACTGCATGGCCCCGGCCTGGGTGATGATGGAATTCTTGCCGTTCAGCCGGCAGACCAGCTGTCTGCGGCGTACGCCCATTTTGCTCATAAAGTATTCTGTCATGGCGTTGGCGGGGGATACGGAGGCATCGTCCACATACTCCAGGACCGCCAGATTGCCGATATTGGATATGATCTTTCTTTTGTTATTCTCAAGATTCGCGATACGCATAATTCTACTCTCCTCTTTTCCTTTTTTTACCTTTTATTCATGAAGGTGACAGCGGTTTCCCGCTGTCAGGCTTCATCGATCACATTTTTTTCATCAATCGTATTGTTGGAGTTCATAAAAGATTTCCTGTTGTTCAGGATCATGGTGGCGGCCAGCATGATCACGTCATCTACCGGACCGGGCATCATATCCACCGGGGATACGACATACAGCAGAGCCAGTGCCAGAAGTACATATTTCATTGCTTTGTTCATCTTCATTCCTCCTTGTATATAAGCGGCAGCCGCCTGTCTGCGGCCTGCCCTTCTCATCTGTTTCATGTTCTTTCCATACCAGCACCTCATTCCTTTTTACGAGTTCATTGTATCCTCTGCGGGAAGCAAAATAAACGTCCGCACATGCGTGATACAGCCTTGTATTTCCATGGATCCTGCGGAATACAAATATATTTTTTGTCTCCTTCCTCCCGCAGTATTCTTGCTGTATCTTAATGTTTTTAAGAAAACCGGGATGCAGAGACAATTTTATGACCCTGTGATAAACAGTATATGCGGACATGGAGCTATAAGCATTAAGGTTTCTTAATGGTATACAACTTTTTGACCACTTGTGCCTGACCGGATACATTTTGTGCCATACTTGTACAAGTTGCACTATAAATGATAAAATATCAAATAGGAAAATGACTAATTTTATTGTCATGGAGGTGTATATGAAGCATAAAGATATCATTGACCGGATGACGCTGGAGGAAAAGGCGGCGCTTCTGGGCGGCAAAGGGGAATGGCAGACCTGGGATATTCCCAGACTGCACATACCGGAAATGTATCTTTCCGACGGCCCCAGCGGTGTCCGGCGGCAGGCCGGTGCCGGCGACCATCTGGGATTAAATCCTTCCCTGCCCGCCACCTGTGTTCCTTCTGCGGCAACGGTTGCTTCCAGCTGGGATGTAGAGCTGGCCGAGCAGATCGGCAGGACCCTGGGCGAGGAAGCCCTGGTGGAGGATGTCCAGATCCTGCTGGGACCCGGTATGAATATGAAGAGAAGTCCCCTCTGCGGACGTAACTTTGAATACTATTCGGAGGACCCGATCCTGGCCGGTCGGATCGCGGCGGGCTATATCAAAGGCGTCCAGAGTCAGGGAGTCCGGGCCTGCGCCAAGCACTTCGCGGTCAATTCCCAGGAAGAGCGCCGTATGGCGGTCAATGCCGTCGTGGATGAGCGTACCCTGCGGGAGATCTATCTGACCCAGTTTGAGATTTCCGTCAAGGAAGGCGGCGTGGGCGCCATCATGACCTCCTATAATGAAGTGAACGGCTGCTATACCAACGAAAGCGAGCATCTGCTCAAGGATATCCTGCGGGGCGACTGGAATTATCAGGGGATGGTCGTCACCGACTGGGGCGGCTCCAATGACCATGTGGCCGGTGTCAGAGCCGGCTCCGAACTGGAAATGCCCGCGCCCGGCCTGGACAGCGCCAGGCAGCTGATCCGGGCGGTCAGGGACGGTTCCCTGTCGATGGAAGATGTCGACGCCAGGGTCGATACCCTGCTGGACGCCATTCTGGAAACAACGGCAGCGGCCAAAAACAAGCCGGCGGATTTCGATAAGGAAGCCCATAACGACATCGCCCGCAGGGCGGCGGCCCAGTGCGCGATCCTGTTAAAGAATGAAGACAGTCTCCTGCCCCTGCAGAAAGGGACCCGGGTGGCGTTGATCGGTGATTTTGCCTTTGAACCCAGATATCAGGGGGCCGGTTCCTCGCAGGTCAACAATACCTTCCTGGAGAATATCACCGACCGCCTGGGCGATTATAAGGATGATATTGAAGTGATCGGTACCAGCCGGGGCTATAAACGGGACGGCAGTGAAGATGAGGCCCTTGCCAGAGAAGCGGTAGACCTGGCCTCCAGGGCGGATGTGGTCCTCTACTTCTTCGGCCTCAATGAAATGAGTGAATCGGAAGGCCTGGACCGGACCCACCTGCGGATCCCCGCCAATATGATCATGCTGCTCAAGCAGATGGCCAAGGCCAATCCCAGGATCGTGGGCATCCTCAGCGGCGGCTCCCCCATCGAGATGGAATGGGACGCGGACCTCAAGGCCATCCTGCACGGCTATCTGACCGGCCAGGCGGGCGGCGGCGCCATCCTGGACCTGTTGACCGGCAAGGTCAATCCCTCCGGCAAACTGGCGGAGACCTATCCGGTCCGGTACGAGGATACCCCCGCTTACAACTACTATCCCGCCAGAGAAAGAAATACGGACCACAGGGAAGCCATCTATATCGGCTACCGCTACTATGATACCGCGGGTGTGCCGGTCAAATATCCCTTCGGCTTTGGTCTCTCCTATACCACCTTCGCCTACAGCGGCCTGCAGGTGGATGATAAAGGGGTCACCTTCACCATCACCAATACCGGCCGTATGGACGGCGCGGAAATTGCCCAGCTCTACATCGGACTGCCCGGCGCGAAGGTATTCCGGGCGAAACGGGAACTGAAGGGATTTACCAAGGTATTCCTGAAAGCCGGCGAGAGCAAAGAGGTCACGATCCCCTTTGATGCGTACACTTTCCGTTACTGGAATGTGAAGACCAATCAGTGGGAAGTGGAAGGCGGCACTTACACCATTGAGATCGGACAGAGTATTGCCGACATCGTTCTGACCGGGAGCCTGGCCGTACAGGGAACCACAGAGGTGCTTCCGTACGACCCCGCCGAGATCCCGTCCTACTACAAAGCGGATATCAAAAATGTTTCCGACACGGAATTCTCCAAAGTCCTGGGGTACCCGGTTCCCGACGGTTCCTGGGGCAGCGTTCTGACCGAGAACGACGCCATCTGTCAGATGAAGAACGCAAAGCTCGGACTTGCCAGATTTGCCTATAACATCCTGGAAGGAAAGCGCAAAAAGGCAGAGGCGGCCGGAAAACCCGATCTGAACATCCTCTTTATCTACAACATGCCTTTCCGTGCCATCGCCAAGATGACTGGCGGCGCGGTCTCCAAGGATATGGTCGATGGTATGGTGGATGCTGTCAACGGCCACTTCTTCGGCGGCATCGGCAAGGTCATCGGCGGCTATTTCCGCAACGGCAGAGAAAACAAGGCATATGAGAAGAAACTCAGGGGGAAATAACAACATGAAGGATTTCTTAAATAATTTTGCCGAAAAGCATCCTAAGGCGGCCCAGTGGATCCGGGAAGGCGGACTCTTTGTCCTGTTCAGTTATGTGGTCACCTTTATCAAGTACCTGCTGCTGACCTTCCTGCCCGGCTTCTGGCGGGGGATCGTGGGGGATGTGGAATGGGTATGGCCCGGCATCCAGGTGACGATCATGGGCGTTCCGCTGACCCTGGCGGTCATCGGCAATGCCCTGGCGGACGGCGGTCTGGCCTTTACCCTGGCCAACTATACTTCCATCATCCTGGGCGAGTGCATCAACTTCCCTCTGCAGAGGAATGTGACCTTCCGCAGCAAGGGACCCGTCGGCAAACAGATCCTCTTCCACGCGGCCGGTACCATCGCGGTCATGCTGGTCATGAACCTCTTTACCTGCATCTGGAATCCTGTGACTGCGGCCATCGGCATTCCGGACGCGGTCCGCAATATCGTAACGACCATCGCCACCGGCGGCGTTGCCATGGTCATCATTTTCGCGATCGACAAGACCATCTTTGCGCCCGGCTGGGGGGAAAAGAAATAACGGTGTTTTTCCGGGACCTGATAGGTGGTCGGGCTCCGGTGAACATATATACAGGCGCTGCTGCGGCAGCCGCAAATACTTTTTATAAAAGGGAGGAAAAAGTATGTTATCAATCAACATGGATGATGTGATGAACGTCGTCAATTCGATCAAAACGCATCTGATCGCGATTGCAGCCATTCTGATCATCGGAATTATCCTGCTCATCGTCCTGCGTAAGAACCGCAAGGGCAGAGCAGCGACTCTGATCTGTATGCTGGCAGGCATCTGCATCGCCGTCAACATGATCTGTACCGGTCCCATGAGCACCATGCTGGATCTGGTCAGCGGCAGCGGTACCATCACGGATGAAACATCCGCGGCTGCCCAGGAGCTGGCGGTCCAGATTGGTGAAGAAGGCATTGTACTTCTGGAAAACAATGACAATCTTCTGCCGATGGCTTCCGGCGCCAAGCTCAACGTCTTCGGATGGGCATCCACCAAGCCGATCCTGGGCGGCGCAGGCTCCGGTGCCCTGAACGACGCTTATGATACTGTCGATATCCTGGAGTCTCTGAGCGCGGCGGGCATCGAGACCAACACAGAACTGACCCAGTTCTATACCGACTACAAGGCGGACCGTCCGGAAGTCGGCATGTGGGCCCAGGACTGGACACTGCCCGAACCCAACGTTTCTCTGTATACTGACGATCTGATGGACAATGCCAAGGCATTTTCCGACACAGCCATGATCGTAGTCTCCCGCTCCGGCGGTGAAGGCGCGGATCTGCCTTCCAATATGCAGGCGGTGATCGACGGCTCTTATCAGGACGGCACCACCTATACAGCCGGTACTTATGATGACAGCCTGAACGAAGGCAATGACTGGGATGAGGGCGACCACTATCTGCAGCTCTCCAACCGCGAGGAAGAGATGGTCGATCTGGTCTGCCAGAACTTCGACAATGTCATCTTTGTTTACAACGGCGCCAACGCCTTTGAACTGGGCTTCATCAAAGATCATCCCCAGATCAAATCCGTTCTGTGGACTGCCGGCCAGGGCCATGTCGGTATGACCGCTCTGGGCAAGATCATCAACGGTGAGGTCAATCCTTCCGGTAAGATGATCGACACTTATGTCTATGATCTCAAGAGTACCCCCTGGTGGAACAACTTCGGTGACTTTAACTATACCAACATGGACGAGTTCAAGTACACCTCCACCGGCTTTACCGGCGTAGAATCCACCGCCTATGTATCCTTCGTCAACTATGTGGAAGGCATCTATGTAGGCTATCGTTTCTATGAGACAGCCGCTGCGGAAGGCTTCATCAACTATGATGATGTGGTCCAGTATCCCTTCGGCTACGGCCTCTCCTATACCAGCTTTGAACAGAAGATGGGCGACATCACCGAACAGGACGGCGTCATCAGCTTTGACGTGACCGTGACCAACACCGGTTCTGTCGCGGGCAAGGACGTTGTAGAAGTCTATTACAATCCACCGTATACCAACGGCGGCATTGAAAAGGCCTCTGCCAACCTGATCCAGTTCGAGAAGACCGGCCTTCTGGAGCCCGGCGCTTCCGAGACCGTCAATATCTCCTTCAAGGTGGAAGATATGGCTTCCTATGACCATAAGGAACTGGGCGGCTATGTCCTTGAAGAAGGCGACTACATCATCTCCATCAATTCCGACTCTCATAACATCATTGACTCCAAGACCTACACCGTAGGCGCCAGAGTCGATTATGTAGCGGAGAACAAGCGGTCCACTGACCTGATCACAGCCACCAACCAGTTCGATTACGCGGCCGGCGAAGTCACCTACCTGTCCAGAGCGGACAAGTTCGCCAACTATGACGCGGCCACAGCGGCTCCCTCCAACATGGAAATGCCCGCAGACGCCAAGGCCACCTTCTATAACATCAGCAACTATCTGACACCGGAAGCGACTGCGGCAGATGAAGATCCCGATGCAGCGGCCGTGACCACCGGCGCCGCCAACGGTCTCAAACTGGCTGACATGCGCGGCCTGGAAAAGGACGATCCCAAGTGGGATCAGCTGCTGGATCAGATGAGCCTGGATGATTACAATGCCCTGACATCCCTGGGCGGCTATCAGACCAACTCCGTGGATTCCATCGGCAAGGTTCGTACCAACGACTGTGACGGCCCTGCTTCCATCAACAACAACTTTACCGGCGTCGGCTCCATCGGCTTCCCCGTAGGCGTTGTCGTTGCCGCCACCTGGAACAAGGATCTGGCCCATGCCTTCGGCGATTCCATCGGCAAGATGGCAAACGAAATGGATGTTTCCGGCTGGTACGCGCCTGCCATGAACAACCACCGTACCGCCTTCGCGGGACGTAACTTCGAGTACTATTCCGAAGACGGTCTCCTCTCCGGCTATATCGCCGCCAACGCGGTGGCCGGTTCTCAGGAGAACGGCGTCTATGCCTACATGAAGCACTTTGCCCTCAATGACCAGGAGCAGAACCGCTGCGATATGATCTGCACATGGTCCAACGAGCAGGCCATCCGTGAGATCTATCTGAAGCCTTTCGAGATGTGCGTCAAGGATGCGGACTGCCTGGCAGTCATGTCCTCCTTCAACTACATCGGCAACCGCTGGGCCGGCGGTACCGCCAACCTCTGCAAGACCGTCCTTCGTGACGAGTGGGGCTTCAAGGGCTTTGTCGAGACTGACTACTTCGGTGTCTACGGCTACATGTCCGCAGACCAGGCGGTCCGTAACGGTACCGACCTGATGCTGGTCAACTATCCGACCGCGACCAACGATGTCCAGTTCCGTGATACCAACGGTGCCCAGAAGGCCATGAGAGACGCGGCCAAGAACATCCTCTATGTAGTGGCCAACAGCCGCGCTTATGATGAAGCCAATCTGAGCACAGGCATGCCCAAGTGGAAAGTGATCATGTACGTCGCTGACGCAGTGGTCGCAGCCCTCTGCCTGCTGATCGCCGTCCGCGCCTTCGGCAAGAAGAAACAGAAATAATCACAGACAGTAACACTGTAAAAACGGAAGGGATGATCTGTTAAAAAAAGAATCGACAGATGCCATTACAGAATAGAAATCATTTTTGACAGAGAAACCGGCCGCGGAAGCGGCCGGAATCCCGGAACATGCGCAAGCCGGCAGGAGCCATTTCGGTTCCTGCCGGCTTGCCTGTCTGCCTGCTCTCACACAGCCCGGTTCGATCATTCCAGCGGCAATATTTCCTGTTATGGGGCATCCTGCTGTGCACAAGGCAGGCTTTTCTCTCCGCCGCAGCCGCCCGCCTGCTTTAGAGTCCTACATTTCTGTTCGTACTTTCAGGCAGTCAGGCGCATAGGATGTTATAATGAAAGGGGGCGGCAGGTCTTTCCGCTCTGTGAAAGTCACAGCTGCCAACAGAAACTGAAATAAAAGGAAATGACAGGGAGGTTAAGATGAAACAACAGAGTCATACAGGCATCAGGAAGAGGTTGATTTCTCTGATCACGGCCATGGTCCTGCTGGCGGTCCTTTGTACCGCCTGTTCCTCTGCGGCGCCGCAGAAGGACGCTGCCGTGGGTGATACAGCAGGGGCAACCGCCCAGGCTGAGGCAGAGGCCCGGGATGCAGCGGCCGCGGAAACAACAGCAGCGGATGCCGCGCCGGCCGGAGAAACCGCACAGGTCACCGCCGCCCCGGAAACGGCAGCGCAGCAGGAAACTCCGCAGGCGCCGGACGTCAGTGACGCGTATACCCTTAAAAAGGTCGTCATCCTCAGCCGCCACAATATCCGCGCCCCTCTTTCCGGGGAAGGATCCTTTCTGAGCACCGCGACGCCCCACACATGGTTCCAGTGGACCGCGGATACCAGCCAGCTTTCTCTGCGGGGCGGTATTCTGGAGACCATGATGGGCCAGTATTTCCGCAAATGGCTGGAAAGTGAGGAGCTGATCCCGGAGAATTACCAGCCGGAGGACGGAGAAGTCCGCTTCTATGCCAACGCCAAGCAGCGTACCCAGGCGACAGCCAGGTATTTTGCTTCCGGCATGCTGCCGGTGGCGATTGTTGACATCGAACGCCACGCGGATTACGACACCATGGATGAAACATTTACGCCCAAGCTGCACTTCCTCAACGATGCATTTGAGAAGACCGCTATGGAAGAGATAGCCGCGTTCGGCGGCGACAAGGGACTCGAAGGACTGGACAGCCAGATGACAGACGCTTACGCCCTGCTGGAGGATGTCCTGGACCTGCAGGATTCCGAAGCGTACAAGAAGGGAGAACTGACCGGATTTACGCCCGGCAACATCCAGATCAAGCTGAACCTGGATGAAGAACCCGGTATGGAGGGAGATCTCAAGACGGCTACCCAGCTCGCTGACGCCCTGGTCCTGCAGTATTATGAGGAAGAGGATCCCAAAGAGGCCGCCTTCGGTCACGATCTGACCATGGAGGACTGGCAGACGCTCGACAGTATTAAAGAGCTGTATTCCAAAATCCTGTTCACTTCCGATTCCGTTGCTGTCAACGTTGCCCAGCCCCTGCTTGTGGAGATCAAAAACGAGCTGCAGGAAGAGAACCGCAGATTCACTTTCCTGTGCGGCCATGATTCCAATGTTGCTTCTGTACTGGCCGCTATGGGCGTTGAGGAATACAGCCTGCCCGGTACGGTCGAACGGGATACGCCCATCGGCGTCAAGCTGGTCTTTGAAGTCTATGAAGGCCCCGATCAGCAGGACTACTGCAGGATCCGCCTGGTCTATCAGACGACGCAGCAGATCCGCGAACTGGAGCCGCTGGACCTGGATACTCCGCCTGCCAGCTTCGCGCCGGATTTCAAGGGGATGGAAAAGAACGCGGACGGCCTGTATCTTCTGGAGGACGTTTACAACAGGATCCAGGAAGGCCTGGACCGTTATGATGCCCTTTCTCTGACAGCCGGTTCCGCGGAGGAGGCAGCCACAGCCGCGCCTGCGGCGGAAGAAGCAGCGCCCGCGGAAGCCCCCACGGAAGCTCCGGCGCAGGAAGAAGGAACAGAGGAAGCGCCCGCGGAAGAACCGGCTCCGGAGGAAACCGGGGAAGCGGCGGACGACGCAGCCTGACTGACAAAAACAATACCTCCCGCAGCGGATCTGCAAAAATCCGCTGCGGGAGGTATTTTATGACGCACATTCAATATCCCGGCAGCCTTCGTACCTGTGCCGGCACATTGTCGTCTGTATATACGTTCCTTATTCTGTTTCACCGGGCAGGCCGGCCGGAATCAGGGATGCGGTCCCGTACGATGACCGTTGACATGTAATTGTCTTCAGGAGACAGGTCTGATCCCGTATCCAGCCTTTCCATAATCTTCTCATCCGGGCAGCCGCAGGAAACAGCCAGGGAAGAAACAGACATAAGATCCTTTTCTTTGAGCAGGTCCATGACAGCGGGCATTTTGCTGCCGGCCTTCATCAGGACTTTGGTGCCTTCCAGAGACAGGGCCTGTTCCAGATCCACATCGGAAACAGGCAGGACATGGAAAGGCCTGCTCCCTTCCGTAAGGCTGATGCCTATCCTGGCGGCGATGGCGCTGTAGCTGCTGATGCCGGGGACCAGACAGGTCTGACAGCCCATCTCTTTCAGTACATCGGCGATCTGGCAGACCGTTGAGAAGACAGACACATCACCGATACAGATCATGGCGGTATCTTCCCCTTTTTCCAGATAAGCGCGGATCAGTTCCGCGTTGCGCTGATACTGTTCCCGAAGCAGAGCCCTGTCGGAAGACATGGCAAAGGACAGGGGGAGGATGGTCTTATCCTGCAGGCTGACAGCCTGTCCGGCTATGTCCAGGGCCCGCATGCCGCCGCCCCTGGTCCTGGGTGCCGCGATTACATTGCAGTGTTCGAGGACACGGATGGCTTTCAGGGTGATCAGTTCCGGGTCGCCGGGACCGACGCCGATACCGTAAAATTTACCTGTGGTCATGGTTATATTTCCTTTTCCTTCGTTTTCTATTATCTCAGGGATATAACAGAAATATGTGCAGGATGCGTGTTTGTATGTATCTTTTTTTTGGCGGATCCGTTTTCCTGTCTGAAAGACATCTCGTATTTTTCAGGATATCATGTTATGATGATTGACGCAAAAAGATAAGGATCTGGTATATAGCATGGGAGAAATCAATCAGCGGACTGCCGGCCTTCATGCCGGCACGGAAAATAATATAAGAGCACGGAGTGAAAAGATCAGGGGCATCCTGTTCGTTCTGGCAGCAGGGATCTGCTGGGGCAGTATCGGCCCTTTTATACGCACCTTCAATAAGGCAGATCTTTATTCCCTGGACATCGTGGTACTGCGGTCCATCTCCACCACCATCTTCCTCTTCCTGTTCCTGCTGGTCTATGACAGGAGGCTGTTAAAGATCCGACTGAGAGATATCTGGTGCTTCATCGGTACCGGTATTGTGAGTATGGCTTTCTTTAACTTCTGCTATTTCAGCCTGATCACGATCTCCACCTTTTCGGTCGCGGCGGTCATGCTCTATACCGCCCCGGTCTTTGTCATGGTGCTCTCCGCGATTCTGTTCCGGGAACGTCTGACAAAGAACAAAGCGGCGGCTTTGCTGCTCACAGTCCTGGGCTGTATCTTCGTGACCGGCGTCATCGGGGACGCGGCGTCCCTCAGCCTGCGGGCCATCCTGCTGGGGCTGGGCGCGGGACTGGGCTACGCCCTTTATTCCATCTTCAGCCGCTTTGCCCTGCGGAAAGGTTACCACAGCTTTACGATCAGCTTTTACACCTTCCTGTTCGCTTCCATCGCCACGATCCCCATGGCTGATTTCCGGAAGATCGCGGCAGTCGGCACCTCCAGCCTGTTCATGCTGCTGTTCTGCCTGTTCAGCGGTTTTATGACCACGGCCCTGCCCTATATTTTATATAATTTCGGGCTGGCCGTCATGGAGAACGGACAGGCAGCCATCATTGCTTCTATAGAACCGGTCGTAGCGACACTTCTGGGCTTCTTCGCTTTCCACGAGCGTCTGACCGGCGGCAACCTGACCGGGATCGTCCTGGTCCTGGCCGCGATCGTGCTCAGCAACCTTTCAAACTGAAAAAATGAAAAGCTTCAAAAAAACTTCCGGAGGACAGCGGGCCGTAACGCGGCTGTCCTCCGGTTTACTGTCTGTCTTTGTGCCGCCTCATCTGCAGGCGGCTTTTTGATGCGGCACACAGGTCCGTTTACGGTCATTTTTTCTGACCCTGTTTATGATCTTTATGGCTGCAGGTAGAAGCGCTGCCGCAGGAGCCGCAGTCCCCCGCGCAGCTGCCGCACGATCCATGGCAGCCGCCGCTCCCTTTGGCGGCCCGCCAGGCAGTGACGATAATGCCCGCTATGACCAGCAGGATCAGGACATCCCATATATTCATGCGGCCTCCTTATCCCAGGCCCATGGCCAGACCGATCAGCCGGATCAGCAGCGCCATGACCCATGCGATGGCGCACTGCCAGAGTACAAGGGATATTGCCCATTTATGGCCCAGCTCCCTTTTAATGGAAGCAACGGCTGCCACACAGGGCGTATACAGCAGACTGAAGACCAGCATGGACGCGGCTGACAGAGCCCCGATTTCCGTGACGCCGCCGACAAAGAGGGTCTCCATGACCGATACTACGCTTTCCTTGGCCATAAAGCCGCAGACCAGGGAAGTGATGATCCGCCAGTCGCCAAGGCCGACAGGCCGCATAAGCGGCACCAGAAGGCCTGACAGAGCAGCCAGCATACTGTCATGGGAATTGTCTACAAGGTTAAACCCAAAGTCAAAGCTCTTTAAGAACCAGACAACGATGGTCGCGATCAGGATGACCGAAAAAGCTCTCTGCAGGAAATCACGGGACTTCTCCCAGAGCAGCATGCCGACGTTCCTTGGGCTGGGGAAGCGGTAATTGGGCAGTTCCATGACAAAAGGAACCGCTTCTCCCCGGAACAGGGTGTTCTTGAACAGGTAAGCCGCCAGGATACCCACCAGGATACCGAACAGATACAGCCCTGTGATGATCAGCCAGCTGTGCGCAGGGAAGAAGGCGTTTACAAAAAAGCCGTAGATCGGCAGCTTGGCCGTACAGGACATAAAAGGCGTCAGCAGGATGGTCATCCGCCTGTCCCGTTCACTGGGCAGGGTCCTGGTCGACATGACCGCGGGAACGGTACAGCCGAAGCCAATCAGCATGGGTACGATACTGCGTCCGGACAGACCCATGCGGCGCAGGATACTGTCCATAACGAAGGCGACCCTGGCGATGTAGCCGCTGTCCTCCAGGATGGACAAAAAGAAAAAGAGGATCACGATGATGGGCAGGAAACTGACGACTGTTCCCACACCTTCGAAAATTCCCTCCAGGACCAGGCTCTGGATGGCGGGATTGACATGGACCTTTTCCATACCCTGACCGATCAGGCCTTTCAGTATTTCAATCCCGGATGCCAGAAGATCCTGGAAGAAGGGACCGATCAGGAAGAAGGTCAAAAAGAAGACCAGGCCCATAACGGCGATGAAAACCGGAATCCCTGTATATTTTCCGGTCAGGATCTTATCGAGCTTTTCGCTCCGGATATGCTCCCTGCTCTCCTGGGGTTTGATCACGCAGGCGTCGCAGACCTTGCCGATGAAGTCAAAACGCATGTCCGCCATGGCGGCACTGTGGTCCAGGCCCCTCTCCTTCTCCATCTGCAGGATCAGGTGGTCCAGTGTTTCTCTTTCATTTTCATCCAGATCCAGCCGCTCCACGATCAGGGGGTCTCCTTCCAGGAGCTTGCAGGCGGCGAAGCGGATCGGGAGTCCGGTACGGGCGCAGTGATCTTCAATCAGATGGCTGACCGCGTGGATGGCCCTGTGGACGGCGCCGCCGTGGTCTTCCGCGCCGCAGAAGTCCTGCCTGGCCGGGGATTCCTGGTATTTGGCGATATGGACCGCGTGCCGTACCAGTTCATCCACGCCTTCATTCCTGGCGGCGGAAATGGGGACGACCGGGACGCCCAGCATGTATTCCATGTGGTTGACGTCGATCGTACCCCCGTTGCCCCGGACCTCGTCCATCATGTTGAGGGCGACCACCATGGGGATATTCAGCTCCAGCAGCTGCATGGTCAGATACAGGTTCCGCTCAATATTGGTGGCGTCTACAATATTAATGATGGCCCTGGGATGCTGCTCCAGGACAAAATTACGGGATACCAGTTCCTCTTTGGAATAGGGGGACATGGAATAGATGCCCGGCAGGTCGGTGATCAGGGTGTTGGAATGGCCCCGGATGACACCGTCCTTGCGGTCTACGGTAACGCCCGGGAAATTGCCTACATGCTGATTGGATCCGGTCAGCTGGTTGAACAGGGTCGTCTTGCCGCTGTTCTGATTGCCGACCAGAGCGAAGGTCAGTATTGTGTCTGCCGGCAGCGGATTTCCTGTTCCCTTGGGATGGAACCTTCCGCCTTCGCCAAGACCGGGATGTTCTGTTTTACGCGGCTTTTTCGGCGCCTGCTCCTTAACGGTGGTTTCCTCCACCGGTACGATCGTGATCTGTGCCGCGTCAGCCATACGCAGGGTCAGATTATAGCCATGGATCAGAAGCTCCATGGGATCGCCCAAAGGCGCAAGCTTAATGACCGTGACCTCTGCCCCCGGGATCACGCCCATGTCCAGGAAATGCTGGCGGAGCGCCCCTTCTCCGCCGACTTCCGTGATCCGGGCAGAATGTCCCGGCTGTAAATTGCTCAAATTCATCGTTTATGCCTCCGGTATTAGAAAAATCTGACATACATTGTACCACAAAAACAGGGATGCCTAATACTGCAGATGCAGGGTCCTGTACAAACATTTGTCTAAGATTTATCTATGCAGGAAATGAACCGGGCGTCAGACTCTGTGGTTCATTACATGAACCACAGAGTCTGACGCCCGGTTCACTGTATTTCATGATCTGTGATTAGGCTGTTTTCGCAAGTTCCCGTTTTTTGATGACCGGAAGGATGATTCCCAGGGCCGTCAGTACGCAGGGCGTAATGATGTTCAGGCACATGGTGAAGGGATCGGGATCATAGACGCCGAGCAGGCAGCAGGCCGCTGTTACAAAGAAGCACCAGCCGCCCGCGATCAGGGCCAGAGTATCGTTCTTTACAAAGCGGTATTCGGCACTGAATCTGCTGCCGGCCTTACGAAGGGCGATGTAGGCGGTGAATACCCAGAGATAACGCATGGGCATGCATACCGAGTTCAGTTTGGTCAGCTGCTTCAGTACCGCGGCCGCGCCGGGGACGAAGGACTGGATCAGGATGATGGAACCGGAAAGGACCGCGACCATCTTAATACCATTCACATAGGCACCGCTGTCGTTCTTCTTCAGGAGGGTGCTGGGAATGAATTTCTGGGCGTCTTCGTTGTCAAGGAGCATACGAAGCGGCGCGTCGATACTGATGACCAGGGTGGAAAGCTGACCGATGGCGTTGCAGATCGCGTAGATGATCATAAGGGAATCACCGATGCCCCAGTAACTGCCCAGCTTCTGGAAAGCCCAGTAGGCTCCGTTGGATACATAGGAGTTGAAGCTTTCTTCCGACGCGTTGATCATGGCGGGATCGAACATCATGCCCATGGCGATCGTTCCCAGGATCGCGCAGACAACGACCATGATGGCCAGACTGATCATGGCCCTGGGGAAGCCTTTGCTGGGATCCTTTACCTTGTTTACATAAGGAGAGATTTTTTCACATCCGCCGACCGCAAAGACAAGAATGGACAGGGATGTAAAATATTTCACATTGAACTGGGGAATCAGATTCTTCATGCTGAAGTCCAGTGTCACATAATCCGCGCCGGGATTGATGGCACGGGCGCCGAACATCATGATGATGTACAGGATGGACATGATGAACATGCTGGTACCGGCGATGGTGGCCAGCTTTTTCAGGGGGTTCAGTCCTCTGCTGGCGACCCAGCAGAACAGGAGCAGGACCGCGAACGTAGCCAGCTGCACCCCGATAGTAGGGAATGTATCATAAGTCTCGGCGTTGCGGAACACCGCCCAGCTCAGGGCCTTGAGTCCGCCGGAGGACTTGCTGGCGATATAGGTGATATGACAGGCCCAGTAGGTCCAGCCGGCGTAATAGGCGATCTTGGGGCCGGTCGTCTTTAAGATCCAGGAGCTGACGCCGCCGCCTGACTCTTTAAAGGCGGAGCCCAGTTCACCGACCATCAGCGCGTAGGGGATGAAATAGAGGGCGAACATCAGGATCCAGCTGAAGATGACCTGGATTCCGTTGAAATAAACAAAACCGTTCAGTACGTTGCCGAAGCCCCATACTGTGGAGAAGGCCATAAAGGCCAGGGTTGACCAGTTAATACGTTTTGTGTCCATTACATATATACTCCTTCTATATAAATTCTGAAGTGTCAGAACTTCAATCTGTAATTACCGTCTCCTGTTCCCTCGACGGAGGAGGAGAACAGGACCCTGGCCGCTTCTGCCAGATATGCCGTGTCTTTGGCGCCGGCTGTTTCATACGGCGAATGCATGGCCAGCTGGGGAAGACCTATATCGACTGTGTTCAGCGATACCTGGCTCTGGGAGATATTGCCCAGGGTCGAACCGCCCAGCAGATCGGACCGGTTGGTAAAGGTCTGGCAGGGAACATCTGCCTGCCGGCAGATGGCGCGCATGATCGCGCCGGAGACCGCGTCAGTCGTATATTTCTGGTTGGCGCTGTACTTGATGACGATTCCCTGATTCAGATAAGGACGATTGGTCGGATCGGCCTTGTCCGTAAGGTTGGGATGCACAGCATGGGCATTGTCGGCGGATACCAGGAAACTGGACGCGATGCTCATAAGGTAGTCCTCTTCGGTCCTGCCCATGACCCGGTTGATCCGGCGCAGCGTATCGCTGAGGAAGGTGCCCGCGGCCCCCTGTTTGCTGCCGGAGCCGACCTCTTCATTGTCAAAAACACAGTGGACAGCCACAGAATCCCCGGGCCTGGCCGCGAGAAATCCCTGCAGGGAGGCAAAGGCGCACTGCAGGTCGTCAAGGCGGCCGCTGGCAATGAACTCACCGCGCAGTCCCAGGCGCTCGGCAGGCATACGATTGTACAGGAAGAGATCCGTATCCAGGATATCCTCCGCGTTGACGCCCGCTTCCGCCGCGATCATCTGCAGGAAAACGTCTTCCTCTTCGCCCTTTTCACAGAACAGGGGCAGCATGTCCACCTGGGCGTTATAGCTGTATCCGTCATTGACCTCACGGTTCATATGGATGGCCAGATTGGGTATGATCAGGAGGCTGCGGTCAACATTCACAAGCTTCGTCTCAATACCTTCGCTGGTTCTGACCATGATCCTGCCCGCGACAGAAAGGGGCCTGTCCAGCCAGGGGGCGCACAGCATGCCGCCGTATTTTTCGACGTTAAGCTTTACATACCGGTCATCGACCGTGATCTCCGCATTGGCCTTGATCTTGAAAACGGGCGAATCACAGTGGCTTGCCATGATCTGGAATCCCGTATAATCGGCCCGCGGGATGCGGAAGGCGATGAGCGCCGAATCGTTCCGGGTCACGTAGTAACCTTTGCCGGCTTCCAGTGTCCAGGGCCTTCCTTCAAACAAACGGACCATTCCGGCCCGGTCCAGCTTTTCGCACATATTTCTGACCGCGAAAAACGCGTTGGGACTGCGGTCCAAAAATCGGAACAGTTCCTGATTAACAGTTGCAAAATCCATTTTTCTTTCACTTCCTTTTTGCTATTTCGTTTATATGAAATTGATATAAAAATCACTTATATATAAACCCACGGGATTATAACACTTTCTTAAAAAAGGTCCCATTACAAACAGACCGTTTTGTTTAAACCATTTTTTATAATTTCGCAGACGAAAAAAAGCTGTTTTCGGAAACAGGGGCTTCCGAAAACAGCCTTTCTCTTTGTGTCGCAGACAAAATAAACCCCCTGCTCTGCAGGGGGAGGGCAGATCTTTAGATACAAGGTAACTCCCGCAGCAAAAATCTCCCGTGGTAAGATA
>CADAOZ010000021.1 GCA_902789735.1 uncultured Lachnospiraceae bacterium
CAGGCTGCCGTCGCTCTTCTTTTGGGGCGTCAGCAGCAGGGTCTCCTTGTCGGCCGGGATCTTCATATTGCCGGAGCTGTAGGGATCCTTGACTGCTTTACCGGTATCGCCGTCATATACAGTACCCGCGGGCAGACCGGATTTCCAGCCGTTGGCGTCGCCGTAGACGATCTTGTGGGTCTTGGGATCGAAATAGCGGATATTTTTGTTGATCATGGTCCAGCCGGAAGCCACTACACCGCCAGTATTGACATAGATAAAGTTATCGTTCAGATAATAAAAACCGCTCGTGTTGCTGGTGGGATAGGTACCTTTGATGACAGTCATACCTTTGCTGTCAGCATAATGGGTACCCTTTTTAAAGGTAATGCTCTTACCGGATACATCACCGACGACCGTCACGGTACTGCCGCTGACTGTCGCGGATTTACCGGAATTCACATCCTTGCTGACAGGATTGTATTCCCAGAATCCGCCTTTGAGCGTCTTGCCGTTTACGGCGTTCTGCATGCCGGTCTCCACGTCAAAGTAGCTCCAGCAGTCTTTGGATGTCTCATGCCAGCCTTTATAAAAGTCTTCCGCGCTCTTTGCGCCGATGCGGTAATATCTGGTGGTTTTATCGACCAGCGTCCACTTTCCCGCCGCGGTGACGGTAATGGAAGCCGTCTTTTTAGCGGCTTTCGTAGAAGCCGTTCCTTTGCTGATGGTGGCGGTAAATGTGACCTTCCCTTCCTTCAGCAGTGTATAGTGTCCGGTCGCGGCATCCAAATCCACGCTGCCGGCGGGCGACGCGGACCATTTGACAGTGGCGCCTGCGGGCAGTGTGCCTGTCAGTGTCAGGGTCCCGGCGGACCATACCCGGAGGGCTTTTTCCGCAGTGGGGACCTTAATGGCGATCTCAGCCGCTTCCAGCGCCTGCAGTTCCTCTTCCGTCAGTTCATCTTCCGTCAGCGCCTCTGCGGCCGTTTCTGTCGCATCCACGTCCGCAGCTTCTTCAGCACCTGCCGCTTCCGCTGTATCAGTCTCTTCCGTTACTTCATCCCCGGTTATGCCGTCTTCTTCCGTCAGGCCTTCCGAAGCTGCCTCTGCCGGATCCTCTGCCGGTTTGGGTTCCTGTTCCGCAGGAATCTCTTCAGGCTGGCCGTTCTCTTCCTGGCCGTCCGCCTCTTCCTCATCATTTTCCGGAACGGATGACGCTTCTTCCGGAGCCGTCTCTTCCTCTTCCTGTTCCGTTATGATTTCCGGTCCTGTCTCCGCGGCCATCAGCTGCGCTGAAGGTACTGCCGCTGCCGTAATCAGAACGGTCAACAATAAAGCCAGTTTTCTTTTCATCATAACTGATTCCTTTCTGGCAATCCGCCGGATTATTTTCCTCCATATACTACAACGGTGGTGTAGCGCTTGATATTGTTGTAGACCCACTTGGCGCGGCTGATATCCACGCGGATGCAGGAGGCGGTGATATGAACGCCCATACGTCCGTCCGATACATGCAGCGGTTTCATGGAATCGTTCTTATACTGCTGGGAATGGATAAAGTTACCGGATGAAATATAGGTGCAGTAATAGGAGATCGATACTCTGCCTCTCCTGTAGACATAATATCCGGTGGTATAGTGTACGCCTGCTCTTGTGACAGATTTGCCGTTGACATATTTGCCGACGGAGCAGATCCAGAATTTGACCTGTTTCCAGTTGCCTTTGCGGCCTTCATAGATGGCCAGTTTGTGGTGGGCTCTGTCGCACAGGATCAGGTGCTTGGTGTCGGAGCTGTAGCCCTGGGCCTTCTTGAGCATATCGACTGCCAGATTGCCGTCAACAGGGTTGCCGTTCTTGTTCATGGGAATGCCCTGGGCGGACGCGTTCCTGACCATTTCACCGTTGGTGGGCTTGAAATAATAATATTTGTCTTTGATCTTGGTCCAGCCGGACTGGTACATAACGCCGGAATCCCTGAAGCCATAGTACTTGCCGTCGATCTGCTTGATGCCCTTGTAGCAGCCGGTCTTCTTGGTGATGTAATAGGTCTTCTTGCCCATCTTCCACCAGCCCATCGCCCTGCGGCCGTTGTCCTTGAACCAGAACTTGCAGTTGTTGACGGTCTTCCAGCAGTTCCTGGTCAGGATACCTGTGTTCAGGCTGCCGTCGCTCTTCTTTTGGGGCGTCAGCAGCAGGGTCTCCTTGTCGTCCTTGTCGGCCGGGATCTTCATATTGCCGGAGCTGTAGGGATCCTTGACTGCTTTTCCGGTATCGCCGTCATATACGGTGCCCGCGGGCAGACCGGCTTTCCAGCCGTTGGCGTCGCCGTAGACGATCTTGTGGGTCTCGGGATCGAAATAGCGGATATTTTTGTTGATCATGGTCCAGCCGGAGGCCACTACGCCGCTGGTATTGACATAGATAAAGTTATCGTTCAGATAATAGAAGCCGTTCTTATTGCTGGTGGGATAAACTTTCTGAATGACAGCCATGCCCTTGCTGTCAAAATAGTAGGTACCCTTCCTGAAAGTAATAGTCGTGCCGGATACATCACCTACGACCTTCACGGTACTGCCGCTGACGGTCGCGGATTTACCGGAATTGGAATCCAGGCTCACGGGCGTATAGGCCCAGAAATCACCTTTCACAGTCTTACTGTCTTTGGGATTCTGACGTCCTGTATTGACATCAAAGTAAGTCCAGCAGTTTTTGGAAGTCTCATGCCATCCTTTGTAGAAATCGTCCGCGCTCGCGGCACCCTTACGATAATATCTGGTCACGCCGTCGACCAGGGTCCATGTGCCTGCCGGGGAGACAGTGATCTCTGCTGTCTTTGTAACAGGCTCTGCCTCCTGCTGACCTTCCTCTGCCGCCTCCTCGGCTGCAGGAATGGTGATGACAGCGGTAAAGGTAACTGTGCCTTCCTTCAGCAGTACATAATGACCGGTCTCCGGATCCAGATCCACATTCTCTGCGGGAGAAGCAGACCATGTGACCTGGCCGCCTTCCTGCAGACTGCCGTTCAGGGTCAGCCTGCCGGCCGCCCACACCTTGAGGGCCTTCTCCGCTGTAGGTACCTTGATAGCCAGCTCAGAGGCTTCCAGTACGGGCAGTTCCTGTTCTGTGACCGCTTCCGCAGCCTCTTCTACAGTGATATCTTCCGCCGCGCTGTCGGTTTCACCGGCTTCCTCTTCGATTTCCTCCGCGGGAGCCGCTTCCTCTTCGTCTCCGGGAACAATGGTTTCCTCCGCGTCCGCTGCATCCTGACCGGATTCTTCCACTTCGGCGGGATCTGTATCGATCACTTCCGCCTCTTCAGAAGCACTGTCTTCATCGGAAATCTCCGTTTCTACGACAGTGGTCCCCGCCTCGGAAGTATCTTCCTGAGTCATCTCTGTCATTTCAGTGCCGGTATCCGCCGCCATCAGCTGTGCCGAAGGTACAGCTGCCGCAGTCAGTATGACCGTCAGCAGCAATGCCAGTCTTCGTTTCATACTAATTCCTCCTATTTTCCAACCACATTTCAATGTTCTTTTTATAGTTTCGGTTACAATTTTTATAT
Source organism: uncultured Lachnospiraceae bacterium (assembly GCA_902789735.1). Taxonomy (GTDB): domain Bacteria; phylum Bacillota; class Clostridia; order Lachnospirales; family Lachnospiraceae; genus CAG-791. The sequence goes on from CADAOZ010000021.1 coordinate 3,542, forward strand.
ATTAACATTCTTTTTTAGTTTAACACAAGCGCTATTTGAATATCTATGAATGGCACAAGAATTTACTACAAAAAACTGAAATTTTGTGACATTTCGAACCATTTCAGATCCTGACCTGCCGGATCCTCTCTTCCGGAAGACAGGGAAATCCCGCGGCCGGGTCCTGACGCCCGGCCGCGGGATTCTGCATCTTTATGCGGGATGAAAAGATCAATAGCAGACTACTTTGCTGCCCCAGCCCACATTATCATAGATATATTTGCATTCCGAAAGCGGCAGTCTTACACAGGATTCGGAGATCTTGTAGCCCAGACGTCCGTCCACAACATTGGACGGATAGGAGTCATAAGCCGAGTAAAGCACCGAATGGAAGAAGAAGCCCGCTGTCGTATAGGTGTTATACCAGGTGGTAGACAGGGAATACTGTCTCTTGTACTGCTTGAAGTTGACGGTAAAGGTACCGCTGGGCGTGACCGAACCGGTGCCGGCCATGTTCCAGTGACCGATCGAGCAGGAACTGTACCGGACGATAGACCAGCTGTTCTTGGATCCGGTCCCCTTAAAGACCGCCACCTTGTAATCGCTCTTGTTGACCAGAATCAGCCACTTGGTCGAGCTGGTCAGGCCCTGGGCCTTGATGAACATGCTGCCTCTGGTACCGGACAGGTCCGCTTTACCGCTGCCATTGAGCCAGACGCCGTTCACGGTCTTATTCTTCTGTACCACGCCGTGGCTGTTCATATAATAATAGGAGCCGTTGATCTTCTGCCAGCCGGCCTGCAGTACGCCGTTCTGGTTGAAGTAATAGGGCTTGCCGTCAATGGTCTTGAACCCCTTATAGCATCCGGTCTTTTTGGTAATATAGTAGGTCTTCTTGTTAATGACCTGCCATCCGGTCAACTGTTTGGCGTTCTTATTGAAATAGAACTTGCAGCCGTTGATCGTCCTCCAGCAGTTGATGGCCAGGGTGCCGTTGGCATTGTAATGATGGGACCCCGCGCAGATGGTGGCGGACACTTTCTTGCCGGTCTTGAGATCGGTCACCGTCACCTTTTTCTGACTGTCCATCTTGTGCCAGCCGGTGATCAGCTTATAATTGCTGAAATATTTCCACTTGCCGTCATGGCACTGCCAGCCGTTGACCGCGACGCTCTTCTTATTTACAAATACCCATTTGCCGTCCAGCTTATAGAAGCCGTTGCCGGTATTGACGCCCCGGACAATGGCGACACCCTTGGAATTGAAGATGTGATGTCCCTTGCCGAAGGTGACCTTTTTGCCGGTGACCTCACCCTTTACTGTAAATTCCTTGGAGGTATTAACGGATCCCTTGTAATTATTACCTGTACTCAGGTCAAAGTAATGCCAGCAGTTCTTTTCCGTTTCATGCCAGCCCTTATAGTAGGCGCTTTCCTTGGTCGCCCCGGCAGGATAATATCTTGTATATTTCCCGTTCTTGGTCCAGCCGCCGGCTTTTTTGACCGTGATGGTGGCCTTGATGTTCTTCCAGCCGCCTGTCGAGGGTTCGGAGACTTTGGCCGTGACCACGATCTTGCCGCTCTTTTTGGCATTAAGGACACCGGAACCGCTGATGGTGCCGGCAGAGGCAGGCTCAATGCTCCATTTGACCTTATACTTGCCGGAAGGAGCGCCCGTTTTGATCTTGAGCGTACTGTTGTTGAACAGTTTGACCGAGCTGGGAATGACCATCTTATAGCTGTATTTCAACTTTTTGGCGGCCAGGAGCTCGTCCAGCTCCTCTTCTACGATCTCTTCCTCTTCCGCCGCTTCCGTTGCCGCCAGTGCGGCGTCTTCTTCGGAATCCGCAGCTTCCACTATGTCCTCATCTTCCCGGGCGGACGCGTCTGTTCCGTCCGCGGGTGCCTGTTCATTGGTCCTGTCTGTTCCGGCTTCAGAGGTATTGTCTGTCTGCGGCGCTTCGCTCACCGCCTCACCGGCTGTCTCCGCTTCCGCCTTGTCCGCCTCCCGGTCTTCACCGGTTTCATCCGGGCGGCCTTCGTCAGCGGAACTGTCCTCGATCACAGTGACCTGGGCCTGCTCCTCTTCCTGTTCTTCCGTTTCTTCTACAACTGTTGTATCAGATTGGGTAGAGCCCGTTTCCGCAGCCGCGGCAGGCACTGCTGTCAGCATGACCGCCGCAAGCAGAATGGCAATCTGACGCTTCATTTACATCCCTCCTTCACTAAACAGATATGGGTCAATGATCCGCTCCGCACAGTATCTTTTCATACGGCGGGTATCTTTCACTATACTACTTTTGCCTTCTGAAATCCAGATTTCAAAGAAAGATTTTCGATCCCGGGGCAGAAAAACGCGGAGGCGCCGCGCCGGGCAGTCTCCGCGTATTTTCTCTTTCCTTATTTAGTGCTGCTTCAGCCTGCCGCAGTTTAACTTACCGCAGTTTACCGGTCTTCCGGTTCCGGCCCGGACCAGATCCGCTCAGCCGAACAGTTTCTCCTGATAAACGCCTGCTTCGATCAGGGCACGGAAGGAATTCACGACCGATTCCTTGTCCTCCTTATAAGTAACGCCGAACCACTTGTCCGGGGACTCAAGTACTTTGACGGAGCATTTGCCCTCCGCCAGCATACCGCCGATGATCGTAGGCAGCAGATATTCACCCTTCATCTCATTGCCGGCTTCGAAAGTCTCCTGCAGGAACACCTTAAAACCGTCCCACAGCACATCCATGAATTCCGGCGTCAGTCCCCACATATTCATGGAAACATAACAGTCGGGATCCAGGGCCTCTCCGTTGACGGATGCACCGACCGTGCCGTTCTCTGTGGTTTTCAGGATATCGGAGGTTTCCACGACTTCGGTCAGGAAACCGTCTCCATTGACCTTGCAGACGCCCCGGGTGACTGTGCCGTTGTCACTGAGGGTATTTTTCAGGATAAAGCCGACCATACAGTAATCTGTGGGCTTTGCGGGATCATAATTCTGCAGATAGGCATACAGCTTTCTGTAAGCCTCTTTACCGTAGTAATCATCCGCATTGATGACCGCGAAAGGTCCGTCGATCAGGCCGTCGCAGGCAAGGATGGCCTGGCCTGTTCCCCAGGGCTTAGTGCGGCCTTCGGGCCTTACAAAGCCTTCCGGAAGAGCGTCGCCGCTCTGGAATGCGTAGGCTACTTCCACACCGCGGTCAGCGCATACCTTCTCGATCCTGTTTCCGATGATCTCGCGGAAATCCGCTTCGATATCCCTGCGGATGACAAATACGATCTTCTCAAAGCCTGCTTCCATGGCATCATATACGGAATAATCCATAATGATCTCGCCGGAAGGACCGACCGGCTCCAGCTGCTTGATGCCGCCGCCGAATCTTGATCCGATGCCGGCCGCCATAATTACCAGTGTTGTTTTCATAATTCCTCCATTCGGGCAGCCTGCCGCTGCCGCTTTTTTTCTATTATACAGGACTGCGGTCCGAAATGCTATCCGGCCTGCCGCTTACTGTGTCTTTTCCGCATCGCTTCCGGATTTTTCTCCTCCACAGGAACACGGACCGCGGTGATTCTCAGCACGGTACAGCCGCATATGGTCATGCTCCTCCATTGGTACGTGAACTACGGGCTCTGCGGAAGCGGCGCAGCGCCTGCAGCAGGAGACTGCCGGCCAGAATGCCCACACTGTCGATCAGGACATCCCGGGGACTGCCGCTCCGGTCCGGTACAAAGGTCTGATGATATTCATCCGTACAGGCATACAGGATACTCAGCAGGGGCCCCAGCCAGACCAGGGTCTTCCAGCTGACCCCGTACATAGACAGGGTGACCGGCAGAAGGATGGCCAGGACCGCGTATTCCGTCATATGGGCCGCCTTGCGGACATAGAACTGCATGCGGCTGATAATCTCCTGCTGACGTGACATGCTGTACTCATCAAAATCTTCAATGACTGTATCCGCTATGAATTCACATACAGCCCCGCTCATGCCGGAAGAGGATTCCCCGTCCGCCCCGGACATGCCAAAGATAAATGCCATCCAGAAAATGGTCAGCCCTGTCAGCAGAATTCTGGTGAACCTTCTGCCGGTCATCTGGCTGCCAGGACCTCTTTGATCCTCGCGCTCAGGCCGGCAATGACATCCTCATCCGGCCACATCACGTACAGCCTGGTATCACCCATGGAGAAGGTCGTCTGACTGTCTCCGGTTCCGGTCGCCACCTGGCTTTCATTGTTCCATTGGATTCCCTCTGTCAGCTGACGGCTGACCAGTTTGGTAATATCTTCACGGGTCATGGAGGTCTGCATATTGGCTGCCATGACTTCCATCAGTGCATCCGCGTGGAGCAGTACCTCTCTGGATGTCAGCTTGTCAATGATGGCGGCAATGACCGCTTCCTGGTCCCTGCCCCGCTGATTATCGCCGGTCGCGAAAGAATAACGTTCTCTGGAGAAAGCCAGCGCTGTTTCACCGTCCATATGGTTGATTCCATGATGGAAATCGCCATAGGGCTCTTCCACATAAACATCAATGCCGCCCAGTGCGTCCACAATGTTGATGACGGAAGTAAAGTTGACACGCACGTAATAATCGACCTGCACATCATAAATACTCTCGATCGTCTCAATAGAAGTATTGATGCCGTAAATGCCGGCGTGAGTCAGCTTGTCCCGCTCCTCTCCGGATACGCCCGGGATGGGAACATAGTAGTCACGGGGCGTGGATGTCTGCAGAATCTGATGCGTATAAGGATTCACGGTCACCAGAATATTGACATCACTCCGGCTGGTCGTCGTAATGGGACCTTCTACGTCAATACCGCTGATATAGACTGTGAAAGGCTCCTCGACCGAAGCCTGCCGTTCGTTGATATTTTTGGCCTCGGACGTCAGGTCAAAACTGTAAAGGATACGGATCTTGTCCGAGTACTCTGTGATTCCTTCATCCAGGGTCGGCGTGTAGGCCTTGTTGTAAATAATGGCACGGATTTCGCCCCGCAGAAGAGCATTGGCCTGATCCATAGGGGAGGCGTATTCCTCCGTGGTAATGCTCCTGCCGATTTCGCCGGTAACATGGTCCACGGAACTCTGGGTCTTTTCCTGCCCGTCTGTCATGGAAATACCGAAAGTATAATCGGCTGCGTCTGCCAGGGTCTGGGCCTCATCGTTGGCCAGAACCGCGACGACCATTGTATCGATTTCCGCGAACTCGTCATTGGTAATGGTATTAATGGTGCTCATGATCCGGACCAGGTAAAAAATACCGATGCTCATAACAGCCGTAAATACCAGACTGATCACAATGCCTCCGATCCTGCTGCCTGTCCCCTTTCCCAGATGGAAGGGCAGGGCCAGAATGACCGAAGCGATCATGACCGCGGCAACGATCAGCAGGTATTTGCCGGGCAGATAGCCGCTGGTCGCCGCAAAAAATACGATCAGCATGGCAGCCACAATATGCAGCACCAGGGCGATCCTGCCGGCGATCCGAAGGGGGCCGCTGACAGGCCGGTTCACATCATCCCTTTCTTCTTCCGCGAAATAGACTTCTTCTGTGTATTCTTCCTCTGCGTAACCTCTGTTCTTTTTATCCATACTTTTCCTTTCCGGCTTTTCCTGCCGGTACCGGGGCAGTCTGTCCCGGTCTTATTCATCCTTCAGGTACTCTGTCAGATCTCCTGTAAACGTACCGGCCTCATAGGTGTTCCCGTTTACGATCGTGACCCGCAGGGTGGCTGTCACATCTGTCAGGTCGAGTCCGCTCACATCCAGGTCTCCTGACCAGGTCATCTCATAGCTTTCCGGCGTTTCTTCCCCGCCGGCTTCCTCCGCCGTCTGCTCCGCTGCTTTTTCTTCCGCCGCCTTATCCGCTTCCTGCGCTTCTTCGGCAGCCAGATCCAGCTTCCGGATGTCATCCGGCGCGCTGTTGCTGTACAGTTCCAGCTCTACTTTCATGAACTCTTCTTTCAGGGATTTGAACTTGTAGGCCTTCACATGAAGGATATCCGGATCCCCTGTTCTGTAATAATCCACAGTGGCGGTGGCCTGGACCTGATCCATCAGTTCCTCCGTCACCTGAATATCTGCAAGCTTATCCATGAAGTCGGACTTATGGCTGAGTTTTTCCTGTAATTCCGCATAGCCCAGCTGTTCCACCAGGGTATCCTGCTCCGAGAACAGGTTGGTCCCCAGGCCCAGCCGGTCGCCCTCGATCCGGACGCCCATGGCTGCCAGCGTCGTAGGGAACAGATCCAAGGTGCTGTATTCCCTGCGCCGGCCGGGATCTGCCGGCTCCACAGCGGGATTAATGACCGTGCAGTAGGTCTTTCTGGCATAGGCGGGATCCACGGGATCACAGAAATCCGAGTCCATGGTCGTATGGTCTCCGCACAGAATGATCGTCGTATTCTCGTAAAAATCCTGTTCCTGGATCCATCGGACAAATTCCGACACCTGCCTGCTGCTGCAGGCGATCGCGTTGGCGTACTTGTTATCTCCGAAATCATCCCTGCACAGGTCACATGTATAACCATCCTCAAAATGGGTATCCACGGTCAGCAGCGTCAGATTAAAAGGCTGATCCGACGCAGACAGCTCCTGCAGCCTTGCTTTGGCCACCTGGAAGAGCATCAGGTCCTCAAAGCCCCAGAAATGGTGGTAGCCCTCCGGAATCAGGCCGTTCTCCAGACAGTAATAATAATCCAGGATCCCGAAATGCCCGTGCTCGGTATAATAAAGCTCCCGGCCGCCGAAAGCGCCGTCGGATCCCATGATGATCTCCTGCCGATAGCCCTGATCCTCCAGGATATCTCCCAGGACTGTGGCGTTCTGATAAAAATGCTCCTGGGTATCCATCCAGTTGAATCGGCCCTTATTGGTCAAAAAGGCGCTGTCAAGGGTCACCTTGAGGGGCAGACCGCTGGACTGGGCCAGCATACCGGCTATGGTATAGCTGGTCTCGTTGAAGACAAGACCTCCGTTGAGCCCTTCCTCACTGCCGGAAAAATCTTCATTTTCCTGTGCCAGTTCCGTCAGCTCGGGAATGTAATCATCCTCAAAAGCGCCGCCGTGCTCATAATCTGTAAAGGTGTTTTCCATGGACTCCAGGAAAATATAGACCAGATTCCGTTTCTTCTCCGGAAATTCCATGGCTGTCGCGGCCGGATCGGCATAATTCTCTTCAATAAAGGGATCGTCATTGGTCTGGTTACGGATAAAGGTACCTATTCCCAGCCTGTGCCAGGCGATCCCGCACTCCGCCAGGATGACCAGAACCGAGAGCAGAGCGACCGTCTGTTTGAGTCTGAAGAATGCTTTTTTGCCCTGGTTCCGGACCGCATAGACAATGCAGAGCACCAGCAGCACCAGGGAAGGCAGCAGACATGTCAGCAGGAATCCTTCAATGATCCCGCCGCCGGTTCCTTCGATCGGGGCTGTCAGATGATAAATCGTCTCCTCGATATTGAGCCTGGGCCAGGTCTTATAGGCCCAGCGGGAGGTCAGTCCCAGAAAGACCGCCAGCACAAACAGCAGGATGGTAAACACCGTCCCGGCAATGCCTGCGGCCGTCGGTTTTTTCTTTCTGACGCGGCGCCTCCTTTTCCGCTTCCCCGTTCGCGCGGAACGGTCCGCATTGTGTTTTCCGGCTGCTTTATGCGTGTTTTGCTTTTTGCCGCCTTGCTTTGCGCTTCTTGTTTTGACGCTCTGCGCTGCACCTGCAGTGGCTTCTTTACTCTGTGCTTCTGCAGGTTGTTTGATTTCTGTGCTGTTTACTGTTTCCGGATTTTTTGCAGTTTCTTTTTCTTCTGTTCTCAGATTTTTGTTGTCTTCTGTGTTTCCAGACATTCTTTTTCCTTTACGGACTCTTTGTCCAATTCTATTACTTCTGATCATGTATATCTAAAAAGTATACTGACCTTTTTGGGTTTTTCAAGATTTTTAAGGGTTTGCAGAGGATTTCGGGACAATTTTCCGCCCCTTTGCGCTCCGGCATACATATTTGGCATTGGCTGTTTCTGCCTGCCTGCAGCCTCCTGTGCTTTTCTTTTCGACCGGAACAGGGTATATTGATATTGTACGGATGCATCCCGGACCGGCGCATTCCTGATCGATACGCCTTCGGCGAATGCATTTTTATCATTTGATTTTTCGATGCTGTATTCATGTTTTCACAGAAAGGCAGGCCTGCTTTGCAACAGCTTTCTTCACCGCTCACACCCACCCCGCGCAATTATAATGTTGACCTGATCAAGCTTTTATCCTGTCTGGCCGTGATCGGACTCCATGTCTTCTATAATAAGAATTCTCTGGCCAGCAGTGTTGTATATTATCTGTGCGGTTTCTCCGTTCCGTCCTTCTTCATGTCCACCGGTTATTTTGTCATGAACCGAAACACAGCGGACCGGGCCTACGCGGTCCGTAAGTTTCTGGGACTGCTGCGGCTCCTGCTGCTCTGGGATGTGCTGGAGTATGGCGTCCGGGTGATCATCCGGGCAGCCCGGGGGCAGGATCTGTCGTCCTTCGGGCCTGTCGGCCTGGTCAAAGCGATCCTGCGCAGTATCCTGCAGAAGGGCGTTCTATGGGAGACAATGTGGCATTTCTGGTATCTGGCAGCTCTGATGATCCTCTATCTGCTGCTGCCGCTGCTGTACAGACTATACATCGGAGAGACAGCGCCGGAGGAACGGTTCGGAAGTCTGGTCCCTCTCTGGGCGGCTCTGGTTCTGGTCGGCGTCCTGGCCCAGCTGATCTCCTACTGTATCGGCCAGCCCTTCCAGAAATTCTTCTGCCAGGCATTCCGTCTCTGGACCTGGCTGCAGTATCTGGTTCTGGGCGGTCTGGCGCCCCGCTTCCGGGCGGCTGTGGAGAAGCGCCTGCCGCTCCCGCTGCACGGCTTTGCCCTGCTGCTGATGACTGTCTTTGTCATGGCATATCAGAACATCGCGGGCCGGCTCCTGCTGCACAATCTGTATGCGGAATATTTCTACGATGACGCTTTTACCGTCCTTTGGGTCCTGCTGCTGTACATCTTCCTGCTGCGGATCACAATCCCCGGCCTCCTGCATCGGATCCTGGAGATCCTCAGTCCCCTGACCCTGGGTATCTATATTGTGCACCCTCTGGTCCTGAAGGCTGTACGGACCTACTATCCGGTGGCTGGTCTGAAGGTCGCTCTGCTGACCTACCTGGCCGTGTTCACCGCTTCCGCCCTCAGTGTCCTGATCATGAGCAAGATCCCCGTCATCCGCAGGCTGGTATCCGCCTGAGAGGCGGACCAACACCCCTGTGTGCGACCAACACCCCTGGGGTCTCGGTCACCTGTCCCTTAAATACAACGGCTCCCGTCAGATGACGGGAGCCCTTTTTGCTTCAAAGGAGCGGCCAGAGCCTCGGGTTCCGATGCTCTGTTCCTGTTATTCAGTTCCGGGTATCCGCAGGACCGCTGCCTCTGGGGTATTGGTCACCTCTGGGGTGTTGGTCAGCCCAACGCCAGATGGACCGCAACCTCAGGGGTATTGGTCAACCCACGGAACCACAACCCCAGGGGTGTTGGTCAGCTCTCAGGTCATGTATATGAATTTGCCGCTGTCTTCCACTTCTGCTTTGTCGGCTTTGAAGTCGGTCAGGACTGCGCCCAGGATGGAGATGCCAAGGGACTGGAGCTGTTCTACTGTGCCGCGGACGCGGCTGCGGATCACGCGGCGGTCTTTGTGGGTAACTGCCAGGATGGCGGCGTGGGTGAGGCAGCCCAGTGTCAGGGTGTCGGCACTGCTGCCGGCAGCTGCCGTGCTGCACAGTACCAGGTCGTATTCGGCGGAGGCGTACCGCAGCAGGTCCGCCATTCTCTCACTTCCGAGCAGCTCGGCGCTGTTCCGGGAAGCTTTCCCTGCGGGCATGAAATCAATGCCGTATTTTTTACTGCGAAGGACGAACCGGGTCCAGTCTTCCTCTTCCTCGCGCAGCCAGGCGGAGAGTCCGTCTGCCGCGATCTCATCCGGTATCCCCAGCTTTTTGAACAGGGTGCCGTGGTGCATGTCGGTGTCGATCAGCAGAATACGGCGTCCGGCTCTGGCAAAGGAAATGGCAAGGGCTGCAGCCAGGTCCTCCCCCCGGCCGCCCGCTTCGGCGTCCGTGACCATGAGGACATTGCCGGCCTGCCGCTGTTCCAGCAGCCAGGAAGTACGGGTCCGCAGAGCTCTGACGGCTTCCGTTTCCACGTGCGCCGGTACAATGGGCGCCGTTTTCTGCCCGGGATCCTCCTTGCGATGGTCCCTGCCGGCAGGCAGGGCAGGAAGAGACAGGGCTGTCTTCTCTGCGCCTCCTTCCCGGGGCAGGACACCCAGCATGGTCAGTCCCAGCGCATCTTCCACATCTGCGCTGCCCCGGACCGTACGGTCCAGAACCGCCAGGAGCAGAAGGGCAAGGATCATCAGCAGGGCGCCGGTGCCGGCCGCTTTCAATACCGTTTTTCTGGTACCGGCGTTACCGGCCTGCATATTGGTATAGGGGTGGTCCACCTCTTCGATCCGTCCTTCTCCCACGATGGGCACCAGAATCCCGGGGGCCTTGTCGATCATGTCTTTTACGATGGCTTCGGAAGTCTCACTGGAAGCATCGCTGACGGTGATCCGGAATATATAGGTGTTTTCCAGCTGTGATACAGAAATCCTGCCATACAGGGCGGTATAGTCCATATCCAGATTCAGATCATTGATCACTGTATTGAGCAGCTCCTGGCTCTTGCAGATGGAGGCGTAGGTGGCCGTCAGGGTCGTCAGATACGCCTGTCCCTGCGCAGAAGTTGAATCCACCTTCTGGTCCTCTCCCGCTTTGACCATCATATAACCGGTCGTCCGATAGAGCGGGGCATCTGACTGCTTACTGTATACATATCCAAACGCGCCTGCCAGAATGGCTGCCGCCAAAATCCACAGGATCCCCCTCTTGAGAACAGAAAAGAGCCTGCGGAAATCAATATATCTTTCCTCCTGTCGGCTTCTGTTTTCTTTATCCACTATGCATCCTCCTTTTGAGAATTCCCCATGCACTCCATGCACGGTACGCACATCCCGCAGTGCCTGCCGGATATGCTGTATCTGCCTGCAGCTGCATCTTATGGTGAACTTCTGTCATCTGCTGTGAAACACGCAGGAACACATCCTGCAGCAGCCTTCCGTCGTCTGCTGTAAATGCATACGATCACGTCTCACAGCGACCTTCCGTTATCTGCTGTAATAAGCAAAGCTGCTGAGGGTGGCTGCGCCGGCCCGGTCCGGATCATAACCGGACAGGATCAGGCCCAGGACCGGAGATCCTGTGCAGTTGATCTGCTCTATGACCGCGGCTGCGGCCGTTCTTCTGGTCCGGCCGTGGGCGGCCACCAGTACCGTGCCGTCGGTCCCGGGTGCCAATGCTGCCGCGTCTGTGGTGACGGCCGCAGGGGGCGCCGCACACAAAACAACATCATAGTTGTCGCCCAGTCCGCGCAGGATGGCCCGCATGGCCGCGGTCCCCAGAAGCTCGGCGCTGTCCGGCCCTTCTGTGCGGATCGTGCCCGCCGGCAGAAAACTAAAGCCGTATCTGCGCAGCTTCAAAACGCATTGTCTCCAGTCCGGTACGCTGCCATCCAGACAGTCGGCCAGGCCCCTGCGTCGGCCGGATACACCCAGACCGGCGGTCAGGATCCCGGTGCGCAGGCCGCAGTCGGCCACCAGTACCCGTCTTCCCTGGGCCGCCAGGGAGACAGCAAGCTTGACAATGATCTCTTCTGTATCTTCTCCGCCGCCGCAGCCGCAGAGCATAGCCACATTGCCGCCTGTGCCCTGCAGGGCGTGCAGGAAACGGATCCGCAGGGCGCGGTACGTATCCCGGCCCGCTTCGGTTTCCGATTCCACCGGGTAGCGGTTTTTGTTCTGCTCCTCCGCCTTTGTCCCTGTGGCACTGCGCCTCTCCGCGGAATGCTGTTGTTCAGCGGATTTCTTTGTCCTCCCGGCATTTCCCGAAGACGTCTCTGTCGTATTTCCGGTAAATTGCTCTGTCCCTTTTTGGTCCGCAGCTGCCGCTGTCCTGACTGTCACCGACCTTCTGCCGGCTTTTCTCCAGCCGGAAACCGGGGCGGACAGGGTCTCGGGTTTCTGCTGCGCCGCGGTTTCCTCCGCAAAGGCCGCCATTCCTTCCGCAGATGCTGCGTTTTCCTTCGCAGCCGCTGCAGCTGCCTGTACAGCCCCCGCCGCTTCTTTTACAGATCCGGCAGCTTCCGCTGCGGCTTCGGGATGGCCGTTCTTTTGTGTATGTTCCGCAGGCGCAGTGTGGGCCGCTTCCTTCTTTCTGCCGCCTGTCACGGCTGTCAGCCGGTCCGTTACGGCTGCGGGCAGGTCGGGCATGTCCCCTCCCAGCAGGCTTTTCCTGCGCCGGACACTCTGTTCTTCCATAACGGCGCCCAGGATCGGTATCCCCAGTTCCCGGGTCACATCCGTTTCCAGACGGATGGACGGATCCAGGAGCCTCGTCACGACCAGCAGAAGAAACATGAGCGCGGCACAGATGGCGGCCCCCATGAAGGCATATTTACGTCTGTTGTCCCGGATGGCGCCGCCCTGCAGGGTGGCGTTCCCGATCGGACGGATCGCGCCGACGCCCACCTTTTTCGAGACGATCTCCGGGTAGATCTCGGCCAGTTTGTCGGCAATATCCAGCGCCGTTTCGGACCGGGCCGCCCGGACGGATACATGCATGATCCGGGACCCCTTCTGGGACTCCACCGTGATGGCGGACCTGAGCCTGGACAGACTCCAGTCCAGATGCAGCTCGTCAATGACCTGCTGCAGGACACTGTCCGAAGTGATCACGCTGGTATAGGTATTGATCAGGACTTCCTCCGGTGTCTCCTCCGAGACGACCATATCCTCCTCTTCACTTTTTTCGGGAAAGAGCATCTCCCCCTGCCTGCTGTAGACCAGAAAATCCACATCCGCTAAATAATAAGCAGGAAAATCCCTGGAAGCCTTGCCGTAGCCGAAAATCCCTCCGGCCAGAGCGGCCAGCAGGATCCACAGGATACTTTTTTTCATCAAATAGATGACCTGTCTGAGATCGATCACGATCGATTCACCATCTCTGGATGTTCCCACAGTCATTCCTCCGCATCATTCTGCAATCATTCAGCAATCATTCTGCAATCGTTGTATGTCCGCCCATCCTGCCCTTTGCGGGATCCCTCTGTAAGAATCCTTCCTCTGCGACGGGCGGTGACCTCGCCCAGGCATTCCAGGCATTCGGCCCGGGAGGGTCCCTCTGTTAAAATCAGGCCCTCTGCCGCGGTTCAGGCGCGTTTTTTGAACAATTTCTTTTTCAGATTTCCCAGTGTCGTAAAGACGATATCCACAGCCAGCGTCTCTCTGGTGACCAGGAGAAAGCCCAGATATACGCTGAAGAAGAGGGAGGCCGAAACCAGCAGTTTCAAAAAGGCGCCCCACGTTCCTTCTGCGAACGTCATGGGAATGGTCCAGGCCGAAGCCAGCACCGCAAGTCCCAGGGCCGGCAGGAACTTGTGGAATTCCATGGCCCGGAAAATAGGCCGGACCTCCTCGCCCAGGAACCAGCACTGGATGATCAGCACCACAAACTCCGCCACCAGGGTACCGATCGCCGCGCCTGAGCTCGCCATAGAGGGGATCAGGAGCGCGTTGATGATGATATCGATGACCGCGCCGGCAATCGTGGAATACAGCACCAGCTTTTCCCGTCCGGTCGGGACCAGCATCTGCAGGCCCGTAATATTGGACATGCCGATAAACAGCAGGGTCGGCATGATCAGGATCATGGGAACGATGGCGCCGTCATATCCGTTGCCCGAAAGCAGGCGGATGCCGGAGGAGGCAAACAGCATGAAATACAGTGTCATGGGCGTCGCCAGCAGCATGACAAAACGCAGGGCCTTGGAGGTAATGATCCGGAACTGCTCCATGTTGCCGGTCTTTACATAATAAGAAGCCCTGGGCAGCAGGACCGTCCCCAGAGAGGTCACGATACTGACCAGCAACGTCTTGATCTTGACCGCGGCGCCGTAATAACCGACGTCCGTATCCGTCTTCATAAAGCCCAGCATGACGGTATCCAGATGGGTATAGATCATGGTGGCGCAGGACAGGGCAAAAAAGACCAGGACCGGCTTGATATGCCGCCGCACATTCCAGTTGCCCATGGGGCGGAAATAAATATATCTCCTGGCATGGATAAAGTTGAAAATGTTGGAGGCCGCCCCGGCAAAGACCGCGATGGCGCCGTAAATGATATAGTCGGATTTCTGATGGACCAGAGCGAACATCAGGAGCAGGGACAGGAATTTGACCGTGATCTGCCGGACCGTGATATAGGTATAGTGCTCCAGTCCTTTATACAGCCACTCCATGCCGATAAAGGTCAGGAAGGTGTTGGCGCTCATGATCACGTAGAGGAGCTTCTCTCCCTGCAGCCTCGGCACCGTCGCCAGCAGAATAAAAAAGGCGGTATAGGAGATCGCCGTCGTCGCCAGACGCAGGATAAAGAGCTCCTGCACGGTCCGGCTCAGCTGCTCCTTGTCATCCCGGACGCCCGCGACGGCCCGGATGCCGTAGGTAGGTACGCCCAGCTGGGAAAACATGGTGAAATAAGAGATCAGCGAGGTCGCGAACTGGACCTTGCCCGTTCCTTCCGCCAGCAGGATCCTGGAGACGTAAGGAAAGGTGACCATGGGGAAAATGAACGACGACATGGTCAGCAGCGCGTTCATGATAAAATTCAGCTTCAGTGATTTTTGTTTCTTCAATCTGTTCCTCCGTGTACGGTCCGCTGCCCGGCCGGGACGCGCCCGCGGCGTTCCGGAAGACGAAGCCCGCTTCCGAAGATCCAGGACAGTGCAAACCACAAAGAGTTATAAAAAGGATACAGGAACAGGTCATCCAGTACACAATGGAGGGCCATGAAAAACAGGACCAGCAAAAGGTAGCGGTCTCCCCGCCGTACAGCCACGGCCGCAGTCAGCGTCAGTGCCGCCAGCAGCAGTATGGTAAAAAGGATCCCGTATCTCTGCAGGATCATAACATAAAAACAGTCTACATACAGATATCTGCCTGAAATCATCTGGCCGTTCTGGTCCAGTCCGGCGCCGACCCATTCGATCTTCTGTCCGAACAGGGAGACCCCGTACAGGTCCAGGGACTGTCTGCCGTAATACAGCCGGTGATTGAGCAGGCTGTCCAGTGCCCGCATCCATTTGGTCTTTTCATTGTAGGCAAAGGTAGCCCAGATGCACAATCCGGCCAGAATCACAAAGGAAAAGGCCATCAGCCATGAGAGTATCCGGTGCTTTTCGATCGTGCCCATTCCCAGCTTGTACAGGGCTGCTACGGCCAGCAGGACCAGATTCATCAGGACAGACAGCCTGGACTGGGTCACGACATACATCCACAGGGAGATGACCAGAAACAGGACCAGCTCGCTGATCCATATGGATTCTTTGCGGATCATGATGGTCAGCATGACAATATTACACAGGATGGCCGGCGGCAGCAGGGTATAACGGAAGCCCAGGCACTGCCGGGTCCTTCCGTTGATCTCCAGGTAAAAGTTCTCGATCACGCCCAGTTTGGCGCTGACCACCACCAGGACCAGCACGATCCAACTGACAATCCGGGAGACCTCCGCTATATGGAGATGATCCACATTCCTGGCGCAGAACATATACAGGAACAGGAAGGCCACCGAGCGCTGCAGCATATTGCCGTCCGCGATCTTCCAGGTATAGGCCGCTGCCAGCAGGCAGAACAGCCCGCCTCCGATTTCCCGGACCGGCAGCCGCAGCCAGTCCCTGCTGTAGATCAGTTCCTGAAAGGCCAGGATCAGAACACAGCCGCCCAGGATCATCCGGTACAGGCTGCCGCTGAAATACTGATAATACATGGTCTGGGTCAGGATACCGAAAAACATATAGATGCCGAAAGAAATCAGAAAGGGCAGCTCACGCAGAGGAATCCTCTTTACCATATGAACTTGTATTTCCCTTTCGGATCTTGCCATGTTTTCTCCCATGGACATTCTCATGTCCGGCTGCCTGTTCTTTTCTTCAGGGACATTTCCATGCCCGGTTACCTGTTCTTTTTTTCAGGGGCATTCCCATGCCCGGTTACCTGTTCTTTTCCCAATGGTTCTTCTCACGCCTGCCGCTTTTTATTTTTCAGGGTGTCCCTACGCCCAGTTTTTGACTTTCCGCATTTTGCGGAGCCAGTAAAGCCCGTAGGTATATTTGCGGAAACTCCGCAGCATACGGTTATTGTCTCCGCAGACCCGGTACAGTTTTTCAGAAACGCTGCGGATTCTGCGGTCCAGATCGCGGATCTGGCGCATGGCATTCATGGATGCCGGCAGCATCAGAATGGTCTGCAGTACATTATTGTAATAACGGGACACGCGCAGATCCAGGAATTCCCGGTTGCTGCGGGGCATGCCGCCCAGCTGCTCATAATAATCCAGCAGCGTCTCGAAACCGCTGATTGCCTCCTTTGCGTGGCGGATCCGGTTCTCCGTGCTGACACTCTGGCCTTCATGACCGGTACGGTAGCAGTAGACATCATAATTCTGGAAAGCCACAGTACGGATCCATGGAATCGGATAAGTAATTAACATCCTGTCCGTATAAAGCTGCTTTTCAGGCAGGGTGAATGGATGCTCCTGTAAAAGGGCGGTCCTGTAAGTAACGACCCAGATTCCGTAAATGAAAGGCGTCAGCTTGCTGAGCCTGACTGTCTGCCCATCATATTTTTCAGCGTACATAGTATCCCAGGCATTGACGGTATGACTGGCTATTCCTTCCTCGTTGACTTCCGTTCTGCCATTGAGCACAATATCCGCCGTGGCGGTACGCAGAAAACGGACCAGCCGGACCAGGCCTTCGGTATTGTACCAGTCGTCTCCGTCCAGCTGTTTGAAATAACGGCCTTTGGCAGCCGGCATGGAATAATTCAGTGTTGAACCGTACCCTCCGTTGGCTTTGTCAACAAGGCGGAATGTCTGGGGATATTTTTCCTCATATTCCCTGGCGATCGAGGCGGTATCATCGCTGGACCCGTCGTTTACGATCAGGACTTCCAGTTCATCCATGATCTCAGGAGCGATCAGAGAATCCAGTGTTTTTCTCAGAAATTGCCCGACATTATAGCAGGCAACAGAAATTGTCAGTGTCTTTTCCATCATTCTCTCCTTGTCCTTCTAATCATACTGCCGTAATGCGTCGTCCGGCCCGACAGATACATCTGCGGAATACTGCCGGCCGGCATTGCGGATCTTACCATCGGAATCCTGTCCTCTGTTCCGCCCGGATCATTCCTGCTGCCCGGCGTACTCCAGATCGTGTATGATGGAGACCGAAACCGAGATTCCCTTTTCCGCGGAGTAAGCAGGCGCGTAGCCAAGGGCTGTCAGTTTATCCGCGCAGAGCACGGAATCTTTCGCTTTGCCGAAACCTTTCTGCTCCAGTTCGTCAGGCAGATCGAATACCACCCGGGTGCCCGCGGCCCCGGCGGCGATCTGCGCCAGCTCCGCGATGGTGATCTCGCAGGCGGGATTGCAGACATTATAAGCCTCGCCGGCTTTGCCCCGGCGCAGGGCTGTCAGGATTCCTGCACAGGCGTCCGCCACATAGCAATAAGACCTGCGCTGGTTCCCTTTGCTCTTCAGGACAATATCCTGCCCCGCCGCCGCCCTGCGGATAAACTGGGCCGCTGCCTTATTGTCTCCTTTTGTCATGGTCGGGCCATAGATGGAACTGAGCCTGGCAATGACCGCGTCCACTCCGTATTCCTCGACGAAGCTCCGGACCAGCAGTTCCGCGGTTCGTTTGCTCTCCGGATAGCCGGACCGGATCTGGTTGGGATCGATCAGGCCGTAATCCTCCTCAGAGAGGCGGGTCTTGTCCGGAACCTCACCGTACACCTCAAAAGTGGAGGTGAACAGGACCCGGCAGCCGGGATGCCGGCGGGCATAATTGAGTACATTGAGCGTACCAGTCATGTTGGTGATGATGGTCTCGGCCGGATACAGGGCATAGCTGCGGGGATCCGCGTTGGAAGCCAGATGGATGATATAATCATACGCTTCCTCATCCGGAATCGGAACGCCGGCGTCCCTCTCTATAAAACGCAGCCAGTCTGTCTGGCCCGCGTAGCCGAAACGCTTCTGCAGATTCTCCAGATGGCGGCTGGTCCCTGTCAGGATCAGTGCCGCTCCGCCGGAGCGCCTGCGGGCGATCATGGCATCCATCAGTAAGGAGCCGATCAGGCCGGTCGCACCGGTGATCAGGATGCGCGCCCCGTCGGAAAAATCGATGTAATCGGAGACCCATTCCAGGTCCTGTCTGTAAAGCCTGTTGTCAATGATCATATGTATTTCCTTTTTCAAGCTTACTGTACAAGCTGCTGATTGCCGTTCCTGTAAAATATGGAGGCTTTTGTAATTATTTAAGCCAGGAGGATTTTCTCGCGTCCAGAAGGGCCTTGAAAATCTCCAGATCTTCCGTTGTCGTCAGCTTGACGTTCTTTTCAGATCCCAGGGAGAAATAAAGGGTTCTGCCCAGTTCAATGAACATGGTACAGGTGGCTACGGAAGAAGTAATGCCTTTGGCCAGCGCTTCCTTGTGGGCTTCCACCAGTGTTTTGACAGAAGCGCACTGGGGCGTCTGGGTGGTCTTGAGGTTATCTCTGGGAATCTGCACCTCCGAGGAAATGCCGTCCTCCGTCTTGAGCATGGCCGCTGTACAGGGGACTACGGAAATCGCGTTGCCGTATTTGCTGGCCACGCGGATATTGTCGGATATGATCTCCTCGGAGACCATGGGACGGATGGCGTCATGGACCAGGATCAGGTCATCGTCATCATGGCGGCTGGCGATATCATAAACGCCGTTCCGGATGGAATCCTGGCCGTTCTTACCACCGGGCACGATACTTTCCAGCTTGGTGATATTGAACTGACGGCAGTAGGCTGAAAGGATCGCCTCCCACCCTTCAATACATACGACAACGATCCCGTCAATATTGGGATGCCTCTGAAAAGCCTCCAGGGTATAAAGAATAACCGGCTTGTCATAAACATTCAGGAACTGCTTGGGGATATCCTGATGCATTCTCTGACCGGAACCGCCTGCGATGATAAGTGCTATGTTTTTCATATCTTCTTCTGTCCTTTCCTGGTATTTCTTTTTCCTCCGATACCGGCGGATTTATACTTCCCCCGGTCTTTTCTTTTTCCGTCAAATGGAGTTTTCCTGCGTTTTCCAGTATACAACGCCGTCATGGTGTCCCCTGCGCTGATCCTCCGGAGGCAGCTGCATATAGTCACCGTAAATATTGGTCAGATACTCTTCCCATCCGCCGATGACCATAAAGGGTCTGCCCTCGAACTCCATCTCCTGATAGGAGGCGAAGGAAGACCTGTGCATCCTCTCTTTACTGCCGTACTGAGAGGTGAAATTGCCGACATATTTTCCCCCGTTAAAGGGATATTTCTTCATGTTCTTCTCAATGACACGGAGCCAGAACTGCTTGTCCGTCCTGGCGACCAGAAAGTTCTTGAGCAGCTTCTTGGGCAGGGACACATTTTTATAATCATCCCGTTCCTTGTCTATGATGATGACCGTCCTGCGGGCCCGGAAGCAGAAACGCATGAAACGCATATGCGCCTCCTGCAGCGCCCTGGAATCCGGCAGGCCGTCCACAACGCAGACGTCCAGGAACAGGCCTTTCCCTTCGTTAGAGGGGGTCTCCGCCCCGTAGCAGACCGTCCTGGTGTCCATCAGGCGCCCGTAGGGCAGTTCATGGTCATCGGGGTCGTGGGTCGGCGAGATCCAGCGGTATTTTCCGTCCGCAGGAAAAGCCGCGTCCAGGCGGCTGAATTCCGGCCGGGTCAGGAATACATCCACATCATCGTCCCAGGGGATGAATCCCTTATGCCGGACCGCGCCCAGAAGGGTGCCGCCGGTCAGCGAATACCGGATATTGTTCTCTCTGCAGATCCTGTCGAAATAGCAGAGCATGTCAAAGCAGATTTCCTTGCGTTCCGCGTCTGTAACAGGACGCAGGTCTCTGTTCTCCGGCCCTGCCGCGGTACTGCCGCGCTCAGTCGATCCAGTAGGCCTTGTCATAATGATGTCCTTTCCGCTGATCCTCCGGGGGCAGCTGCAGATAATCGCCGTATACACAGCGCAGGTATTCCTCCCAGCCCGCGAAGACGCTGAAGGTCCTGTCCTCGAAGGGCATTTCAATATATTCGTCGAAGCCTTCCCTGTGCAGGATCTCCTTCGCGCCGTACTGGCTCATCAGGTTGGCCACATATTTGCCGCCGTCTACCGGATATTTGCGGACCGCCCGGTCTATCTTCCGGTTCCAGTAGCGGACGCCCTTACCGGTCGCGTAGTTTCTGACGGCCTGCTTGCTGATCCTTTTTACAGGGTTCTTCGGTACATATTCTTTTTTCTGCGGCGTCGTGCTGCGCTTGATCCTGTACAGGCTGCGCATATAGGAGATATGGCGGCGGCGTTCCAGCGGATTGTCCGGCAGGCCGTCCACGACACAGATATCAATAAAGATACCAATGCCCATGGAATCCCCCAGCTCCTCATCATAAATCCTGGTCCTTGTATCGATCAGCCGTCCGTAATTCCAGTATCTGCCCAGGTAATTCCTGGAAGTGACCCATTTATAGTCCTTCTGCCTGCGCAGGATCTGATCCAGACGGTCAAATTCCGGACGCAGCAGAAATACATCCACGTCATCATCCCAGGGGATGAATCCTTTATGACGGACCGCGCCCAGAAGGGTGCCGCCGGTCAGGGAATAGTGAACCCCCTCTTTATCACACAGATCCTTGAGCCAGCAGAGAATCTTATAGGCCGTCTGCTTCTGCTCCTCCGGTGTCATCAGCCGCATGTTTTTTTCTTTACCTTTGTCTTCTGTCATCTGTGCCTTTCTTTCCGGGCGGATTTCCGCGCCCGCGCCCGGCTTCTTTTCATCTGCCGGCAGTGTCACGCCGCCGATCTCCAGGCAGCGCCGGCGGTTCTGTCCATCCTGATACTGATTGAGCATCCGGTTGACCCTGCGCCTTTCCGTAGCCCAGGGATCCCTGCCGGCTGCCAGATCTGCCATAAATGTCAGGAAATCCTCCCGGTTCCGGATCTTATGCCCTGCCATCAGGGCATCCGGATCGTCGACCGAAAATCCCCTGGTAGCCTTATAATCCTCATAATCATCCAGGGTAAAAGCAATGGGCCGGTCCAGCAGCATATAATCGGTAAAGACCGAAGAATAATCTGTGATCAGCGCATCTGTCATGCCCATCAGCCGGTAAAGATCCCAGCCGCTGCGGCCGAATTCCGCGTGGCTCATCAGACGGATATTGGACAGGTCCAGTCCCTGATAGCCTGTCAGATCCTGAGACGGATGGAGCTTGATCAGAAGGCCGGTCCGGTCGGCCCGCAGCTGCGCATTCAGATCCTCCAGCTCCTGATTGGAAAACAGAGGCACGATGGTCTTTTGTTCTGCCACATCACTGTAGCCCAGTACATCCGACTTGCGGAAGGTGGGCATCCACAGGACCAGGCGGTCGCAGTCGATCCCGATGTCATAACCCGGATCCGGCTCGTACATGACATCCGTCCGGGGCTGGCCGCAGATCGCGACCCGGTCTTCCCCGCAGCCCTGCAACTTTGCCACGATGGGCTTCCAGAATTCCGAAGCGCTCAGGGCCGCCGTATAATAGATCCGGCTGTCGTCTCCCATGGCGGCATCAAAGCCTTTGAAGGGAGCCCCGTGCCAGGTCTGGACCACCTTCTGGCCGGCGGCCGGTTCAATGGGGAGCTTACCGAAGGTGTAGAACACATGCCCGGCCCGCAGGAACCAGCCGATGGCCTGCGCATTGCTGACGATCCGGACATTGTCCGGCACCGGTCCCGCAAAGGGTTCGTTCTGGCTGCGGATGATCGTATATTTCTTATTATACCCCTGCTCGATCAGATAGTCATAAAGATAACGGATGTTATCCCTGAATTCCATATTGCAGTAGAGCAGGATCACATCATCCCGCACAGGAACTGCCCGGTTGAGGGCGGAGATCCCGCGGAACACCGTACCGCTCAGAATTTTTTTCAGTGCTACGTTTTTGATCATGATCAGATTCCTTTTTAACAGCCGTAGAATAAGCCGCAGCCGTGTCTGACAGCTGCGGCCCTGTATTTGTTTGCCGTTCTATATAAATCTGTTATTTTTCGAATAACTCGTTGATGACCTTCTCAAATTCCTCATTGAAGATATCGTTATGGCTCTTGATCGAAGCCGGCATCTGGGCGACAATCTTATCGTATTTCAGGATGGCTCTTTTCAGTTCCCGGACTTCCTCCACGACAATGATATTGCCGCTGCGTTCCTCGATCGCCCTGCAGAATTCCAGCTGATGGTTGTTCACATGCTCGCCGTAGCGCTTCTGCCTGGGAACAACGATCGGAATCTTCCCTTCCTGTAAAGGCATGATAAAACTGGAAGGGCCGCCGTGTGTGATCACGATCCGGGCCTCTTTCACAAGCCGGCACATTTCGCTGTAAGGAAACAGCTTGCTGAATTTACAATATCCGGGTTCATAGGTACTGTAGCCGGTCTGGATCACGACCTCTTCCTTGATCAGCCCTTTCTCCTTCATTTTATCTATATAACGAATCAGTCTGTTGAAAGACTGCTCGTGTGTACCTACAGTTACAAATATCATCGGATTACCTCTGGTACCTCCCTGGTAACTCCGGGACCCTTTCCCGGAACGTTCTGGTCACTGGATCTGCATCCTGTTCTCTTTGCAAATCAGAAAATGCTGCCCAGGTTGATTGCCTTGGGATAGACTTTCTTCATCTCTTCCCACTCTACAATAAAGCGGTCCGCAATCGGATAAACGAGCTTGCCCGTCATGGTGGGCTTGTCGATCCTGTCAAATACTTCTATATAAACCGTCTTGGCGCCCGCCATCTTCCCGATATAGAAGAAGGGGACCGCGACGGCCGCTCCTGTTGAGATGATCAGGTCCGGCTTTTCCTGTTTGATCAGCTGCAGGGCGAGCCTGGTATTAATGGCCAGGGCCTTGGCACTGCGGTTGGTCGGATAATAGCAGTAATAGACCTTCTCGTCCTTCAGGATGCTTCTGGCATCCTCCTTGTCAAAGGTCACCCAGAAACGTTCATGTTTCTCCCAGAAGGGCTTCAGCATATACAGGTGAGTCAGATGCCCGCCGGATGATCCTACCAGACAAATTTTCATCGAATACTTTCCTTTATTTCCATTCAGGCAGAACCCGGTCTTCCGGGAGCGGGCCTGCGTATACAATCCTGTAAAAAGCGCACTGTCCCCATGGAACAGACTACACTTACTAACATATTACAATATCAGACACTTTTAGTAAACCCGAACTTGTGTCTCTTATGTGAAATATACCGTGGGCCATTCCGGATGTATGAGGCCTTTGCCGCCGTTTACTTCTTGAATTTGGACTCCGCGACGGCCCGCAGATGCTGTCCGTAGGGGGATTTTCCGTATTTGGAAGCGGACTGCAGCAGCTGTTCCCGGTCGATCCAGCCGTGACGATAGGCGATCTCCTCCGGCGCGGATATTTTAAGTCCCTGCCGCTTCTCGATCATATGCACGAATTCGGACGCCTCCAGCAGGCTCTCCATGGTGCCTGTGTCCATCCAGGCATATCCTCTTCCCAGGATCGAGGCCGACAGGATCCCTTCCTGCAGATACATCTCGTTCAGAGTGGTGATCTCCAGCTCTCCTCTGGGGGAAGGCTTGACTTTGGCGGCCATATCCGATACTCCCTTCGGATAGAAATAGAGGCCGGTGACCGCGTAATTGCTCTTGGGATGGGCCGGCTTTTCCTCGATGGAGACAACATTCTCGTCCTCATCGAATTCAACGATGCCGAACCGCTCGGGATCATTGACATAATAGCCAAAGACCGTGGCCCTGCCGTTTTCCGCGGCATGCATGGCTTCGATCAGCTGTCTGCCGAGGCCATTGCCGTAATAAATATTGTCGCCCAGCACCATGGCGCAGGCGTCATCCCCGATGAACTCCCTGCCGATCAGGAAAGCCTGGGCCAGTCCGTCCGGTGACGGCTGCACAGCATATGACAGTTCAATACCGAACTGACTGCCATCTCCCAGCAGGGCTTCAAACCTGGGCGTATCCACCGGTGTGGAAATGATCAGGATCTCCCGGATCTTGGCCAGCATCAGGGTAGACAGGGGATAATAAATCATCGGTTTATCATAGACCGGCAGCAGCTGCTTGGATGTGACCATGGTTAGCGGATAAAGCCTTGTGCCGGCGCCTCCGGCCAGAATAATACCTTTCATCTGTTACGCCTCTTTCAAAAAGATTTAACATTTCCGTAATTATTATAGCACACACCATCCCCTTTATAACAGAAAGAACCAAAGGAATCACAGGGGAATCCATGCCTGCCCGGTCAATTGTGATGTCTGATTATATATCAGAACCCGCCAACAGGCAACTTTTTTCCTCAAAACCGCCGCAGGTGGACCAACACCCCTGGGGGACCAACACCCCTGGGGTCGTGCGCCAGCCAGGGCGACCGGCACCCCTGGGGTTGTGGGCAGGCTGGTGTCGTTTGCCATGTTGTTTTGAAAGAAGTCTGTGTTATACTATCTGCAAGACGAATGATGCAGACAACAGAGCGACCAACACCCCTGGGGTCGTGGTCCAACAGTGGGCGTGACCAGCACCTCTGGCACAGGTGACCGGCACCTCTGGGGTCTTGGTTCATGGGGTCTTGGTTCAACCAGGCGCCAGCTCAGGAATGGTGACCGGAACCGGTGACCGGCACCTCTGGGGTCGTGGTCCACCTGGAAGGAAGGTTATATATATGAAGAAAAGATACAGATTAGCAGCCGCTCTGCTTGCGGGCCTGCTGCTCCTGCCGGTCTCTGTTCCAGCGGCGGATACAGAGGAAAACGGGAGCGGTGATGAAGCCCGGGTGCAGTATCCGGTCAGTGATACGCTGACGCCGGGCGGCATTGTGGAGCTGGAAGGCGGTGACCTGGAAGAGGGTGCATTTACCTTTGTGGTCATGGATGAAGAAAATAATGTCCTGCAGACTGTCACCAACAGTGAGGAAGGGGGGATCGATTTCGAACCGATCACCTATACTCTGAATGAGCCGGCCTCCGAATCCCTGACCTATACTTACACGGTCCGCCAGCTGGAATCCGACGATCCGGACGTTACGATTGATCCCACTGTTTACACCTTTGCGGTCGTTGTGACAGATCCCCGGGACGGCACCCTGGAGATTTGGGCCAGCGAGGGCTGGAACAGCCTGGATTTCACCAATACACGCAAAGAAAAGGGAAAAGAGGAAACCACCCCTGCGGCGGATCCGGAGGATGAAACCGGCAAATCAGAAAACAGCAACAGCAAATCATCCGAAGACAAGAGCCGCGGCAAATCATCCTCCGGAAAAAACAGCAATTCCGGCAGCTCCAAGGATCAGGACACTTCGAAAGCCAAAAATACCCGCACCGGTGACACGGAGAATCCGGTCCTCTGGCTGCTGCTGGCCGGCGGTTCTCTGGCTGTCCTCTGTGCTGCAATTGTACTGAAAAAGAAACAAAAATGAGCTAAAATACAGTAGACTTTTTCAAGTAAGTGTGTAATATATTAATTTGCTTTCAGGCATGATCATTCAATAATATGAAGCATTAAATGTTTCTCAAATAATGGGACTCATAAGATGCAGCTCATAAAATGCAACTCATATAATGTTTCTTATACAATGATCATTTTGAAGCAGTCGTTTAAACCGTTTAAAAAAGTTTTAGCCTCCGGCATGTACGATTCGTATAATAGAGTGTCGGAAGAAAAACGACCATTCAAAACAGTCAATCAAACAATCAATCACATTTATAAAAAAAGGAGATTACTACTATGAGTTTTACAGAAGCAATTCAGACATGTTTTAGCAAAATCATTACCGTAGACGGCCGCGCGCGCAGGAGTGAATTCTGGTATTTCTGGTTATTCACTGTAATCATCGGAGTCGTCTTAAGCCTGTTTTTCAAAGAAGACTCCACGATCGTTGGCCTGGTCAATATCATTATCTATATCACCACGTTTTCCGTTTCCATCCGCAGACTGCATGATACCGGCAGAAGCGGCTGGTGGTGGCTGATCGGACTGACCGGTATCGGCGGCATTGTCCTTCTGGTCTTCTACTGCCTGGACAGCCAGCCCGGCGCAAACAAGTATGGCCCCAACCCCAAGGGCGTAAATGGCTACAGCAACTTCTAAACGGAATCGTTCCTGCATACCAAAGACACACATGCCGGAAATTCTCCACGCTGCGAGAATTTCCGGCTTTTTATTATATATATGAAAATGAAAAAGTTCTGATTCATATAATATTCATAAAATAGTTCTGATGAGGCCGGGTGAGGATGAATCATTCCACATCCGGGGCAGCACGCAAACAGGGCCGGCGGATCACTCCGCCGGCCCTGTCATGTGATGCATGCTGTGCAGGATGCCGGAACGGGCACATGCCCGCTCCGATATCTTATATTTTCAGTTACAGTTACGTGGGATCCTCAAAATCCGCGTATGAGTGACCTGCCTTTTCCGGCAGTTCATCTGCGGATGCATCTGTCATCCACGCTTACGGTCATCTGCAGTCTGCTGCAGCCGGCCGGCGGTCTTTCCCGGCAGCCCGATCAGTTCTTTTTGCCTTTCTTCCGCTTTCTTGCGATCACGGTGCCGGCTGCGCCGGCCGCTGCGGCTGCCGCCAGAACGGCCCACAGTGCCATGTTGGCGTCATCTCCGGTCCTTGCGCCGCGGCGCGGTTTCTTCTTGCCTTTGGCAGTGATCTTGCTGTCCTTCATGATCAGGACATTGTTCACCACCTTGCCGCCGCCGGATACGATGACGATCTTTCCATCCTTATCTACGTAGAATTCGATAGCCGACGCCTTCTTGTATCCATTGGGCGCGCCGGTCTCTTTCAGGAAGTAGTGCACGCCGGGCCGCAGGTCCTTCACTTCGACAGGTCCTGTGCTGTAGGATGTCCACTTGGCCACCGCGAAGCCCTTGCCGTCTTCGATCTGGAGTTTGGCACCGCCCAGAGGCTTGCCTTTCTCATCGACCTTGAGGATCCGGGTGCCGCTGTGGGTATCTTCGACCAGCAGTACGCCTTCGCCGTTGATCTTCGCGGTCGTCTTGCCCTTATTGAGCGTTCCGTCCTCATTTAGTGTGAAGGTCGTATCCGACGCGATCAGGTAGCCATCAGGCGCTGCCGTCTCGTGCAGGGTGTAGGTCACGCCTGTCTTCAGGCCTGTCACTTCATGGGCCTTTGTGGTGGAGACCCACTCATCGACGACCATGCCGTAGGCATCCAGTACCTGGAGCGTGGCGCCTGCCACTTCCTTGCCGGACATGATATCCGTCTTCTTGACACTGACAGAGCCTTCATACTTGTTGACGAACTCAGGGATCGACTCGCCACCGTCATAGGTTACTTCTGTGACCAGGATGCCTTCGTCAAGGTCGGTCACGGTTACGACGGCCTTCTTCTCGGACGTGTCATAAATGTAACCCTTCTCGCTCTTGACAATCTCCCGGATAGTGTAGCTGTAAGTGCCGGGTTTCGTGTAGCTGATCGCGGGGAATACGATGTTCCCTGCCGCGTCATTGTAAACCGTATGCATGACCACGCCGGTCTCGTCATTGACCAGTTCAAAGATAAACTGTTTGTCTTCCAGCTTCCGGTTCTCCAGCGTCTTGAAGGCCTTCAGGGATGCGGATCCCGCCGCCTCATAGGTATTGGTGAACAGGGCGCTGCCGCCGTCATAGACAGGGGTCGCGGTCAGGGTGCCGTCGCCGTTGTTGACGACTGTTACGGTAACTCTCTTCTCCGCCAGGTCATAAGTATAACCGGGCTTCGTCTCAACGGTTTCCTTGATGGTGTAGGTGTAGGTGCCTTCCACTTTGTACTCGATCGGGTCGAAGGTGATCTTGCCGCCGTCATCGTTCTTCTTGACCTGCAGCTGCTCCTCGCCCTGATACAGTTCGAAGCTGAACTGCTCTTCCCGAAGCTTCTTGCCGAACTCGGACTCCAGTTCCTTGTAGGCTTCCAGGACCACCGAACCGGACGCCTCATAGGTGTTGACGAATTCCGCAGTCTGCGGGGCCGTGCTGATGGTGCCGGTATCTCCGGTCTTTCCGGTGTTGGTGTAGCCTGCGGATACCTCTCCCTCGGCCACGGTATAGGTGGTCTCGGTAGGAAGGCCTTCCGCTGTTTTGCTCTCGTCCGCCTTCAGCGTGAACTCTGCCACGCCGTCGGTGAAGGTCATGTCTCCGTAGGTGCCGTTGATGGTAGTATCGCTCAGGGTCACGGTGAATGTGAATTCCTTCGCGTTGTCGATGGCGTTCTCGCTCTCGACTGTCTTGGAGACGGTCAGGTCGCCGGTCTCCCTGGTGTTGGTGAAATCCGCTGCCGCTGTCTGTGTCTCACTGATGGTGCCGGTATCGCCGGACATCTCTGTGAGGAAGCCTTTGGCGGGCGCTTCTGTTACTGTGTAGTTCACTTCGGCAGGCAGGCCGGCCGCTGTCTTCGTCTCGCCGCCTTTGAGCTCAATGGTGGCCTTGCCATTGGTAAATTCAATGTCTCCATAAACACCGCTGATGGTCTTGTCATCCAGTTCGATGGTGAAGGTGAAGGTCTGGCTCTTGTCTGCCGCCCTGTCGGATACGACTTCCTTGCTGACCTCCAGGTCACCGGTCTTCCTGGTATTGGTGAATGCCGCCGTGCTCACTTCCTTCTCAAGGATCTTGCCGGTCTCGCCGGTGAAGGTGGTCGTGAACTTTCCGTCCGCTTCTTCCTCTACCTTATAGCCGATGTCCTTTGCAAGGCCTTCCGCTGCGCAGGATTCTCCGTCCGCCAGCTGGAACTCTGCCACGCCGTCTGTGAAGGTCATGCCGCCGTACTTGCCGTTGACGGTCTTGTCATCCAGGGTCACCTTGAAGCTGAACTTCCGGCTGTGGTCCGCTTCCAGATCACTGGTGACAGACTTGGTCACTGCCAGGCCGCCCTCGACCTTGGTGTTCACGAACGCCGCCTCAGGGGAAGCATCCTTCTCGATCGTTCCGGCCGTTCCGGTGGATGTCGTTACGAAGTTATCCGTATTGGCATCTTCCTCTTCAACTGTGTAGCCGACTGTAGCGGGCAGGCCTTCCGCGGCCTTGCTCTCGCCGTCCTTCAGGGTGAAGGTCGCGACGCCGTCCGCAAATTCCATATCTCCGTAGGTGCCTGTGATGGATGTATCATCCAGGGTCACTGTGAATGTGAACTCTTTGTCCTTGTCAGAGGCCGTGCTGCTCACAACGCTCTTGCTGACCTTGAGGCCGCCGGTCTCCCTGGTGTTGGTGAAAGTCGCGGTGGACTTTTCGGTGCTGATCGTACCGGTGTCACCGGTCTTCTCAGCGACGAAGCCTGCCGCTTCCGCTTCTGTTATGGTGTAGGTGATTTCTGTAGGAAGGCCCTTAGCAGTCTTGCTCTCGCCGCCCTTGAGCTCGATGGTCGCCACGCCTTCCGCGAAGGTGATGCCGCCATAGGTACCGCTGATGCTGGTATCGCTCAGCTTGATGGTGAAGCTGAAGGTCTGGTCCTTGTCAGCCGCCTTGTCGGATACGACTTTCTTGCTGATCTCAAGGTCCCCGGTCTCCCTGGTGTTGGTGAAGCCAGCGGTGGACGTTTTGGTGCTGATTGTGCCGGTATCGCCAGACTTCTCAGTCGTGAATCCCTCTTCCGCCGCCTCTGTTACGGTATAGCCGATTCCGGTGGGCAGGCCGGACGCTTTCTTTGTCTCGCCGCCCTTCAGTTCGATGGTAGCTACGCCTTCTTCGAAGGTTATATCGCCGTAGGTGCCGGTAACGGTCTTGTCATCCAGCTTGATAGTGAAAGTGAAGATCTGGCTCTTGTCTGCCGCCCTGTCGGATACGACTTCCTTGCTGACCTCCAGGTCGCCTGTCTTCCTGGTGTTGACGAATGCCGCAGTGCTGGGTTCTTTCTCATCAATGGTGCCGGTCTCGCCGGTAGAGGTCGTCGTGAACTTGCCGTCCTCTTCTTCCTCTACCGTGTAGCCGATGCCCTTGGCAAGGCCTTCTGCTACGCAGGACTCTCCGTCTGCCAGCTGGAATTCCGCCACGCCGTTGGTGAAGGTCATGCCTCCGTACTTGCCGTTGACGGTCTTGTCATCCAGGGTCACCTTGAAGGAGAACTTCTGGCTGTGGTCCGCTTCCAGAGCACTGGTAACGGACTTGGTCACTGCCAGGCCGCCTTCGACCTTGGTGTTGACAAATTCCGCAACAGGAGACGCATCCTTTTTAATGGCGCCGGTCGTTCCGGTAGATGTCACTACGAAGCCGTCGTTGTCGGACTCTTCTACTTTGAAGCCTACTGTAGTGGGCAGGTCCTCCGTCATCATGGACTCGCCGTCCTTCAGGGTGAAGGTCGCGACGCCGTCAATGAATTCCATTTCGCCGTAAGTACCGTTGATGGAATCGTCATCCAATGTGACGGTGAATGTGAATTCTTTGTCCTTGTCAGATGCCGTGCTGCTTTCTACTTTCTTGCTGACACTGAACCCGCCGGTCTCTCTGGTGTTGGTGAAGTCCGCGGTAGACTTTTTAGTTGTAATCGTGCCGGTATCGCCGTTCTTCTCTGTGAAGAAGCCTGTGGCTTCTGTCTCTGTTACGATGTAGTCGACCTCTGTAGGAAGTCCTTCCGCAATCTTGCTCTCACCGCCCTTGAGCTCGATGGTGGCCACGCCTTCCTCGAAGGTCATGTCGCCATAGGTACCGCTGATGGTAGTATCGCTCAGTTCGATGGTAAAGGTGAAGGTCTGGTCCTTGTCAGCCGCCTTGTCGGATACGACGGTCTTGCTGATCTCAAGGTCTCCGGTCTCCCTGGTGTTGGTGAAGTCCGCAATTGCAGTCTCACCGGCTGTGATGGTTCCGCTATCGCCTTTACTCTCGGTAACGAAGCCTTTGGCGGTCGCCTCTGTTACGGTATAACCGGTATCCGAAGGCAGTCCGGTCGCGGTCTTGCTCTCGCCGCCCACCAGTTCGATAGTCGCCACGCCTTCCTCGAAGGTCATGTCTCCATAGGTGCCTGTGATCGTCTCGTCATCCAGTTTGATGGTGAAGGTAAATTTCTGATCCTTGTCCGCCGCCCTGTCAGATACGACCTCCTTATTGACCTGCAGATCTCCGGTCTCATAGGAGTTAGTGATTGTGCCGTCCTTGTCATACTTGACAGCTGCGCTCAGGGCGCCGGTATCAGGATCTTCTGTGACGGTAACAGTCGCTGTGATATCACCATTGACGTTGTAGGTCCAGCCTGCGCCGGATTCATCTTCCTCCGTGATGATATAGGTATAGACGCCTGCCTTTACATAGGTGATCGTTCCGAAAGGCGTCTCGGATTCGCTGACCTTACCGGCACCCTGCACGATGGCCTCGGTGCCTTCCTCCGGCATGGGGACTGCGCCCTCGCCTGCTTCGATCACTTCGCCTTCCTTCAGGATGAACTTAAAGCTCTTCTCCGGTACTGTCGTGCCGTCTTCCGCGTCGATCGCCTTCGAGGCATCCAGGGTGATCTCTGCCTCCTGGTAGGTATTGGTGTAGGAAACGGTCTCGCCGTCTGCATCGACTGTGGCTACGGCCGTTATTCCGGTCTGCCCGGTCCCTTCGCCTGCCACTTTGTAAGTGGTAACAAATAGCTTGTCGCTGCCATTGCTCTCTGTAACGGTATAATCGCCAAGCCTGATACCTTCAAAGGTTATGACGCCTTTATCCATATCGGCATAGGTAAATGTCTGGGGCTCATCCCATTCAGGGCCTGTCACAGTGAAGGAGATGGCGTTCTTGTCATCCTCTGTCAGTTTGTCCGTATTGCCCGCGAAGGTCTTGGTGATGGTCAGGCCGCCCTTGTTCTTCGTATTGGTGAAGGATGCTTCCGGGGCTGCGTCCGCGACTTTGCCAGCTACGATGGTGCCGCTGGTGCCGTCGCTGCTGGTGGCGTAATCATACTGTCCCGCCTCTACTTCTTCAACGTTATAGCCTGCGCCTGCGGGAAGCCCCTTGATGAGGATGCTCTGGCCGCCCTTCAGGGTGACTGTGGCGGCTCCGTCCGTGAAGCTGACGCTCTCAGCCGCGCCTTCCGCCTCATAGCTGCCCGACGCGCCTTCCACTAAGATATTGAAGTGGAACTCCCTGTCCTCTTCCGCAGCGTTGCCGGCCAGGCTCTTGCTGATCTTCAGGTCGCCGATTGCCTGGTTCGTCACATCGCCCTCAAGTCCTTCAAGGCTCTGTCCCTCAGCGAATTCCAGGTCGCCGCTATCGGTCTTTCCGGTGAGCTCTGTCAGGACTCCTGTGCGGTCGACGCCAGCGAAGTCCAGTTCGTCAGATGTGTAATCCCAGGTAATTTCATGCGACGCGCGGACAGTGAATTCGATCGGATCGATCGGCTTGTGTCCCGCAGGCACCTTGGTCTCTGTCAGTACATAATCTCCGTCGTCGAGGCCTGTGCCTGTGAAGACATTGCCGCTGTTCGTCAGGGTGACTTTCTGCGTCGTGCCGTCTGCCAGCTTCTTCTCCAGCTTGAATTCCGCGCCTTCCACCGGCTCGCCGGTCTGGTCGATCTTGTTCAGGTCAAGCTTATAAGTGAAAGCAATGACATAGTCCCAGGGCGTCTTGTCGAAATCGTACGCGTTTTTCGGGTTATTGCTGTAGTGCAGGCGTGCCGCGTTGATGTTGCCTTCGCTGCCGATGTTGGCGCTCTTATTCAGCGTCGCGGTGAAATATACCTCGACCGTCGCGCCGTTAAGGTCTTCACTGACCGGCGTATCGGAGCCTTCGCCCCATTTCACGGTCACGGTGAAGTGCTGATCTCCATCCTTCTCTAAGTCGTACCCAGTGATGGCTTCCCCGTTCAGGAGGACCTTTGAGATCTTATTAAATGTGAGCGTGCTCTCCATCTCGTCCTCGAACTTGATGCTGTAGCTCTTATAAGTGCTCACGTCCTTGGACAGCGTAGCGGTCAGCTTGAACGGGACAGCATCGCCGATATCGTAATCCGCGCTGTCCTGCCAGCCGCTCGTCTCGCCCGTAGAGTCATTGGTATCCTGGATCTTCTTCTCGAATTCCGGAGTGCCGGGTCTGTTGTTCGTGAACTCGGCCGTCTTGATCTCCGCATTCTCTCCCGCTTCGACCTCGACCTCGATATCGTTCTCCGATACCAGCACCATTCCATCCGGATTGCTGTCTGTATCCTCGCTCACGGTGTAAGTCCCGGGCACAAGGTCATCGACCTGTACCTCATTGGATTCGCCGTTTTCGATCGTGATCGTTACTTCTTTCTCGAAACCGTCCGCACCCTTGACCAGGAACGTGTAAGTCCCGTCCGCAGATGTATCTGTCACAGATTCTCCGTTCACCATCACGTTCTTTTTGACCTTCAGCGAACCGAGATCGATGTTGTTCGTGAAATCAACCTTTGCGGATACATCTGTTCCGGTTTTACCTGCCACTACTGTGACTTTCTTACCATTATCTCCGACAAGGCTGGTACCGTTCGTGGGTGCTGTCTCCGTGATCGTGTATTCACCCGCTTCAAGATCTGTCACTTCGACATAGCCGTCATCACCGAGCTCTACAGCCTCGCCGTCCACTGCAGCGGACGCTGCAACGCCGTTCGTGACTGTGATCGTCACTGTCTTTGAGACTTCTACGTCTGCCCCGGGGCCTGTGATCGTGAACTCGTAAGTTCCGTCCGCAAGTGTTCCTTCTGTTGCATCTCCGTTCACTGTAACAAGCTTTTTGAGTTTGAGCGATCCGTTGGAAGTCTTCTTATTAGTGAATACAATCGTCTCATCTTCCTGCGTCAGCTCACCGGTATGCTTGTTCGTGGTTTCCGTCTTTACTTCTCTGACATTCCCGTCTTCATCATACACACTGTATGTTACGGTTGTCGCAAATCCTCCCGCGTCGATCTCTTCTACTTTATACCTGGTGCCCTTCTCAAAGCCCCAGAACATTTTCTGCTCGCCTGCCTTGAGCTGGAATTTCGCAACACCGTTTTCAAACTGGTCATCGCCGCTCTTCTCATTAAAGTCAGTATTGACGGACCCGTCATCGTTCAGTACAGAGATCCTGAAGTTATAGTAGGCTTCAAGATCTGCCGGATCACTGCTCTCCACCTGCTTCTCAACGACCAGCCCTTCAAGAGGCCAGTTCTTGATCTGCATGGAGTCAGAATAATAGTAGATGTAGTGGCCGTAGTCGACCTTCTGCATATCATTGGTCAATGTGACCAGATAGTCGAAACTTATTGTCCCGTAGTCCTCCGGTGCCTCAATTTCCTGCACATGGTAGACTTCGTCAAAATAGAAAGTATAAGCCTCGCCGTCTAACGTGATCTCACCGTTCTCATCCGTTTCAAGAATGAGCTCCTTCACGCCGCCGCCGAAGTCAACATCCGGATTCTCACAAAAGACTTTGAACTTAACACCTTGAAGCTTAATGTTCGCGTCGTAACCGTCAACCTTGACGATCTTAAAACTTGCCTGGGCGCCTTCGCCTTCCGATGCAGAACCGTATGACTTTATGTTCTCGACAGTCTCTTCCTTGCCGTTGACGCTGACCTTGTTCACGATCGTCTGAGAGCCATTACCTCTGACATTGGCGTCATAGGTTATGGTCACCTTGGTCGAATCGGGGATTGTGTATGTCGCTACAGTCGTTCCGCCTTCTCCTCCGCTAAGACTATAGACGACACTTTGTCCGGCTGGATCTGTCACAATATTGATCGAACTGTAATCAACACTCAGGTTTGCGCTCAGCACATCCGTCATGGTCATATCAGATCCTTCATTCAATGTCGCCTTTGACGGATTGAACGTGATCTGATATTTTGCTGTTCGGTTCGTTCCTCCGAGCTCGCCCTCGTTTAGGAGCTGCTTGTCCAGGTAATCGTACTCTACTTTATAAGAAAATTCTGACTCGTGGTCACCCCATTTGACAGTGTTATCCACATCGTACTCGCCGCCATTCGCAATAGCCAGTGCTTGCAGGTCCACACCATCTTTGACTTTCAGATAATAAACAATTCTATAGTAAGGGTAATAGGTTCCATCCGTCTGCATCGGCACAGAATCTGCTGTCAGAATAATGCCGTCGCCGGTGTCAGTGTAGGAAACCGGCATCCTTCCTGCGTCCTGAGACCACTGATTTCCGCCCCAGATCCGCATATGGTCCCACGATGATGCCTTGGAAGTATCCACTTCCAGGATGCTTGTGTCGAAAGTATCCAAAACACTTACAGGTGTTTCAGAGATACCTTTCAATACAACCGTATACTTCAGTCCCGTTACATTTCCTTCACTGTCTTTGAGGGCTTCGCCTTTCTTCTCGATGCCCGGTTTTCCAAATATTACTGAGGCCTCCGCCTTTTTTCCGTTGAAATCAACATTATTGGTGTGGGTCTGCTCATAGCCGCCGGTCTCATATCCCTTCTGCAGCCACTCCTGATCTACCAATGTCGTCAGCTTGACTGTGATCGTATGGCCGCCCGGCGTCGCCTTGAGTCCCGTAATACTCTTGCCGCGATCCTGATAGAAAGTGATCTTGACTTGTCCCTGGCCAACGTTTTCCACCGTATAGGACTCTCCGTCAAGAAGACCTGTGATCTGCAGGGAACCGTCCTTAAGAAGATCATAGATGTTCCTGCCATTGAGCCAGATACTCGGGAATGTGTCCGTCACGACTGCCTGTGCCAATCCGTTTTCAGGTACACCGAGCGTGACCGACCAGTTCACTTCCTCTGTGGTAAAGCTGTCCACGCTCTTGGTGACCGAGATCACACTCTCCGGTGTTACGTCCGCGCTGCCGCTGGTGCCGTTGGCATCATTGGTGACAGTAACAGTGTTGCCTGTCCCCTCAACCTTTTCCATGTCGACAACAGTATAATATGTGATCTCATACATATACGGCTGCGAATCGCTTTCAGGGATCTTGTAAGTCCAGGAAGAATCGCTATAGCTCTGCAGACTGCTGTAAGGAACAGTCCTTTCTTCTACATTACCATTCTTGTCAGTGACTTTGATACTGAGCCCATCGCCGTAGTATTTCATATATTCGGTCGATCCCGCTGCGATCGTGTCTTTGATCGTATCGCCGCCGGCAGAAGCCAGCATGAGCTCGTTATACGTGATCGTCCACTTATAGATCTTGTCGCCGTCCGCCGTAGTGCCGTCGGGTGTTCCGTTCGATTTCTTGGTCGTCTTAAAGGCGATCTCGTGAGAATACTCGGAACTGTGCGGATTTCCTCCGTCAGGCTGGACAGTCGCTGTGTTCTTTGTCTGGTCGACTGAAATCTTTCCGTCCTTGTCAGTGTCTTTCGAAAAATCCACGGAAGCACTGTAAGTGATGGTGATTACCTCACCTTCCCGCATAGAAGCGAAGGTATAGTCGAAGCCGTTTTCCGCTCCGTTGTCCCTGTAAGAGCTTGAGTTACCGCTCACCCGCACATCATTGTTAAAGATCAGCGCATTGCCGGAAATCACGTCTTTGACATTGACATTCGTGATATCTCCGGTCGCTTCCACAGTGATCGTATATGTAAATTTACCCGTTTGCTCGTCAAACGTACCGTTCTTTGTTACATATGCCTGCCCCGGCTCCGGCTCTTCAAACACAATATCTCGCTCAATATCCTCTGAAAAATGGATATTCTCCTCTGATCCGTCAAAGGCGCCGTTATATGAGAAACGGAAGCTCACATTCGTTGAGTTCTCCAGATGATGGAAATCGGGATCGTTCTCATCGAACTTAATCTGAAGATTTCCGTTTCTATCGAGATCATAGGTCGCATCAACCTGATAAGTTCTTCCTTTATATACAATATTGACCTTTAGCTCGCCTGTCTGCCGCGACAGGATCGTTAATCCATCGGGCATCGTGTATGTCAGGGTCGCGCGATT
This sequence comes from uncultured Lachnospiraceae bacterium, assembly GCA_902789735.1. GTDB lineage: Bacteria > Bacillota > Clostridia > Lachnospirales > Lachnospiraceae > CAG-791. The sequence continues at coordinate 40,632 of CADAOZ010000021.1, forward strand.
ATCAAACTGATGCGAAGAACTCTCTGCAAAACTGAGGATGATGTTGTATTCCTTACCGGCTTCTACCTCATACCTTCCTTCGGAATCCTGCGCCGCGCCGGTGATGACAGCGTTTGTCAAAAAATCTACCAGATTGCTGCTCACCTGATCGTCCGTCACATCGACAATGAACTTCACACCATCATTCATAGTGATGGTCAGTGTCTCCTCACTTGAGAAAGGCGCAAGAGACTGAAGCAGCCAGTCTCCGTCCGCCTGCTTCTCCACGTCGATCAGATCGTAGTCCGTGAAGGTCACTTCACTGACATTGCTGATCTCAAACGCTTTATCATAGTCTTTCTCATAAAGACCCAGTTCCTCTGCCAGAACACTCAGAAGGACACTGCCGTCCCCGTCCATCTTGTAGGTAAACCCGCCATAGGTAAAATCTACCGTATAGACAACACCGTATACGGAAAAGCTGTCCGCGGTAAATTTTATGTCCGTATCGCCGTTGACTTTAGCGGTCACTGTCTCATCACCGGCCGCGCTGTCATCATCGAAGTGGATGACCTGGACATCACTGGCGTCAGCAGGCGCCCGGTCCAGGATGATCCTGACCTTCACATCCGTGTTCGGCTCCAGGGGATTGCCGTCTTTGTCCACCAGATTGATGTCAAAGAACCTGGCTTCCGTGATTTTGGCACTGTCCACGTTCATGACATCCGCGGAACGGTCCTCATAATTGCTGCCGGCAGATCCTGTGATCTCTTTTACCTGCAGCTTTGTTCCCTCCGGAAGTCCCGCTTTCTCGGTAAAAGTGACCGTAACGGTATACCCTCTGCCTTTGGCCGTCAGGGATCCGGCGATGGGTTTCACCTCTTCCGGAGCTGCTTCCGTCATCGCAGAGGATGCCGCTTCCGCTTCATCCGTAATCTCTTCGGCGGGTTCCGCCTCTTCTGCTTCCTCGTTCTCCCCGGACATTTCGTCTATGTCCGCGGAATCTGTCTCCGCGTCTTCCGCCTGAGGCAAATCTGTGCCTGTTTCTTCAGCTGCTTCCTTCTGTTCGGACTCCTGGGCCGGCTCAGATGTATCTTCCTGTGCCTTCTCTGTCCCGCCGCCGGTCTCGGCAGCGTTCTCAGATGTATTCTCCTGGGGCTCGACAGACTCCTGAGGCTTCTGCGGCTCTTCAGCCGGCTCCGCTTCCTGCTCTGTCACTGCCGCAGCAGCTTCGGCCGCAGTATCTCCCGACTGCGCTGCAATAGCAGAGGAAGGAATCAGGCTGATTGCCATGACCAGAGCGGTCAGGCAAGCAATAACTCGTCTTTTCATTGATTTCCTCCTGTCATATTATCAGTTACATTTACTAGCACAAATACTTTACCCTTGCCTAGTCCTAAATCATTTATGGATATGAATCCATCTATAATTCAGTACTTTATTATAGCATATTAGGGGTATTGTTTGTTTTTTTTTAATCCTAATTATTGCCATTTTACGGTAGTTTGACACTTGAATAAAAGAGAAATCCCTACAGGCCTTGAAAAGCCTGTATTTTTTTGTCAAATTTTCCAAAATTAAATGTGGCTATATATGGCTATATATGGTATAATAGGAACATGGAGGGACAATATCTTGAAAGTCAGTGTTTCCAAATCCAAGAATACGACCACTTACTATCTGAGCAAATCTGGAAATCAAAGAAAAATGCGGTGACATGGATCCCCTCGACTGGGCAAAGCAGTACGCGGCAAAACGTACCAGGGAAGAGAAATCCGCGCGCCAGGATGTCATCATCAAATACTCCTCTTCCACATTGGTGGACAGAGGCAGCCGCAGGTCTGTCAATGTCGGCTACCTTTTCCTGCAGGATATCTATTATTCCCTTGGCCTGGACAAAATATGCGCTGAGGCTGCTGAAAAGCACAGGTTCGAGTATGAT
>CADAOZ010000022.1 GCA_902789735.1 uncultured Lachnospiraceae bacterium
GCGTCTCCAAAAAAACACGAAGCCCGAAAAAGCCTTTAAATAAGGCATTTTTCGGACTTCATTTAACCCAAAAAGTGGAGACGGTGGGACTTGAACCCAAAACCTTCTGTTTGTAGGACAGATACTCTCATCTGCCATGTTACAGACCTGTATTGGTATCCTGAACGGATACAGCGTTTGCGGCCGGGCTCGAACCGGCATCTCCCGTATGTTAAACGGGTATTCTTACCAAATTGAACTACGCTCACATATTTTTACTCTTCTCCGTCAGGAGGCCTCAGATCTCTGAACGGGAGTTGAACCCGCACACCGGGTTTGGAAAACGCGTATGCTGCCATTACATCATCAGAGAATATACATCATTCAAAAAGAGGGAACAGCAGGATTCGAACCTGCGACCTGCCGGTTAACAGCCGGGCGCTCTGCCAGCTGAGCTATGAACCCAAAATCCGCCTGTCTCCCGGACAGGCGGTACTCCTGTCCTTTTTCTTATGTACACATCTTAACAGCCCTGATTGGGACTTGTCATTCAACCCGTAAGAGCCCGTCTGCCTGCTTCCTGGTCTTCACAGGAGAACCGATAGCCATGATGGCAAAAGCCCCGGGCACCCGGCAGATTACTTATGGGGCATTTTGTCTACTGCGTCCATCTCCGCGAACATCTTTCTAACATATCATGACAAGAATTCCCCCATCCTCTAAGAAAAAGTATGAAATGAGAAGTGGTGGAAGTATATCACAAAGCGGCAGGAATATTTCCCTGCAGCCAAATTCATTCTCATTGGTTCCAATGGGGTCTATCCCCTTACGGTTCCTCCTCCACAATAATGATCCTGTCCTCTCCGGTCGGATCACTGTATTCTTCGCCGATCGTACCACCGAGGTCTTCCTGGATATAATCGATGATCACGTCATGTTCCAGGAGCCCGCCATCATCGAGACGCTCCGCGCCGTCGAAAGCAGTGAGTCCATCACCGTTATTGATCACAACATAATCGGTACTCGCCAATGTATAGAAAGCCTCAGGATCAACAGGCTCTCCGCCGATCATCACATTCCTGACACGTCTCTCGCCGCTTATGCCCGTGAACATCCCGTTGGTATCTTCAGTGCAGGTCGGATCAATGTAAGTATGGATCTCGTAGGACATACCGGAGACCTGCAGGAATCCCCCGTTTTCAGCGGGGACGGAGCGCGAGGCCCATTCCAGCGCGTCCAGGATCTGCTGTCCAGTCACTTTGATCTTACAGGCTTCCATCCCGAAAGGCATCACTCTGTAGGCGTCAGCCATCTTCACCTCACCGGCTGGGATATTATCGCGTACACTTCCGCCGCCAAGTACGGCAACATCCGCTCCCATCCGGGCGCGGAAAGCGTCCACGCAGAAATCGCCCATGTTTGTCTCCGCCCGGCGTACCATACGGTAGGGACGGCCTTCCGAATCGATCGCTTCCGGATCATTGATGGTCAGATCCACCGCCGAGTACCCAATTTTAACCTGCGTCTGTTTATCCAGTTCGTCCTTTGCTTCTTTGACCGCTTCAGAAAGCTCATTCTCAATCACGAAAAATTCGGGAGCGGTATCTTCGAACGTCCATGTATAAATGCCTGTACTGAGTTCCCCCTCTTCAGGAATCATACACCATCCGATTCCCTGCAGCTTCGTACCGCAGGCTGAACGGGGCACGGATTTCCCATCCTTGTCCTTCATGACCACCTGGTCCGTATCATGGCTGTGTCCGTCCAGAAAAGCGTCGATCCCGCTCGTATTAGCGATTACATCCGCATAGGTATAGGGACGGCTGGTCTCCACATTCCCCATATGTCCCATAACGATCACATATTCTGCGCCTTCTTCTCTGGCGTCATCCACAGCCGACTGGACAGCGTTGTACAAGGCTTCTCCGGTCTCATCCTGCAGGAAAGAATAGATATAGTTCCCCTCTTCGTCCTGAAAATGGACAGGTGTCGAAGTAACGATCGTTTCCGGCGTCGTCACTCCAACAAAACCGATCTTTTTGCCCCCGGCTTCCAGAATGACGTAGGGTTCGAAGACATTCTCTCCCCGGCACTGGAAATTGCATGAAATATAGGGGAATTCCGCCTTCTCCGCAAGCGAAAGGAACTGGTCCATTCCATAGTCGAACTCATGATTGCCGGGAATAGCGACATTGTATCCCATCTTGTTCATCAGATCGATGGGCACCTCTCCTTTTGACTTTGATCCGATCAGATCACCCTGAATGTTGTCGCCGTTATCCACGAGAATGACATCATATCCCCGGGCCTGCAGGTGTTTGCGGATTTGCTCCAGCCCCGCGTAGCCAAAACCCTGATCGACCCCGCAGTGCACATCGCTGGTGTACAGAATCATGACGTCCTTTGGCACAGACGCCTCCTGCTCTGCAGGTATCTCCGAATCACTCTCCTCTTCGGATGCCCCCGGATCACTCTCCTCTTCAGATGCTTCCGGGGCGCTTTCGCTTTGTGTGTCCGCAGTCTGCGCGCTCTGCGTATCAGCGCTGTCCGTCTGATTCCCGCTGCAGGACGTGAACAAAAGCAGCAGGATCATCGTGAGCGCGAGCATGACTGTCCGCTTTTTACTGAATCTGATGGTTTGATCTGTCTTCATGGACGGATACTCCTTTCCTGCCTTTCGAAGAGATCTAAAGTATTGTCTTTACTCTATTAAGAACAACCCCTGGATCATCTGGCAGATTTCACATAATTGTAACCCTTCGGTTATACCAGCGGTTAAATGACAAAAACTGAAAACAGGGATAACATGCAGCTATAAGAAATGATTTACGAAAGAAAAACTGTGCGGTTAAATATATGCTCCCGTACCCCAACGGCAGAGGGCACCGGCTAAGGACCGGTTCAGTGAGGGTTCAAATCCCTCCGGGAGTACTCCTGCTTACGCAGCAGAATCATGCCTCTGTAGCAGAATCGGTATATGCGGCGGGCTCAGAACCCGCGACGGACAAAGTCCATAGTTGTGGGTTCGATCCCCACCAGAGGCACTTATCAATATCGGCAGATATGCAGACTGGTGAAGCGGGCGGTCTGTAAAATCGTCGCCTTCAGGCCCTGCAGGTTCAGATCATAAGCCGCTCTGGCAGAATTGGCAAATGCGCCTGCCCTGTCTTCTCCGGCAGCTCTTAATAGAGATAGGCTGCTTCCGCCCCGTCATACCATTCATACCGGCAGTAATGGACATGGTCCATATCTGCCAGGGTGATACGGGGAAAGAAATCCCTGAACAGGGGGAGATATTTTTCCTTCTCTTCCCGGGTCAGTTGCCTGGCGATATCATTCTCGTGATAACTGTTCTCATCCGGAGGCAGAGGCAATATTTCCTCCAGATGATAATCCAGGAAGGGACCCGGCAGATACTCCGGATGCCCGGGATCACGGGCATCCAGGCGCCTGTCGGGATCATGCAGGAAATCATCGAGTCCCGGATACCATTCCGGACCGTTCTCGCACAGGGCAGGCCCGAACCAGCCAGGGTCCCATCCCAGCTGCTCATCATGCTCCCGCAGGAACTGATTCCATTCCCGTAAATATGCAAATCCCAGATAAAGAGCAGGTATCCTCAGGACCGTTGTCCTTCTCCAGCATGACATGTTCCCGTCCCTCCCTTTTTTAAGGATTCCTTCTTTAAGGTTTCCTTCTATAAGGTTTCCTTCTATAAGGCTTCCTTCTATAAGGCTTCCTTCTATAACTCCAACTGATTTTAACTCCTGTTCGGGTACTTCAAGTACTTTGTTTCTGGTGCGCGAGTTATCTTTTTACAAAATGCTGTTTACCAGTCAAAGCGGTCTCTGGAATGGATCCCCACGTTGAGATCCCGCGCCGACCGCTTCAGGATCTCCGGAAGCTTGTAAAAATCGTCTTTGTTGATTTCCCGGATTTCCTCACCCAGCGTATCGCAGAGCTTCTCTGCCAGGTCCAGATCCTCCCGGCCGATCTTGTCCGATCCCCGCAGCTTTTCCGCGCAGACATAGACCACATAGGCAAGCCTGAGATTGTCCGTAAATCCGTCTTCCGCGGACGGGATCACATATTCGATCTCTTCGGAGGTGTCCGCCAGGGGCTCCTTATAGCGGATCTTCACCGTGCCCAGTTCCTTTGAACCGGTGGTCACGACCTTGGCGTATTTATAGCCGCTCTCCACAGGTCCGCTTCCGTCCCGGAGCACCAGCTCATATAGGGCCACCCCGTAGCCGCCGGATCCGAAGGGCTCTGAGATCACCTTATCATCGGTGAAGTCCTGATGGCTGATCTCCCGGTTCTCAAAACCGAGCAGGCGGAAGGACTCCACGACCTCGGGATTGAATTCGACCTGGGCCTTTACGTCTTTGGCGATGACATTGACCAGAGAGGCGTATTCCGCATTGACGCATTTCTTCACATCCGCGAGGTTGTTAACGACGCGGTATACACCGTTCCCGTGTTTGCAGAGGGTCTCCAGCTTGTCATCCCGGAAGTTGTAGATTCCCGTCCCGACCACGCTCAGGAACAGGTTGGTCTTTTTCTTCTCTTCGATCAGTTCCGCCAGTCCGCCCTTGTCCGTAATGCCGAAATTCAGGTCCCCGTCGGTAATCAGGATCACCTGGTTATTGCCGCCTTCAATATACTCTTCCTTACCGATCTGATAGGCCGTCTCGATCCCGGCTGATCCGTGTGTGCACCCCCAGACGCCCACTGCCAGGAACTTCTCAAGGGCCCGGATCCTGTCCTTTTCATCCCGGATCTTCATCCCTCGGAAAACGACCCGGTCCCGTGAACTATAGGTCACAAGGCTCAGCTTGTCACCGTCCTTCAGTTTGCTGAGGATGGTGGCGACCATAGCCTGGACCTGGACGGTATTGTAGGACATGCTGCCGGAAACATCCAGGAGAAGCACGATATTCTGCTGCGGCCGGATCTCCTCTTTTCCCTGGACGTTGATGTAGAGGAGTTTGTTCCCCCCTGCTTTCGGCATCAGCTCGCAGGAAACGCGGAACTTGTCCTTTTCCGGCAGCAGGCTCTGATATCGGAAGTAATTGAGCATTTCCTCAATCCTGACCATGCTCCTGTCTATGCGGCGCTCTTCCCGCAGCTGGTTGAAGATGATGCCGGCGGAAGCAGTATTGGTCGTCATGCGGAAGGTGGATGTCATCTGACTGGCGGTATTCCGGAAATCCTTCTCCTCGATGGGCTCATATTCATCTGTCGCCGGCATGGCCAAAGGCGCGCCAGTGACAGGCATTCTCTTCACCGCTGACGCCTTCAGGGACCTTTCCCTGGAAGATCTGCTGCGTAAAAAGGAAGGGACCTCCAGGCTTTTTCTTTCTACATGAGCGTCCGGAAAAGCTTCTCCGCTGAACATTTGACTGATCAGGCCTGCCTCCAGTGACGAGGAGGCGATTTCCGCAGAAGATGCGGACGGAGCAGATTCTTCCGTGTCCGCGATGCATTGATGCACTCTGCGGCCCGTACTGCAGCCGGAGCCTTCGGGGAACCCTGTCGGCGCACTGAAGCCGGTGAAGATGCCCGTCTCCGGCTCTGCCGCGCTGCCGGTTTCGGTGATCATATCTCCAGGTTCTTCGTCCTCCTCATCGCCCGGGCACACAAAGATCTCATAGAGCTTGTCCATTGGAAGCGTTTTCTTATCTTCATAAGAATAATCTGACCCGAACGTATAGATGGCCAGCACCGCCGCTGTCTTCCGGTCATAGCCAAGGCTCCGGTAATATGGATACAGTTCCTTCTGCTCCCCGGAAAAGGGAATCCCGTCAAGTACTTCTGTATATCTTCTCATCAAAATCTCCTCTCCGAATCTACGTTATATCAATTCTTATTATAACAGCTGCAGGGCTCTGTCGCGATCCCTGTTCCGGGACCGCATCGTCATCCTCTCCTTCTCTGCTTCGCTCCTCCATGGAAGCAAGTCAGATACAGCCGGTCCAGTACGGGCCGGCTGTATCTGTATGGTCTTTTTCGGATATTCTCATGCCAGGCTTTCATTCTCGATCCTGACGAATTCCTTTGCCAGGGTCTGGCCCAGTTTTTCAATATCAATCGGTTTTGTCAGTACCGCGTTCATACCGGCTTTCAGGCACTGGTCCAGGGAGTCGGTATAGACATCCGCCGTCAGGGCGATGATCGGTATGATTTCGGCGTCAGCGGTGTTGAGGGACCGGATCTCCCGGGCCGCTTCGATGCCGCCCTTGACCGGCATCATGATATCCATGAGGATGGCCTGGTAATAGAAGGAGCCTTTCTTCTTGAAGATATCAATGGCCTCCTGGCCGTCCCTGGCCAGCTCCGAATGCATCCCTTTGGTCTCAAGGATCTTCATGATGACTTCAGCGTTGATGTTGTTGTCTTCCACCAGGAGGACGGTCTTACCGTAGAGGACCTGTTCCTCGAAGGTGGCAGTCTTGTTCTTTTCCCGCTGGATCTGGTCATCGGTGGCCAGGTCGTACTGCATATGTACGATAAAGATGGCGCCTTCTCCCGGTTTGCTGCTGTAGTCGATGGTGCCTCCCAGCAGATCCACCAGATTGCGGCAGATGTAGAGACCCAGGCCTGTGCCTTCACTCAGGCCGCCGCCGGTCTGTTTCTCCTGCTCGAAGGGCAGGAACATGCGCTGCTGGAATTCGGGACTGATGCCGATGCCATTGTCCATGATGGTATAGGTATGATCCACCTGTTTTTCCATATAGCTGACATCGACCTTCAGTGTGACTTTTCCGCCCTCCGGGGTGAATTTCAGGGCATTGGAGAGCAGGTTCATCAGGATCCGCTCCATATGCTCCAGGTCCATCATGACATAGCGGTCTTCACATGAGCGCACGATCAGCTCAAAATGGATGCCCGCTTCTTTGGCCCGTTCCGCGATAATGGTGGAGACATTTTCCACCGCCTGCCGTTCATGGACCGCTGAACTGACGGATACGACCTTGCCGGCGTTGATCTGGCTGGTCTCCAGGACCTCGTCGATCAGGGTCATCAGATAGTCGCCGGTGGTACGGATCTTCTCCAGGTTGTCCCGCAGGGACTCTGTCAGGTTATCCTCCTGCAGGGTCAGTTCGATCAGACCGTTGATGGCTGTCATGGGGGTCCGCATGTCATGGCTCATCTGGGAAAGGAATGTCTCCTTCTCCTTGTTCTGCCGGACGGCGGCCCGCAGGGCGTTGGCCATTTCCTCGATCTGGCGCTTGTCATTGATCTGTTTAGTGGTATCTACAAATGTAATGACCAGGCCGTGGATGTCCTTGTGGGCTTCCTCCACGGTCAGATATTCGGCAGGCTCTTTGATATGGGCCCTGTAGGGGGCGATATTGATCAGGTATGTCTTGCCTGTCACCGCCGCGCAGTAGTGCTCCTCCGGCCGCATGGTCCGCAGGACTTTTTTGGAAAGCTCCATAAGATCGATGGTGGCGAAATTATAGGCGATATAACGCAGAGACCTGCCCACGTCCTGTTCAGCTACGGTGAATTCCTTGGCGATATATTCCGTGAACTTGCGGATGTTCAGCTTCTGGTCCACCATGATGATACCGACCATGGTGGTGGAGAGGAAGTTGGCCATATCGTCGTTGGCCAGGGCCAGCTCCGATACCTTGGACTGGTATTCCGAGTTGACGGTATAGAGCTCCTCGTTGACGGACTGCAGCTCCTCGTTAGAGCTCTGCAGCTCTTCATTGGCGGTCAGCAGTTCTTCATTGGCCGCCTGCAGCTCGGCGTTGACAGCTTCCAGTTCCGTCACGGTATTTTTCAGGTGGTCGTTGGCCACGTTCAGTTCTTTTTCCAGACTGGAGATACGCTGGGCGGCGGCGGTATCCACCTTGTAGTCGTCCATGATTACAGTCTGGGCGTTCTTGACGTCCGAGCGCAGGAAAACGATGGCCGTCATGCCCGTACTGCCGCCCAGTTTGTCCTGGATGGGCTCGGCGATGACGGAAATATATTCCGGCTGGTCGTCGAATTTGACCGGGATCTTGCGGTAGGCCACCTGGCTGCGGGTCTCCCGGGATTCCTTGAGGACCTTGGAAACAATGATCTTGAGGTCTGTCCTGACCAGGGAGAAGATGTCCAGGGTAATGCTGCCCAGGGGGATCCTGAGCATCTTGGAGCAGTCTCCGTAGGTGTGGGTCAGTTTGTTCTTCTCATCCACGATGACGCAGGCCGGCATGAAGGTCTCCAGGATCTTGGTGTCCAGCTCACTCTCGGTATAGGAGATGTTGGACTTTTCCATGGAAACGGGCACATTGAGGGCGTCCAGACTGCTGTCATAGTCGTGCATGGAATAGGTGATCCGGTCGTTGACCGGCGCCTTTCCCGAAGCGTTGTGGACAAAGATCTTCTCATTGGCGCACAGGACCCGGAAGACATCGTCATAGTCGATGACGGACTCGGACCGGCCCAGGAAAAGGTAGCCCTTGTCCTTCAGGGCCATATGGAAAATGGCGAACAGCTTGCGCTGCAGGATGCCCTGGAAGTAGATCAGCAGATTCCGGCAGCTGATCAGGTCCAGCTTGCCGAAGGGGGGATCCTGAAAGACATTGTGCTGGGCAAAGACGATCATCTTGCGGATCTCGTGGTTGATCACATAGTGATTCCCCTTGCGGGTGAAATAACGGCTGAGCCGGGGGACCGACACATCTTCGATGATGTTGTCCCCGTACACGCCCCGGCTGGCGGTGGCGATGGCGTCGGCGTCCAGATCGGTGGCGAAGATCTTGATCTGGCGGGAGATGCCAAGCTCATCCATGGCCTCAGCAAAAAGGATGGCGATGGAATAGGCTTCCTCACCGGTGGAACAGCCGGCGACCCAGACCCGGATCTGATCCGAAGGCGCGGCGGACTGCAATAGTTCGGTAATGACCTTGGTCTTGAGGACATCGAAATAATCGGTGTCACGAAAGAAACTGGTGACGCCGATCAGGACTTCCTTGGCCAGGATCTTGGCCTCCTCCGGATTGTTGGTCAGGTAGTTGACATACTCCCGCAGGTTACGGTTATGGGTGACCACGATGCGGCGTTCAATCCTGCGGAGGATGGTCGTCTGCTTATAGTAGGTATAATTGATGTTGGTGATATTCTTGAGAATACTGAACACCTGGGACATGAGGTCCTCGTCCGACATCTGCATGCCCCGGCCGGTGTCATTCATGGAGGCGGAAATGTGGGACATCTCCCGGGCAATGCTGTCGGGATTGAGGATCAGGTCCACAAACCCTGTGGAGATGGCGCTGTTGGGCATGCCGTCGAATTTGGCGCTTTCGGGCGTCTGGACGATGATCACCCCGTTCTGCTCCTTGATGGCCCGGATGCCGTTGGTTCCGTCCGACCCGGTGCCGGACAGGATGACCGCTACGCTCCGGTTCTCATAGGACTGGGCCAGGGAGCGGAAAAATATGTCGATCGGGTGATTGATATGCTGGTGGTTATATTCCGTCAGATGCAGTTCATCGCTCTCGATCTCCAGGTTGTATTTGGGCGGTATCATGTAGATATGATTCTTCTCGACCCGCATACCGTTGACCGCTTCGACCACGGGCATGGAGGTATACTTGCCCAGGATCTCCCGGAGCAGGCTCTTATGGTCGGGCGAGAGGTGCTGGATGATGACATAGGCCATATCCGTATCCCTGGGCAGGAAGGTAAGGAACTGCTGCAGGGCTTCCAGGCCGCCGGCGGACGCACCGATGCCGACGACACAAGCGGGCTGATTATATTTTGTTTTTTTACCAGTATTAAGCATATCGAACTCACCGTTTTTGTTAAAATTCATTAAGTTTATCATATAAATACGGCGTTTATAAGTCAATATTCAGAAGCGGAAACAGGCGGGGATTTCATGCCTGCAGGACCTGTCATCCAAAAAGTCATACTAAAAAGTCATACTAAAAAGTCATACTAAAAAGTCATACTAAAAAAGTCCAGGGCGCGGCAGCCACCCTTTGATGATGAAAAACCCGGGATCCGGCGGTCATGCACTGGCCGCGGATCCCGGGAACCTTTTTTTCATACTGCGTACAGTCGGCTCACATACTGCGTGCGGCCGGCTCAGATCTGATCCAGCGCCTGCAGGATCTGATCATAATAAGCGTCATATTCCGCCAGCTGACGGATATATTCTCCGTACTCATGGAATAATTCATCCATGGTCTCATTTTTGTTTTTGATGTTCAGCAGGCAGGTCTCATGCAGGTATTTTTTCTGCGTGTTGTTGGAGATGATGTTGATCAGGATCAAAACTGCGCCGATTCCGGAAAAGGCCAGCAGGGAAGGTGCCGCGGAATAGATGGCAAGACCTATACCGGCTGCGCAGAGCACGCCGCCGATGATGGCCAGCATGTAATTGATTTTGCTCAGTTTCTGGTCGCGTTCATTCTCATAATAAGCCGTGATCTTGGCACGCTCATTCTCCCGGTCTCTGAAATCCACCCGGGTGGAATAATCTCCCAGCACAGCCGGGTGGACATCCTGCTGGCGTCTGCGATAGTGTTCCGCGTACTGACCGACTGCTTTCCGCTGCAGACCGATGGTCAGGATGAACATGTTCTTGCGGACCTGTCCGCTGACATCGTCTTTTGTGCGGCCATAGATCCAGTCGACCATCTCCGCGACCAGGTTCAGGTCTTTGGCCCGCTTTTCCTGCAGAGCCGTCCACATCTGCTTTGTCCTGTCCATGTCTCCCTTGTTGGAGATGACCATCTCATTAAATTCAATGTCATTATAGACGGCCAGCTCCGCGTCATTGGGTCTGGCGATCTCGTCGTTGATGAATTTCTCCAGATAGGAGTTCCTGCTCTGTTCCGTCACATTGCCCACATCCAGAATGAACTGCAGGATATGCAGGTTATTGGCGGCACAGGCCATGAGATCTGTCAGCTCACCATAGTCGCTCAGGCACTTGCCCAGCAGCTTGTTCTGCAGCTTGACCTCTTCCTTCATCCGGGACAGGCAGCGCTCGATGGTATCGACGATGGCGGCCTCGTTGTAGCCCTCCGACCGGACGTTCATGGCAATGACCCGGTTGATGAAGTCGATGATCTCATATTTGATCTTGTTGTCAACGTTGTCCTCGATGGTCCTGCTCAGCATGGAGAAGAGCATCAGAAAGGTCTTCTGGTCGCTGCCCTTGAGTTCACAGCCCTGGTAGACCATGAACCATTTGAGGGCCGCGTCTTCCCGTCCCATACGAAGGTTAAAAAGCATCAGGAAAATGGCGGTTTCCTTCAGGTTCAGTTTCACCGCAGCCCCGATGGCCCGGTCCGCCAGCGCTTTGTCGTCACTGCGCCATCCCATGATGCTCAGCAGCACGGCTGTCAGCCAGTAGTCGGGCGTCTGCAGATGGACTTTCTCGACCGATTTATAGATGATCTCATCGGAGATCATATTCAGGTTCAGGTTATCCAGCATGCCCTGTACGATCTTGCGTACTGCAGTATAGTTGGCGAACTCATACTGTTTCTTCCGGTTGCATTCACGGATCTTTTTGTTGGCCAGCTCCATGTTTTTGAAGCGGGCGTAGAGCCTGTCGATCTCGGCCTGGATCTCCATGGAATGAATGATGTATTCATGAGAGGAGTTGATCCTGTTCCCGCTGGCCTGCAGTGTCTCCCGCACATTCTGTTCATAGTCAGACATTTCCCGGTAGGCATTGCTGACGCCGCTGCTGAGCTCATACATGTAGCTCCGCAGTTCCCGGTTCCTCGCCTCCTCTTCCGCCAGGCGGGCCCGTAACGTATAGACATCACTCATGTTTCGTCAACCCCTTTCTCCGGCAGGCCGGCCTCTTTTTCCGGATCTTCCTTCTCATCCTCCGGCAGGCCGGCGGACGCGGGAACAGCGCGCTCTCTCCCCCATCTGCGGATGCTGCGGACCATTTCCGGATTGGTCCCCGCAAAAGAAATATTCCCTTCAAAACAGGACCGGATCTGTTCGTATTCCATTGGATCCTCCGGATGGATCAGTTGGTGCTGGGCCGCTTCCTTGATCACGCTCTCAATATCAGAGTAGGAAAAGCCTCTGGAGAGATCTGTCAGTACCGTCAGCTGCTCTTCTGTCAGCGTCCTGCCCAGGCATCTGGTCAGATACTGACAGATGGACTGCCGGCGTTCCCGGGCGTTGGGCAGGTCTATGAAAAAGATCTCTGAAAATCTGCCTTTGCGGAACAGTTCCGCCGGCAGGGCTGCTATATTGTTGGCCGTGGCCACCAGAAATACCCGTCCTGTCGATTCCTGCAGCCAGTAAAGAAATTCTCCCAGGACTCTTTTGCCGGTGTCATTGCCGGAATCGGATACAGACAGGGCCTTTTCAATCTCATCGATCCAGACCACGCAGGGGGCCATGTTGTCGATAAAGGTCAGGGCCTCATGCATCTTGCGCTCGCTTTCGCCCATCCATTTATCATAGATGGCGCCTATGTCAAAGCGGAACAGAGGCAGCTCCCATTCGGCAGCGATCAGGCGGGCAGACAGGGATTTACCGCAGCCGGGGACACCGGTCAGCAGGATTCCCTTGGGCGCTGTCAGGCCGTGCTCCTCCAGGATCTCATCCGAGATGAAGAAGAGCTTCTTCCGTTCGCGGATCCATTTCTTCAGGTTCTCCAGGCCTGATACCTGCAGGCTCCCGGGGATGGCGACCTCTTCCACGCAGGGGACCGCGGCATAAAGGCGGCTTTTCTGGCTGGTCAGGTCCGTCAGCCGGCTGCGGGTCAGGCCTTTGCCTGCCACCATGGAGGAAAGCAGGATATTGTCGATCTGGACCTCGGTAAAGCCCCTGAGCAGCATGGCCGCCCTGTGGACGGTCTCCTCATCCCAGTCAATGGGATAGCGGGCTGCATAACGGGCAATAAAAGTCCTGATCTGCTGTTCCCGTTCCTCAGCGTCCGGATAGTCCAGGACCGTCATCAGGCCGAACTGGGCCAGACGGTTCCAGACATAATCCGGGGTGACCAGCACGATGGTGCCGGCGGTCTCCATGGCCAGATACAGGCTGTCCAGGATCTCCCGGCTGTAGGCGTTTTCCTCGCTGATCCGCCGTATATCCCCGATCACGAAGGTGGAGCCCCGGTTCCTGCGGAAGAGGTTCTGCGCGAAGAGCAGGGGGTCCCTGTCCACATCCCTGGAGCCGGTCCCCTGCAGGGCAACGACCTGTTTGACGTCTGTATAATAATAGATTTTGATCCGCATCTCCTCGGAGATGCTGCGCATCATTCGTTCGACGCGCTCCCGTTCGGAGGTCCGGATAATGATCAGGGGAACCCTGGCAAACAGGTGATTTTTCACTTCCTGTTTGGTCGCTTCATAGTTGCCCATTTTGTCTGTCCTTTTTGATCAGCCTGTCAACGTAATAAAGAATATCGTACAGATCGGAGCTGCCTGTCTCTTCCGCCATCCCGGTCAGGGCTTTTTGCAGTTCTCTCCAGAAGCGGTTCATCTCCGACAGGGTCTGCCGGTCCAGTTCCCGGACAAAATTCCGGGGCAGGAAAGAGATTTCCCGATAGAAGCGGCAGCGCTGCATTTCCCTGCGGCTCCTGCCCAGTATGGTTTCCAGGTTGCTGTAATCCCCTTCCTCCAGGCAGGTATTCAGAGACCGGGTACAGTGTGTGACGGCCCGCTGCAGCATGCTGTTGACGGTATCCTGCAGGCGTTCCAGAAAACCGGTCATGACCTGCTCAACGCCGGGGCAGCTCCCCTGCCCCAGGCGGTCCAGGAATGCGTCCGTGACCGGTCTGCTGCGCATATATACAAAGCACACCATCCACTCCCGGTAGGTGACCGGGACTTCCGGCTCCTTTTCGGTCAGGAAGGTGCCGGCCTCTGCTGTCGCAGCCGGATCAGCGGCCGCCGCTCCTTCCGGTTCCCTGACCTGCGGCGCCGGTTCATTTACGGCACCGGCCGGCAGGAATGGTATTTTCATTGCCTTATGAAGCTGTAAGGAGGCTCCAGGCTCCAGGCAGGCAGCTTCTTGTTCATTTCACGCAGGCGCTCGTTGGAAGGATCCGCCCGGTCGTCGTCGCTGCCGGCAAAATTGGCCTGCAGGCGCTGTTCCATCATCTGTTCGAAATCCATTTCCTCAAAATTCGTAGGTTCAAAGAACATGTCGTTCTGATTGTTGCTGTTCTGGTCTGCCATAACTGACTCCTTTACTATGTGTACGGGCCTGCGGCCCTTTCCCTGTCTGTTCCATTTAACCGGACATTCAATTTCTGTTTTTTACCGGCCTGAAAGACAGTTTCCGGCGGGCTGTCCGCAGAGTTCTGTTTCCATAAAGTCCATGATAAGGTCAAATGAATTCTGTCTCGGAAAGAATGGTATCCTTTTTCCTGCTGTTTTCTTCATAGTACTGACGGAAGTCCCCGATCTCCGCCAGGGTCTGCCGCAGGGCCTGCAGGGCTGCCTCGACCCGTTTGGGATATTCCTCCAGGGCCTTGTAGCATCTGTATCCCAGGAAAATGACAGCCAGAGCCGTGGCGACCAGGGAATAAGGCGTAACGAAGGCCAGGGCGATCGAGGCTACAAAAATGATGACCGCGGCGATATTAGGCGTATTGACGAACATGTTCTGGAACTTATTGGTCTCGTAATAGTTGCGCATGTTCTCTGTCAGCTCTGCCTGATCATAGCCGTTGCTGATGCCGGTCCAGGTATCGATGGCAAGCCGGTATTCAATGGGAAAGGTCTGCTCCATCTGCATGGAAAAGCGGTCCAGGGCGGATTTGAACCATTCCTTGGTATTCTGGAAAGCGAATTTGCGGACCCCTGCATTGGTGGTCTCATCATAGATGGCCCAGCTGATCATCTGTTTGCCGATATTAAAGCTGTCCTTCTGCAGGGCCATGGCTGCCTGGTACTGGGCATCTGCCTTTTCCGTAAAGCCTTCATTGCGGATGATCAGATTGAAATACTCCGCTTCATTGCGCAGCTGCCGCTCTTCTTCATCGTAATTGGACATCAGATTGACCAGGACCGCGTCTACTCTGTCCTTATAGTTCTCATCGTTCTGCTCGACAGCCTCGACATCCAGATCTTTCAGAAGCTGCAGGACCATATCATACTTGGATACCTCGGTAAATGATCCGACCAGTTCCTCCGCGTTGGTGCAGTACTGTTTGATGGCCTCATAAGGAAAGCTCCGGTTGGGATTGAGATTCTGCAGATAGGTCTGGTAGCTGGCGATCAGCTGGCCGCTGATCTCCGCGTCCTCATTGATGATGGAGATCCACTGGTCGATCACGTCCAGGACGCCCTGTTCCAGCTCCAGGTCCTTGCCGAAAATCCCGTCCAGAAAGGCATGGAGCATGACGGCCGATTCCTGCTGCAGCATGGTGGGGTCCAGGGTCTTGATATATTCGTAGAACCATTTTTTGGCCGGCTCCATCCTGTCGAAACGGAGATTGAGCAGGCAGAAGAAAAGGGTTGTCTTGATGGCGTCCCGCCGTCCGCATTCCGCCAGGGCATTCCGGGCTACCTCGGGATAATCATTGACCCAGGCCGTAATGGCGATCAGGGCATAGGAGAGCCAGTAGCGGGAGCTGGTCAGCCATAATTCATCCGACAGCTCCTGGATGGTAGTATTGCGGACCAGGTTGATATCAAAGTCCCGGACCACGCCCAGGACCGTCTTGCGGATGGTCTCGTAGCTGCCGAAGCGCTCTTTGATGATCTGCTCGATCCGGATGATATTCTCATGGGCCAGCTGTTTGAGCTCGCCGTGCTCCATATCCTGACGGAACTTGGTCAGCTGCTCGTAAATGCTCCTGGTGGCCTGCTCAACATTGATGCTGCCGTCCCGGATCGTGGAGACATGGACGTTCACGCTGGATTCAAACTGGTTGATCGTCTTATTCAGATTGTCAATTGCATAGGAAACTTCTGACATGTCTCTCCTCCCTATTCTGCAATACCGCCGAACTGGGACAGTGCAGCCTGCAGATCCATGTGTCCTGCGTCGGCCGCCTCAAACAGGGACCTCCATTGGCCCAGTTCCTCAATTGCGTGCTGAAAACGCTGTACGTTCAGCCGTTGTCGTTCCTTCAGTTCTTCCAATACCGATACAGTCTGGCGCCAGAACATGAATACGCCCAGCAGTACCAGCAGGATACCCACCGTCAGGGCGACGGGTGAAAAGCTGCCGTTCGCCAGCTGCACGCCCATGATCAGCAGGAGCAGAATACCGGCCAGGCCGATCATGCCGTAGATCTTGACCATCTTGTCGGCCAGTACCGTCTTCAGTCTTTTTTTCTGGTAGTATTGGCCGATCTGGTCTTTTCCGACAGCATAGTCATCTTCGGAGCAGGTCAGCTGACAGCCGTCCACATCGAAATTGTAGGCGGGTTTTACCTTGGCCCGGTACATTTCCGCGTATTTTTCATAGCCGCGGTACATCCATTTCTTCATGCAGGAGACCGCGAAATGGCGGACTGTCAGGGGCGTGATATTGCTGTCCTCCACAAAGGCCCAGTCTGAAAGCAGATCCGCGAACGTCCTGTTTTCCGGCCGCCAGAATTCTTCGTCGAATTTCCGGCGGGCCGCGGCGGTGTCTCCCTGGGCTTCCATGATATATTCATTTAATTTGATCGTTTCCACGACCCGGCGCTCATCCGCGTCATAATCATTGATCAGGGCATACAGAACGTTCTCGATCCTCTGATAAACATCAATGCCTCTGTCATCTTTTTCGTTAAAGAGCTGGTCATAGTATCTGGCCAGCGCGGCGTTCTTTTCCGCCTCGGACAGGGTCTCCCGCAGCAGATCATAGTCGGTGCAGACGCCTTTCAGATAGGGGAAATGCTCTTTGGTCTGATGCAGATACGCGTCCGCGTGGGCATAGGCCCGGTCTATGAACCGCTTGCTGAAATCCGCTGTGACCGCTTCCGACTGGGCCAGCAGACGGTTGAACTGCCGTCCTACTTCCGCCTGGAAGTCCTCGTCCGCACCGAAGGCGCCCGCCAGGTAAGCCTGCAGCAGATACTGCCATTCCCCACCCAGGTTGGCTGGATTGACCCGGTCCATGTAGTTGACGAACCAGTTCTGTGCGGTCTGGACACGGGAGAAACGCAGGTTGATCAGCATGAAATAAAGGGCGGCTTTCTGGGGATCCATGAAGAGGGCCTTTTCCAGAGCCCTTTGCGCCGCTTCTTTTTCATCACTGGCCCAGAGCATCAGGGCCATGGTGGCGTAGGCCAGCCAGTAATCTGTATTCTGCAGATAGGCCTTTTCTACGGCCTTGCGCATATTTTCAGCGGACACAAAATTGGCGTCCAGGCCGATGACATAGCCAAGGGTGATCCTGCGCAGATGGTTGTAATAGGAAAACTTTGTATAGTATTCCTCCGTATACTGGGTCACGTTCTTGGAAGCCGTCGACAGGGTCTTGTAAGTGAAATACTGCTGGGACAGTTCCCGGATCGCCTGGCTGACGATCTGGGTATGCTCACTGTTGACCGCGACCTGCTGGGAGGTCGTCCGGAAGCGGGGTTCCACCGCTTTATGCAGGGACACGATGTTCCGCTGCAGGATCCCGATATTTTCCAGGGCATTATTGATCTCATAGACGAGCCGGTTGTTTTCGGCGACCAGCGCATTGATGGCGTTGATCAGATGCTCTATTTCCTGTTGCTCGCGTTCGTATTCTTCCTGGGTCATATTTTCCCTTTCCTGCTGTTCTCCAGCCGGGCTTCGTGTTGCTTTCCTTTATCTTTTGTCTTTATCTTTATCTTTTGTCTGCCGCCATAGGCTGGCAGACATTTTCCAGTTTTATCTTGTTTTGTCTGCCGCCGCAGCTTGCACACGGCAGACAGATGGTGGCAGACCCGCTCTTTGTCCGCCGGTTCAATGAGCATACAGACTTCAGATGAACAGGCGGGCTTCAGAATAACGGGCTGGCTTCAGAAGAACAGGGAGAACAGGTTGTTCTCCTCGCACAGGGCCAGGGTCAGAGGGGACAGCATGGCTTTCCGGTCGGTAACGAATTTCTTGAATTTCATGCGCTGGCCGTTGACCAGGACAGGCTGGCTGAGTCTGGCGCCGGCCTGTTTCATGGCGGCCGTGATCTCGCCGGCCAGGGCTGCGGAATCCTCTGTCGCCAGGACATAGCCTTGGAAAAGGCTGCAGTCCACTTCCTCGTTCGGATAGCGCAGCCGGCAGCGGGATTCGCCGAAGGAATTACCGTTGCATCCCGCAAAGGTCAGGGCGTTCTGCAGCTTAATCTGATAGTCCTCTGCAGTAAAGACCACGTAATTGGCCAGGGCTGCATCTGAAATAATGGAAGAAGGCGTCATCAGCAAAGCGATCAGCTCATTATGGTACTGGGCCGGATTCACACTTTCCAGGTAGCGGCTCAGCAGATCCGCGGGAATCCGGGTCCCGTTCTGGACAGCATTCCTTATAAAAGCGGCTACATCTCCATAATTGGAATTTCCGGCGCTGCAGGCCATCTGCAGCAGCATGCCGGCGTCGACCGCGACGCCCTCTCTGCTCAAAAGACGGGTGACCGCTTTCCTGGTCTCCGGGGAATCCTTTGACTTTTTCAGGTAGTTATCCAGCAGTCCCCGGAAGAAACTCATATTCAGATCGAGTTCCAGCAGAATCTCCAGCATTTCCGGTTTCCGTTCCCCGTCCAGCGTGGAATGGAGCACGTAGTCCGTCAGGGTATTGGTGGAAACGGTATCCACATATTCTGTCAGTTTGCGGATCAGCGCCATCCTGGCGCCGGCATCCTCCTGATCCCGCATCAGGATTCCGGAAATGACCGCGTCATTTTCCCTGGCGTCCATCCTGCACTGCTCGGCCAGTTCCAGCAGGGCGATCCTTTCGCTCACAGGCAGGTCCCTGCGCAGAAGCATGGGACAGACCTGTTTATCCGACAGGTTGATATAAATACCGCTGTGGATCAGCTCCTGTAATTCCAGAATGGCGGTCCTGCCGGGATGCCGGATACATATATCGCTGATCAGTTCGTAAAGCTGGGCGTCACCGGGCCTGGTCTGACTGAAAAGAGATGTGACACGGGCGACCTGGTCATCTGTGATGGCATGATCTTTCAGAATATATTCCGATACACAGTGGATCGAAGGAGCGATCCCGGCTTCGACAGCATACTGATAGACCAGGATCCGGGTCTCAACGCTGTCACCTGTATGGCTCAGATAATTTTCGATCATCCTGCTGTCTTCCGGATTCAGAGCGGCCCGCTTCATGATGGGGCCAAGCCTCTGCCGTTTGACTTCTGTGTCTTCATAAGATTCCAGCAGGATGGGCAGGGCCTCCCGGCAGTTGATATTATCTACGTTGGCAAAGATCTGATCGATGATCTCCGTCTTATGGTTCTTAATGGCATATTTGAGAAGCATTGCGTTAAGCGCAGGGGAATAGACGGTGGAAGCGTCGAACAGATTCAGTACAAAATCCAGATGCGCCCAGGCCTGCAGGGTGTCATAGACCAGAATAAGAACCCCGAAGGCGTCACCGTTTCCTTCAAAGGATTCATAAAGAGCTTCCTCCTCTGCCGATATGGGCGCGCCGTCTGCTGATTCCAGGCGGAAATAAAGCCTTTTGACCTGCCCGATCACGCCCCTGTTGTCGGGCTGGCGCATCAGGATAAAGACCTTCTGGCTGATCTCGGCGATCAGCGTACCAACATAGTCAGAGCTGATCTTCTGACATTCGACCAGGTTCCTGACTGCGGAATCCATCCGCTGATTGGCAAGGTCCATCAGGACCATTTTGACAACGTTCTTGATGGTATATAAACCGTCATATTCTTCTTCCCTGCGGATCTCATTTCCACAGTAGATGCATTCCCATATCTTTTTTTCCTTAATATAACGCAGGGTCCCGTCACAACCGGGACATCGCAGCTGCTTATACACGGAGGCCATATCGCAGCTTCCTCCTTTAATATCTCTCTAATCCGGTCGCCTTATTTCGTCGCTTTCAGCAGGCTGTTCCTCTGCAGGAAGAGCACTTCAATGTCCCTGCAGATCTGTATGGCCTCCTGATTCTGATTATTCTCGATCCGGACCCGGAGGTCATTCATGTTCTGCATGATCTGACCTTCGATATCCGCCACCGCCGCGTTGGACATGGGATCAGAATAACGGATCGTCTCGCTCAGCTTCTGCAGGGCCTTTTTCAGTTCAGGATCGGCGACCTGCGGAACATAGATATCCACATCCGCTTTCAGGGTCTGAATGGACTGAACGCTCCCCCGGACATTGTCACTGACATCCTGGACCACATTTCTGGCCATCAGGGCCATGATGGCTGCAACACTGTAAATAGCCAGGACCAGGATCTGCATCAGAAAAGCCAGCCTGAAAGGAGCAGTCTGGAAAATCATAAATACAACGCCCACAAATACGGCGGCAAAGAAATAGTAATTGGCCAGGGAACCCAGCGGAATCCCCATAAAGACAGTCTCCGTCTCTAGTGTTCTGTAGGCCAGCATGACACTTGCCGCCCGGACCAGGAATGCCAGACATATGAAAACATAGCTGGTCCAGAAGACACTGTTTCTTTCTGTAATCAGTAAAAAAATGGCCAGGTTCAGTACGGCAAAGACAATCACATAAATTGCCCCTGTCATGATCCATATTTTTCCGGCTGTGCTTTTTTTCATGTCGCTTTTCCTTTCCTTTTTTCGGATCCTGTCCGTTTCTCAGGATACTTTCCTGCTTTTCAGTACTGCCCGTTATTGTGCTCTTCCTGACGGCGCCCAGCCTCTTTCTCGCACCGCATGCTCTTCTGCTGCAGATGTTCTCTGCTGCTGCCGGCCTGTTCAGCGCAGGGGCCGTCCGCATTCAGGACAGAATTTCATGCCGGGCTTGATGGCCCCGCCGCAGCCGGGACATGTATTATTCTCCAGCCTGAAGCCGCATTCGGAGCAGAATTTCGCACCGGGATTTAAAGGCGTACCGCACTCGGGGCAGTACTGGCTCTTTCCGGTCGGCCACATGGCAGGTGCCGGCTTCTCCAGATCTCTGGGTGGCGTATCCTCCATCATACTCATAAAATCGACCACGTCAAAAGGGGAATTACCGGTAAAGGAATTGACGCCTTTGGCAGGTTTGCTGCCGGAAGCGTCTTTGGGAGAAGGTGTTCCCGGAACGGTTTCTCCTTTTATGGCCTTTCTTGCCACCTCGGCTATGGTGCTGCCCATGATCATGCCGCCGGCCGCGCCGCCCAGCATGCCGCCCATGGCTCCCATGGTGCCCTGATTGCCGGCAAATTTCTCAGCGATCATCATCTGGCGTTCTTCCTGCCAGGTATAGCCCTCGATCAGACGGCTGGTCCTTCTCTCCTTTGCTTTGCTGACCGCGTCGTAGTCGGCTTTGGGTACGGAGATCGTTTCCACATTAAAGAATTCGATCTGGATTCCGTACTGGTCAAAGATCTCTCCGATCCTCTCCAGGAGGACATCACTGATGTCCATCAGGTTGGCGCTGATCATGAAGTAGCTCAGCTTGCCGTTGATCATAATCTTGGCGACCAGGTCCTTGACGTGTTTGGAGATGATGCCGCGGAATTTGGAGACCAGCATTTCGGGAGTGAATTTCTCCCGGAGACCCGCCAGCTTGAGCAGAAACTTTCTGGAGTCCACGATCGAATAGGACAGGCTGCCGTGCACCATGACATGCAGGAAGATGTCATAAAGGGGATCCTCCAGCGGAATCGCGTCCTTTGTCCCCCAGAGCAGATCCATCTGGTGTACCTTATTGACATAATAGACCTGGCAGGGAAAAGCGGTTTTGCCGCCGGTCGGAATCTCCACGATCCTGCGGAGCAGGGGAATATTGCCGGTCGTCAGTGTATGGCGTCCTTCCCCGAACAGATCCGCTGCGTTGCCGTTGAGGACCAGCAGGGCTTCATGGGTCGGATCAACAATCAGCTGCGATGTGGTATTAAAGTTTTCCTCCGGCGCTTTCCAGACCAGCAGATCGGGATTGCCCCTGAATTCAATGATTTCCGCTATAGCCATCTCTCTTGATCTCCTCTCCGTATATGTATTCCAGCAGGAATGCCCAGACATCTTTCATCTCTTCCGCCCTGGGTTCTTTCTTTTTGAACCCGCCATTGACAGGGCGCGTGATGATCCGGTTTTTGCTGACGATTGGCGTCCATAAAGTCTTCATCAAAATACCTCTCCCCATTGCATACTGAAGGAAATATAATGACAGTTTTATTATAAGTACTGCCATGCTAATAAATTTTTGCTGATGTTCACTGTCTGACTGACAGCAGTTACAGGTTCACAGGCGTCCCATTCTTAACTTCTTCATAAAAAGTTTAGCACTTTATCGTGTAGCAGTAAATCAGAAATGTTTTTCCCGGAACCCGCAGACCTGACAGCCATACGGAACTTTGCGGAGCCGGAGATGCACGCCAAAAAAAGCAATCTCTACGAATAAATAGATTGTAAGTTTGGATTTTTTTGTATACAATGTGATTGTTAAACAATAAACAATCAAAGACGCAAGGTGCACTACAGACTGGTTTCATATTTTTTGACGGAGAGAATATGGCTTATAAAAATTTCAGATGTACCGAGATCATCGAAGAAATCGGGGAGGAGCTTCGACGGGTCAGGAAACAGAAAAAGCTGACCATCAGCCATGTTGCTGAGCAGGTGTCGGCCGCGTCCGGTCTGCCTGTTTCCAACACACTGCTGGGAAGGATCGAGACCGGCGAAAGGCGGATCGATGATGAGATTATGGAGGCCATCTGTGCCTTTTACGGAATTCATTCCAGAGACATCGTGATCGCCGCCGCCAGAAAGCATATCCAGAGGCTGTCGGAGGAAACAGCCGGAGATGAAGAACAGGAAAACAGAGGCGCTTCCTTAATAGCCCTGTTCGAGAACCTCAACAAAACAGGACAGAAAGAGGTGCTCTCTCTTATGCGGCTCATGGCGTATATGGATGCCTACAAAATCAGGGATTATGTCGTCAATGAAGAAGGGGAAATTACAGAGACGGAAGAGTAAGACGGAACATCCCGCGCCCCGGCCGTAATCCGCGGACCGCGCAACAGAAAAGCCCTTTCAGGGAAGCTGTGATGATACAGCTGAACCTGAAAGGGCTTATTTTTGTTTTGATCTGCAGCTTTTCCGAATGCTGCATGCTGACCGGTGTTTAAATCAACCGTTGATTTGTATTCTCAGGCGCTCCTGCCCGACAGGAATACACGTCCGGTCCAATCATTTACGGATGAACTGATGATCTGATTCCGGCATGGAATCATCGGAAACAAATCTCTCAACCTGCATATGCAGATCGTATTTGTTGCGCAGCTCCATGATCCTGCCCATCATCGGGGAAGCGTGGTGGGCGTCAATGGCAGCCTGGTCTTCCCAGCTGTCGATCAGGAGGATGGTCTCCGGATCATCCAGGGGCTGGAAATAATCGTATCTGAGGTTGCCTGCCTCTGCCTTGATGTCACGGACCACGCCGCTGCTGATCATTTCTTCGGCAAAAGCGCGGGCACTTCCGTTCTCACCTGCGTAGTAAAGATTTACAGTAATGGCCATGGTGATCCCCTTTCTTTTCAGATTTATTGAGTACTATGCTGTTTATAGCCTGCTGTTCCGGATCTTTCTTTTGGATCTTTCTTTCGGATCATTCTTCCGGATCATTCTTCTCCCAGATCCGCTCCGTTGGTCTCAATGACTTTCTTATACCAGAAGAAGCTCTTCTTGCGGCTGCGGGACATGTCGCCTTCGCCCGCGTTGTTCTTGTTGACATGGACGAACCCGTAGCGCTTATCCATCTCACCGGTGGAAGCGGATACGATGTCGATGGGGGACCACATCTGATAGCCGATCAGGTCAACGCCGTCCTCTTCTACCGCGGCGATCATGGCCTTGATGTGTGAGCGCAGGTAATCGATTCTGTAATCATCATTGATGGAACCGTCTTCTTCTACCTTGTCATAGGCACCAAAGCCGTTCTCTACGATGCACATGGGCAGTTCAAAGCGGTCATAGAACCAGTTGAGGCCCCAGCGAAGGCCGACGGGGTCAATCTGCCAGCCCCAGTCGGAGGCTTTCAGATAAGGGTTCTTCACATAATATTTCTCATTGTAATAGTAATGAGGGTTGTTCTCCGGATCCGCCTGGATCGCGTAGCTCATGTAATAGGAGAATGTCAGCCAGTTGACGATACCTTCCTTGAGGATCTGCTTGTCCTCTTCGGTAATGTCGATCTTATAGCCAAGGCGCTCGAACTTTTTGAGGATCCACTCGGGATAGTAGCCTCTGCAGTGTACATAGGTCCACCAGTATTTCTCGTTCATGCCCTTCTGCGCCATCAGGATATCCTCGGGCTTGCAGGTGGCAGGATAAACGGGGTTGAAACCGATCATGCAGCCGATCTTGAAATCGGGATTGATCTCCAGGCCTTTCTTGACAGCCAGAGCGGAAGCAACCAGCTCATAGTGGGAGGACTGGTACATCAGCTCTTCCGCGTTCTCACGGCCGTTGAGCAGGATGCCGCCTTCCTGCAGCATATGATGCTGGATCGCGTCGGCCTGATTGTTGATTTCGTTGAAGGTCATCCAGTATTTGACTTTATCCTTATAACGCTCGAAACAGGTCACCGCGAACTTGACGAACATGTCGATGGTCTTGCGGTTCAGGAAGCCGTCATACTCTTTGACAATGGCCCAGGGCAGCTCGAAATGAGACAGTGTTACCAGGGGCTCGATATTGTATTTACGCAGCTCATCAAATAAATCATCATAGAACTGCAGTCCTTCTTCATTAGGCTGCGCTTCATCGCCTCTGGGGAAGATCCTGGTCCAGGCAATGGATGTACGGAAGGATTTGAATCCCATCTCCGCCATCAGGGCAATGTCTTCTTTGTAATGATGATAGAAGTCTGTTGCCTCGTGGTTGGGATAGTTCTCACCGGGCAGAACGCCGTCCGTGATCCGGCGGGGCACACCGGGGCCTCCAACCGTCATAACATCGGCAATTGAAATACCTTTTCCGCCTTCATTCCAGGCACCCTCTGTCTGATGCGCTGCTGTCGCGCCGCCCCAGAAGAAATCTTTACGCACGTTAACCCTCCTTTTGTAAGAATTTCCTGCTATTTTAATTTACTCAAACGTTTTAGTAACCATCTGTTATGAGTATACTATGTTTATGTCTATCTTTCCACATTATTTGTGGTATTTATTGCTGTCTTTTTTCATGATTTTCGGAATAATTTCGTGAAAATGAACCGGGCGTCAGACTTGTCGGTTCATGAAATAAATGAACCGGGCGTCAGACTTCCCGGTTCACATAAAATGGCGCGCTGCCCGGAGGCGGCGCGCCATCTGCGATTATTCCTGATATTTTTTCTCGAAATAGGAAGCCAGGACTTCTCTGGCGTGGCGGGTCCTGACGATCCGCAGCCAGTTGAAGCAGGCGTTTTCCTTCTCATCCGTCAGGATGTAGACTTTGTCATCATAGCTGAGGATCGTCTCCGGCCCTACTTCCCCGCTCTGGTTGATGCGGGCCGCCCGGAAGCGGAGGCCCGTTCTGGCAGAAAGCATGAACGCGTAATCCAGGACGGTGGCGCCCGTCTGGATCTCCCGGGCGACGCCGTCGCCGCCGAAGACCCGGATCTTGGTCCAGGCGTCTTCCATGTGTTTCTCCAGATATCTGGAAATAGACCGGATGGCGTCCCTGCTGTGGACGTATTCCACCCAGCGGATGGTCGCGTTGAAATGATTATTTTCAGGGTGGTCTTTGTCGGCTTCGGTGATGATCCGCACTTTGTCCCCGTCATTCAGTCTGGTATGCAGGGGGACAGGGCTGTCATTGCCGTTGAGGAAAGCGTGTTTGGCACAGAGGCCCACGTCCTCATGGATGCGAAAAGCCAGATCCAGGACCGTACTGCCCGCCTGCAGCACTTCCAGAGTGCCGTCCGCCAGATATACATGAATCTGTTTGTCAAATCCGGCGGTGGGATCTGCCCGGTCCGTGACAGGAGGCCTGCGCATGCGTTCGTCCTTGCGGCGGTAGATGGAACCGTGGATCCTGTCTTTATACTGCTGCTCGTTCTCCAGGAACAGCCTGTAACGGACACTGCAGCTGTCCTGCAGAAGGTAGAAGGGGATTCCGGTCAGGGAATCCTTGCCGCTGCCGATGATGGTCAGGTTGATCCTCCTGGCCAGGAAGCGCTCGTCCGCGGGAATCACGGCTCTGTAGAGGTCCGGATACCGGTCAAAGAAAATGTTCTCCGTATCCTCTTCCTTTGTTACAAAATAGATATCGTAAAGGGGTACTTTATCTTTGGTAATGCTGGCCGGAAGCTCCATAAAGATGTTGGTGATCCCGGGGCTCAGGTCATGGTTGATGCTGGCGATATAGCGCCTGGTAAAGGAACAGTGCAGAATATGCCCTTTCCATTTGCGGGGCTGTTCCGCCGCTCTGTGACTGGACCCGAATGGATCCGCGTATACGGAAGAAACCTCCTCTGTATTGCGGGGGTCGGCAAAATAGATGTCGGACAGAATCTTCTGCACATCATTGACCGCGCCGCTGTTTTGCGCAAGCAGTTTCTGATAGCCCTGTTCGATGATCCGGAAGCATTCACTGTTTCCCAGATGCAGGCACATTTCCTCCAGGATCTCGATCAGACGGTAAGCCCCCGCCAGCTGCAGCAGGGGGATCAGGACGACCTCCGTGTGCTCGATCTTTTTGATCACCTTATGGTAGGGCATGTGCTCCATGTCGCTGAGATTATGGACTCTGTCTCCGACTTTGACATAGAGGGCCTGGGGGTTGTTGGTAATAGCCTCCACCAGATGAACATCCGATAAGACATCGATGTCCTCTTTCTGCATGGTCTCATATCCCTGCAGAGGCCCGTCCAGGTTGGTGACTGCCTGGACCAGGCCGGCCACATCCGATCCCACCAGATCCTCCAGCTCCGCCAGAGATGTCGGCGTATCCTCCAGCACGTCGTGGAGGAGGGCCGCGGCAATGATCTCATTTTCCAGACGCAGATCCGCCAGAAAATGGGCCACCGCCAGAGGATGGGTAATGTAGGGGACATTGTTCTTGCGGCGCTGTCCGTCATGACGCTTCTCAGCCAGGCGCCATGCCTTGCCCAGGAGCTCTGTATCCGCGTTCGTATAGGTCCGGATCTTACGGATCAGGGCATGATAGTCCTGCAGATATGCCTTTCTTTCCTCCGGAGTTGCTTTTTTGAATGTCATGGCTGACCTCCTTTCCTCCTGATCGGGCCTCACTTCTTCTGCACATCATTAATGAAGAGCTTGCAGAAATGATACCAGTCATCATCATCCCGGGTGGAGATCTTAATGACACGGAAAAGGTTCTGAATGACGATACGTGTAATGATGGTCATGAGATTGGCGCTGATCACGAAGCGGGTGTTCCTGTCGGCAAGGTCCGCAGTCATGTTGTGTGTTTCGACCGGCGTCTGCTCATTGTGGTACTGGACCGCGTCGGCAATGTAATTGAGGACATGGTCGAATTCCGGACCCGGATCGATGGAAGGGTAGCCCAGCAGCAGGTGTCTGACAATCTCCTCTTCCGAAGCCGTGATCTTATACTTGGACATGCCCACGATCTGCATACAGGGGCTGGCTTCTCTGCCTTTGGAGATGGACAGAGCGGCCGCAATGCCGCCGATATATCTGGGCGCGCGGGAATCAGGACGGTGAAGGATCATGCTGAGATTGTCCTTGGCGCCCGCCGCGCACTGTAAGAAGATATGGCCGTGGGTCATATTTACAGTGCCTTCATAGAAAAGGTCATCCTGATATTTGTTGATCAGGATCGACTGGAAGCCTTTTTTCAGGATCGAATGGCTGTTGAAGAGCTCGTGACAGGCATCGTAGCGCTCGTCCGCTTCGTCCCGGGTCAGGCCGAAATCCGCCCTGCAGTGGACCATGCCGTCCGCAGGATCCATGTAGACCGCCAGCAGTCCGAATTCCAGCGCCGCAGCGTCCGTGGAGGTCTCCCTTCCCTTAAAGCTGCTGGTGCCAAAGTAGTAGAGGTAATAAAGACCGATCAGTTTCCTGTGCTCATCCACGGAAACAGCGGCCCTGGCAACGATGGTCATCTCCCGGTCCTCCAGGTCCTCCAGGAGGAGGTCATTGATGGTGTAGCCCGACAGACGGGACAGATTCATCAGGAAGGGATCCACCCCCGGGATCTTGCCGTTCTGTTTCACGGCGTTGATCTGGGCCTGCGATACCCCAAGGGCATTCGCCAGCTCCTTATCCGTGCTGAATCCGGACTTCTTCTTGATGAATTCAAGATTTACGTCTAATTTATAAGCTTCTGCAAATCCGTTACTCATGTGCTCTCCCTCCTCATATGACTTAAACACTTCTGTCCTATAATGGAGACAATCATAGAATACTTTTCTGACAATGTAAACCATTTTCAGATTATTTCTAGTGAATTAATTTCTCATTTGTGAATCACTTGTGTTTCCCCGTTGTTATCACGAATTGCTGACCACGGTTTTGCTATAGCTGTCTCTAATCTGCGGACATTTCTACAGACCAGTCCGCATTGGTAATACATCATAGCAGGTTAAGACAAAAAGGATAAAAAGAAAGCGTCAGGAAGGTTTCCTGGTACTTTCTCACGGGTGAACACATACTGCTTTTCCGAAGACAGTTCTTCCCGGAACCGATACCCGCTCCAGTCAAAGGTCCTGATCTGTTCCGGTTCGGTGACGCCGTTCGCGGCCATATACCGCACCATCTCACCCCTTGCCATTTTGGCATAAACGCCCTTCTGAACAATCTTACCGCCTTCCATTTCACCGAAAACGCAGGTAATGAAGCGGTCGTCCGCCTGCAGATATTTCTCAACACATTTGGAATATTCTTTAGAGGCGAGGTTGATGATCACCCGGCTGTCGTCCAGGACCTCCCGGTAAAGGCTGTCCCCCCAGAAATCATAGAGGTTCTTATGCCCGGAAACAGCGGCCTTCGTCTGCATTTCCAGCCGGTACGGGACCACGCCGTCCATGGGCTTTACGACGCCATAGAAGCCGGACAGGATCCGCAGATGTTCCTGCACGTAATCGTACTGGCCGTCCTCAAATACCGCCGGCGCCATGTATGTATATTGAATGCCGTCATAGGCCAGCAGGGCGGGCGTGAGATTCCTCCGAAGATCCATATGAGCGAAACGTTCGTTGTTCTGCCTGGCGATCTTGTCATTACAGGCCCAGAGCTTCTTCTGTTCTTCATAGGACAGACCGCGGATCCACCGGGTCAGAATTTCCGTTTTTTCCAAAAAGACCGGCATCGTTAAGCCGGCAGATACATCTGTATCTGTGCGCATCTGCTTGGCCGGAGAGATAATGATCCTCATTTCAGTACTCCTCTTTCATTAATATGAAAATATGGAGCCTTCTGTCAGGCCCCTTTCCAGTATAGCACAGGTAAGCTGCCGTTCCCCGATCAGTTACAGCAGGCACAGGCAGGCAAAATATAATCATTTTCGCAAATTGTAAAAACAGTTGACAAACGTGCAAATCACTGATACACTTTCGTACTATAAAGGATTAAAGTTTCCGGGAGGCTGCAGAAACGGATTCCCAGGGAACGCAGGCAGACATTTACCGAGCAGCCGCAGAATGGACTGCAGGAAAGGGCATCGGATACTATGAGTTCCTCTCGTATGTTCAACTCCACATTTTGGTTTTACTTTTACTATTTACCTCTGTAAAAGTAAAAGTTTTTTGTGATGCATACATGTGGATTCAGTCAGATCGATCTCTGCCGCAGGCAAAGTCAGGAACCATAAATCGATTGAAAAGTATCAGGAACCGTATGGATCACAAATCCATACGGTTTTTTACGGGAACACCTGAGCAGAAGCATGCTGCAGGAATGATACAGGCAGCGGCCGGGCAGAATCCGTACCGGCCGGATTTAGAAAAATGAAAGAAGCAGGGCGCCAAAAATGAGAAACGCAAAAGAAGTCCGGGACAGAATCAGAAAAATCGACGCGGAGATGGCGTCATTGTTCCAGAAGAGAATGGAAGCGGCCAGGGATATGGCAGCGTATATCAAGGAAAGAGGTCTGCGGGTCGAAGACTGTCAGGACCTGGAACTGCCGGCTCCCGGCGAGTCCCCTGTCACGGATGAAGTCATCAGCCACTATTATCTGTCCTTCCTGCAGAACACCCGGGACATTTCCAGAAAATACCAGGAGCGTCTGGTCAGCGGCGCCATTGCAGCCTTCTGCGGTACGGAAGGCGCCTTTGCCCATATCGCAGCGAAAAAAATCTTCCCTGACGGCCGCTTTGTTCCCTATTCCTCCTTTGAGGACGCCTATCTGTCCGTGGTGGAAGGTGAGAGCGATTACGCGGTCCTGCCCATTGAGAACAGTTACGCCGGGGAGGTGGGACAGGTCATGGACCTCATGTTCCGCGGAAGCCTCTTTGTCAACGGCGTCTACCCTTTCCCCATCGTACATGACCTGCTGGCGGTACCGGGAACCCGGACGGACCAGATCCGGACCGTCATCAGCCATCCCCAGGCGCTGGATCAGTGCCAGCCCTTTATCAGGAAGCATGGTTTCCAGATCCAGACAGAGGTCAATACAGCCGTTGCTGCCCGCATTGTAGCGGAGCGCAAGGACCCCTCCCTGGCTGCCATTGCCAGTGAAGAGACAGCCGGCCTGTACGGCCTGGAGATCCTGGATCACGACATCAATGAAAGCAAGGATAATACGACCCGCTTCGCCGTCTTTGCCAGGACCGGCAATGTCGAACCGCCGGAAGGCGAAAGCAGCAAATTCATCCTGCTCTTCCGTGTCAACAACGTGGCGGGCGCCCTGGCGGAAGCCCTGCAGGTCATCAGCCATTACGGCTTCAATATGAATGTCCTGCGCAGCAGGCCCATCAAGACCACCCCCTGGAAGTATTATTTCTTTGCGGAAGCCGAGGGCAGCCTGTCCTCTCCCGAAGGCCGGGAAATGATCCGGGAGCTCTATAATCACTGTGACATGCTCAAGATCGTCGGCCAGTACAGAATGAAGAAGAAAGACTGACCGCAGATCCGGAAAACAGAGCGAATATATAAACAGAGTTTTAAAAAAATCGGGAAACCAAAGCATCATCAGAGCCCGCGGAAGAAACTGGAAAGCGGAAACGTTTCGGAAAGGCGCAAATATGATCCTACAGATTTGTCCGGGTACAAAAAGCTATGACATCGTGATCGAAAGAGGCTGCCTGAAAAAGGCAGGAACATTGCTGCCTCTGCAGAGAAAGGTCCTGATCGTGACAGACAGCGGGGTGCCGGAGCGATACGCGTCCAGCCTTGCCGCGGCCTGTAAAGAGCCGGTGATCTGCACCATCGGTCAGGGAGAGAGCAACAAGAATCTGCAGAATTTCCAGCGTCTGCTCAGCACCATGCTGGCGAAGGGCTTTGACAGAAACGACTGTGTCGTGGCTGTGGGCGGCGGCATCTGCGGGGACCTGGCAGGCTTTGCGGCCGCCTGCTATATGCGGGGCGTTGATTTCTACAATATCCCGACCACCCTCCTCTCCCAGGTGGATTCCTCCATCGGCGGAAAGACGGCCGTCAACCTGGACGGCATCAAGAACCCTGTGGGTGCCTTCTATCAGCCCGGCAGGGTCCTGATCGACGCAGATGTCCTGGACAGCCTGCCGGCCCGTCATCTGTCGGCGGGTCTGGCGGAAGCACTGAAGATGGCGGTGACCTTTGACGAAGATTTCTTCCGTTTTTTTGAAGAGATCATCGAACCCTCTTGCGGTGAAAACAAAGAAGAGGACAAGCAAAAAACACCCGGAGAAAACTTCCCGGAAGGCAAAATATACGAAAACATAGAAGAAATCATCCTGCGTTCCCTGAAGATCAAAAAGGATGTCGTGGAGAAGGATGAGAAGGAACAGGGACTGCGGAAAGTCCTCAATTTCGGACATACCATCGGCCATGGCATTGAAAGCGTGGCTCCTGCGGATTCCCTTTACCACGGAGAATGCGTAGCCATCGGCATGCTGCCCATGTGCAGCCCGGAAATCAGGGAACGGCTGCTGCGGATTTATGACAGGCTGGGCCTGCCATCCTCCTGCAGCCTGGACCTGGACGCGGTCTGCGATTCCATGCGGCATGACAAAAAATCCAGAGGCGGAAAAATCACGGTCATAGAGACCGACCGGATCGGGAGCTACCGCATGCGGGAGGCAGACGATGCCCAGCTGCGGGAAAAAGCCGCGATGGTCGTAAAGTGATGGACAGGGATTCTTCAGATAATGCAGCATGTCCGGGGACAGGACGGAAGCCGCCGGACCCGCTATGAAAGAGGTCATGATTATGAATATGGATTTTAAAAGAAAACTGACAATCCCCATGGAGATCAAGGAGCAGTTCCCTTCCTCCGCCAATATGCGCAGGATCAAGGAAGAACGGGACCGGGAGATTCTGGATATCTTTACCGGCCGCAGCGACAAGATCCTTCTGATCATCGGCCCCTGCTCCGCGGATAACGAAGACAGCGTTCTGGATTACGTGAACCGTCTGGCCCCTGTCCAGGAGAAAGTAAAGGATCATATCCTCATCATTCCCCGTGTCTATACCAATAAGCCCCGGACCACAGGAGACGGTTACAAAGGGCTGCTGCATCAGCCTGACCCTGAGAGCGGGCCGGACCTGCTCAAGGGCATCATAGCCACCAGAGATCTGCATATGCGGGTCATTCAGGACACCGGCCTGACCAGCGCGGACGAAATGCTCTATCCGGAGAACCATAAATATCTGGACGACCTGCTCTCCTATGTGGCAGTGGGCGCAAGATCTGTGGAGGACCAGCAGCACCGGCTGACGGCCAGCGGCATAGAAATCCCGGTAGGTATGAAGAACCCGACCAGCGGCGATTATACCGTCATGATGAATTCCATCCATGCCGCCCAGAACAGCCATACCTTTATCTACAGGGGCTGGGAAGCCACCTCCGCCGGCAATCCTTTCGCCCACGCCATCCTGCGCGGCTACACCAACAGCAAAGGTGAGCACCTGACCAATTATCACTATGAGGACGTACTGCGCCTCTGCGAGGCATACGAAAAAAGGCCTGAACTGACGAATCCGGCTGTGATCATTGACACAAACCACGAAAACTCCGGAAAGGACC
This sequence comes from uncultured Lachnospiraceae bacterium, assembly GCA_902789735.1. GTDB lineage: Bacteria > Bacillota > Clostridia > Lachnospirales > Lachnospiraceae > CAG-791. The sequence continues at coordinate 33,151 of CADAOZ010000022.1, forward strand.
CCTTCCAGCAGCCCCGGATCATTCAGGAAGTCCTTAACAACTGCCAGTACAGCAAAAAAATCCGCAAAATCGTGAAGGGTTTCATGGTCGAAAGCTATATCGAAGACGGACGTCAGGATATTAACGGGGGCTGCTACGGCAAGTCTATCACCGACGCCTGCCTGGGATGGAACAAAAGTGAACGCCTGATCTATGAGCTGGCGGAACGCCTGGCCTGATGCGGGCAGGGGCGACTGATCAAACAGACAGGAAAGCCTGACTAAAGCAGGCAGACATATGATCGTTGACAAATAACAGAGTGCTGTCCATCAGCCGGATTCCGGCCGATGGACAGCACTCTGTTTTACGCAGTTTTGCATAGAAGGAAAAAAGGTGACTGACGGGATTTGAACCCGCGTATGGCGGATCCACAATCCGCTGCATAGCCGTTCTGCCACAGTCACAGTATCCCCGGCACGAGTCGGACGTGCACATGGTGGTTCGTAGCCACCCGGTCTTTCCGTTAGCCTACGGGGACGTAACGGGCATGACAGGATTCGAACCTGCGTCTTACGGTTTAAAAGACCGCTGCAAAACCATTTTGCTACATACCCATATGTCTCATACAGGACTTGAACCCGTATTGGAGGATTAGAAATCCTCTGTCCTCTCCTTTAGACGAATGAGACGCGGCGGCCATCGGGCTCGAACCGATATTTCAGGATCCAAAGTCCCGGGTGCTGACCATTTACACCAGGCCGCAAGTGCACAGATGGATTTGAACCATCTCGAATGGCTTTGCAGGCCACCCTGATCACCTGACCCTATGCACAGACGGACAGTGTTCGAGTTGAACGAACTCCTGCGGTTTTTCAGACCGCTGCTTCTACCGAGTTAGCTTACTGCCCAGATCACCCCCACGGGACTCGAACCCGTATTTCCACCTTGAGAGGGTGGTTACCTGACCAGTTAGTAGAGGGGGCGTGAATGACTCCAGTGAGACTTGAACTCAACATTTCAGCCTTGAAAGGGCTGTGACCTGACCATTAGTCGATGGAGCCGTATGGGCCGCCAGGGATTCGAACCCTGATTTGACAGATTAAGAGTCTGCTGTAATAACCGTTATACGAGCAACCCGGAGCAGTCCCCACAGGATTTGAACCTGTAATCCCAGAATCAGAATCTGATGTGTTGCCGTTACACCAGGGGGCTGAATATAAAAAAACCGCTTTCCCATTCAGGAAAGCGGCATCACTCTGTACTCTGCATATGGGTATACGGATACGGTTACGCATCCAAAAGGATTCCCCCTGCAGCGGGCATGATCTGCTTTTCTGATACGGACATGACAATGAAACGTTCCTTACAAAACCGGAAGCGCTTATGTTCCTGTCCATACTGTTTGCAGATCATCATGTTAAGCATCGTCGTTCTCCTTCGTTGAATAATGTCCGGCCTTGCTGCCGTTCGTGTCTACGTGAGTCTGTTTCTTTCGGAATACGAAACCGAAGGAATCAGATCCGTGTTCCTCTTTTACAATGCCAATTTACCATGTAATCAGGAAGATGTCATTCAACCTGTAGTATAAAAATGAACCGGGAAGTGAACCAGGAAGTCTGACGCCCGGTCCAAAAGTGAACCGGATAGTCTGACGCCCGGTTCACATTCAAAATGAACCGGATAGTCTGACGCCCGGTTCACACAAAATGAACCGGAGGCTGAGCCCCCGGTTCAGGTATTCAGATTATTGCTGCTGATTGCCTTGTTCCTTCTCATCCCAGAAGCGGATCATCGCGTCCGCGAAGATCGCTTCTTTTCCGGTCCAGCCATACATAATGTTGGTACGGTAGCCGTATTCAGGAACAAGCACATTGGTATATCCGGCCGTCTGTACGCAGAACACATTTACTTTCGGATTCACGGTCCGGCGGTACTCCGCGATCAGTTTGGCAACATGTACATAACTGCCATTGCAATCATAGCCGCGGGCTTTGTATTCCGCTTTTCCTTCCGCTGTTCCGTACAGTCCGCCGTGGCCGGCCTGCATGTCGGAATAGATGAAAATATTATCCCAATGGATCTTTTTGTCGATCGCGTCACGGAAGAAGATCCAGATTCCGTTCTCCGTAGCCATACCGACCGTATGACCGCCCTTAACAGAAAGATCCGCAGCCTGCTTAAGTACTCCGTTCCGTTTTGTGACGGGGTGGATCTCCAGCTTGTCTCCGAAAATACCGGTATAACCTTCCTCAGAATTATATGCTGTGATGACGCTGGATAAATTATCGATCTCCGCGACGACAACACTGCCGTATTCACTGGTCAGGGTTCCCCAGGCACTGCCGCTGTTGTCGGAAAGGCAGATCGTCTTTCCTTTCAGAGCAGGCATGTTATCGCAGGCAATGTCCATGCACTCTTCCAGCGCGTCTATGATCTGGGGCTTGTGATGGATATCATTATTGGCCTTTACAGCCCTTAACGCGGAATAGTAACGGAAAGGGAACTGTTTTCCGGAAGGTACGCCCTGCTTCAGCGTTTCGAGAATCTTCCTGCAAAGATCCCTGTCTTCTATCTCCGTAAAAATACCCCGCAGGTTCCTTAAAAGAGCCATATGTCCAAGGACACCTGACTTGTAGATCTCTTTCCAGGATTTACCGGAGGAACGCATGGTCTCCCATGTGGAATCCTGTTCAGGAACCACAACGTTACCTGTCTGCATCAGCTCGTCCAGAACATCGCTGTGGGCGTGAGAGATACGCACCACATCGATCAGTCCCAGTCCTGTGTTTTTATACTTGTGCACCTGGTACGCGTTCAGACTTGACAGCCTGGCTGCCCAGTTCCTCTTCAGGACGCTGGGAATTTTCTTCTTGGAGCCACTTCTGTACAGGTAATAGGCCAGCTGACTGCCGGGCTCATCCGCCCTGCTCATGACCTGTCTGTTGATCTCGGAAAACAATCCGGGATGCTCCTGATTGAAGCGGACGCGGTCCGGATGCAGCGCGGCCCGTACCATGATGACCTGCGGATTCAAACGCATAAAATAGTTGGAACGGAGCACGGCCGCCCAGCGGAGCGTTCCCTCAAAATCATAGGAAAGGGCATCGTCGATGACCTTTTCCATCACCTGGGAAGTTTTCATTCCGTCAAAATGATCGCCGATCACATCGTAATCACGGAACAGGAGATGCAGCCTGTATATTCCGTCTTTGATATACGCCTCGCCAAATTCACCATGCCGGTAGTACTGCGGCTCACCGAAAATACTGGACGCGGTGACCATTTTCAGCGTATCCAGCGGATTCACGGTAAAGGAGATTCCTCCCATGTAGTTTGTCTGCGCGCCGGTCTTCTGCGCGCTTCTCTTTTCTTTTAAAGATCGTATTAATTTACTCATGGCACCCTCCTTTCTGTTTACGGGCCGGACATATACTGTTCTTCTGTTATTTGATGATACGAACAGTCAGCTATCATTCACATCAGTTTCATTGTAAAAAGAACCGGTTTCATCAACCGGTTTTAACGATCAAAAAGATGCCCGAGAATAATTGAAACAGGTATGATTTCTGCTCTAACCAGTTGAGCTACTGCGCGGCAGATCGCGCAGGTCGGGCTCGAACCGACAACCTTACGTTTAGGGGACGTGCGAAGTAACTGCCTCATCCGCTTCGGGCATCTATGATTCAAGAATAGCAAAGTCTTTAAGAAAAGCAATAAACCTGTAGTATAACCGGAACCCCGGAAATGGCAGATGCTTCTCTCAAAAAAATGTCCGAGGATATCCAGCGCAGAATAGTCAAACTTTTTCGGGCGCGCTGCCAAGTTACGCTACGATTCGCCTGAATATCAGAACGAACCGGCCGGATTTGAACCGGCAACCTCCCGCTCCCTAAGATTCGATGCAACTGCTACTGCCGCTTCGGACAATATTATTATATCATAGCAGGAATAAAGAATCAAAATAATGATCAGCAGCGACGCAAAATCTGATAAACCCCTGAACCAATCTTGTGTTTCATGTCGATATTACGTATGCTGATGACATGACCGTGTATCAGAGATAATATTCAGGCTCTGCATGGTTTTTTTCAGGTCATTATTCTCAGTCAGAAATGTTTTGGAAGGGGGAAGGCAAATGAAGTTTCGATTTGCGGAGGAAAGTGACTGCAGACTGGTCCTCTCATTCATAAAAGGCCTCGCGGATTATGAAAAAATGTCGGACCAGGTCGTGGCAACAGAAGAACTGCTGCGGGAATGGATCTTTGAGAAGAGAAAGGCGGAGGTGCTGTTCGTCTGCGACGACAGTAAAGAAGTGGGTTTTGCCCTGTTCTTCCATAATTTCTCGACATTTCTCGGGAGAGCAGGAATCTATCTGGAGGATCTGTTTGTGCTGCCGGAATATCGCGGGAAAGGATACGGCAAGGCACTGCTGAAGAAGCTGGCACAGATTACTGCAGAACGTGGCTGCGGCCGTCTGGAATGGGCATGTCTGGACTGGAATCAGCCCAGCATTGATTTCTACCGTTCTCTCGGTGCCCTGCCCATGGATGAATGGACGACCTACCGGCTGACCGGAGATACTTTACAGAAGATGGCAGAATGACCGCGAGAATCTTATGTCTGCTCATCCTGCTCCTGGAAATCCGGGAACTGTCGACATACGAGCTCTGAGCTCGTGGTACACATGACTTTCTCTAAAGAAGACAATTCTTCTTCCTCCCACTTTGTCACATTTCAAAACATTATACTATAAACCGGCCGATTCGGAAAGAATCGCATGGAAACCGATTTAGGAGCGGTTCGGCAGGATACAGAAGCCGAATCACCACCGAACCGGTCCCCGGACCAATCAGCCCCCGGACCAATCTTCCGCCGCGGCGCGTTTCTTTGTTGACTTTATATATATACACATATATAATTATTGCTAAAGTTTGTACAATTTGATGGACAGCCGGTCTGCCGGTGGGCCTGTCCGGAAACGATTTATGAAGAAATGCATCCTGTGCATTGAATTGTGAGGTGTCATATCCGGAATTCACAGTTACTGTATTACAACAGGAGGAAAAGATGAAAATGAAAAAGATCTGGAGTATTGTAAGCGCTGTCATTCTGCTTGCTGTTCTTGCAACAGGCTGCGGGGGAGGAAGTGCCGCTAAATCGCAGGGCTCTTTTGAACTGGAGGGGAAAACGTATACGGTCCCGTTCGCCCTTACCGATCTGAAGGACAATGGCTGGGAGCCCAGAGGAACCACATGGGAAGAGCTGGCGGAACAAGATATCGGCGAATATACGCTCTCATGGGTAGACCTTACTAAAGACGGGAAAGAGGCAGAGCTTACGGCTTATACCATCAGCGGGCCGGGGGAAGGACAGAAGATCACTGACTGCCAGGTTTACAGGATTTCAGTGTCAGAGACATCCGACGATCCGTTTCCCTACTCCTTTTCTTTAAGCAACGGAATCAAACTGCGTGATACGATGGATTCCGTCAAGGAACAGATGGGAGAACCCACGAATGAGGATGAGACCGACACTACTATTTCAGCAGGTTATCACTTTGACTCAGAAAATGTGAGCATCTATTTTTGCCAGAGCAAAGAAACCTCTTACATTTATGAAATAGATGTTGACGTCCTGGATGCGGTTGCCATATTTGAATAAAAATGGAATAGCTCTGACATAACAGCCATATGCCCTGCGTGGGCCTACAGTCAGAGTACTGCGGAACCCATCATGCCGGAAGGAGGATGTTTTATTTCCCCCTTCCGGCATTTGTCACTTTCGAATCATCGAACCTTAGCTATGGCCTGCCTGGTCGCCGGCAGGACGCTGCAGGCTCTTTACATACAATTTCTGATGATGTAGCTCAAAAGGCCTCTGCATCCATCGTTGACATCAATCCAGGTGGATTCAAAATCATCCGTATACCAGGGATCGGAAACGTTGCGGGGATGGTCTGTATAATCCAGCAGCATGGACATTTTGCCCTCCGGATCTCCGCCCAGCATGCGCTTCATATTGAACATATTCCGGTCATCCATACCGATCAGAAAATCATAGCGGTCATAGTCCGCTTTTACCAGCCGGACCGCCCTTTTTCCATCACAGCGCAGGCCGTGTTCTTCCAGCTTGGCTCTGGCCGGCGGATAGACAGGGTTTCCCCTGCCGCCCCAGATCTCTTCATTGCTGGTCGCCGCCGATGCGATATAGAAGCGGTCGGCAAGGCCGGCTTTGGCCACCATATCTTTCATAACAAATTCAGCCATGGGCGAACGACAGATGTTGCCGTGGCAAATGAATAAAATTTTTATCATGCGAATTTTTGCCAGCTTATGCCGCGTTTTGCCTTATTTTATGCGGGTTTCCGCGATTTTCGATTTCATTGAAATCCGGCATAAACTGGCATCTCCTTGCATAT
>CADAOZ010000023.1 GCA_902789735.1 uncultured Lachnospiraceae bacterium
ATATTGCCAGGATCTAATCCCAACCTTTTTATGACGAGGGCCTATATTTACAAGCTTAATATAAAAAGGTTGGGTATAGACAAGAAGTTGGTATTATTTGCGAAATCCGTACCTTGGGATTTCGCAAAAGCCCCTTGACAGGCGCAGAGCAGAATGGAAATCGAGTGAAAGAATCCGTTTTGTAAAAGTAAAATCAACACCTTATCTGATGGTGGAATTTAGCCTTTTAAAGTGGAATTTAAGATTTCAATCGACCAAAATTGTTTGAATTTTTTGTATATTTAATTCTATTTAGAATATCCCCGCTTCTCACCGGATTTGAAACCGGTCAGGCTTTCCGACACTGCTGATTCCTTTCAGGGCCTTTCCTGTTCAATGCCTCAATGGGCCTGTCTGCGGGCCAGCTCCTCCATGATATCGTCCCAGCTGACATTCCTGTCTGCCATGACTACCATCAGATGATAGAGGTAATCCGCGATCTCATAAATAATCTCATTGGAACCCGGATTCTTGGCGGCGATGATGATCTCCGTGTTCTCTTCGCCCAGCTTTTTGAGCATCTTGTCCAGGCCTTTATCGAACAGGTAATTGGTATAGGATCCTTCTTTGGGATTGGCCCTCCTGTCCAGGATGGTCTGGTAATCCCGCTCCAGGACCTTGCCGGGGTTGTGGGACTGGGGATCCGTATCCGCCAGGTCTTCGTTGAAGAAACAGCTGTGGCTGCCGGTATGGCAGGCCGCGCCCACCTGGTCGACCCTGGCCAGCAGGGTATCCATATCGCAGTCGCCGGCCAGGGACCGTACATACTGATAATGGCCGCTGGTATCTCCCTTGACCCAGAGTTCCTTCCGGCTCCTGGACCAGTAGGTCATCTTTCCGGTCTGGATGGTTTTTTCATAGGCTTCCTCATTCATATAGGCGACCATCAGCACCTGATCGGTGGCCGCTTCCTGGACAACGACCGGCAGCAGGCCGTCGCTGTTCTTAACAAAGGCAGACCAGGGATAAGCCGCTTTCCGCATACGGACCGGGATGTGTTTCTCTTCCAGTTCCTTTTTGATGCCCAGGATCCGGCTGATCCTGTCATTGACCGCGTTGCCGCCGACGCCCCCGATCCCGTTCATATTCATCAGGACCGCCATGTCTTCGTCGGAGATCTCTTCCAGTACCGCGATGGTCTCGATCCCGTCCACGCGGGGGGCCTTGTGCCAGGGGGTCCTGTCGATGCCGTCCACATAGTAGAGGCGGCTGACATTCTTCAGGATCAGCTCCTGATTGCCCAGGACCGCGTCTGTCGCCAGGCAGCAGGCCGCGATCTTGTCCCGGCCGAATCTGGCGGCCACTTCGGCGGCCAGTTCCACATTGTCTTCCCTGGAGAAGTTGAGGGCTGCTTTGCGGCATCCGGCGTAGATGAGTTTTTTGACATCCTCCAGGCGGCGGATATGACCGGCGCCGGTCACGGGGATCCGGACATTCTCGCAGATACTGCGGATCATATCGATGGCCTGATCATGCTCCGCGTCAGTCCGGGACTGGTCAAAGATCAGCAGCTCATCGGCGGTGCCGTTGTTATAGGACATGGCCAGACGCAGAGGATCATCATCAACAACGGTATGGTCCCGCAGGCTGTGGACAGCCCTGCCCTTATACAGGTAAATACTGGGAACAAATTTTTTATAAGCTTTACTCATGTCGACTCCTCCTTCCGGCACGACCCCGCAAAGGGCCGCTGTCTGCTGTCAAAAATCATTCAAAATCATTCAAAATCATTCAAATCGTACACGGATCGAATTGGCATGGGCGTCCAGCCCTTCATTCATGGCGAAGAGCTCTATATCTTCGTGGACCTTTTCCAGCGCCTGCTTTGAATAGGATATGATGCTGGTCCTCTTGATGAACTGATCGACGCCCAGAGGAGAGAAGAATCTGGCCGTACCGTTGGTGGGCAGGATATGGTTGGGGCCCGCGAAATAATCGCCCAGGGGCTCGGATGAATAGCTGCCCAGAAAAACCGCTCCCGCGTTGCGGATCCCCGTCATGACAGAGAAAGGATCCGCTGTCACGATCTCCAGATGTTCGGAAGCGATCGTGTTGGCCGCTTCGACCAGGTCGTCCATGGTATCTCCCACGAAGATGTATCCGTACTGGTCAAGGCTCTCCCGGATGATCCCGGCTCTGGACAGTTTCTGCAGGAAACCGTCGATCTCCTGACTGACCGCCTGGGCCAGCGCCTGACTGGTCGTCAGCAGGATAGCGGAAGCCATGGGGTCATGTTCCGCCTGGGAAAGAAGATCTGCTGCCACGTACCGGGCATTGGCAGTCTCATCCGCGATCACCAGGATCTCACTGGGGCCCGCAACAGAATCAATGCCGGTCACGCCGAAACAGGCTTTCTTGGCCAGGGCCACGTAAATATTGCCGGGTCCTGTGATCTTGTCGGCCTTGGGGATGGTCTCTGTACCGTAGGCCATGGCCGCGATGGCCTGGGCCCCGCCGGCCTTATAGATCTCCGTCGCGCCCGCTATATCTGCAGCCACGACACTGCCGGCCGGCACCTTGCCGTCCGGTCCGGGCGGCGTGACCATAATGATCTTTTCCACGCCTGCCACTTTGGCGGGCACAATATTCATCAGCACGCTGGAAGGATAGACCGCCCTGCCGCCGGGCACATAGCAGCCCGACACTTCGATCGGGGTGATCTTCTGGCCCAGGATGACGCCGTCTTCCCTGGTCGTGATCCAGCTGTTGACCTTCTGCTTCTCGTGATAGACGCGGATGTTTTCCGCAGCCTTGCGCATGACATCCACGAAAGCGGGATCCAGGCTCTCATAGGCCTCCCGGATCTCCTCCGGCGTGACCCGCAGCTGGTCCGCGGTCATTTTGCAGCGGTCGAATTTCTCTTCATATTCCAGGACCGCCTGGTCTCCCCGGGTCCGGACCGCCTCGATGATTTCACTGACGGCCTTCTCCTGTTCGGGATAGCCTGCCGGACTGCGTCCGATCAGTTTCTCAAGGGCTTCTTTTCTGGTTTCTTCTGTCAGTTTTATGATTCTCATTTATAATCAGCCTTTTCTATGCCTTTTCAATGAATTGATGCCGCAGTTTTTCAATTTGTTCCCGGGCAGCCAGGTATTCTTACGCATTCACAGCATCCCGGACCCTGGAGATAAAATCCCGGATCCTGCCGGCCTTCATGGTCATGGACACCTGATTGACGATCATCCTGGCGGAAATGGGACAGACCTCTTCCAGAACGCCCAGGCCGTTCTCCTTCAGGGTGGAACCCGTCTCCACGATATCCACAATGACATCAGCCAGTTCTACGATCGGTCCCAGTTCTACGGAACCGTTCAGTTTGATGATATCAATGGTCTGGTGCTTGCGGTTATAAAAATAATCCTTGGCAATATTCGGATATTTGGAAGCGACCCGGATCATCTCGTGATGTCGCAACAGCTCCCTTGCGGATTCCGGACCGGCCACGCACATACGGCATTTGCCGAAATCCAGATCCAGGACTTCGTAGACTCTGCGGTTCTCTTCCATAATGATATCGGAACCTGTCACGCCGATATCCGCCGCTCCGTATTCAACATATGTAGGCACGTCGGGACCCTTGGACAGGAAAAAACGGAGCTTCTGTTCCTCATTGGTAAAGACCAGCTTCCTGGATTTTTTGTCACCAAGTTCCTCACAGTAAAAACCGGCCCTGCCCAGCAGTTCCATGGTCTGACTGGCCAGACGGCCTTTGGTCAGGGCAATGGTCAGATATTCGTCTTCCGGCCTCCGGTCGTCCAGCGGACCGGAAGTTACTGTCCCCACAGGTACTTCCTCCACGGGTACTGTATTTATCACATCCATACTTCTCAGTTTCCTTCCTTGTCATCTTCCGGGATCAGCACACAGCGGATCCCTTCCCGGCGCAGCTGGATGGCTTTTTTCAGGCTCTCCTGATAATCCTGCCGCGTATAACGGATCTCCACGACGCGGGCCGGCAGGGGAATGTGGATCTTCTGCCTCTGGATCGCTTCCATGACCGCGTCGATCTGGATCATAAATCCGATCGCAGCCGCATCCTTGCCGAAATGCAGGAGCAGATTGTCATATCTGCCGCCGGTAGCGACAGCCTCGCCGGTCCCGTAGGTATATCCCTTAAAAATCACACCGGTATAATAATGGTATTTGGAAAGAAGCGTCAGATCGAAACTGATATACCCGCCGTAACCGTACTCTTCTATTACATCGCAGAGGTCGATCAGCCTGGTAATGGCGTCTCTGGACCTCTCATTGCCGGTCACTTCCCGGACGGCTTCCAGGGCCTTCCTGTCATCCATGAAGTCCGTGATCCGCAGGAACTGATCCCTCTGTTCCCTGTTCAGTCCCAGATTCTTTAAAAGATCTTCCGCTGCGAAGAAATTTTTACCGGAAATATAATCCCGCAGGGTAATTTCCGTTTCCTGATCCAGATCGAAAGCCTGACAGACGCCTTTGAAATACTCCACATTGCCGATGGAAATCTGGAATCTGGAAAGGCCCGCCTGCTGCAGGCACTCGATCAGCAGGGCGATCATCTCCGCGTCCGCGTATACGGAAGGGTCATTGATCAGCTCCACGCCCATCTGGGTGGATTCGCGGAGCTTGCCCTGGAGGTTGGACGTATTGCTGAAGGCCGATCCCTGATAACAGAAACGGATGGGCCTCTTCTCTTCCATAAAATACTTGGCGGCGCACCTGGCTACGGAAGGGGTAAAATCCGAACGCAGGCAGAGTGTATTGCCGTCATTATCAAAAAATTTATACAGATCTCTGGAAGGGGTGGTGCCGATCTCCCTTGAAAATACATCAAAGAATTCAAACGTGGGCGTCTGCAGATCCCGGTATCCGAAAAGATGCATGCGGCGTAAAACTGCCTGGGAAACATGCTGTTTCCGGGCATTTTCCACACCATAATAATCGCGTACGCCTTCGGGGGTATGCAGCAGCTCCTGGTAAATGTTTACATTCTTATCTGTCATAGAGTGTCTCCTGAGTATAGATATTAGAATATGGACCGATTCCATAGAAGTCGGCGTCCGGTAACATCCGCCGGCGTTATGGCAGACCGGGCCATGCAGGATACCGGCAGCGGCGAAGCGCCGCTTTATCGTGGTAAAGCGGTATCCCGATGAACCACCGATTAAGAAAGTATATAGAAAAAACCCTGCTCTGTCAAACCGGGCCGGCAGCGCCTGTTCCGCGGCCGCAGTGCCCGTGCTGATGGTCAGCGCCGCTCTGACAGATCTTTATTGATCATTTCCAGATAGGGGACCAGTATGCCGGCCTTTTCCGGCAGGATCCAGGTCCTGTCCAGCTCATCAAAACGGAAACTTTTGCGGCCTCCGGCCTGTGCCCGCTCCCAGAAAGGCAGGAACTCCCGCATGGGCAGATAATAGTAGATATTTTCTTTTGTATAGCTGATCAGGAAGAAGGCGATGCCGTCCTGTTCTTCGAACTGCTGCATGAATTCCACCTGATGAGGATGGATATTCTGCAGGCTGAAACGGCTGTCCGCGCATTCTTTTGCGTCAAAACAGACCGGAATCCCCTGTACCACGCCGATATAATCGACCGTACTTTTCTGGTTGAAATAAGCCAGGGTGATATGCCGGGTCTCCTTGTCCATTTTGATCGGCGTGATGGGGGTGGGAATCTTCTGGATCAGCGCCAGATGGTTCTCTTTGTATTTTTCATTGGTCCGGTTGATCATGTCTTCAAAGACAGAACCCCTGAGTCCTCTAGATGACCAGGTCGCCATGCTGCTCTCCTCTTCCTGCTATGCCTGCATGGCCCGGTCAAAGACCGGCGGCAGGCTGCATGTGATCACTTTTTCGGACAAAGGTCCGAACGCTCCTTCCATGGGCGGGAACTCCAGACGGCAGCTGCAAAGGAGCTGCCCCCGGAAAGGTTTTCCGGATCCTGCCGGCCGCCTCCTGTCTGTCCGGTTCTTTTCAGACGCCTGCGCAGTTCCGTATTTGGGGTCTCCCGTGATCGGATGTCCCATATAGGCGAACTGGACCCGCAGCTGATGGGACCGTCCGGTCAGGAGCTCCGCCTCGATCAGGCTTCTGCTTCCATTGGTCGAAAGGCTCTTCCAGTCTGTCTCCGCATAGACCGCTTCCGGACTCTTCCGGTCGGAAAAACGGACCGTATTCGAGACAGGATCTTTGGTCAGCCAGCCCCGGATCGTACCGCTGCCGGTCAGGCGGCCTTCCACGACCATCTGGTAAAATTTCCGCAGTTTCCGGGTCCGGATCAGTTCCGTCATGGTCCTGCTGCCCGGCAGGGATACCGCGCATACGATCAGCCCCATGGTATTGCGGTCCAGACGATTGCAGACCGAAGGCCGGAATTCCCGGAAGGAATCCAGCAGGGCAGCCCGATCCGGGCTTTTTTTCAGCAGATACCCTGCCAGCCATTCATTCATGGACAGATCCTCCGGGCCGGCCTTCTGGGAAAGTACGCCGAAAGGTTTGGTACAGATCAGGACATTTTCATCCTCATAGAGGACTGTGACCCCGCGGATCCTGTCAGAGGCGGCAATCAGGGCCCTGATCTGTTCCCCTCTTTCCGGGCTGGAAGCAGTCTCTCCCCTGAATTTCTCAATGGTCTCGTCAGCAAGAAAAAGCGTCACCAGATCTCCGGCCTGTACAGCCTCCCTGCCGTCCGCTTTTTTTCCGTTGAGGGTGATATTCTTTTTGCGAAGCATCTTATAGAAAAATGACATGGGCGCTTCCGGCAGTTTCCTCTTCAGGTATTTGTCCAGGCGCTGTCCTTCTTCCTTTTCATTTACTGTCAGTTTCTGCATATATGCTCCTGCCCCACAGAATCCTGTGGATGATCTGCCCGCAGCACCGGGTCAGATAGAAATCTGGTAAAAGAGCTGCAGGACTTCTTCATCCCTTTTATGCTTTTTGCCGCCGGCCGCCCGGTTCATTTCATCAAGACGGTCCAGATATTTGCTCCTGTCACGGAATATTTTGACCGTATAATCCTGAAAGCCGTTATCCTGCAGCATTCTGCGGATATGGGCCTCCCCTTCCCGGCAGTCGCAGCTGTCTGATTCCGTCAGCGCGCAGATGGATTTGTTGGCAATGGCCAGATGGCTGATCTGATAGTTATTGTTATAGCTGGTCAGATAAAGATCATAAGCCGCGGTCAGATCCGCCGTCCGCATTTCGATCAGCGCGCCGGCAGCGTCGCTGCATCCTTTTGCCCTGACATACATGACAACATCTACGACCGCCTTGCCGGCAGGCAGGCACATCAGGGCCGCCAGCAGGGAAAAAACATTCTTATTGGTACCGAAATGGCGCAGGGCGCCGAAATAGACGATCATGACCATGGCGACCAGCAGGACAGCTATGGCAGCCGCTGTTTTCCTTTTTCTGTTCAGATAGCCGAAATATCCTTTTTTCATAATCACCTCCAGGTCCGTCAGGCATATACAATATCCCGGAAATCGCGGATCGAATAATGGGACAGGGCTTCCTTGAGTTCCTGCTGGTCCGCTGCCGCCTCATCCCATACCGCGCAGACCTCCATGCCGGCCGCCAGCCCGGCCCGGATCCCGGGCACGATGTCTTCAAAGACCAGACAGTCTTCCGGCCTGACGCCCAGATGTCCGGCTGTCAGCAGATAGATCTCCGGATCCGGTTTGCCTTTGCTGACATGGTTTCCCGTTGTGATCTGACCGAAATACTCCCGGATGCCCAGATGGTCCAGCAGGACCCCCGCCAGTTCTTCGGAATTGCTGGTGGCGATGCCGCACAGGATATCATTTTCCTTACAAAAACGCAGGAGCTTTTCCGCGCCGGGCTTCAGGGGCACGCTGGTCCTGTATTTCTCATAGGCCATGTCATTCCAGTCCGACATCATTTTTTCCTGTGTATCCCTGATACCAAAACGTTCCTGAAAGTAGACGGCTGTCTCCTTCATGGATAAGCCTCCGATCTCCATCTGCAGGCCATCTGGTACTTCAAAGCCGTGCGCCGCCAGATATTCCCGGTCGATGGCCCCCCAGATCCACATGGAATCCACCAGGGATCCGTCCACATCAAATATAATTGCCTTGTATTTGTCCTTTGTGATCTTCATTCCCAAACCGTCTCCTCCCCGGCCCAGCATTAAAAAAAGGCACCTCCCGCAAAAGGAAGGTGCCCTGCAATCAACTTAGTCTCTCATCATGTCTGTATTGACATAATCCTCAGAGCCGTCCGCGTCATTGCTGGCGGCAGAGGCTTCTTCATTCTGAGGAAGCAGCTCCGCGCGGTTGCGGCGGATGGTCTCCACATAATCCCGCAGGGTCGTATGCAGGTTTCCGAAAATGGAAGTCAGGTTTTCCAGAGACTGGGTCGTATCTTCTTCCAGGGAACCAAGCATATCATCCATGTACTGGGAAGCGGAGATCCGGTAGGCATTTGCTTCCGTTACAGCCTTGTCCAGAATCTCCTGGGCCTGCTGGGTGGCCAGCCTGACGATCTCATTGGCCTGCGCGTAAGCCTGCTGCATGATCTCGTGCTCGCTGACCAGTTCATTGGTCTGTACGGTAGCCTCGTTGATCATTTCCTCGGCCTTTTTGCGGGCGTCATTGAGGATGGCTTCCTTATTATTGATGATTCTCTGATAATGCTTGATCTCTTCCGGCGTCCTCTCACGCAGCTCGTCCAGGAGGTCCAGCATCTCATCCTTATCTACGATGATATTTGTCTTTGAAAAAGTTGCGTATTTACAATCCCCGATATATTCTTCAATTGCATCGATCTGCTGCTCAATCTTACTGCTCATGGTTTCTTTCTCCTCTTCAAAAATATGAATTGAAACGCCCGCTGCCGGCCGGCAGAAAAGGACGATTCAGCTCCCTATGTAGCTGAAGGCAGGAAACAGGCCCATCGCCCTGCAGGGCTTCTTTTATCTGTTTTTTTGATTCATCCGGAGTTCCCGGTATTTCTCCAGCACCTTCTCCTCAACATAAGGAGGGACACATTCCGAGATATCTCCGTCAAAATAAGCGATCTCCTTGACACCGGAAGAGCTCAAATACGCATACTTCAGATCTGTAGTAAGGAAGACCGTATCAAGACTGCCCTTCGAGAGCAGCTTATTGGTCTGGGCGATCTGCAGCTCGTATTCAAAATCCGTCACGGCCCGAAGACCACGGATCGCCACATGGATATTTTCCCGGGCGGCATAGTTGATCAGAAGTCCATAAAAAGAGTCCACTCTGACATTGGGGACGTCTTCCGTGACTTTCTGTAACATTTTAACACGTTCTTCTACCGAAAACAATGAAGTTTTTGCTTTATTGTCCAGCACGGCAACGACCACTTCATCGAACATGATCGCGGCCCTTTTGATAATATCCATATGTCCAAAAGTGACCGGATCAAAACTGCCGGGATAAATCGCTCTTTTCATATCTTATAATATCTCCCTGATTTTCCGGATGAACAGGTGCCTGTTGGTCCTGTAATCTTTTTCCCTGCAGATCTCAAGACCGAAATCTTCCAGTCCGCTGATGTCGCTGTCCAGCGACGTCTCCAGCATGATAACAGTATCCTCTGTTACAAAAGAACACCTTCCCAGAGCTTCCAGCGTATCCAGGGCCAGTTCTGTTCCGTAAGGGGGATCCATATAAATAAAATCCACCTGTTTTTCGTGGATATGGCGCAGAGCGCTCAGCACATCCTGGCGCAGCACGACCGCCTGGTCCTCAAATTTAACAGTATGAAGGTTCTTCTGGATGCAGCTGACAGCCTCTCTGCCCTTCTCAATGAAATAAGCCTTTTTTGCCCCCCGGCTGATGGCTTCGATGCCCATCTGGCCGCTGCCGGCACAGATATCGACGAAAACCGACCCCGGCAGATCGAACTGGATCATATTAAAGAGGGTCTCTTTAATGATATCCTGGGTGGGCCTGGTATCCAGGCCCTGGGGGGTGACCAGCCGCATACGCCTGGCGCTTCCCGCGATTACTCTCATATCTTACTCTCTTTATCCTTCTTTATCTTTAAATAAATTGTCTTTTATTACATACCATTTCATTGCGCGCTTTGGCATTTACGGAAAAAGCGGTCCGCAATTCACAATTCGATAGTATAGCATGCCTTTGTGAAATAATAAACAAAAATTACAGACGTTTTACACTTTTTCCGTCTCTGGAGGACATGCGGAGCCTGCCCAGGTCGACCGATTTCTCTCCTTCGGTCAGGACTTTGGACTCTCCTTCCGCCAGGAGATGGACCGCGGCCAGGGAATCCCGGGCGCCCATCTTCATGCCGCGCACGCCCAGGGCCGCCTTTTTCTTTTCAGGCACCTGCCCGACAGGGAAACGCAGGAAATACCCGGCTTTGGACTGGAGGACGACGGAACCCTGGTCCGGCAGGGGCGCGACGAAGAGGACCAGGTCTCCTTCGCCCAGTTTGGTCGCCGCGACGGTCCGCCTGGATGATTCGAAGGAGGCGCCTTCTACCGATTTGATCAGGCCGCTTTCTGTCGCGAAGAGCAGCATGGAACTGCATACAGTTTCAATGGACAGGGCCTGGACCACGGTCTCCTTTGTCGAATCAAAGTTGCTGACATTGTCGACCGGAACGCCTTTGTCCCGGAGCCTTCCGGCCGGCAGATCCTGCACCTTGATGGTATGCATCTGGCCGTCCGCGGTGAACAGGCAGACTCTGCCGGTGGACCGGCAGATAAAGTGGAAACGGTAGGCCTCCTCAACGGCCTCTTTATTCCGCTCTCCCGCGGCAGGATCCATTGTCTTGGCGTAGCCGAAACGGTCCATAACAAAGAGCAGGTCTCTCTCCTTCTCCGCGGTACCGACTGTAAAGACGGCCTCTTCCGCAGTAGTGATTTCGGTCCTTCTGGGCCTGCCATACTTTTTCTTCATGGCTTCCAGGTCCTTTTTAATGACATTGGTCATGGACTCATGGCGCTCCAGGATATCCTCGTAACTGTAGATATTGGCCAGGGTCTGTTCATGCTCTTTGATCAGGGCTTCCATCTCCAGGCCGATCAGCTTGTACAGGCGCATCTCCAGAATGGCGTTGGCCTGAGCCTCGGTGAACTGCAGCTGGGAGGCCATGATCTCCGATTCCTTATAACGGAAACGGATGCCCGCCGTGTCTCCGGTGACCAGGCATCGTTTGGCCATATTGCGGTCTTTGGATCCCCGCAGGATCTCAATGATCAGGTCAATGACATCCACGGCCCGGATCAGGCCTTCCTGGATCTCCTTTTTGTGCTGTTCCTTTTCCAGCAGATTGGTATATTTGCGCCTTGTGATCTCATACTGGAAATCCGCCCCGGCCTGCAGGATCTCCTTCAGGCCCAGGGTCTCGGGACGTCCGTCCACGATGGCCAGCATGTTGACCCCGAAGGTATCCTCCAGACGGGTCTTTTTGTAGAGCATGTTCTTGAAATTCTCTACGTCCGTATCTTTGCGCAGCTCAATGACAATGCGGATTCCTTCCTTGGAGGACTGGTTGGTGATATCAATAATATCATTGGTCAGCTTGTTCTCCGAAAGGGCCGCCACATCCGACAGGAACTTCCCGATGCCGGCGCCCACCATGGTATAGGGAATCTCGGTCACGACCAGATTGATATGGCCGGATTTGCCTTTTTCCACTTCGACCCGTCCCCTGAGCCGGATCCTGCCCTGACCGGTCCGGTAGATCTCCGGCAGGTCCTGCTCATTGACCACAATGCCGCCTGTGGGAAAATCAGGTCCCTTGATATATTTCATCAGTCCCTCTGTGCTGATGCCGGGATTGCGCAGATAGGCGATCTGGGCGTCAATGGCCTCCGCCAGGTTATGGGGCGGCGTATTGGTGGCCATACCGACCGCGATGCCTTCCGAACCGTTGATCAGGAAATTGGGAATCCGGACCGGCAGGACGGAAGGCTCCTTCTCGGTCTCATCAAAGTTGGGAACGAAATCCACTACGTCCCTGTCCAGGTCCGCCAGAAAAGCTTCCTCGGTGATCTTTTCCAGCCTGGCTTCGGTATAACGCATGGCAGCCGCGCCGTCGCCTTCAATATTGCCAAAGTTGCCGTGACCGTCGATCAGGGGCAGTTCCTTTTTGAAATCCTGGGCCATCACGACCAGGGCGTCATAAATAGAGCTGTCACCGTGGGGATGGTATTTACCCATGGTGTCGCCGACGATCCTGGCCGATTTCCTGTGGGGCCTGTCGGACCGGATGCCCAGCTCATTCATGGAATAAAGCGTCCTTCTCTGGACCGGCTTAAGACCGTCCCGGATATCCGGCAGGGCCCTGGCCACAATAACGCTCATGGCATAGTCGATGTAGGACTTCTGCATGAGTTCGGAATATTCTGATTTTATGATCCTGTCCTCTTCGGGGATCACCGGACGGACAGGCTGTTTCTTGTCTTTGTCTTTCTTAGCCATTTATACATCCAATTCTGCATCGTTTGCGTGATCGTGAATAAAAGTTCTCCGGGGCGGGACCTCAGATCCCATCAGCAGCTCGGTCATGGAGGAAGCGGCAATGGCGTCCTCGATCTGGACCTGCCGCATCATACGCCGGTCGGGATCCAGGGTGGTCTCCCACAGCTGTTCCGCGTCCATCTCACCAAGGCCCTTATAACGCTGCAGGGTGAAATCCCCCTTATGGGTCCTGCGGTATCTGGTCAGGGCATAGTCATCATACAGATATTCCTCCGGCCCCTTCTTCGGAATGACTTTGTACAGGGGCGGCATGGCCACATAGACATGACCCTCATAGATCAGCTCCGGCATGAACCTGTAGAACAGGGTCAGCAGCAGGGTGGAGATATGGGCGCCGTCCACGTCGGCGTCGGCCATGATCACGATCTTGTCATAGCGCAGTTTGGAAATATCAAAATCATTACCGTAGCCTTCGGAAAAACCGCAGCCGAAGGCGTTGATCATGGTCTTGATCTCGGCGTTGGCCAGGATCTTGTCGATACTGGCTTTCTCCACATTGAGGATCTTGCCGCGGATGGGCAGAATGGCCTGATACATACGGTTCCTGGCCATCTTGGCGGAACCGCCTGCGGAATCACCCTCGACGATGAAGATCTCACATTTGGAAGCGTCCCGGCTGGTGCAGTTGGCCAGTTTGCCGTTGGAATCAAAGGAGAACTTCTGCTTTGTCAGGATATTGGTCTTGGTCTTTTCTTCCGCCTTGCGGATCTTGGCCGCTTTTTCCGCGCAGCCGATCACGGTGCGCAGAACATCCAGGTTCCGGTCAAAGAAGCGGACGATCTCCTCGCCGGTCACCGCGCTGACTGCTTTGGCCGCGTCGGGATTATCCAGCTTGGTCTTGGTCTGTCCCTCGAAACGGGGATCCGGATGCTTGATGGAAACGACGGCCGTCATACCGTTACGGATATCCGCCCCGGTAAAATTGCTGTCCTTCTCCTTGAGGCTGCCCAGCTGACGGGCGTAGCTGTTCAGGATCTGGGTAAAGGTGGCTTTGAATCCGGTCAGATGCGTGCCGCCTTCCGTATTGTAGATATTGTTGCAGAAGCCCAGGACATTCTCGTGGTATTCATTGACATACTGGAAGGCGCATTCCACCGTGATCCCTTCCGATTCTCCCTGGAAAGAGATAATATCCGTGACCGCTTCCTTGGATTTATTCATCTGACGGATGAAGCCGATGATGCCGTCGGGTTCATGGAAGGTCAGGGCCTCCGCGGACTCCGGCCGTTTGTCCTCATAAATAATGGTCAGGGCCGGATTCAGATAGGCTGTCTCGTGCAGGCGGCTCTTGACATCCTCCTCCCGGAAACGGGTCTTCTCGAAGATCTCGGGATCGGGCAGGAAATTGATCCTGGTCCCGGTCTCTTTGCCCCGGATCTTCCCCACGACCGGCAGCAGGCCGTCCTGCAGCTCCGTGACCGGAATGCCTCTTTCATAGGAATCCTCATAGATCAGGCCGCCCTGCGTGACCTGGACGGTCAGGCGCTCGGACAGGGCGTTGACGACCGAGGAACCCACGCCGTGCAGGCCGCCGCTGGTCTTATAGGCATTGTTATCGAATTTACCGCCGGCATGGAGGGTCGTGAATACGACGCGCTCGGCGCTGACGCCCAGTTCATGCATGCCGACAGGGATACCGCGGCCGTTGTCTGATACAGTACAGGAACCGTCCGCTTCCAGTGTAACGGTGATCGTATCGCAGAAACCCGCCAGGTGTTCGTCCACCGAGTTATCGACGATCTCATAGATCAGGTGGTTCAGTCCTCTGGTAGATACAGAGCCGATATACATACCCGGCCTGGTCCTGACCGCTTCCAGTCCTTCCAGTACCCGGATGCTGCCGGCGTCATATGGGTCTGCGCCTGCAGGGGCACTGCTGCCCGCCGCCCCCCGGGTATTCACAGCGGTATTCTGTTCCTTCTTATTTGGCATAGATGCATTACCTCATTCATAGCTGTATCTTTCAGATCCAGAATCTCAGATACAAATTCCAATACAAAATGTAAAATCCAAAATTGAAAAATCAGGGATGGCCCCTGATTTTCAAGAATCACTTTTCGTGTTATTGATCGGAAACGGCGTAAAACGCGCTTCCGGAATCCATTCGGACCGTCCCGGGACAGGCCTCAGATCTCCATCTTTTTGGAGCAGGCGATGGCCAGGGCGCCGGGCCCGATATGGGTGCATACACTCAGGGACAGTTCGTCCTCCTGGACGCGGAAGGCAGGGAAGGCCTTCGCGACTTCATCCGCCCATACGCGGAAAGGCTCCGGACAGGAGGCGTGGACCGCGTAAAGCTTGCAGGTCTCCGTGTCGACGCCGCCATAGAGCTCGCTGATATCATTCTTCATGGCGTTGATCATGGTCATCTTGCCCTGGTTGAGGGTCCTGGCCTTGGAGAAAGCGTCCAGGCGTTCGCCCTTGATCTGCAGGACCGGTTTGAGCCGGAGCAGGGTACCGATGGCAGCGGCCGCAGGGGTGATCCTGCCGCCCCGTTTCAGATACTCCAGGGTGTCCAGCATGATATAGATACTGGAATCGAATTTGACAGCTTCCAGCCGTTTCCGGATCGTGGCAGCGTCCATGCCCTTTTCCGCCATGGCAATGGCGTCCTCTATGGAAGCCTTCATGGTCACGGAGATCCTCTGGTTATTCACGACCTCGACTTTGCCGTCATAATCGTCCGCCAGCATGATGGCTGTCTGACAGGAGCCGGACAGACCGCTGCTCATGGGGATATAGACGACCTGGTCGTATTTTTCCAGGGCTTTGTCCCAGATCTTCATCACTTCACCCGGGGCCGGCTGGCTGGTCACGATCTTCTGGCCCTCTTCCATGCGCTGAAAGAATTCTTTCCGGGTCAGGCTGATCTCCTCATAGTAAGTCTCTTCTCCTATTATAAAAGGCATGGGGACTACGGAAATTCCCATATCCCGTGCCTGATCAGGCTTGACGCCGCTGTTGCTGTCGGTGATTATTCCTACTTTTCTCATCAGCAATAGACTCCTTCGAAAAATGACGTAACTCGTTGATATCATACTTTCAGATAGAACGAAAGTCAACCGATTTTGTCAAGGTCAGAGCAAAGTCGGGATCCCGGGCAAGAACCGAATCCACATAAGCGGCCGCTTCTTTCATCACACCGGCGTCATGATAAATGTCCGCCATGACAAATCCCATCTCCCCGCTCTGCCGGGTCCCGAATATATCACCCGGGCCCCGGAGCTTCAAATCCTCCTCGGCGATCTTAAATCCGTCGTTGTTCTTTTCCAGGACCTGCAGCCTCTCGGGCTTCTCCCCGTCCCCGGCATATAAAAAGATGCAGTAGGACTGTTCCTTTCCCCTGCCGACCCGGCCCCGCAGCTGGTGCAGCTGGGACAGGCCGAAGCGTTCGGCGTTCTCCACCATCATGACCGTGGCGTTGGGTACATTGATACCGACTTCCACTACGGTCGTAGAGACCAGGATGTCTGCTTCGCGGGCCGCGAAGGCTTCCATGACCGCGTCCTTTTCCGCCGGACGCATCCTGCCGTGCAGACTGGCGATCCGGATCCCGGCGGGAAGGGCTCCCCGGAGCTTTTCGGTATAATCCCTGACATTCTCCAGTTCCTCCATCATGCCTTCTTCCACGGCCGGGCAGATAATATACGCCTGACGTCCTGCCGCGATCTGCCCCAGGATAAAACGCAGGGCTTTTCCCCTGCCTGCCTGGGGCATGGCAAGGTTCTTGATGGGCAGACGCCCTGCGGGGAGCTCCCGCAGTTCGGAGACCTGCAGATCCCCGTACAGGATGATGGCCAAAGTTCTGGGAATAGGGGTCGCGCTCATGACCAGAACGCCGATGCTGTCACCGCGGCCGGCCAGGTTCTCCCGCTGACGGACGCCGAACCGATGCTGCTCGTCGGTGATGACAAGGCCCAGATCCTTATATTCTACAGCATCCTGGATCAGGGCATGGGTCCCTATAATGATATCCGCCATCCCCAGACGGATCCTTTCATAGATATCCCGCCTCCGGGCGGCTGTCAGAGAGCCCGTCAGCAGGACAGGATGAAGCGGCAGATCATACTGTTCGATCAGCTCTGTCAGTGATTTCATATGCTGACCGGCCAGAACCTCGGTAGGGGCCATCAGGGCGCCCTGCCGGCCATTGGCCGCGCACAGATACAGGGCCAGAAATGCCAGGATCGTCTTGCCGGAACCCACATCGCCCTGCAGCAGGCGGTTCATGAGCCGGGGACCTGTCAGATCCCGGCGGATCTCCCTCCAGGCCTGTCTCTGTCCCTCCGTCAGGGCAAAGGGCAGGCGCTCCGCGAAGGCCTCCACTTCCGGGCGGTCCTCCATGGGCCTGGTATTGACCAGTTCCTCCCCGGCCTCCTTCTGACGGCGGACCGACAGGATGAACTCGAAAAATTCATCAAAGATCAGGCGTCTTCTGGCTTCCGCCAGTTCTTTCATGTTCATGGGGAAATGGATCTGCCGGTACGCCTGCCGGAGCCCTGTCAGGCCCAGAAGGGCCCGGTCCTCCTCCGGGATATAATCTGCCGGATAAGCGTACTCCTCCAGGACCTGGGCCACCGCCTTCCTGACCTGATTGTTCTTGAGGCCTTTGGTCAGGGAATAGCGGGGCTGCATGGTCCCCTGGATCCCGGCATAGGCGGCGGGCGTGTAGACTGCGGGCTGTTCCATATAGAGAAGGCCGGCCCCGGTCCGTCCCAGCCTGCCGCGAAAATAATGGCGGCTGCCTACAGGCAGGGAATTCCCGATATAGGGCATATTGAACCAGGTCAGGCGGACCCCGGTCCCCTCCCCGGCGGCTTTGATATGGACGATCCTGCGGGCGCCGCTGCCGGCCCTGACCGGCCTGCCGCTGATGGTCAGGGCAAGGGTCACGGTCTGTCCGGGCAGGGCGTCCGCAGGCCTGACAGGCGGATCGAAGGCCTCGTAATGGACAGGATAATATGTCAGCAGATCTCCGGCCGTATATACGCCCCGGGCATGGAACAGGTCCGCTGTTTTCGGCCCGATCCCCTTCAGATCTGTAACAGGTGTATTTTTGTTCATAGGCGGTAAATATAAAATGCGGTAAATATAAAATAAAGAAAGGAGGACGCCGTCCTCCTTTCCGAAAATCCATAGTTATTCTGCCGAAAGTATATAGTAATAAACAGGCTGGCCGCCGGACTGCAGCTCCACATCACAATCCGGGAAGGTTTCCGAGATCTGGTCCCTGAGGGCGGAGGCGTCTTCCTCCGCGACCTCGGCACCGTAATAGATACTGATGATCTCGGTCGACTCTGTCACGATCTTCTTCATGGTCTCCATGACAGTCTCTGTGATGTCTTTGCCGGCATATACAATGCCCGCGTCGCCGATGCCCATGAAGTCGCCTTCATGGATCTCGATGTCGTCGATCATGGTATCACGGACCGCGTAGGTAATCTCCGCCGTACTGACGTTGGCGATTTCCGCCGTCATATTCTCGGCATTGGCGTCCGTATCCATATCGGGCATATAATTGATCACAGCCGTAATGCCCTGGGGGATGGTCTTTGTCGGGATGACAACGATCTTCTTATCCTCTGTCAGGCTTGCCGCCTGGTTGGCCGCCATAATGATGTTCTTATTATTAGGAAGGATATAAATGGTATCCGCGTTGACCTGATCAATGGCCTTCAGGACATCATCCGTACTGGGGTTCATGGTCTGGCCGCCGGAGATGATAAAATCTACGCCCAGGCCACGGAAGATCTCGGCAATGCCTTCGCCGACAGCAACGGTGATAAAACCGACATCCTTATGGGGCATCTCTTCCGGAACCGGATCTTTCACAGGCTCCGCTTCCGGCGTCTTTCCGGTTGCCATTTTTTCGGAAGCCACTTCTGTATACGCCGTCTCTTCCTTTTCCTCCGCGTCCCCCTTGCCGTCCATCATGACGTTCTCGATCTTCACGCCGGAAACATCACCATAAGAAAGGGCCTTCTGCAGGATCATACCGGGATCATTGGTCTGCACGCTGACTTTGACCCTGTCGCTGCCCAGTGTGCATACGATACCGTCGCCTACGGAGTTGATGAATTCCACGAGAGAATTCTCGATCTTGGAAGCGTTCTTTCTGGAAAGATGGATGGTGAACTTTTCCTTATAAATATAAGCAGGGACTTCCTCTTCCGCCTCTTCCTCCGCGGCCGCCTCTTCCTGGCCGAACAGAGCCGCGTAATCGATCTCCTTGCCCATATAGGCGTCATAAGCGCCGCTCAGGACACATAAAAGGCCCTGGCCGCCGGAATCTACAACGCCGGCCTGCTTGAGCACAGGCAGCAGGTCCGGTGTGGACGCCAGCGCTTCCCTGGCCGCCTCCACGATCTGGCTGAAATAGGTCTCAAGATCCGTAACGCCCTCGTCCGCCAGCTGGCGGGATTTGTTGGACGCCGCCCTGGCTACTGTCAGGATCGTACCTTCCTTGGGCTTCATGACAGCTTTATAAGCCGTCTCGGCAGCACGGTCAAAGGCATTGGCCAGGATCGGAACATCCAGTTCCGCTTCGCCCCTGGCGACCTTTCCGAAGCCACGGATCAGCTGGGACAGGATGACGCCGGAGTTGCCGCGCGCGCCGCGTAGGGAACCGGAGGACATCGCCTTGCAGATATCCTTCATGTTGTCGGAATCCCCGAGATCCATGACCTCCCTGACCGCTGACATAATGGTCAGGGACATGTTGGTGCCGGTATCGCCGTCCGGTACGGGGAATACATTCAGTTCATTAATATAGTCCTTGTTGGCGTCCAGTTCCTTCGCGCCTGCAAGAAACATTTTCGTCAGTATTTTTGCATCAATGGCAGTCTTGCTCACTGCTTAATCCTCCTGCTTTCAATATTCGTAGCGGTATCAGTCGATCAGTCTGACGCCCTCCACAAAAATATTAATCTTTTCAACTTCGATCCCGGTGAATTCCTCTACCCTGTATTTGACGCTCTGCATCAGATTGTCGCATACTGCAGGGATACTGACACCGTAGGAAACGATCACGTGGAAATCAATGACCAGAAGGTTCCTGGAGGTCATATTTACTGTAATGCCCCTGGTCATGGTCTCCTTCTTAAGCAGTGTGGCAATACCCTCTTTCATATTGACACCGGCCATACCTACGATCCCGAAGCACTCATAGGCAACGCTGCCTGCATACTGGGCGATGACTTCACTGTCAATGGAAATGTTGCCGATATGAGTATTCATGCTGGATGATTTCATAGAAAATACTCCTTTCAAAGTATGACATTCCATTAAATTATACTCTGTTTGTCCCAAAAAGAAAATAGAAAATTTAGCTTGCATTTACAGAATAACTCTGTTAATATACTAATGTTGTTTACCTGAATCCACGTGTTAGGAGGTGTTAAGATGGCTAAATGTGATATCTGTGGCAAGGGCGCTCATTTCGGCAACAACGTCAGCCATTCTCATAGAAGATCCAACAGAATCTGGAATTCTAATGTTCAGAGAGTCACCGTTAAAGTAAACGGCGCGAACAGAAAGATGCATGTATGCACCAGATGCCTGAGATCCGGCAAAGTTGAGCGTGCTTAATGATCGCAGCAGACCAAAGGACCATACCTTATGTATGGTTCTTTTTTTTTGCCTTTTTTCAGCCCCTTTCCCTTTTTCTTTATTCTGCGGCAGCAAAAAAAAATCCGGCACCGCTGCGGTCATAACAGACTGCAGCAGCGCCGGACTGCCACGGAAAGCGGTGTTCAGGCCTTTTTGGTACGGAACCGGTTCCTGTCCTGCTTGCTGGAGGGCTTGACTTTGATCTCGCCCGCTTTGGTCAGGGCCTCCCGCGTCATCAGGGGGCCTGCCAGCTCGTAAATCAGGACGCCGAACAGGGTGACATTGCGGATGAGGGAACCTTCCGCTCCTCCCAGGGCCATGGCCTGATTGCACATGCCCAGGGCGACCCCGGCCTGCGGCAGCAGGGTGATGCCCAGATATCTCTGTATATCCTTACTGCAGCCCATGGCCGTACTGGAGGCTCTTGCGCCGATGTATTTGCCGAAAGAACGGAACAGGATATAGACAAGACCGATCATTACATACTCAATATGGGTAAAGACACCCAGCTCCAGCTCCGCGCCGCTCAGTACAAAGAAGGCCGCGTTCAGGGGAGCGGTCCATTTATCCGCCCGGTTCATGATATCTTCGGAGAACTCGCTGGTATTGCAGAACACGGTGCCCAGCATCATGCAGACCAGCAGGGAAGAAAAGCTGATCGTTGCTCTGCCGACAGGTATCTCCAGATAAGAAAGGGCAATGGTCAGGAACACGAAAGTAATGGTCATGGAAAGACGGTTGGTATTGGAGTAGAACAGTTTCTCCAGCTGGGTCATGATAAAGCCCAGTATACCGCCCAGCAGCAGTGAGAAAACGATCTCCAGGGCCGGATTGACCACAATAGAGAAAATATCCAGGACGCCGCCCTTCATGGCCATGGCGATTCCGAAAGAAACCGAGAAGACGATCAGGCCTACCGCGTCATCCAGGGCCACGATGGGCAGCAACAGCCTGGTCAGGGGACCGTCCGCCTTATACTGGCGGACGACCATCAGGGTCGCCGCGGGAGCCGTGGCGGAAGCGATGGCGCCCAGGGTAATGGCCGCCTCCAGAGGAAGCACCTCATCGCCCAGGACAAAATGCAGTCCGATCAGGGCCGCGTCGACCAGCAGGGAAGCCGTAACTGCCTGAATGATACCGATGACCGTTGCCTCTTTACCGGTCTTTTTCAGAGCGGAGAGACGGAACTCACTGCCGATCGAGAAGGCGATAAAACCAAGGGCCGCTGTGTTGACGACGCCGACATCCTGCACTGCCTCGTAAGAGACAAATCCCAGGCCTTCAATGCCCGCTCTGCCCAGACCATACGGACCGATCAGAAGTCCCGCGATCAGAAAGGCGGTAACATCCGGGAAATTAGCTCCCAGCAATTTAAATATACGGGTGAACATCAGACCCGCGAACAAAGCGACGGAAATAGAAAGAAAAACATTCATAAAACTGCCTCGTTTTCCTTATTATGAAACAATTATCTTTGCAACAAAACCCATTCTAATCCCGGTTCTTTGATATGTAAAGCGGTTTTTCCCCTGTTTCGTCCCGGCCGCAGCAATATTATTCCACTAAAAATGTCCGGCGCCGCGCCTGTAAAGTACAGGCCGGCTGCCGGACGTTTTGATTCTGATTATTATAATTGTTATATCCTGACAGTTTTATCTTTACTTCTTTATTCTGACCGTCCGGCTGCTTCTTCCGACCGGTAGATACTTCGTGCGAAAAGAGCCGCCGCCAGGGTCATCAGGGCGATCGCGGCTTCCACGGCGGGCAGAGGAATGCCTGTCTGCATCAGAAGGACCGCTCCCGCGTCCACCGCCATATGGATCAGAATCGCGGCAGGGAACAGATATCCCCGCTTCTTATTCTTAACAGCGAACCAGACCAGGACCGACAGGACGATCTGCAGGATCACAGCCAGGATCCGCTCCAGGCCGGCCAGAAGATAGTGCCAGGACGGCGTTGTCACAAGCCCCCGGATCGAAGCCCGGATCTGTTCCAGTACTTCTCCTGTATAAGCCCCTGTCAGGGCTTCCGTCCTGCCGCTGTTGATCATAAAGGACCAGGTCAGGTTGTTGATCATCGTCATGCCGAGGATCACCGCCGCTTCAAGACCGCCATGTCCCGCTCCATACATGACCGCGTTGATGTTCCTGCCCATATATTTGCGAAGGACCGTGCGGTAAGCGGTCAGGCGGCCGGTCTCTTCAAACAGGCCTGCCATCAGTCCGCCGTACAGGGCATACATCCATGGCGTTCTGTAGATCGTTTCCCCGAATGCGGTTTTAAAGACTACTGTATGGACGACGGATTCCAGGATCAGGGCAAATATCAGCATGACCGACAGACCGGTCAGGAACGGTATCAGATCCGCCTTCTTTTTCTTCAATAAATAGACCAGCAGCACGATCGGGATCATAAATCCCAGCAGACAGGAAACTGCCATGCATACGATCGATGATACCGGAACTGTATCCTGCATTCTGTCTGCCCTCCTCAGCTTCCGGACGGAAAAGCCCGGAAATTATCTTTCATGCCTGATCATCAGCCCGCCGGGCAGGGGGAGCTCTTCAGCTGCGCGCTTTCCCCTCTCTTTTCTCTGTATTCAAATTTGCCTGAAGCAATCTTATCAAGAAAAGCCACATACCTGTCCGTGTATTTGACCATGAACTCGCAGTACTGATAACCGGGGCGTACACAGATGTTCACATCCGGATACAGGTAACTGACCACTTTGGGACTTATACGGGCAAAGACATCATTCCCGCCCCACTCCATAAAGGTATGCCTCTGCTGCTCTTGAGGAATAGAGGGCATATTTCCCTGCGCGCAGGAATTGACCATGTTGGTAAGAGTCTTTTTGGAAAACGCCTCGAAGTTCCTGCTGATATGATCGCCGAGTTCCTTGCCCCACCGGGCTTCGACCTGACGTTTCATTTTCACATCATTCTTCATATAGACAGCTCTCTGCATCCTGACGGCAGGCCCGAAGGCCTTACGGACGGCGTATCCAAATCTGGCCACCGGCGCGCTGTCCAGAAAAATATTATTGACCTTCAGCTCCGGAACGTCCAGCATTCTGAGAGCCACCGCCGCGCCGAGCGACGCGCCGTAAAGGAGCGCAATTTCAGAAATGCCGGCTGCCTTTAAATAAAGCAGAGCGTGTTCCGCCTCAATATCGGCAGAAATAAATTCTCCGATCTCGTCTCCGTGACCGCCCATATCCGGGATCAGGATATGATAATCACCTTTGAACCTCGAGCCAAGTATTTTATAGAGCATCTCGGCGGAAATTCCCATTGGCTGGAGCATCAGGATGACAGGAGCACCTTCCCTGCCATATGTGTGCATGATCATTGAAAAACCTCCATCTACAGATCAGTAGCGATTCCACAAATCATTAGCGATTCCACAGGTTCCTCCCGGTTCAAAACGGGATATTCCTTTTCAACCTTTCCTATCAGATTTTATCACATTTGTATCCTCATCTCCAAAAACTAAATATGGGAAAAGACTAAAAAAATAACGAATTTTCGGTACCGGATGTGCGGCCCGCCGATAACAAATGTAGATCCGCCGGATTTTATTCCGATATGCAGGTCCGCCAGTCCCTTTTTCATCAACCGTCCGCGTCGGATAATCAAGACAAAATTGACTGTATTGGTCTCGATTATTGTATTCCTTTTCGGTCAGGGTTCCGGGATGGCAAGGAACTTATCCTCAAACCCGTCATAGCTTACATTTTTCATCGTCTGGCGGATCCGTGTCAGCTGCTCTTCTCTTGACTCAAATACAGGATCGTACAGGGAGTCCGAAACCGCCTCCTGCCTGTTTCTGGGACATCCGCATATGGAAACCGTTCCGTAATTGCCCCCGGAAGTGGACATCGATGAATTCTCCAGACCGTCAAAGTAATCGATCAGAAGCACACTGGTATTAAAGGACTTACTGCTTTCATATTTCTCAAGAGGATTCCCGACCAGTACCAGATTGAAATAAGTCTCCTGCAGAACAGAAATGTCCCGGATATCATTTGCCCCCAGATCCAGGACAGAGATGGGATTATCCGGATCGGATATGTCGGCAATTGGCTGCAGATCCTGAATCATATTAAAGCTCAGCAGGATCTCATCCAGGCTGCTGCATCCGGCTATGCCGGAAATATCTGTCAGCCCGCAGTCTCTGGCGGAGAGCTTCTCCAGGTCTTTCATATACTGTACGTATTCCAGCTGGTGACCGGTAAGATCTATCTGGTCCAGGATCAGCGTCTTCATGTTTACAGCGTCTTTCAGGAAAGACAATTGATCTGCCGGTACAGGATTACCGCTGAGATCCAGATATGTCAGATTCGACGTTACATCAGCCAGGAAGCCCACGTCTGTCAGCTGATTGCCGCCCAGGTCCACTTCCGCCAGCTTCGTGTAATCCCCCAGTCCGCCTGTGGAAGCAAGGCCGCAGTCATGCAGACAGATCGTTTCCAGTCCCAAGCTCTGCAGATTCAAGTCAAAGGAATCCATCCTGATTCCCGAGAGATTCAGACTTGTGATCTTTTCCAGAGAAAGCAGCGAGCTCAGGTCAGTGACCTTCGTATATGCCAGACTGATACTCTGCAGTTGTTCCGCTCCGCTCAAAAAGCTTATATCGCTGATCCCGGTGCCCGACAGGTCGATCGCATACAAAGTCTCCGTATTCACGGAAATCTTTGAGAGGTCCGGACAATTGAAAACCGTCAGGTTTTTCACTTTCACATCCGACAGATCCGGGAAGCCCTGATCCGTAATATCACAGCTTACAATATCCAGGTCATAGATATCTCCCTGTTTCCCCAGGGCATCACAGTCCTTCATACCGCTGCAATTGTAAAACCGCATGGTCACGCTGGTATCCTTCGGAGACATGTGGAGCTCATTCAGGGCTCCCTCTTCAAATTCACAGTCTGTAAATGATATATAGTTCAGATCCCGGACTTTATTGACCTGCCTGACCATGTCGGCCGTCATATGTTTGTTCTTCAGCGTAAGGGATGATTTGACACCTCTCAGACTGCCCAGACTGTCCGGCTCGCCGGAATCCACATAGCTGCCGCTTCCTGTGCCCAGCTGTATATAGCCGTAGACGCCTGCAGCAAGCAGCAGGACCAGAACGGCCGCGATCAGGATGACCGCAGGCTTTTTCTTTTTCCCGCCGCCGCTCTTTCCAGTGGGAGGAATATCTGCCTTCTCCTGCGGAGCCGGACCGGAATCTCCCATACTGCCGCTGGATTCAAAGGCGTCCGCTGCTTCTGCGGCAGCGCCCGTATCGGCAGGAAGAACTGTATCTGCACCTCCTTCATCTCTTCCGAAGAATTCCTCCGTCCCGGTTTTAAAAAGAATCTGTTCCGCAGCCGGTTCCTCTCTCCGGTCCTGCGCCCGTTCATGCCTGATGCAGGGCTGCAGGAAAGGGGTACGGAGCATACGGTCCACGAAAGCTTCGTCCGTAGCATAATCATACCGGAACACGCTCTGCTGGGCAGACAGCTGCAGTTCCATTCCAAGGGGAACTTCTGTTTTTTCCAGAAACACGGAAATAAAAAATTTATTTCTCGCCTGGGCAAAGGTGATTTCCCGGCGGCAGTTGAACGAGTTGACAGAATTTTCCGTAATAAAGACGATCACAGCCGCCGCCCTGTCCAAATGTGACGCTATATATTCCGGCCATTCACTGCCGGGCGTGATTCCCTCATCATACCAGATCCTTAAGCCGCGTCCCTGCAGTAAGCGCAGAATCCTGTATACGGCGTCACTGTCTTTATGCGCGTAGCTCACAAATACAAAGGGGTTATCCCCCTCATAAACAGAAATCTTCTCCATCATCTGTCTTTCTCCGTTTGCCTGTTCTTTATGTTTCTCAGCCGGAAACCTGCCTTACTGGAATACGCTTCAATCGTTATACGAAGGACGCCTTTTAGGAAGGTCCGAATTGCTTCGCAAGCTCATCTGTCTGCTTGCTGTCCGGCGCCGCGATGGTGATCTCGGTCAGGACATGCCGTTCCTCATCCCACAGATAATATATGTCCTTGCAGGCATCCTGATTCCCGACCTTAAATATAAATCTTGACCGCCAGACATCCCGGCCCGCCAGCTGGCTGCGGTCGAAATCATCCGTGGTTTCCCCGAAGAAAGCCCTGATCTGGCCCCTTTGGGACGCGTGCAGGGAGCCGGCCGCTTCTTCTTCTCCGCCTCCGGTCTTCTGATTCATATGATAGAAACGGAAATTGATCAGACAGTCTCCGTTCCCGGACAGGGCCCGGACATAATCAAAGGGCATATCCGACGCCAGCATATAGGCGGCCTGGTTTCCGTTCAGGGTCGTGAGTTCGGCGGCGTTGTAGAAATACCAGCCTTCCGGCAGGCGCAGGGTCAGGCCAAGCGCCGTATTGGTATAGGTGTCCGGTCCGAAACTGCCTTCATAGTCCTGTGCCAGCTGCAGCAGCTCATCCCGCATGGTCTCCGGATCCGCCTTTATATAAGTATTATCTCCTGCATCCTGCTTGAGCAGAGATACCTCGCCGGTGTCCTCCCGGGTTCCTTTTTGTTCAATGTCCGCAGGCTTTTGCAGAAAGCGGAATTCAATCCTGGCCGCCTCGGGCTCTACAGGCAGATCTGCTGCTCTGTAAACATGATAATCCAGATTCCCGATTCCTTTGGCAGCTGCTTTCTGTTCCAGCAGGCTTCGCAGCTCTTTGGAGACAGCCGCACATTCCCCGCTCTTCAGATAGTCCAGAACTGCGTCGGCCCTTTTCTGTGTCCATTCCAATGTCCTGGCTCCCTGATACATCTGCCCGCAGCATCCGATGATCTGCAAAGAGTCCAGAAACTCTTCCTGTTCTGCCAGTATGGGCCCATACAGTTCCATGAACTCATCCAGCATGATCTTTCCTTCTTCGGACAGATCCGTGCCGGCCGGAACGAACAGGCTGTAAGCATTCAGGATCACTGTTCCGTCTGCCGGATCCGTTATGAACCTTGCTTCCGCCCCTTCCATGGCAGTCTCCACAGCCGCAATAAGACCTGACCGTGTGTCATGTTCCTTCCGCAGCTGTACAATATTCATGGTATTCAGGGAATTGTTGTTCAATGCCTTTTCCATGCCTGCTTCTGTAATGGATGGATCCCGGATGATCACTTTCTGCAGTACATCATCCTGAAACTCCATCCATGTCTCCAGATAAGATCCGATCGGTATCACTTCACCGGCAGGATAATCCTCGTCCTCCAGGCCCATTCCTAAGTAAGACAGCGTACTTTTATATAGCATTACACGCTTTCCCTTTGCAGATTCCTGCCCGTCTCCTGCCGCCGGCCCTTCCGGCTCTGTCTCCAAGACAAGATCAAAGCTGTCTTCGAACTGATCCACGCCGGCTTCCCCACACCGCAGGACTTTCCTGCCCAGACCGATATCGCCGGAATCAGTATCGAATTCCACCCAGCAGACCGAGCAGTCCTTCAAAGGCAGATCCCTGTTATAGCGGTTCATGGCCCTGGCAGTGATACGGCCGCCTTTATAACGCATCTCAAAAGGCTCCGTAATGGCGCCGGGCGGAACCATGCTCTTTTCCAGATCCGCGTATACCTGCCAGCCATCCTCGATATAATCAGTGATAAAGCCAGGCTGATAGATGTAGATTCTTTCACCGCCTACCCGGGCATCAGCCCCTAGTCCAGATATATCATACAGGTACTTGTTGTTGATCTCATCCTGACGCGTCTTGAAACCCAATACAGAATCCTCTGTCACATATATGCCCTTTCCGTCCGGCCATGACAGTGTGATTCCATGATCCGAGATCCAGTATTCCGGGAACTCCATCACCAGCCCGTCGTCCCGTTCCATGGTCAGTTTCCCATTCTGGTCGAACGCATACTCGACAGAAAAGCCCCGATCCCCTGCCAGATCGAATGCATTGACCGTTCCATATCCATTCCCATTTAATTCCAGATATGTGAATTCATAACTGTCCTGACCGGGTGTAGAGAAGAAATAATAATTTTCAAAATCCTTCAGATCCCCGATTCCATCCGGATACATGGAAGGTACATATACCGCCGAATCCTTGCCATGGCTGAGTGTCAGTTCACAGCCTGTCCAGGAAAAATCATAATCATATTCCGTCAGATTCAGCCGGTCATTCTCAAAACCCGGCGCATCTGCCGGCAGACCGTCCAAACCCAGCGCAAGCCGGTTTCCCTTCTGGTCTGAAGCCGTATCAAAGGCACCTTCCATGGAGACAGTGTCCCCAGAATCCTTCAGCTGGAACGTAACCTGGCAATAGTCAATGTCCTCTAAATAAAAGACCCCGAAAGAACTCTCCCCATTGGCCGAGTCATTGTCAAATTTCAGGCTGACCGGAAGGGCATCCACCTGCAGACTGTAGACCGGCTCATCATAGGAATGGGCGAACTCTGAAGAAGCACCATCGTCGCCGGACATTTCTGCCGGCTCATCCCCAGTCAGTCCAGGTAATGTACTGTTCTCAGCAGCAGCATCGGTACTTCCGGAATCTGCTGCAGCCGTCTCTCCCTGTGGGATGGGCAGACCTGTATATTGATACTCACGCCGGATCACATCGACAGAAACGGTTTCAGAGGCCTCCACCGTATCCTTCCGGATCCATTTTCCGGCAAACATCCATCTGGGATACACGGTGTTGTCATGTGCCGCAGCCTCACAGCCGGGTTCGATCACACAATCATCCCCATGATAATAGAGCTTTGTCGGCAGGATCCCCCCCTTTGCGCTGCCGGTACTGCCGCAGCCGTTGCACAGAACAGCTGCCACTGCCGCCGCTGCCAGAATGGTATATACTGGTTTTATCGTCTTCATTACTGTCTCCTATGGCATATATTTGTGGTCCGTCGGCGTATTTTGTCCCATTCATCCGTTTAAGGTTCCTCTGCCCAGGGGATACCCACAAGCTCCGCGTATCTTGCCGCCGGGGAACCCACGGGACAATGAATCGTCACCTGATATTCCCCGTTTTCATTATCTACAAGATTGGATCCGATCTCCGTTACATTATCGGAGATATGGATATCTGTGATCTTATGACAATTATACATGGCATACGGTTCAATACGGGTCACACCTTCAGGTACTGTAACCTCCCCGGCCATACCTGAAGGTGCCAAGAGCAGGCTTTTTCCATCCTTGGACAGGAGAAAACCATCCTTCACGCTGTAAGTCTTGTTCCTCTTATTGACCTCAAAAGCCTGGAAATTCAGATCTGCAAACGCAAATTTGCCAATATGGCTGACTTTACTGCCCAGGCTGATGTTCTGACATTCCAAAGCTGTTTCATCTGCACTCAAATTCTGATTGAAGGCATAATCTCCAATCGTTTCAAGGTCTGCCGGCAGGTGGATCGAGCTGAATCCGATCTGTACTGTTCCGTTCGCATCTTCCCTGTCAATTATCTGGAAAGCCTCCTTGCCGATCTCTGTGATGGTATCAGGCAGCCACAGGTCCCGGGACCGGATATCCGCCAGGTAGAAGGCCCCCTCTCCTATCTTTTCTGTACCTTCCGGCAGTACCAGTTCATTCAGATCAGTTCCATAGAAGGCGCCTTCTCCAATTTCCTTCAAACTGTCCGGGAATATCAGCTGCAGAGTAGCTTTATACCAATAGAAATCATGAAAAGCATATGCTTCTATGCGTTCTGTCCCTTCGGGAATCTTATAGGTATAAACGGTATCTCCGTTCTCTGCTGTTCCATCTGCCTGCAGTTTGTTTTCATAGTCATATTCACAGGGAAATGCTGTCAGGGTCTTTCCATCCGCCGTATAAAGAACGCCGTCAATCGTTTTATAATACTTGCTTCCCTCAATATGGAATGCGCCAATCTTCGAGCCGGATATTTCCCCGCCTGTCGCCTGGGGATCAAAATACGTCAGTGAGGAGGGCAGTTCCAGGACAGCTGTCTCAAAACCGGTGTCCGACAAAGCTTTCGCGTTGATCGCCGTTACCGTTTCCGGTATATGAAGTTCCTTTACCTGCCCTTCGTAATTCTGCATGGTTTCTTCCGCCTGCAGTTCATTCTGCCCTTCCGAAACAGAATTCTGTCCGGGCTCAAGACTGTTGTATTTATAGGAATGCGACCGGAAAATGCCGTTCCTTCCGTCCCCGATTTCCGTGACCGGCTGGCCGCCGGCAGAGGCGGGGATCTCCACGATCATGTCAGTGCCCTTACAGGCGACCAGAACCGCGTAATCCTTGTATACATGGAACTCGTACTGTCCATACCGGCTTGGAAGCGTGACCGTTGTATACTGCATGGACTGGATCATGGCTTCATCCGCCTGCTCTGCATCCCGGCCGATTCCGTATTTGTCAGCATATGCAGCCGCTGCGGAATCCTCACTGCAATGGAACTGAATATCATAGATCCTGTCTCTGCTCCCATCCTCATTCTTTTCATCGCTGAAGCTGCAGGGAAAAACGTTGGCAGGAATCCTGGTCAGGGAATCCGGCAGGTAGAACTCACTCTGGTTGTAGAACTCGCTGAAGAGCCTGTCATCCAGTCCGACGATTCCTTCCGGAATATAGACCATGCCGTCCATGCCCCGGGGGACTTCCAGGATCGTATCTCCGCTCCTGCCTGTCAGCATTCCTGCTGTTTCGGCATAACGTCTGTTGTCCGTACTGACCCGGAAACGGCGCAGATTCAGACCGTCAAAGGCTTTGCGGCCGATCTTCTCTACGTTCTTTCCTATATATATCTCTTCAATTGGCGCGTATTTTCCGGTATAGAAAGGACTTTCACCCAGAGTATCATCAGTTCCAAAGGCTCTTGAGCCTATATATTCTACATTGTCAGTCAAATCGATCTCGGAAAGATTGCTGCAGCCAAAAAAGGCACAGGACTCGATCCTCTTCAAAGACGCAGGCATGCTGACAGATTCCAGAGTTACTTTCTCTTCATTGGTGAAAGATAAGGTATTAGCAGCGAAAGCCGCGTAGGCAATTGTCACTGTTCCTTCGGGAACTGTATAGGACCGGCCATGTTTCATAGGATAGTCCAGCAGCACCGTCCCATCCGCGTTGAAAAGCACACCGTCGATCACCCTGATTCCTTTTCCCTGTCCGTTGGGATCCCCGTCGATCAGGATCCGCTCCAGATTTTCACACTCTTCAAATATATAGGAATCTGCCTTTTCAATACCTGACGGCAGAGAAATCGAAGAAATATTCGCGTATCCGATGGCATTCTTGTGCAGGACCTTCAGGCAGTCCGGCAGATTGATTTCGGTCGTGCTGTAAACGGTAATCGCACTCTCCTCAATCTCTGTTACCGGAAGTCCGTTCACTTCAGCGGGAACCGTCAGCGTATCAGGGTCTCCGCTGAAGTCTGTCAGAATAGCCGCATCTTCTTCCATCCGGAAGGTCCAGGTACCCTGCTCATCCTCGAATGAATAAGATTTATCCTCCGGCTCTTCTCCCTTTACATTCAGCGTGAAAACTTCAGAAGCATGTACCTGGCCATTGACATCGGTCAGCTCGACCTGGAGAATCATCGGATCCTCCGTATAAATCTCCGAAGCATGGCAGAGATCGAGATGAATAGACCTGTCCTCCGGCAGGTCCCAGGTATAACCTCCCATAGACGAGCCCTGCCCCTTCCAGTCCGTAAAGGACTTCATAGTCCCATCCTCATTCCGGACAGGGAAAAAGGAAGACCCGAAGAAATAGAGAATTCTGTAATAATCCTCCATGGACAGAGTATTCTTACCGGCTGTCTCTTCATCATCCGCCTGGACAGACTGTATCGTTACTTCCCCGTCAGTAACGTCAGCAATGATCGCGGCAGCCTGATCTACTTCCACATCAATATCCCAGAAATCCCGTGTGGGACTTAAATAGACACTGTAAGATCTGTATGTCGATGTTCCCTGGTTATCATTTGTCTGTATAAAGCAGATCGGGTCTTTCGATCCGTCTGCATCGTCCATACAGATCAGTTCCGGATCCGCGGGAATATGCAGGACACCGTCCGCGTCCACGTCCAGCCTGATCCTGACCATGGCAGGGCTGTACTCCCCCCGTCCGAAAGGCCGCAGAATCGTATAGGTGGCGCCGGCCAGATTATCCACCTGCTCTTTGGTCAGATTCAGCAGGATCTCATCACCGCTCTCCCGGAATTCAGCCATGGTCCAGTCCGTATCGGAAGCCTGTCCCCATCTGTCGGTATAAGCGTCATACATATTGCGTACATCCTCGGATACCGAGACAGTATCCGCGAAAAACGTGTCAGCTTCCTGGTACAGTGTCTGGTTCTCACCCGGGAAATAAACGGATATGCCCATAGCGCCTTTGATATTGGTCTTGTTGTCGATCACCATTTCGGTAACCGCAGTCCTGACAGCATTGGATTCCTCTTTGTAATAATCTGTAAAGCGGCCTGCCATATTGGAAAGATCCAGCAGGTCGGTTCCGCTGCCGCGGGACATATTTTCAGAAGTGCCCAGACGAAGGGCTCCGTTTCTGGCTTTGACGACCCTGGCATATTCACCGGCCTGGATATCGGAACTCATTTTTCCGGTAAGAGCTGCATAAGCCTTAATGACCCCGTCTGTCTTTGTCAGATCATAAACAGCCAGTGTTACAGCGTT
The DNA here is from genome assembly GCA_902789735.1 of uncultured Lachnospiraceae bacterium. Lineage (GTDB taxonomy): Bacteria > Bacillota > Clostridia > Lachnospirales > Lachnospiraceae > CAG-791. The sequence continues at coordinate 32,761 of CADAOZ010000023.1, forward strand.
ATTGGTCTTTGTGACATACCAGTTGTAGTATTTATCCGTGACGGACATTGCGATCTTGACAGGATCTGCCGTTTCATTCATTGTCTGCAGGAAGGAATAGTCCCAGCCGCCGGCCGGCTCCAGTTCTTCGGAAGCAACCATACAATCCGTATAGCGGCTCCAGAGCTTGGCGTTCTCGATCGATCCCATCAGGCAGGCGTCAAAGCCTACCCAGTCCAAATGGGCGTTTCCGCCATTGGCGAAAGGAGATGGATCCATAGCAGCGCGGATCTCTCCGAACTGCAGACTGTCATTGCCGAAAAGCTCATCGACGCCAAATCCATTGATAGGTCCGTTGCCGTGATCCCAGAAGATCAGGCCGTAATGCTCTGCCGGATAATTATCCACAGCAAGCCGCAGGAACTCCGCCAGGGTCTCCGTGGATCCCATGTCGGAATTGCCGTCTGTAGTACCGACGATCCAGTTGTCTTCCCCTCTGGCCAGATCCAGCATACAGTTTCGGTCACAGGGTGTATTACCGAACCATTTACGCGCGCCGCCTGTATAGACGATGACGTTATTCTTCTGAAAATCAATGCCGGACGCCAGCATCTCCTCCAGGTCGTCTGTGGCCGCGCCGCGGTTTGTCTCCAGGTTGGAGCCGACCATATAGACAAGGACTGTATAGTCTTTGACCGGAGCGGGCAGATTATTCCCTGTAAGCGTAATTTTCGCGTTCTCCGCCTTCTGGACCTGATTGGCCGCTGCCATGGCCCTGCTGTCATCATTACCTTCCGCAGCGGCCGCAGTATCTCCTTCCGCTGCGCTCCCGGCAGGACCGGCAGCCGCATCGTTCTCCTCCCCGGTAAAATCCAGAAGGCCTTCTTTGCCGGCAGGATCTGTTTTCTTCGGCGTACTGCCGGTATTCTGTGAATCGGAAGCCTCTTCCTGACCGTCCGTAACAGCATCTGTATTTTCAACAGCGGCTGCAGCTGCGCCGGTCGTACTGCCTGCTGCAGACTCTGCGGCCGTGCCGCTTCCGGCACAGCCTGCAAGCGCCAGTGCCAGGGCCAGTAAAAAAGCTGTGATCTGCTGATTTTTCATTCTTTTCATGATCCTCCATTCCGCTGTTTCGCCGGACGGCATGGTTCTCCAGGAGTTTATATTCACCATTTATTATAGCGTTTTTAGGGGCCCATAGGCAACCCGGCATACCGGGGTATGCCCGGTATGTCCCGGTATAGAACAGGTGCCGTTCATGGAAGCCAAATACAGCGCAGATCTGCGCCGGACCGTAAAAAGCGCCCGGCCTGAGCCGGGCACTTACATCCATCTGTTATTAACAATATTGATCAATCCCATAGGCGGGCCAGTTTATTGGCCGGTATACCGGGAATGCCGCCGTAACGGATCACCATATAAAAAGGCTCCAGAAAAATCTTTTCTTCATCCGGCAGCTGCCGCTCCGCAAGCTGCAGACATTCCTCCGCCAGATCGGACGCGGGACGGCCATATACCTTCGCGCACCAGCCCTCCGCCATCAGGCTGTCTTCCACCTGCCGGACCGTATCCTCCGAAATCCGCAGGTCCCGGATCCTTTCGCCTGCAAACGCAAGGCCTGCTTCGGAATACAGCAGCCCTTTGATCAGCGCCGCGTAAGCCTTAACGAACGGCAGCGGCACGGAATCCGCGAACCGCAGCTCCAGGAACTGTTTCAGCCGCACATCCGGAAACGCCATGGACAGGACATGGACGATCTCTTCCTCCTTCATTTCCCGTCCTTCGAACAGCTCTGCCACCGTTCTGCTGCCGGCCGGTTCAGCCTGTCCTTCTTTCTTCAGGAAGATCGGCGGCATCCTTCCTATAAAATCCGCATAGTCCGCGAATGTACAGGAACCGGAGAAGACCTCCGGCTGCAGGCCGCACCGTAAAGAATCTGTCCTGCGCCATATATCCGTACGTTTCAGATTCGTTTCCAGAGACCGGCCCTGGAAGGCGACCGCGTTGTCACAGAGCATTTTCAGGATCGGACTGAAGAAATATGCTGCCCGGATCTTCGTTCTGAAATCTTCTTCCGAAGCGTAGTCAATAGAGACCTGCAGCGACGCAGTCCCCCGCATCATCTCCATACCGCCTGTACCGCTGGTCCGGAACCATGCATTCATCAGATCATAGCGTTTTTTCGGAATCATCTCCAGATCCGCCACCCTGGTGTAAGGCTGGCAGCCGGCGGTGACAGCCGTATAGCCGAAACCAGCCAGTACGGAATCCAGCTGATCATAGAAATTGCTGTATATTTCTCCAATCCGGCTGACAGACTCCGAGGGCGCTATGCTGATCTCGATCTGGGCAGCCGGCTCCAGGGTGACTGTAAACTCCGGCACACTGAATCCGAAAAAATCATCATCCTGTAAAGCCCCTGCACCGGGATACCGTTCCATCAGCCGGGTCAGGATCTGCCGGACGCCTCTGTCGCCGGAATATGGGACAGCCGCCTGCCTGACAGGATCCACAATAAAGTGCTCGACTTCAACACCCAGCCTGGCGCCGCAGTCCACCTTTATGCCCTGTCTGAAATATTCTATGAGAGAATCTCTCCAGTTCTTCATATATGCCTTTCCGCTTTGCGGTCCGTACTCCGCAAAGGCCCCTGTATGCCGATACCGCAGTTTTTTATCACTATACGGTTTTGTATAAGGTACAGAGACAGTATACAGTGTTTTTCCGGAAAATAACAGAACAGACCGGAGAAAAACTCCCCGGTCTGCGGATGATTTGAAATATCGGGTTCCTTAATAGATATAGTAAAGATTTCCATATTCATCATAGGCGACTCTTCTGCCGGAAGAGCAGGCCGCCATGATCAGGAAAGGCAGCAATATGATCGCCACCCCAAAGGAGAATACGCACAGCACCAGTGCTGTCGTAAAGACCGAGCTCAGGAGCTCATAGGCAGCGGCCACCGTGCCCAGTACAGGTCCGTTAACGGCCAGATTACTGATCACTACGGACGCGAGTACGCTGAAAGACCAGATGATGACAGCCACCGCGATCAGAAGGACCACTAAAAGCACCAGCAAAGCTGCCAGAAGTTTTACCCTGTCTACGCCGTGTACCCTGAAAAGCAGTGAAAAGATGCTGCCCAGTAAGCCTGTATCGATGACCTGCGTCTTCAGATATACACTGAGCGCGATGAAATAGTATCCTGCGACCGTGACTTTCATCTTATCCCAGATGGTGCAGGTCTTATAAATGGTCTTTGAAATTCTGGCCGGCAGCATATAGGCACTCAGTATGATCATGACAGCCAGGCCATAGACCGCGATCCGTCCCAGCAGCGGAGCCGCTTCCACGAAAAGCTGTATGTCGTAAAGCTTCCATGTCACAATATCAGCGTAGTAGCTCATCTGTGTCAGATCGATCTCGAAGAACAGGACAAATAAAGTGATCAGCGCAAGTGCGATGGGAATACATATAAGGCCCTTTACCACTCTTCCTGCCTCATTGATCGTAATCGAATTATTCTGTTCTGCTGCTTTGCGCGTTGAAGACATCCCTGCGTTGGTATTCCGGGCACGTTCTTCCGGACGGGCACCGGTATTTTTTACGACAGGTGTGCCGCAATATAAGCAGAACCTGGCATTTGGCGGCAGTTCCGCGCTGCATTTCGTACAATATGACATTTTTCTTTCCTCCTCCCAAATGATGCTCTTATCCAAAATCATTTCTATAAGGTAAGAATACCATACGTCATTATACTTATTTTTTACACAGGTATAATGCCTGTCTTCTGTTGCTTCGGGAAACGTATTCCGGCCGGTTTACGGGCTGAAGCGTATCCGGCCGTCAATCCCTCGCATCACAAAACATCCATTTTGCGCACTTTATAAATTTTTTTGACTATTTATCGGTGTAAATATTTCCATTTGGTTGTTTTTCGAATATAATATGCTTACAACATTCTCTTTTGATCATAGAAAGGTAAGGGACCATTATGAAAATAGAAGAATTAAGAAACAGAAAGACTGCTCTGGGGCTGACCAACGAAATGATCTCAAGAGCCTCGGATATTCCACTCAGTACAGTGCAGAAAATCATGAGCGGCGCGACAAAGGCGCCCAGAAAACTGACACTGGAAGCCATCGAGTCTGTACTGTACGCGGAGGAACAGCGCAGGGCAAAGGAACTGCGGAAAATGGCCATGACAGAAAGTGAAAAGAGGAATACCGGCTATAATTCCTGCAGGAATGATACGGAAGCCGGGACTGAAAACGTTCTAAAAGAAACGGCCGTTCATTACAGCGTCTCCGGAACCGCGGAAAAGAAAGACGGAGAGTATACACTGGACGACTACTATGCTCTTCCGGATGAACGCCGTGTCGAACTGATCGACGGTGTCTTTTACGATATGTCCGCTCCTGCTGTCATCCACCAGAAAATACTCGGTGAGCTTTTCATACTTTTCCGTGAATGTATGGACACGCACGACGGAGAATGTGAAGTCTACCTGTCACCCTGCGATGTCAGGCTGGACATGGACAACCGGACTATGGTGCAACCGGATCTTCTTGTAATCTGTAAGGACTATGACCTTAGCGCGAAATGCTTTGACGGCGCCCCGGACCTGGTCCTTGAGATCCTCTCCCCTTCCACCCGGTCCAAAGATATGCTGCTCAAGTTATATAAATATCAGAACGCAGGCGTGAAGGAATACTGGATCATAGACCCGGAACACGATACCGTCCTGGTCTATGATTTCCGGGAAGATAATTATTATCCTGAAAAATACGATTTTGACTCCGTCATTCCGATCCATATTTCAGACGGGACCTGTTCCATTGATTTCTCACGAGTGAACCTTGCACTGAAAAAGGTCCGCTCTGCCGCAAAACGAAATACTTAAGGCTGTCATTTGGCGACAGCAGCCAAAAAACCGCCCTTTCCGGAACGCGTTCCGGTAAGGGCAGTTTTTTTGGAATCCGAATATTCTAATTTACATGTAACGCTGAACTCAATGAGAATGTACAAAGGGAAAGGCTTACTTTTTCGGCTCTTCGGGGGTAATAGTGGGTGAAAAACACCCACTTCCCCTGTAAATAAGCGAATCAAGCGATTTTCAATCTTCGATTAGGCAATGGTACCCGTAAATCAGAGCA
>CADAOZ010000024.1 GCA_902789735.1 uncultured Lachnospiraceae bacterium
GCGAAGAGTAAGAATAATCTCTTCATAATTGTCCAGAAAAATTTGCTGAAGTTTATTCATAAGACAATTATGAGACTAAGTTACGGTAAAGAAAACCCCACCCCCTCATGATTGAGGGGGCAGGGGGAGTTGAAGTGCCGAAGGCACTTTTTTATGTTGGCAGATTAGTATTGCTCTTCCGATTATGCTATAAATAAAATAAAAAGTGGAGGCTGGATACAAATGGATAATATAGATATTCAAATGGATGCAATAGAATGGGACAGGAATGTGGGACATGTCCTGCCTGCTTTTGGCTGTCTAATATTTCCCTTTAGCATGCTCAGAAGGGCATATGAAAGCTACGCCACTTCGGATATGGCAGGCATTAGAGTATTTTCTTTTTTTTTCATTATATTGATGATTCTATCTTTTGGATTTGTGCGATACGGGTTTCGGAGACTGAGGCTTGCAAACCATGCGGAGAAATACATACGCCGCCTGAAAGCGAATGAGGACGGATCCGTTTTGTATTTTGATATGTCGCCGGTCATAAATGAACACAATTCTACAAAGTTTTGGAGCAAAGATATAGACAAGATCAAAAGAGATTATCTGGATATTATTCAGAGGGGCTACTTACGCAATGCGGTAGCTGTGGAGGAGGACTATGGCGCAATTCTTATCAACAAATCGACTAAACAGTGGAGTAAGGATATTTATCTGAACAGGGATAAGTGGGACAAGAAGGATGAAGAAGCGAAAAAAGCCAGTATTGCATGCCTGTTTTTTATGCTGGTATTTGTGCTGGGGGTGCTTTTAGAAGATCCTATGAACTATCCCAAATTTATGCCTTTAATGATCATCCCGAGTTTCCTGCTAATAATCCTTCGATACCTTCAGGTGTTTTTGGGAAGAGAACGTCTCCGACGTGCAAATCGTTATGGGCAGGAAATGGAGAAAAGCGGTACCGGAATAATATCCATTCACGACCTTGCAGAGCGGACCGGATTTCATGTATTTGTCGTCAAAAAGGATATAAAATGGCTGTACAGTCATGGAATCCTGCGAGGATGTGATTTGGTACTGGATGGAGAACCGACGATCATACTTGATGACGTTGTGAACGGCAAAGCTATATTTGATGCATGTGAGTGTCCGGGATGCCTGCATACAACAAAAGTCCGGGCCGGGCATGTCGCGAAATGCCCCTATTGTTCCAGACTGCTGGAGGCGCCAATCATTTTGGCCAATTGATTTATGTTGGATATATTTTAACTCTTTGATATGATTCTGCCTTGGATTTTTACTTCGATGCAGAATAAAAAAGAATGAAAGCCAGGATAAAGCTCAGAGTATAAAATCCAAAGACGATTATTCCATTACTGTAAATAAACAAGTTTTGTCGACATGTTTCCACGAACACAAAACCAGTGGATATGTTCCCAAAGGGAAATCGGCGGACAGCTGAACCGTGGACACATTCTCAGAATCAAAGTGCGGACGGGCGCAGTTATCTCAATTTGTATCATTTTCTCCGGAAACGTTGAGACCGTTTGTCTACTAACACACGATGTGGTACCTGGAAAGAAAGATGACCACAATATGTAGTAAATAAGCCGTTTTTCGCTAAAAATAGAGGGGTTCCCGCCATCGGGGCAGTTCATGCCCCGGGTGGTGGGAACGAAGCCTGCATCATGGTCTTCCATACAGACCTGATTACAGGCCTAAAGAACGGTAAGACATATTATGTCAAGATTCAGACATACAGGACTGTCTCGGGAAAAACTTATTGGTCATCATGGAGTAAAGAAAAAGCTATCTATTTTTTGACGTGGTAAAATATATCGCCTCGGGCTGCTCATACAGTCCGGGGCGGTATCCTTTAACGGGAATACAGTCTTTGTTATATTATGGATACAGACGCTGTTGAGTTTATTAAGATGGCAAAGCCAATACAGAATGTTCTCAAAAAAAGAAAACTAAAGCCGCTTTTACAATACAAGCAGTCAGCGGACAGCTAAACCGCAGATATATTTCCGAAGCTCAAAGAGCGGACATGTTGATTAAATGGTGTAGGGCGGATACAGATGAACAAGGACAAAATAGAGGATATAAATATTCAAACGGATATAATAAAAAAGCGGTATTCACGACCCCGGAGATCATTGTCAGTCCTGCGGGGCCGGATGTGTAAGAATGGAATTATCCTTTCTCCAGTTTCTGGGAGAAACGCCGTAAACACCCTTAAAGGCCCGTGAGAAGTGGAGCTGATTGGGATATCCAACGGCATTCGCGATTTCCCCTACGGAATACCGCGTCATGCTCAGGAGCTCCGCCGCTTTGATCATACGGTAATGGATCAGGAACTCCTGCGGTGATCTGCCTACGGATTCCTTAAAGATCTTGCCGAAATAACTGCGGTTGAGGCCTGAGACTTCCGCGATATCTTCCACAGTTATTTCGTTCATATAGTTATTTTCAATGAAAGCCAGGGCTTCTTTGATATAGAAGTCCTTCACTTTGCCCGAGGCGGGCCTGTAGTCGGTGACAGACCTGGTAAGAGCGTCAATAAAGATATAGAGGTGTCCGATCAGATGGAGCGGCGCCTCTTTTTTGTTGCGCACAATGTAAAGCATTTCATCTCGCATGATGGTCTCAAACTCCCGGTGGACAGGATTGTAGACGGGATGGTTGACAGACAGACCTGTGATTTCCATGGCCTCTTTGGCCCTGAGACCGTCAAATTCCAGCCAGCAGTATTCCCAGGGGATGCGGTCGTCGGCAATATAGGTCGTAATCTGCCCCGGTGAGATCAGAAATCCCTGCCCCGCCCTGAGAACAGTCTTATTTTCGCGCCTTTTCCCATCCTGCCACATCAGTGTACCCTTGCCGCTCAGGATGTAATGGAACAGGTAGTGATTCCGGATCGCGGGCCCGTAGGAATGGGCCGGCTCACAGTCTTCTTTTCCAAACTGATACAGACCCAGATCAACAAAATTCATACTCGGGAATATAGTAAAATCCTGTGCCATTTCAGAACCTCTTTTCTAATCCTTTTCTAAAAATACCCTTAATATATCTTAATGCGACACAATATGCCGAAATTCAGATAAAAACGGCAAAATGACATAAATACCCTGCTATATAGCTATTATAAGTCGTAAATTGGCATATTACAATAGTTATAACAGGCCGGAAGAAAGCATTGGGGACACAATAAGGGGAAAAAAAGGTGAAAGAACAGAGGAAAGCTGAAATCGTAGAGAACTGCGGGTTCTTCGCGGAAGACACCGGAAAAGACGGGACAGACACAGCGGTATCACTGGACTTTTTCGGTTATGAGCATTGTCTTCCCAGGCACAGCTATGGTCCCAGTGCCAGGCGCAATTATGTGATCCACGTGGTGATCGACGGCAAAGGAATCATGGATTACGGCGGAAAGAGGTGGACGATCCGGAAAGGGGAGATGTTCATACTGTTCCCGGGAGAAGTGACCACATACTACGCGGACAGGGAAGATCCCTGGTACTACTGCTGGTTCGGTTTTCAGGGCAGTTCAGCCCGGAGGATTGTGGAAAGCATCGGTTTTACGGCCCAGACGCCGGTACTGTCTTTTGCGCACGGGGATCGGGTCGAAAAAAGAATCAAAGACATGCTGAGTTCTGTATCGCTTACGCTGGACGGGCAGCTGCACAGAAATGCCGAAATGCTGGAAATCCTCTCCGAAATGATCCGGGGGAGGGCCGAACAGGGAGGAAGCGACAGCGGCCTGACTGCCTTTTCCTATTCCGAGTACGCGGTCCGCTATATCAATAATCACTTCTCTGAAAAAATAAAGATCCAGGAACTGGCCAGGCATATCGGTATTTCAAGGAGCTATCTGGTAAAGCTGGTGCGGCAGGAGACGGGGATGTCCCCCCAGGAGTACCTGATTACTGTGAGAATGCGGAGAGCTGCTGACCTTCTGAGCAGATCCAATGACCCGGTTTTCGCGATCGCTTCCGAGTGCGGATATGATGACGCGCTGGCATTTTCGAGAGTCTTCAAATCCAAATTCGGGCAGAATCCGAGCGATTACAGACTGCAGCACAATAAGAGTTACAGCGAAGAATGATTTCAGCGCGATAACAAAATATCACAAAGAAAAGGCGTTGTTTTTGTGATGTTTTTTGGCGTTTGGCGGAAATAAAGGAACATATATCGGCAACATGTCGGCAATTTGCTCATAAAATCACCGTTATTTCGGTGAAAAATACATATTTCCATAACCATGCTACATTAGTCCATGTTCGAATGAATTGGATATGGATATATTGTAAGTAACTATGAAATAGCCTGCTCGCAGGCTTATCTCAAAAGGAGGGTAATGTATGAACATGAAAAAAGTAATGGCACTTGCACTGGCAGGAGTTATGACACTTTCTCTTGCCGCATGCGGCGGTGGCGGCTCTACTGCGACCACCAGCACTGATACCGGTTCTACGGGGTCCGGTTCGGCTGCGTCCGGCGCTCTGACGATCAACATCTGGGACGCCAACCAGCAGGCAGGCATTCAGGAAATCTGTAATGACTGGACAGCTCTGGGCAATCCCGAAGTTAAGGTCGAGGTTATTAACTGGGATAACTACTGGACACTGCTTGAAGCGGGCGCTTCCGGCGGAGAACTCGCGGATGTATTCTGGATGCATTCTGACTACGCGCAGATCTACATGGAAAATGATATCCTGCTGGATCTGACAGACTACATCGAAAAAGACGGCGTAGATATGAGCATTTATTATCCTGACATCGCCGCGATCTACACACGTGAAGACGGCAAGATCTTCGCGCTGCCCAAGGATCACGATACCATCGCGCTCCTTTACAACAAGGCGATCTTTGACCAGGCCGGCGTTGCGTATCCGACCGATGAGTGGACCTATGACGACATGTATGAAGCCGCGAAAGCAATCACAGAGGCGACTCCCGATGACGTCTACGGCTATGCTCTCAATACTTCCAACGATCAGGACGGCTGGTACAACTACATCTACTCCTACGGCGGAAATGTCGTCAATGCAGAAAAGACCGATACCGGGATTGATTCCCCTGAATCCAAGGCGGCCATGGAACAGGTCCGCAAGATGCTTACAGTCGCGACACCGCAGGCGGTCGTTGCTGAGTCCGGCACAGATTCCCTGTTCCAGTCCGGCAAGGTCGGCATGATCACACAGGGTTCCTGGATGATCAATACTTTCTATACATCTGAAAACAGCGCGGATTACGCATGGGCAGAGATTCCTTACTATGACAGGAACGGTGACGGTGCCTGCCAGCAGGATGAGAGATGGACATGCTACAACGGCCTTGGCTGGGCTGCAGCTGCCAACACAAAGAATCCCGACGCGGCAGCAAGCCTGATCGAGTATCTCTGCTCCAAGGACGCCCAGGTCAAGCAGGCACAGCTCGGTGTTACCATGGCCGGCATCCCCGGAATTTCTGAAGATTTCGCGAACGCTTTCGAAGGCATGGACGTTTCCGCGTTCACAAAGGTTGAAGAAAACGGAACACTGTACGCACGTCCCGGCACACGTAATTCCGGTAAGTGGCAGACACCTATGAAGCAGGCAGGATATTTCCTTGACGCATGGCAGAATCCTGATGATCCTCAGGCCATGTCTGACGCCTGCGACAAAGTCGCTGCCCTGATCCGTCAGGCGATCGCGGAAGATAACTGAGTTTCCGTATCATTAAATCGTTGATTTGAAATACTGTGGACTGCCGCCCCAGGGCGGCAGTCCACCGCTAAGACTTCTTCATGAAAGGGGGCAATGCATGAAGGAAAAAAGAAAGATGACGCCCAGAGAAAAGAATGAGGCGATATGGGGACTTGCCTTTGTAGCGCCTACCATTATCGGACTGATCATCCTGAACTTTTATCCGGCCATTAATACAGTCTGGCAGTCTTTCTGTAAGACCGGTGACTTCGGCAAGGGAAATACTTTTGTCGGAATCGCCAACTATCAGAAGGCATTCGCGGATCCGGAGATTTGGCAGTCGCTGATCAATACGATCAAATATGCCATCATCGAAGTGCCTTTCGGTGTAGTGATCGCCCTGCTTCTCGCGGTTTTCCTGAACGGCAAAATCAAAGGCGTTTCTGTGTTCCGTACGATCTTCTTCCTTCCGATGGTCTGCGCGCCCGCGGCTGTCGCGATGGTCTGGAAGTGGCTCTACAATCAGCAGTTCGGCCTTTTCAATAATATTCTCCATGCTAAGATCGCGTGGATCTCCGATCCCAAGATCGCCTGGATCTCGGTCGGCATCATCGGCGTATGGTCGATCATCGGCTATAACATGGTCCTGTTCATTTCAGGACTGAAGGAGATTCCCGGAGACTACTACGAAGCGGCTTCAATTGACGGCGCGTCCGGAATCAATCAGTTCTTCAACATCACAGTACCGCTTTTGAGCCCGACCACCTTCTTTATCGTTCAGACCCGTGTCATCGGCGCGCTGACGATCTTCGACCTTATGTTCATGGTCATGGATAAGACCAACGCGGCCCTGCCCAAGGTCCAGTCCACCGTATATGTATTCTATAAGTATACGTTCGATCAGGGTAATAAGGGCTACGGCGCAGCGATCGTCATGATCCTCGTTGCCTTTATTATGCTGGTAACAGTAATCATGCAGCGCGCTGAGAAGCGTTTTGTATTCTATAACTAAGAAGGGAGGGAATGATATATGGAAAGCGCAAGCACAAAAGATACAATCAGGAAAATTATCGTCTATATCATCCTGGTCATCATGGCTTTTATCATGCTGGTTCCCTTCGCCTGGATGATCCTCACGGCACTCAAGACAAACCAGGAAGCAATTTCTGTCGACCCCTTCTATATTTTCCCGCACAGCGGATGGCACTGGGAGACATTCGGAGAGGTCTGGAAGAGCTACAACTTTGTACTTCTGTATAAGAACACACTGCTCATGATCCTCTTCCGTGTAATCTGCGCGTGCCTGACCGCCACCATGGCAGGTTACGCCTTTGGACGGCTGAACTTCCCGGGAAAGAATTTCCTGTTCTCACTCGTCCTGATCCAGATGATGATCCCTTCCACGATCTTCATCATTCCCCAGTACCTGATGGTCTCATCACTGGGATGGCTCAATACTACGGCGGGACTTGTGTTCCCGGGTATTGTCACCGCGTTCGGTACCTATCTGCTGAAGACGGGCTACCAGGGACTGCCCAAGGATCTGGAGGAGGCGGCCGGTATTGACGGCTGTAACATCGGGCAGAAATTCCTGCTGATCATGATGCCGCTTACCAGATCTTCCATGGTATCGCTTGGTATCTTCACCGCCCTGTTCGCGTTCAAAGACCTTATGTGGCCCATGATCGTCTGCTCCAGCGTAGAGACTACGACGCTGGCAGCCGGTCTCGCAAAAGCGCAGGGACAGTATGGAAGCAACTATCCGCAGATGATGGCCTCCGCGGTTCTCGCGGTCGTGCCCATGATCGTAATCTATATCATCTTCCAGAAACAGTTCGTCGAAGGTATCGCCACTTCCGGCGGAAAACTGTAAAGGCAGTATTTTCTGAAAATGAGCTGCGGCATGCAGCTCATTTTTTTCGGGCAAATTACTGGGCTCATATAGTATAATGAGCCGGGGGAGTAAGTATGGATAAGAAAAACGGCCGCTTTTCCGGGTGGTGGAAAGCTGAGAAAGATAAGATTGCGGGGATTCCCGGTACCTCAAAGAAGATCGGATACATTTGGGAGTACTATAAACTCTGGATCATAGGGATCGTTTTCGGTATCTGGTATATAACATTCGCGGTCCGCCAGTATACGACAGGCCTTAAAGATTACTGGTGTTTTATGATTTTTGCCAACACCTATGCCGATGCCGGAGATCACTCAGAGCTGTGGGAGGACTATGTCGGGTACGCCGGCTTTGATCTGACGGAGAAAGCGGTCCACTTTGACGCGGCTTCCTATTTTGACTATCTCAAAGGCGTTACCGGAAACAGTTATTTTGAAGGATTTGTCGCTTACGCGGACAGCGGGACACTTGACGCGATCGTGATGGGACGGGATTCCCTGACCGCGCTGGGACAGACCGGAAGACTGCTGGATCTGAACAGTCCGGAGTGCGCTTCAATCCGGGAGAAATACGGAGACCGTTTTCTCTACGCGGTACCGCTGGATGAAGAGTACAGTACGGAAGAAATTCCTGTCTGCATAGATATCAGCGACAGCCGCCTGGTGCGTGAATACGGGATCTATTCGGAACCCTGCGCGCTCGGTATCGGCGCCCTGTCGGACAACGTGGAGTCTGTGGAACTGTTTCTGGATTTTCTGTTTGAATAAGGAGATTTCCGTCATGCTCTTTTATACAACGCTGTTTCTGGTTTTCTGGGCCCTGATCTTTACGGCTGCCAGATTCCTTCAGTATTTCCGTATCGTAAAAAACTATAAGGAAGAAACGCAGGCTACGGTCACGCAGATCCGGGATCATGAGCCTGCCAGCAAAAAAGAACCGCCGGCGCTGGACGTTCTTCTCACTTATCAGATCGATGGAGAGGAAAGAAGTTCTGAGATCATTGTTCCCCGGCAGCAGGCAGAGCGGTATCAGGTCGGGAGCAGGGTCGGGATCCGCTATTATGCGGAAGAAAACGGCGCTGTGCACATAGCTTCAGCCGGAGACGCGCCGCGGAAGATCATGTTCGCTTATCTGGCTCTGATTGTTCTGGAAATCGTGATCTACGCGGTCATCTGGAAGATACTGCTGTAATACAGGGAGGCCGATATGAATCAAATGGTACAGGGATTTTTGGATAATGACAGCTTTTTCGGCAGATTTATGACGAAGCTGGGCATTATCATAGCCGCGAATATCATGTTTATGCTGCTCAGCATCCCCTTCTTAACCATCGGGGCCGGGCTTTCAGCCCTTTATTATGTCATGTTCAGGACTCTGCGGAGTGACGGGGGCGTGAATCCGTTCAAAGAATTCTGGGCCGGGCTCAAAATGAACTTTAAACAGGCAACGATCTCCTGGATCCTGTTCGTCCTCCTGATCGCTTTTCTGCTGGTGGATATACGGATCTGCAACGCGGCAGGAGGCACGCTGGGCTATCTTAAGATCGGCGCTTATGCCATCGGGGCCGTGGCCGTCATCCTGTATTTATACCTGATACCTGTCATGGCTGCCTTTCAGGATTCCCTGCCGCATCTGATCCGGAACGCGGCTTATTTCATCGGGAAAAAGCCCTGGAAAGCCCTGGTGATCCTGTTTTTTGACATTTTCCCCTTTGTCCTTACCTTTTCCGATCTGCAGATGCTTCCCCTCTACGCCTTTCTGTGGGTCCTGTGCGGGTTCGGCCTGCAGGCTATGCTTGGGGCGACGCTCCTTCTGCCTGAATTCGAACCTTATCTTACTCCAAAGGAAGAGGAAGGGAAGGAGGAACCGCCGGAAGGATCCACAGCGCGGACACAGACACAGGAAGAGATCCTGGAGGATATGCAGAAGCTGGGAATGTAATGGCAGCAGCAGTCAGATTGGAAGAAAACACGGTTTCCTATATGCAGAGCATCAAATGACAAACCGAGGACGGACACTAACAGGAAAACAGGTGAAGCTGGGCGGTCTCCCGTGTGTAATATGCCAAAGAGAAATGCCTGGAGGTGGTAAATGTACATAGAAAAGACTGACGATATGCATGGCCTGTTTCCGGAACCGCCGGTCCTGACCGGCAGGAACCTGTGCCTGAAGCCGCTGACGCTGTCCGACATGGAGGACCTGCGCAGGCTGACACAGGAAAAGGCCGTATACCGGTACCTTCCGACGTTCCTGTTCGAGAAAAAGTATCCGGCAGAGGAGGTAATCCCGCGTCTCTATGAAGAAGGCCTGCAGGATTCCCTGATTCTGGGCGTGTTCGCGGAGGACCGCTTCCGCGGTCTGGCGGAAGTCTACAGCTACCGGGCGCCCATTTACAAAGCCAGCATCGGATACCGGCTGCTGCAGGAGGAATGGGGAAAAGGATTCGCTTCCGAGGCTGTGGATCTGATGATCCACGAGCTGCTGGACAGGCGCGGAATCGAGATCATCACCGCCAGCACCATGGTGGAAAATCACGCCTCCGCGCGGGTCCTTGAGAAGAACGGCTTTATCATGGTCAATCACGCGGTCGATGAGGACTGGGGCTTCCCGGAGCCGACGCCCGCCGATAAATGGATCCGCTGACATGCGTCGCAATGCATACAGTATAAACGCAGATCCGTCTGCGGTCTGTCCTGTACCGGAGCCCGGATCCTTTGGACCGGCTTTAGATACCCCTGTTAACGAGAGGATAAATATCTCAAAAGCGGACCCATATGACAGGGCGGATAGCGCCGCCCGGCCGGTTGACTTCCTTTTCATCCGTGACAATGGTTCCGTCCACGTTCACGACAGGCGCCGTCTCGGACCGGCTGCCCGGTTCCCCTTTCAGCCACCACCAGGAGGAGCGGTAGCCCTTCATGTCCCATTCGTGATGCTTGCTAGCCCTGTTGATGTTGGTGCCGCCCTGCTCGGCGGCGGTGGTAATGGCCAGCTCCCGGCTTTGATCATCCGGGAATAATTCCCGGGCTTCCCGGACGCTTAAGAGGGTCACGGGGTTCCCGTCCGCCGGGATCAGGTTCTCCTGCTCCCGGGCGCTGAACATGTCTGTATAAGGGGCGGCGGACAGGATCTGATACAGGTCCGATTCCTCCCAGGATACCGCGGCATGTCTGCGGTTGTAGAAGCTGCCGGCGATACCGTTCCGGCAGATCAGGCAGGCCCTGTCCTGTTCCTTCTTCAGGATGATCCAGGACAGGCGTTCTTTCCCGAGCGGGATCCCGTCTGTTTCAAAATAACCGTAATATACTTCTTCGCCGATCCCCGCAGATCGTATGGCGGCCAGCTCTTCTTCATATTCCCGGCCAGCCATGACAAAGCGCCGGCCGGCAGAGATCCAGAACAGAATACATAAGACCACCGCCAGCAGCGGGATCCCTTTTCGCAGGGTCCGCCGTCTGGCTTCTTTTTTTGCCAGGAGATTCTGCCGTTCCAGGGTAAGGGGGACTTCCGCCCCCTTATCCGCCTGCCGGAGAAGGAGTCCCGTTACAGCACGGACCGCTGCTTTGGTGACCGGCGCCGTCAGAGAAGCCGCCACAGCAGAGCAGGTCAGGACCAGACCAAAGAAAGCCATGTCAGGCATGCGGGCCTCATAAAAGACAGGGTCGATCCAGAAGCCATGAAGCAGGAAGAGTTCCAGGCTGATGCCGCTGATATAGGACATGACAGGGCTCCGCAATGTGACCTTCATGGACAGGAGCAGGACCAGCAGGGCGAACAGGAGGGCAGCCAGGGACTGGAAAAGCAGGGTCAGCCCGGCCCCCCGCAGACCGGCAGGCGTACTTGTATAGTAATAGCCGTAACGTTTCAGGATTTTGACAGAAACGCGGAAGACGGCGGCAAAGAGAACCGCCGCGGTTGTCAGGAGGAGGGGATAATGCCTGCGGAAAAAGCCTTCGATCCTGTCTCGGAAGCGCCCGAAGACCAGGCCGAAGAGAAAAACAGGGGTGGAATTATACCACCATTCCCCACGGAACCAGTGGACCGCGTGCCCCTGGGGATCATGGCCCCGGAAGAAAGCGAACAGGATGGTCAGCAGGACAGCCAGGCTCAGCAGGGCCAGGGCGGCGTCCCGGCGGCGGATGAACGTAAAGAAGAACCAGAACAGGGCGTAGAAGAGGGTGATCTCGATGATGAACCATCCGTTGCTGTTGACCAGGGTAATGCCGGTAAAATCACCAAGGAGCTTCAGGGGATTCCACCAGAAACCGTACCAGATCCGGCCCGCCAGGATCAGCAGCAGGTTGGTGATCCAGAAAGGGATCAGGACAGAGGGGAAACGTCTGGCGGGAAAGGTCTTCAGATAGGCTTCCCGTGTTTCGAGGCTCCTCGTCAGCCCGTAGCCGGAGAAGAAAAAGAAGATGCCTGTAAAAAGAAAACCGGCGTCATTAAAGAAGGTGACCGGGCCGGCGTACCTGGCCCCGTATCCGGTGCTGTGCTGGACCAGATGGTGCAGGATAATACAGAGACATGCCGCGGCCCGGATCATGCCGGTCTGATC
Source organism: uncultured Lachnospiraceae bacterium (assembly GCA_902789735.1). Lineage (GTDB taxonomy): Bacteria > Bacillota > Clostridia > Lachnospirales > Lachnospiraceae > CAG-791. The sequence goes on from CADAOZ010000024.1 coordinate 12,131, forward strand.
CGGACACAAAAAGCGGGGCCCTGTCTCTCCGCGGGGGGAGAGGGAGGCTCCCTGCAGGAGCAGGACTATCAGCAGCAAAGGATATAGAAAGAGCAGAAGATCTGTCATGATCAATCACCCGTTTGATTCCTGAAAGGCAGATGAAGCGCGTCGGTGTTGCTACTATCAGCAAAACAGGAACAGGATGGCCTGTCAAGGTTTTTCCGGGGCACAATTCCTCTGTAGCAAAATCACGCGAAACATGATACGTTTAATGTGGTATGTAGGATGAACACCGGGGCAGCATTTTTGTCCGCCCCGAGCCGGACAAGGAGAAGGCACATGACGAACGATATCATTAACAATGAACTGGAGATTTCCTGGCCGGAAGGCTTTCACCGGATGAGTGAAGGGGAGCTCAGGAAGGCGTTTAAAGATAACAATCCCAATAGGTGGGGGATCATGGATGAGCAGAGACATATGATGATCACAGTCCTCTGGAACCGGACCAACATGCTCTCCGCCATGACAGTAGGTCCCAAGACGGTCGCTTACAGCGTAGAGCACAAGATCAAGACTTCTTTTGATAAAAGCTCCTACCACTTCAAATCCCTGAAATATCTGAATGACAGAAAGTGAAAAAAGTTAACAGAATCCGCCGCCGGCAGGATTCTTTACACCGGAATAAGGCACTGATATAATTGAGACGTACAGATTAAAAGCGCTTTGGCCGGATCTTTTTCCGGCTGTAATCTGTACGACGCAGCTGCACATAGCTTTATTATGAATTGTGAGGAAAAAGACATGACAGACATTAACAACAACATTAATGATGAAGCTCTTGACCAGGTAGTTGGCGGAAATGACGGTCATACCGGATTTAGTGTCAGAGACATTACTCCCATGTGGGTAAGGGTTACTTCCAGTACTCTGAACTGCAGATACTGGCCCGATGGCGATATCGCCAAGACTTACGAGTACGGACACAAGCTGAAAGTTGATGGCATCACGACCGACGGGCTGTGGTACAAGCTCTGGATTTATGATCCCCGCGGCGGCGAGTGCAACGGCTATATCTACAAACAGTATACAGAGAGATGCTGAGGATCTGAACGGACGAAGGCAGCGGCACAGCCGCGGCCCGGCCGTGGAGGGATGATCCTGTATCAAAAAGCTTGCCAAAGGCCATTTCGCGGATTACCGCGGGATGGCCTTTTTATATATGATTGTTTAATCATATATACCATAATGTTTAGTAATATTCGGCCGATAACGATTATATATAGTTTCCACCCCGTATCTATGTTAGAATAAAGTATAGAAGTGTTCACACGGAGCACAGTACCGACAATTTCAGCCGGCGGGCGCACATGCCCTTTTTCATCGACCGCGCCTGCCTGCGGCAGATCATTAGAATTATTAAAGGAGTTATTTTATATGACACCTGTTACAAATTTACAGTTCCTCATTAACGCTTACGATGACAGTCAGATCCGGTTCGACCCGGCTGTTAAAAGATATGATGTGACCGTCCCCACGGACTGCTTCGGAGCCCTTCTGAAGCTGGAGTTCGCCCCGGAATTCTACATCAGCATCCGCTCCGACCGTGACGCCGGCCGTTTCGGTTTTGAGTCCCTCGATCCTGAAATGGGCGATTATATTGCCGGAACAGAGATCCCTTATTATAAGTATTACGGCGGATATATCATCCGCCTTGACAAGCGGGAGTCCTGCTTCGCCAGTGACCTGGACGCGACGGTCACCATTGACGCGGGCAGCACAGAGCACGGGACGGACCGCTACGAGATCCATATCCACAGGGATTCCGGAAAAGCCCTCCGGGACCTTTTCCGGGAGGAATCCTTCTATGATGAAGAGTTCCAGATTACAATGCCCTATAAACTCTATGTGCCCGGAAAATATGACCGCAGAAAGAAGTATCCGCTGGTCATCTGCCTGCACGGGACCGGTGAAGTACAGGAGCCCCTTGACGCTGTGCTGATGAAAACACAGATGGCAACAGCTTTCGCGAAGAATTCCGAAGCCGGCCGCAACGAGTGCTTTGTGCTGGTCCCCAAATGCAATGTCCGCTATGACGAGGATGACAACTGGACCACACTGAACCAGTTCGTCAAGCAGAGGACCGATTCGCCTTTCTGGCCCATGCCCCAGCTGAAGGTGGCCTGGCGGCTGATCGAAATGCTCAAAAACGAATACAGGATTGATGACAGACGGCTATATCTCACGGGAATCTCATCCGGCGCCTTCGGCGCCTATGTCATGGCCATGGATCATCCGGACGCTTTCGCGGCCCTGGTCCCTGCCTGCGGCGCGGCCAATCCCGCCCGGATCGGAGCCCTGAAGCATATACCGCTCTGGATCTTCCACTCCGCGGATGATCCGGTGATCGTTACCTCTTTCACACTGGATCCCACCCTGGCCGCGCTGGACCATGCCGGCATAAGCTATCGTGTGACCCGTTATCCCGAGAAGAAGATCTTCTGGCAGTCCGCCCACTTCTGCTGGGAAAGGGTCTACAAAGATGAGGAGCTGATGGACTGGATCTTCGCCCAGCGGATCGGCGGCCTCAAACAGGTAAAGAAGAAAATCGGGATCCCTTCCGGCGACAGAAAGAAGGGGCATTCCATTAACGACGAAGTGCGCAATATTGCCGAGCAGGCGATTGATGCCGCTGAGATAGAGTCACTTTGAAAGATGGATAAATAACAGCAACGAGGAGGAAAACGATGGACAAAAAACTTTATCCCCTGGATGTCGGCCAGATGCTGCAGTATCTGCCCATTCGGGAAACCGGCACGCAGCGCTGCTGCAACATCAGCGTTTTTTCCGGTCTGCAGACAGAGATTGATTTCAACCTTCTGAAGAGATGCATCCAGGACGAGTTCCGGCGCTATGAGTGCCTCCGTCTGCGGTTCACGGCCCCCGATGAAGACGGGTTCGTAAAGCAGTATATCGCGGACCGGGATGACCGGGATGTCCCTTTCCTGGATCTCTCCGACCTCACCATGCGGGAAGCCGACACTTTTCTGCAGGAAAAGACCTATGAGGAGTTCAATGAGCCGGAGATCCCCATGGTAGAGATCACCATGGTCAAAATGCCGGAAGGCTATAACGGAATGTACATCCATATCGATCACCGCCTTGTGGATTCCTCCGGCCTGATTGTCATGGTCAACGATATCATGGAGCTGTACTGCCACTACCGGTTCGGGTCTGAATATCCCAAGCCCCTGTCCTCCTTCGAAGAAGTCCTGGTCGGCGACCTGAAGAAGATGAAGAATGAAAAGCGCCGGGCCAAGGATGAGAAATTCTGGCGTGATTACCTGACTGAAAACGGCGAGCCCATCTATTCCGATATCAAAGGCTTCCGTGTTCTGCAGGAGAGCCGGAAAAACCATGGGGATAAATCCCTCCGCGCGGCGGATGTGGAGAGAAAGGACCGGTCCGTGGGCGTGGCGGACTTCCATCTGGAGCCCGAAGCCACCCAGAAGCTGATGGACTTCTGCATGATGCACGGCGTTTCCATGACCAACCTGATCCTCCTCACCATGCGGACCTATCTTTCCAAGTGCAACGGTGGCCAGGAGGATATCACCCTCCGCAATTTCGTTTCCCGCCGTTCCACCCAGGCCGAGTGGACCTGCGGCGGCAGCCGTGTACTGTCCTTCCCCCTGCGTACCATTATCAGCCCGGATACGGAATTCCTGGATGCCCTGTATGAGCTCCAGAACGTCCAGAACAAGATCTATCTCCACTGCAACTATGATCCCGTGGAGGTAGACAAAATGCTCAAGGAGCTGTACGGGGCCCCGGACCATACGGAGTACATCTCCATGTCCCTGACCTATCAGCCCATGCCTGTCCGGATGCAGAATGAGCACCTGGCGGGGATCAATACCCGTTCCGTCTGGTATCCCAACGGCGCGGCCACTAAGAGGATCTATCTGACTGTTACCCACAGCTCCAATGACGGCGGCCTTATCTTTGACTATCATTATCAGAAGGCGGTCCTGTCCTATGATGACATTCAGAGGCTGTATTACTATATGATGAAGATGATGTTCCGCGGCGTGGATGAACCGGATGTCACCATCGGCGAACTGATCAGCACAGTATAAAAGATTCCGTGCTGCCCGAACATACAGAATCTGTAAGAGAACAAGAACGTAAGACACTGCGCTCTGTAAACCGCGGGGCGCCAAAAAGCATAAAACAAAATTGGAGGTTACAGCATGGATCACAAACAGGAGTTTCTGGAAATCGTAGCAAAATACTGTGATAAGGACGCGTCGGAGATTACGGAAGACATGCGTTTCCGTGAGGATCTGGGCTTTAATTCCCTGAGTTTCATGACCTTCCTGGGCGACCTGGAGGATACGCTGGACGTGGAGCTGGAAGAGGATGAGGCCCTCCGCATCACAACAATCGGTGAGGCTCTGGAATACATGAACACTCTTCTCGCGGAAGGCTGATAAGGAGAATGCTGATAAGGAGAATATAGTATGGACGATGGACACATCATTATCAGGCTGCTGGAAGATACAGTAGCCAAATATCCCGACTATCCGGCGGTAAGATGGATCGTCAGAAAAAAGATCCAGGAAAAATTATACCGGGAACTGAACGAGGACAGGAACAAGGTGGCCGCCGCCCTTCTCAGGAATGGTTTTGAAGGAAAACAGGTGGCTATGATCGGCACCAGCTCTTACGAGTGGGTCGCTTCCTATCTGGGCATCGTCAGCACAAAGATGACGGCTGTACCGCTTGATCCCATGCTCCCGCCGCTGGAGCTCTGCGATCTGATCAACCGTTCGGATTCCGAGGCGCTCTTCATCGCCCCGAGACTGGCATCCATGATTGACACTGTCAAAGAGAACTGTCCCGCCGTGCGGCTGTATGTGGTCCTGGACGGGAAGCCTTCACCGGAGGATCCCTCTATTGTCTCTTTCGCGGAACTGATCGCCGGAGAAGACGGCGCCCCGGTGCCGGAAGACAAGCGTCCCCTGTCAGATGACGTCTGTACCATTATCTTTACCTCCGGTACCACCGGAAAGAGCAAGGGCGTCATGCTGACCCAGCGGAACCTGTATGACGACGTGACCAACGTAATCGTCACTTTTGAACCCGGAACAACGATGCTCTCCGTACTGCCCGTACACCACGCCTACTGTCTGGTCATGGACTGGCTCAAGGGCTTCTCCCTCGGCGCCACGCTCTATATCAATGACTCCCTGCTGCACATGGTCAGGAACATCGGCATGGTGAAACCGCAGGTCCTCCTGATGGTGCCGCTCATGATCGAGACCATCGGCAAGAGGCTGGCCGCCATTGAGTCGGATCTGCCCAAACCGGAGATCGCGAAGCAGCTGATGGGAGAGAACCTGGAGTACATCTTCTCCGGCGGCGCCCATCTGGATCCCGCTTATATCAGCCTGTTCGAGGAGTACGGGATCAAGGTCTGTGAAGGATACGGCATGAGCGAATGCTCCCCTACCATCAGTTCCAACGGACAGACAGGCAACAGGCCCGGTTCCGTCGGCAAAGTCCTCGCCAATATGCAGGTCCGTTTTGTGGACGGCGAGATCCAGGTCAAAGGCTCCAACGTCATGAAGGGCTATTACAAAATGCCCAAAGAGACCGAAGAAGCCTTCGTGGACGGCTGGCTCCGTACCGGCGACCTGGGATGCATGGATGAAGACGGCTACCTGTACATCACCGGCCGCCTGAAGAACCTCATCATCCTCAGCAACGGCGAGAACGTTTCCCCCGAGGAGATCGAGAACGCCATGCTGACCAATGACCTGGTCGGCGAGATCATCATCAGCGGTGAAGAAAACGGACTCGCGGCAAGAATCTATCCGGATCCCGACGTGGTGGAAGCGAAGGGTCTTTCACCTGAGGAAGTCCAGGCGCAGCTGCAGGCCATCCTGGATGAATACAACAAGACCCAGCCCCTTTACCGTGCCATCACCGCCCTGACAGTGCGTAAATATCCCTTCGTCAAGAACGCTACTAAGAAGATCGTCCGCGCCAAGATGGATGTGGATGAGGCACCTGAAGAGGGCTGATACGCGCAGCAGCAGCTCAGCAATAAAAGCAAACTATAAAAAGCCATTTCGCGGACCGCCGCGAAATGGCTTTTTTTAAACCAGGTTTGTACGATGCAGGAATCAGGGCCTGGTCAGTCCCAGGCGCTCCAGTTCCTTTGCGATCCCGTTGTCGGCGCAGGACTCGCATACAATGTCAGCAGCGTCCTTGATGCGCTGCTCGGAATTGCCCATGGCCACGGACAGGCCCGCGGCGCGGATCATGGCCATATCATTCATACTGTCGCCGAAGGCGATCGTATCCGCGATATCTGCTCCCAGATAACGGCAGACGCCTTCAATGGCGCTGCCCTTATTGACGTCCTTTTTGCAGATCTCCGCCCCGAAAATGGGCATATCGGAAGTCATGTTCTGAAAGGACACGGCCAGATAATCCGGCCCGATCTGCTTTTCGATCGCCAGGTAATCCTCCATATGCTCCAGGAAGAAAAAGATCTTATAGACTTTTTCTCCCCGATAAGCCGACGCCGGAAAATGCTTCTGGGTCAGTACCAGATGGATCATCCGCTGCAGTTCCGTGTTGGCATGGTCCAGATTGATCCGTGACAGGATTTCCGGATCAAATTCCGAATTAAAATCTCCGGCTTCGGTCTCAATCGTGTAAAAGGAGGCGTATTTTGTGATGACCGGCAGAAGTTCGTCAACCATGGCCGGATCGGACGCGTTCTCATAGACGAGCTTTCCATCCAGTATGGCCTGGCCGCCCGCATGATAGATCCCACCGTCGAACCCGATGCTGCTGATGTCATCCCCGACCAGCTCCACACCGCGGCCGGTACAGATGAACGCCCGGTGGCCGGCCGCTCTGGCAGCCCGGATCGCCCCTGCCGTTTCTTCGGACGGGCTGGTACCCGGCATGGCCAGGGTCCCGTCTATGTCAAAAAATATCAGCTTGCTCATATCTGACGGATCTCTCTTCCTTCTGACATGAATCCCGTCCCCGGGGAAAGGATTCCATACATGCTCCCTCATCAGATTCATTTTTCTCACAGGAGAAATATGATATCGTATTATAGCATATCATGGCCGGATGTTTGCAATATGCGGCTGTTTTTCACAGACACAAACTGCCGCTGCATGCTATAATAAGGGTTAATGACAGCGCGGGACCCCTTTCCTGACCGGAAACCGTCTGCCGCTGTCAACTTACAGAAGGAGCATTGATTCATGTATACAGAAGCAGTTACCCATTACAGCCAGAGCCTGGGACGCGACATGCATATGATGATCTACGGACATGACGGCCTGCCTTTTCTGGCTTTCCCGACCCAGGATTCCATGTGCCGCAATTACGAGGATTTCGGCATGATCGATCAGCTCAGCGACTATCTGGAATCCGGTAAAATCAGGATCTTTGTTGTTGATACCGTAGACAGTGAGAGCTGGTCTCCCAAAGGATGGGATCCCGGCCAGCGTTCCGCCCGCCAGGAGCAGTATTTTCATTATATTACAGACGAGGCAGTTCCCTTCATCCTGAGCAGGACCGGCGGCTGGCTCCCCATGACCACAGGACTGAGCATGGGCGCCAATCATGCCCTCAACATGTTCCTGCGCAGACCGGACCTGTTTTCAGGCGTTATAGCCCTTTCCGGTGTCTATGACACCGACGTTTTCTTTAACGGCTACATGGATTCCACCCTCTACATGAACTCTCCCGAGCGTTACCTGCCCAATATGCCCGCGGATCATCCTTATATCAAGCTGTACAATCAGAAGGATATCATCATCTGCGTCGGCCAGGGAGCCTGGGAAGAGGACGGGATCCGGTCCCTGAAATACCTGCAGTATGTCTTTGAGGAAAAAGGCATTCAGGCATGGTGTGATTTCTGGGGCTATGACGTCAATCATGACTGGCCCTGGTGGTTCAAGCAGATGCGCTATTTCCTGTCCATCCTGGTCAAGTGACCGGCAGGTACTTTCTTCGCGCAGACCGATAACAAACGGAGGCAAATATGAATTTTGTTTTTATCTCCCCCAATTTCCCCCATACCTACTGGAACTTCTGCGACAGGCTGCGCCGCAACGGCGCCAATGTCCTGGGCATCGGCGACGCGCCTTATGATGATCTTGAGGACGGCCTCAAGGGCGCGCTGACTGAGTATTACAAGGTCTCTTCCCTGGAGGATTATGACCAGGTGTTCCGGGCTGTCGCTTTCTTCTCCTTCAAATACGGCAAGATCGACTGGATCGAATCCCTGAATGAGTACTGGCTGGAGCAGGACGCCCGCCTGCGTACCGACTTCAATGTCACGACCGGCATGCAGACCGACCGCATCGGCTTCATCAAGGACAAATCCCTGATGAAGAAGATGTATCAGGACGGAAAGATTCCCACCGCCAGACAGAGCAAAGTTACCACCCGGGAAGCAGCCCTTGCCTTTATTGACAAGGTCGGCTATCCCGTAATCGTCAAGCCCGCCATTGGCGTCGGCGCCGCGGATACATGGAAGCTGAAAAATGAGGAGGACCTCAACGCTTTCTACAAAGCCCTGCCTGAGATTCCCTATGTCATGGAGGAGTTTATGGTCGGCGACCTCTGCTCCTACGAAGCCATCATGGATGCTGACTGCGAGCCTCTCTTTGAGAACATGACCATCTGGCCTACCCCCATCATGGACATCGTCAATGAGGACCTGAACCTGCATTACTACACCTGCCCCGATGTGCCGGAAGGCATGCGGGAGATCGGCCGCCGCACCGCTAAGGCCTTCGGCGTAGCCAGACGTTTCGTCCACCTGGAGTTCTTCCGACTGACAAAGGAAATGAAGGGCCTGGGCAAGGTCGGTGATTACGCAGGCCTGGAAGTCAACATGCGTCCCCCGGGAGGCTATACGCCCGATATGATCAACTTTGCCCATTCCGCGGATGTTTACCAGATCTACGCAGATATGGTCACCTTCAATGAGAGAAGGTCTCCGGAGGCGGAGGACAAGTATTACTGCGCATACGCCGGCCGCAAGGAAGGACATAACTATGTCCATTCCCATGAAGAGATCATGGACAAATACGGCAGCGTCATGGTCATGCAGGAGGAAATGCCTCCCGTCAACTGGCCGCAGATGGGCCGGTTCATGTATACTGTTAAACTGAAGACCATGGAGGAAGTACAGGAATTCACCAGTTTCGTCCAGTCTGAGACAAAATAAGAGGTATAAAGAATAAAATGGCTATTTTTAAAGGATCCGGTGTGGCTCTGGTCACACCGATGAAAGAGAACGGGCAGATCAATTACGACGCTCTGGAGGCCCTGATCGAGGATCAGCTGGCGAACCATACAGACGCTTTCATTATCTGCGGCACAACAGGCGAAGCGCCGACCCTGGAGGATGATGAACATCTGGAGGCCATCGGCAGGTCTGTAGAGATTATTAAGGGACGGGCTCCGGTCATCGCGGGCACCGGTTCAAACAATACGGCCCACGCGGTTATGATGTCCGAAGAATCGGAAAAGTTGGGCGCGGACGCGGTCCTGTTGGTCACGCCTTACTACAACAAGACCACCCAGGACGGCCTGTATGCCCATTACAGGACCATCGCGGCCGGGACAAAGCTTCCCTGCATCATTTACAATGTCCCGTCCAGAACCGGCACCAACATCCTGCCGCCGACCATGGCAAGACTGGCCCGGGATACGGAAAATATCGTAGCCATCAAGGAAGCCAGCGGCAATATCTCCCAGGTGGCGGAGCTGGCAGCCACGGACGCTTTCCGTGACGGCTGCTTTGATATCTATTCCGGCAATGACGACCAGGTCATCCCCATCTGCTCCCTGGGCGGCATCGGCGTGATCTCCGTCCTGGCGGATGTAGCCCCCAGGCAGACCCACGACATGGTCAGCCTGTATCTGGAAGGAAAGACCAAAGAGGCCCTGGACATCCAGCTGCGCGCCAACGAGCTCTGCAAGGCCCTCTTCTGTGAAGTCAATCCCATCCCGGTCAAGGCAGGCCTCAACATGCAGGGCTTCAACGTAGGCAGCCCCAGACTGCCCCTGGTCGAGATGACCGACGCGGGCAAGGAAAGGCTGAGAAAGGCCATGGTAGAATTCGGCGTCCTCTGATGACCGGAAGATCCCGCCCTTTGGGATTCCGCGCAGGACCCGGCTGCTTCTCCAGCAGATCCCGTAACAGGTAAAAGATCCCGTAACAGGTAAAACGGAGAAGCAATCATACGAACATCAAATCAGGGACCTGTCCGTCAGGCATCCGCTCTGTTTTCGCGGGGTCTGACGGGCAGGTTTTTTTGCCAGTATGTTACTTTTACGTAAAGTAAAACGTTTTCGCTTTTTCCGGCGCCCGAATGGCTGTATAATTACAAGTAAGACAGAAAGATTGCGGCACCAGGGCATTTCCCCCTCTTCAGCAGCAGAAGAGGCCCTTTGCCGCGACAATGAAACCGGATATATGGAAAGGCGGTACTGCAATGATCAAACAGGCGAGAGAGCATCTGGTAAAGAAGCTGATTCCCTTCTGGAAAGGGCTCAGGGACGATGTGAACGGCGGTTATTACGGATATATGGGATCGGATCTCAAGGTCGACCCGGAGGCGGTCAAAGGCTGCATTCTGAACAGTCGGATCACATGGTTCTTCTCCAGCGCGGCCACTCTCCTGGGAGACAAAAGCCTCCTGGAGGAAGCAGCCCATGCTTTCGCTTTCATGAAGGATGCCTGCCTGGACCGGGAATATGGCGGCATGTACTGGTCCGTGACCTGTGACGGGAAGCCGGCGGATACGACCAAGCATACCTATAATCAGGCTTTCACCATCTATGCCCTGGCCGCCTATTATGAAGCGAGCCGGGATCCGGAGGCCCTGCGGATGGCCCTGGATCTGTACGGGATCATTGAGACCCGCTGCCGGGATGAGGGAGGTTATCTGGAAGCTTATGACCGGCATTTCCGGCCTGCTTCCAATGAAAAGCTCTCCGAGAACGGGGTGATGGCGACCAGGACCATGAACACTTTGCTGCATGTTTTTGAGGCGTATACAGAACTCTACCGCGTCAGCGGCCTGGACCAGCTCAAAAAGAACCTCTGTGAGATACTGGACCTCTTCGCGGAGAAAATGTACAATCCCGCCCTGCGCAGGCAGGAGGTGTTCTTTGATCATGAATACAATTCCCTGATCGATCTCTGGTCCATCGGCCACGATATTGAAACGGCCTGGCTGATCGACTGGGGACTGGATGTCCTGGGGGATGAAAAGATGCGTGCGAAACTGGCCCCCATCACCAGGGACCTGACAGATCATGTCTACAAAGACGCCTTTGACGACCGCTCCCTGCCCATGGAATGTGAGAAGGGGGTCATGAATGAGGACCGGGTCTGGTGGATCCAGGCGGAGACAGTCAACGGATTTATCAATGGCTATCAGCGCGATCCGGACAGACCGGAATACCTGAAGGCCGCGGCAGCCCAGCTGGATTTTATCTTCCAATATTGTGTGGATCCCAGGGAAGGCTCCGAATGGTTCGAGATCGTTGACCGGGACGGCGTCCCCTGTGATAAGCCCATCGTCCAGCCCTGGAAGTGTCCCTACCACAACGGACGCATGTGTATGGAGATCATCCGCAGGGGAGTAGATTTACCATAAGCTTTACGGTGGAGCTGACAATGGTCCTGTTAAGAACATAGCCCCTGAAAAGTATGGAATCAGCACTTTTCATAGTAAAAAACATATTTTATAATGTACATATGGTCAATTTTGTCAAAAAAACAACGGCTTTCCCTGAACCGGAAGCCGATAGTTCCAGCTAATTTTGATTATCGAGTGGGAGCGTGATTATGGGAATTCTGAAATTAATACCTGCATGCAAAGATTATCTCTGGGGCGGCCATCGTCTGGTCGATGAGTACAACGTGGATTATCAGGGAGATATCCTGGCGGAAGCCTGGGAACTGTCCTGCCATCCCGACGGTCCCAGCATCATTGCCAACGGCAAATTCGCCGGAAAGAGCCTTAAGGAATACATCGATCTGAACGGCAAGGATGTCCTGGGAACCCATTGCCGGAGATTCCGTGAATTTCCGATCCTGATCAAATTCATCGATGCCAGGGACAACCTGTCCATCCAGGTCCATCCGGACAACCGCTATGCCCTGAAAAATGAAGGCCAGTACGGCAAAACGGAAATGTGGTATGTCATGGACGCCGGTGAGGACGCTTTCCTCTATTACGGCTTCAACAAGGAGATTACCCAGGAGGAATTCGCCCGCAGGATCGAGCAGAACAACCTGCTGGAAGTCCTCAATGCCGTACCTGTACATAAAGGCGACATTCTTTTCATTGAGTCTGGTACCCTGCATGCCATCGGCAAAAATATCCTGATCGCCGAGATCCAGCAGAACTCCAATGTCACTTACCGTGTCTACGATTACGGCCGTGTCGGCAAGGACGGCAAACAGCGTGACCTGCATATTGAGAAGGCGCTGGCTGTAACCAGGCGTGTTCCGATCATCAAGGACAACAGCAGCTATCCCCACGTGGCGGACTGCGATTACTTTACCGTTGACAAGCTGAATCTGGACGGCTCCTTCATGAAGAAGATGGAAGGTACTGTCACGAAGGAATCCTTCGTCAGCATCCTGTTCATGGAAGGTGAAGGAACCATTTCCAACGACGGCGAGACCCTGTCCTTCAAGAAGGGCGACAGCTTCTTCCTGGCCGCCGGCAGCGGCAGCTATGTGGTGGAAGGCAAATGCGATGCCCTGGTCACCACCATCCGTGAGAAGGCAGCGCCCGTCCGGATCGGTATTGATATCCGCGGCTCCAAGACCAGGATCGGCCTGGTCGACTTCCAGTATCAGCTGCTGGATGAGATTGAGACTGAAACAAAGACAGATATCCCCGCGGAGGAATTCTTCGCAAATATCGGCAGGCAGGCCCTGGATCTGCTGGAGAAGCACTCCATCGGCGTTGACCAGTGCGTAGGTATCGGCGTCGGCGTACCCGGGACCATCGACAGAAAGGGCGGCATCGTCCGCTATTCCAACAACATCGGCTGGAACAGGGTCAATGTGGCGGAAGCCATCAGTAAGGTGATCCCTGTACCTGTCGTCATCGGCAACGACGCGGACTGCGCCGCCCTGGGCGAATCTGTCGCGGGCGTCGGCAAGGATTATCAGGATATGGTCATGCTGCGGATCGGTACCGGCGTAGGCGTCGGCGTCCTGCTGGACGGAGATATCTTCGGCGGACGCGGCTTCGGCGGCAGTGAGCTGGGCCATATGGTCATCGTAGACGGCGGTGAGCTCTGCACCTGCGGCCGCAGGGGCTGTCTGGAAGCCTATGCTTCCATAGCCGGCCTGAAGCGGGAAGCCATGCGGGCAGCATCCATTGAAATGTCAGCCCAGCAGATCTACAGCCAGTCCAAGGCCGGCGACATGGTCATGCGCAGAGTTGTAGACAATTATATCCACAGACTGGGAACCGGCGTGGTCAACGTGGCCAACGGCTTCCGTCCCCAGCTGGTCATCCTGGGCGGGGAACTGCCGGAAGATCAGGAAACCGTTCTGGGCCCGATCCGCGAGATGCTGCAGAAGGAATGCTTCGGCCGCGAGCACGGTGATGTGCCGGAGATCGCCGTCAGCGCCCTGGGCAAGAACGCGGGCGTTATCGGCGCGGCGTCTATGGTATAAGGGTATAAGGCTTTTAATGGTATAAGGCTTTGATCAGTACAGAGCCCGCGGCATAAGGACACCGCCGGACGGGCACCATGGGAAAAGAAAATAAGGATGTAAAAATCCTCAGATAGGCAAATCCATAAATGGATAACAGGCGGCTGTACCATTCCTGGTACAGCCGCCTGTTATTTTCAATCCGTTATTATTTCAATCCGTTATTTTTCAGTCAGGTATTTCAGGCAGTTATTCATAGCCCGTTGTCTGCCGCGCGGTCAAATCTTCTTACCGTCTACATAGACAGCCCTGACCCGCAGGTCGGAATCCAGCAGTACAAAGTCAGCGCATTTGCCCTTCTCAAGAGAGCCGATCTGATCATCCATGCGGATCGCTCTCGCGGGCGCGGCCGTGGCCGCGTAAACAGCGTCCTCCAGCCGGATGCCGAAAGATACAGCCCGGCGCAGGCCTTCCATCAGATGGATCGAGGAGCCTGCCAGTGTGTCTGTGCCGGTCAGGGTCGCCTTGCTGTTCTTCATGGTGATGGGCTGGCCGCCCAGTTCATATTCGCCGTCCGGCATGCCGGCGCAGCGCAGGGAATCGGAGACCAGGACCAGGTTATCCCCGAAGATACGGTGGGTCAGACGGATCATGGCCGGATGGACATGGAATCCGTCCGGGATCAGTTCTACCGTCGCGCCGCTGTCAAAGGCCGCGGCGATGGGACCGGGTGCCCGGTGGTGCAGCCCGTTGAGGGCATTGTAAACATGGGTTATATGGGAAGCGCCGGCTTCAAAAGCAGCCATGGCGGTATCATAATCGGCGACAGTATGGCCCACAGAGACCGTACAGGTCTTCGAGATGTCCCGGATGCAGTCGATCGCGCCGTGTATTTCGGGCGCCATGGTGATCAGGCGCACCATGCCGCCGCTGGCTTCATCCAGGCGGTGGAACATGGCGGCATCCGGCACATGGATATTATCCGGATTCTGGGCCCCTCTTTTTTCGTAACTGACAAAAGGACCTTCCAGATGGATTCCGACTGCTTTTGCCCCCTTGTCCGGCCTCTGATAGGCACGGATGGCTTCCATGGCTTTGGTCAGCTGGGGTTCCTTTAAAGTCATGGTGGTGGGACACCAGCTGGTCACGCCCTCCGCCGCGTAATAGACGCCCAGCGCCTGCAGGCCCTGAGGGTCTCCGTCACTGGCGTCAGCGCCGATGGCCGCGTGGGTATGGACATCGACCAGGCCGGGAATGAGCAGGCATCCCTGCGCGTCCAGGACATCTCCGGCTGCTTCGTCTGCCGGACTGCCTGTGACATGAGCCCCCACATCCAGGATCTTCTGATCAAATTCAATACCGCCGTCTGTGAAACTGTGTCCTGTGAATACCTTCGCGTTTATGATCTTCATAAAGATAATCCTCCTGCCTGCCGCCCCTCCGGCAGCAGTGAAACAAATCATTGATTTTTGTATTGATTTTCAAACGGAGAGGAAAGGAATACATCCTCCGTTTCTACTATAACAGAAAAAGAGGCTTCTGCCGATAAGATGGAAAAAAGCAGATGCAAAAACGTGAATGCAGAAAGCAGAATCCATAGAGATTGAAAAGAAATCTGCTGATTTTCAAAAGTTTTTGTATCAGGAATCCGCTGAATTGGTTATAATAGCGACAGGGTTTTTTCTCTGCCATGTCTGCCGTATAAGCGGAGAGCATACCGGCCGCTGTATGGATCCGGGATCCAGCCGGAGCGGCTGCTGCCGGGAGAAGCAAGGGGGCAGGATGGGCAAAAATTTATCCTTAAGAAAGGGGTTTTTAACATGAAAATCATTAAAGCCAGCAATTATGACGAAATGAGCAAAAAGGCAGCGCAGGTCATCGCCGCGCAGATCACCCTGAAGGGTGACAGCGTTCTGGGTCTTGCCACAGGCAGCAGCCCGGAAGGCACCTATAAATATCTGATCGACTGGTATAACCAGGGCGATCTGGACTTCTCCGGAATCACTTCCGTAAACCTGGATGAGTATGTAGGCCTGACCGCGGATCATGATCAGAGCTACGCTTATTTCATGAGAAAGCACCTGTTTGACCATGTCAACATCGATCTGGCCAACACCAATATCCCCTGCGGTATCGCGGAGGATCCTGCGGCTGAGTGCAGCAATTATGACGCTAAGATCAAGAGCCTGGGCGGCGTAGATCTGCAGCTTCTGGGCATTGGCCCCAACGGCCATATCGGCTTCAATGAGCCCGGTGATGAGCTCGTAGCAGGCACCCATGTAACAGACCTGAAAGAGTCTACCATCGACGCCAACCAGCGCTTCTTCGCTTCCAGGGATGATGTTCCCCGCCAGGCGTTCACCATGGGCATCCGTGACATCCTGCAGGCTAAGAGGATCGTTCTGGTAGCCAGCGGCAAGAACAAGGCTGATGCTGTTAAGAAGATGGTCTTTGGACCGATCACCACAGCTGTTCCCGCGTCTCTTCTGCAGGTCCACCCTGACTGCACCGTTGTTGTAGACGCAGACGCGTGGTCACTTTGCGAGTGATCTGAGACGCTTTTACCGTAGCGGTAATGGCAGGCGGCATTTTGTACAGGGAGTTCTGAAACAGTCCTGTATTTATGCCGGACCCGGATCCAAATCATAAGATCAAACGGCACAGGCCTTTCATCTTCGGATGGAGGGCCTGTTTTTTAGCTTCTTTTTATACATTTCCAACAGAAAAACATATTAAACAGTATGTACATTTGTGTTAAAATAAGATAGCGTTTGTTGTAGTAATTATTATTTCTACTTGAAAGGAGTATTAACAATGAATCTTTCACCTCTTCAGAAGGCAAGATACGAGTATGCCCCCAAGCTTCCCGGGATGCTCAGAAATGGTATTGCTGAAATCTGTGTCAAGGAAGGCGAAGACACCCAGAGCGTAGCGGATCAGGATAAGATCAAGGCTCTCTTCCCCAACACCTATGGCAAAAAGGAAATCACATTCCAGAAGGGCCAGAACACATCAGCAGCCAAGAAGCAGGTCGTCGGCGTTATCCTCTCCGGCGGACAGGCTCCCGGCGGACATAACGTTGTCTGCGGTCTGTATGACGCTTTAAAGGCTACCAATAAGGACAATGTCCTTTTCGGTTTCAAGGGCGGTCCCAGCGGATTACTTGAAAATGATTATGTCATTTTTGATGATGAGTATATCGATCAGTATAGAAATACCGGCGGTTTTGATATCATCGGTTCCGGCAGAACCAAACTCGAGACAGAGCAGCAGTTCGAAATCGTAGCGGATGTAGCCAAAAAGCACGGTCTTACAGCGATCGTTATCATCGGCGGTGACGATTCCAATACAAACGCTGCAGTTCTGGCTGAGTACATGGCTGCGCATGGCACAGGCGTCCAGGTCATCGGCTGCCCCAAGACCATCGACGGCGACCTCAAGAACGAAGACATCGAAGCTTCCTTCGGTTTCGATACCGCTACCAAGACCTACGCTGAGGTAATTGGTAACATCGAAAGAGACTGTAACTCCGCTAAGAAGTACTGGCACTTCATTAAGGTCATGGGCCGTTCCGCTTCCCACGTAGCACTGGAGTGCGCGCTGAAGACCCAGCCCAACATCTGCCTCATCTCTGAGGAAGTTGCTGCTAAGAAGATGTCCCTGTCCCAGATCGCGGACCAGATCGCTGACGCGGTCGCCAAGAGAGCTGCCAGAGGCATGAACTTCGGCGTAGCCATCATCCCTGAAGGCGTAGTTGAGTTCGTTCCCGAGTTCTCCGTACTGATCTCCGAGATCAACGAGCTGCTTGCAGGCAGCAAGGCAGATGAGTTCAACGCGCTTCCTACATGGGCTGACAAGTATGCCTTCATCGAGAAAGGCCTGACCAAAGCCTCCATGGATGTATTCGCGATCCTGCCTCAGACCATCCAGCAGCAGCTGTTCCTGGAAAGAGACCCTCACGGCAACGTTCAGGTTTCCCTGATCGAGTCCGAGAAGCTCTTCTCCGCTCTGGTAGCAGACAAGCTCAAAGCTATGGCAGCAGAAGGCAAGTATGACGGCAAGTTCAGCCCTCTGCACCACTTCTTCGGTTATGAAGGAAGATGCGCGTTCCCGTCCAACTTCGACGCTGACTATTGCTACTCCTTGGGCTACAACGCGTTCATGCTGATTCAGTATGGCTACACAGGATATCTTTCCAAGGTCTCCAACCTGTCCAAACCCGCTGAGGAGTGGGTAGCCGGCGGTATGCCCATCACCAAGATGATGAACATCGAAAGAAGACACGGCGAAGACAAGCCCGTTATCAGAAAGGCTCTGGTCGAGCTTGACGGCGCTCCCTTCAAATATTTCGAAGCACACAGAGCTGAGTGGGCGGTTGAGACTGCGTTCACATATCCCGGCGCGGTCCAGTATTATGGACCTGCAGAGGTATGCGATATCACCACCATCACCCTTGCGCTGGAGCAGGCATAAAAAGACTGCTGCTTCCGTAAGGACAGCTGAGCAGATGTATTGTTTGCGATAATCTGTGCCGCCAGCCGGTTTCCGGCTGGCGGCATTTTGTTTATCCGGGCAGTCATACCCGGATCGATTCCATTTATGATGGATTCACTTGGGATACATCCGGGACGGTTCATAGAACAGGAACCGGGCAGCATATGGAAAAAGGAGGTCCGTCTATGGGACGCCAGGCAGAAGAGAAAAAACTGACAGTTGGCAGCGTATGCACCGACTATATCGAATTTGGTAACGGGAATATCCCTCTGGTTCTCGTGCCGGGCCTGAGCCTGCGGCGGGTCAAAGGGACCGGACTGGCCATTGCCCGCATGTACAGGATCTTCGCTGACCAATATAAGGTATATCTGTTTGACCGGCGGGATGATATCCCGGAAGGCTTTACTGTTCAGGACATGGCAGAAGATCTGGCAGCCGCCATGGGGGAACTGGGAATCCGGTCCGCCTGCGTGCTGGGTATTTCCCAGGGCGGCATGATCGCCCAGTATCTGGCCATGGAACATCCGGAACTGGTCAGCAGGCTCTGCCTGGGCGTAACAGCTGCCCGCCCCAACGATGTGATCCGTACCCGCGTAGAGACATGGATCGAATACATCTCAAAGGGAGATATGAAGTCGATGCTGAATGACATGCTGATCCGTATGTATTCCGATGCCTTTATCCGTAAGTATGGAAAACTATTCCCGGCCCTGCTGAAGTTCGTCACACTGACAGACAGTGACCGTTTCTGCAGGGCGGCCCGGGCTATCCTGACCTGTAACAGCTATGACAGACTGGAACAGATCCGCTGCCCTGCCTTTGTGATCGGAGCCATGCGGGATCAGGTCGTTTCCCCGGGTGCCTCTTTCGAACTGGCAGAGCGGCTGGCCTGTCCCCTCTATATGTATGAGGAGTACGGCCACGCGGCTTATGAAGAAGCCCCGGACTTCAATAAAAGGGTACTGGGCTTTTTTGAGGGAAAGCCCGGCTTTGATGTCTGATCTGCTCCGGCAGAAAAGCAGATTCGATGTGATGCGTTGTCGTATGGATATACAATTGATTCATTGATACTTAATAAGAATGATCTTTTCCGGATTAGGAAAGGAATTCCAATGGGCAGCCTGATCACAGGACGTCTCATGAAGCATGAATATACCCAGGAATGGCTGAAGGAGACTGCCTGGTCGGAATCCCCCAGAAGACCGGGGCACAGTATTTTGATTGGAATGGCAAAAGAGCTGGGCTGTTCCGGCCCGGGACCGATGCAGGGCGAATCCTGATTTCTGTGGAAAAGTAAACAGTAATGAATAACGCCCGACTCTAAGCGGCAGGTCGGGTGTTCGAGTCACCTCGCGGACGCTGGTGAACCGGGGAAGGTCTTTTATATTGACAGGAAAAGAGAGATTGAGTAAAATAACAACGTTATTGATAACGGTGTTATTTATCGGAGAGGAATGATGGCAAATCCGGATAAAAGCATTGACCTGAAGATTTTGAGATCAGCAAAGGAAGAGTTCAGCTCCAAGCCTTATGAGCAGGTCTCGCTCCGGGATATCTGTGCGAAGGCGGGCGTGACAACGGGCGCCTTCTATAACCGGTATAAAGGAAAGGAAGAGCTTTTTGACGCGCTTGTTGCACAGACGCTTGAACTGATTCAGGAATTTTCGGGAAAGCGGGAAGCTGTCTCCTATGCCCACCTCGATGAAGACACGCTGCGCAGGATCTGGGATCTGACTCCGGAGACGCAGGCGGATATCATTAACATGTTTTATGACAATTATGACGGTTTCCGTCTTCTTCTGTGCCATTCTTCCGGAACAAAATATGAAAATTTTCTGCATGACTTTGTAACCGATGTTACCGCCAGATCATACCGGTTCATGCAGGAAGCATACAAACGGGGTATGACATCCGCACTTATAGAGGAAGAAGAACTGCACATGCTGCTGACGGCCTATTACTCAACAATGTTTGAACCGGTCGCACATGGGTTGTCCCGCGAGAAAGCACTGCAGCACAGCGAAACGGTCGCAAAACTGTTTGACTGGACGGCGGTCCTGGGCTTCTGAGGAAGCCCTTTAAATTTGATGAATGGTTAGCTACAACTAATTAATGAAAGGAGAAACTATCCCGTGTTTCAAAAAGTCAGACCATATATGGGAGATTATATCGGGTATACAAGACGGGCAGCGGTATCAGTGACAGCCGCTGTCATCTTGAGCGTAATCCCTTACTTCCTGCTGTATCAGATCATCGCGCCCCTGATTGAAGGAGAACAGCTTTCGGCAGGATATGTCATACTCCGGGTGCTCCTTACGACCATATGCCTCTCCGGCAATGCGATTCTGTATGTACACGGACTGGAGCTGTCCCATATCAGCGCGTATAACACACTGAAAAATCTTCGGATCGCGCTGCAGGAGAAGCTTGAAAAACAGCCGCTCGGAACGATCCGGGAGCTTGGCAACGGGCGGATTCAGGAAGTATTTACGGACGACATCGAAACCATCGAGATTCTGCTGGCGCACGGCATTCCGGAGGGGATCGGAAACCTGATCATCCCGGTGATCGTCATTCTGTCCATGTTCTTCGCGGACTGGAAGCTGGCGCTTTTAAGTATTGCCTCGCTGCCCATCGGGCTGCTGACCATGGGCATGATGTTCAAAGCTGGAATGAGCCGCATGGAAGCTTACTATGCGGCCGGCGCAAAAATGAACAATACCATCATTGAGTATGTCAACGGCATGGAAGTCGTGAAGGCCTTCAACCGTGACGGTGAGAGCTACGAGCGTTTTGAGAGAGATATCAATGATTACCGCGATATGACGCTCGACTGGTATAAGGTCTGCTGGCCATGGATGGCGCTGTATTCCAGCATTATCCCTTGCGTCGTGCTGTTTACCCTGCCGGTTGGCGGATGGTTCGTTCTTATGGGATGGAGCAGTCTGGCGGATTATGTGCTGGTGCTGTGCATGACATTTTCAATCGGTGTTCCGCTGCTGAAAGCGTTGAGTTTTGCCGGAAAATTTCCGCAGCTGGGCTACAAGATCGATGAACTGGAGCGGCTGCTCGATAATCCGTCAATTAAAGATTCCGGAAGGCCGTTTGAAGGGGTCGGTCATGATATCCGTTTTGAAAATGTCCGCTTTTCCTACAAAGAGGACGAGGTGATCCACGGGATCACACTGGATATAAAAGAAGGGCAGATGGTTGCCCTGGTGGGCGAGAGCGGCAGCGGGAAATCGACGCTTGCGAAGCTCCTGGTACATTTTTACGACGTGGACAGCGGTCGGATCACATTAGGCGGGCAGGATCTTACGGATTTGCGGACAGAGGATCTGAACGATCAGATCTCCTTTGTTTCCCAGGAACAGTTCCTGTTCAATACCAGTCTGTATGGGAATATCCTGATCGGAAAACCGACGGCCTCCCGGGAAGAGGTGCTGCACGCAGCATGTCCCTAAGCTGCGCCAACAGTTTCAAAAAAGCAGCGTTTTACGACGAATTAATACTTGTCAGAGTGCCATAAATAATGCTTGTGCCATAAATCCCAGTTTTTGGCACACTGATCTAAGAAAGTCAGATCCACTTGCTGAAGGGAGTATCCGGGTCAAGGTTTTTGTATTTTATCTGCTCGAATCTCCGATAGAAGGTTCGCCTGGATGCTCCGATCTCTTCAGCGATGTCTTTGGCAGGCACACCCATAAAGCGCATATGGTGAACTCTGGCCAGGGTGATGTCGTTCTTCGGAACGCTTTTAGGAC
>CADAOZ010000025.1 GCA_902789735.1 uncultured Lachnospiraceae bacterium
CAAAGCAGAGATATTTTTCCGGGGGAGGATTTTGAGAGCGATGAGCAGTAGTGATAAACAAAAATCGACGATAAAAGGCTCTGAAAAATTTTCCCTTCCGTCAAAGGACCGGATTTATCTCTGTATCGATCTGAAGTCCTTTTACGCGTCCGTTGAATGTGTGGAACGGGGACTGGATCCGTTGACCGCCCGTCTGCTGGTCGCGGATGATTCCCGCTCCGACGCCACCATCTGTCTGGCCGTCTCCCCGGCCCTCAAGGCCCTGGGCGTCCCGGGCCGCCCCCGCTTATTCGAAGCCAAGCAGAAGATCCGGGAGGCAGAGATCCGTACCGGCCGGAAGATCGACTATATAACCGCCGTCCCCCAGATGGCAAAATATACCAGCTGTACTGCCCGGATCTACGGGATTTATCTGAAATATATAGCGCCGGAAGATATCCATGTGTATTCCGTGGATGAAGTTTTTATCGATATCACCGACTACCTGCCCCTTTACCGCATGACGCCCCATGAACTGGCCATGACCATGGTCCGGGATGTCCTCTCCACCACCGGCATCACCGCGACCTGCGGCATCGGCACCAATATGTATCTGGCCAAAGTTGCCATGGACATTGTTGCCAAGCGTATGGAGGCCGACGCGGACGGCGTACGGATCGCCGAGCTGACGCCCATGTCCTACCGCCTCCTGCTCTGGGACCATATGCCCCTGACCGATTTCTGGCAGATCGGCGGCGGCACCTCCCGGACCCTCTCTACCCAGGGCATTTTTACCATGGGGGATATTGCCACCATGTCCCTGACCAACGAAGAGCTCTTTTATCAGCTTTTCGGCATCAACGCGGAGCTCCTGATCGACCACGCCTGGGGACTGGAGCCCTGTACCATGCCCCGGATCAAGACCTTCACACCGGTCCGCCATTCGGTGCAGACCGGCCAGGTCCTGCCCAAGCCCTATGATTATGAAAAAGCCGGCCTGATCATCCGGGAAATGGCCGACGAGCTGTGTGTCGAACTGGTCTCCAAAAATCTGGTGACGGACAGTATCGTCATTCATATCGGCTACGACTACAGCTCCTGTGACAATGCCTTTTTTCAGGGCGCCTTCTATTATGACTATCTGGGCCGCAAGACTCCCAAACACACCGGCGGGACCATCCGCCTGGGCACACAGACCAATTCCGCCATGCGGATCATTCCTGCAGCCTGGACCTTCTACCGGCAGGCCGTCAACCGCCAGTATTACATTCGCAGGGTCTCAGTCACTGCCCAGAATGTCATCCATGAAAACGACAGCTATTTTCAATATGACCTCTTCACCGATCCCGCGCTCTTGGAAAAGGAAAAACGCCTGCAGAGGGCCATCGCCTCAATCCGGAGCCGCTACGGCAGGAACGCCGTCCTGCGGGGCCTGAATCTGCTGGATGACGCCCGGACCCGGGAGCGGAACACCCAGATCGGCGGTCACAGAGCTTGAGCCCCAGGCGTAAGCTCTGCCCTGCGCACCGTATCCCCGGCATGCGCGGCGCAGCACCCTGCTGTACGAAATAGTGAACTGCCCACCGCCTGCAGAGCCGGAAGTCTTCTGCAGACAGTATGATAAAGGGAGCGAGAGTATGACAGATTATTCTATGGCCCTTTCCCGGGACCGGCCTATCCACGATCGGGACGCCTTTTCCCGCCGCCATCCCAAAATGAGCCTGCAGAACCGGGCCAAGATCTTCGCTCCTTTTGACGCCCTTCCCGACCTGCGCTGGAAAGTGGCGGAACGCCAGAAAATCACCCGGCCGCCCGCCCGGCTGACAGAAGAAGCCAGAGAACTGCTGGACCGGAAGCTCCGCTGGCTGGACCGGTACTGCCGGTCCGATCCAGATCGTGACAGGCCGCCTGCAGTTATTACCGTTATCTATTTCCAGCGGGATCCCCGGGCGGAAGAACTGAATGGAGACGGGATCCGGGGCAATTACCGGGAGACGACCGGCATGGTATCCCGTGTTGACGCCTCTGCCTGCTTTCTGCAGATCATAGATATGAAAATCCCCTTCGGGGATATTTATGTCCTCGAAGGGGATCTGTTCCGTCACCTGGAGGATCCGTATGAAGATCCTGCGGAATAATATTATTCGCATTATTACGCCCTGCGCACCGCAGCAACAGCCGGGCGGCTGCAGCCCTGCTTAAAATCCCAGCTGCTCATCGACCAGGATCACATGGATCCTGTCCTTATGCTTGGAATACCGGGTGATCAGGAACTGGCAGCAGATGGTATCCGGTGACTTGCAGTTCATGCAGGAGCCGGTTTTGGCGCAGGGCGTATCCAGGCCGAACCGCTGGGCGTTGATCGGCGCCGCTTCATTCCGGGCCCGCTTCATGGCCGCGTCCACATCTTTGGTCACCTTGTTCATGCCGACAATAAAGATGACCTTGCGGGGACCGAAGGCAATGGCGGATACCCGGTTGGCGTTGCCGTCAATGTTGACCAGGACGCCGTCCTCTGTCATGGCATTTGCGCTGGCAATGAACACATCGCAGTCATAGGCCATCAGGGCCGCCTTTCGTTTATCTTCGGTCTTGTCCCTGTCCACGAAGGTATAATTGCCTGCCTGCAGGGCGTCATCCAGCCCGATCTGGGCGGCGGACATACAGCCGCCCCGGGTAACTGTGCTGCCTTCCGGAATCAGAGACAGGGCGATCCGCAGCGCCTCTTCTCCGGTCTTCGCGTAATAACCGGTCATGTTCCTGGAAGCCAGCCCCTTAATGACCTTCCCGGAAAGCAGATCGTTCCGCTTGGTTCTCATCTCATGCTTCATATAAATACCCCCTCATCTTTGTTTTGTACTTTGTCAGCAGGTCCTGTCCGGACCTGCTGTTTCAGAAATAAAATTCCTGGAATTTTATTTTGGAATCCCCTTCAGGTCAACTCTTTTCCGTCTGATCCTTTTTTGTTCTGCTCCTTTTCCGGCGGCTCTTCTTCTTTTTATTCTCTTTCTCTTCGGCCTGCTGCCAGCTCAGAACGTAGTCCGCCTTGTAAAGGAACCACCCCAGCATGACGGCCGCGCCGCCGATGATAATACATACGATCAGAATCTTAACGACCCCCATGACCTCCAGATTCAGAAAATCATACGGATACGGATTTTCCCTACTGGGACCCAGCGGAAAACCTGCCGCTTTGCCGATATAGACAGCCGCCACATAAACAGCCAGAGGAATCAGGGAAAGCAGCGGATAATATGGTTCATAGGTACCTTTTCTGGTGAAGAACATCCAGTCAATAATGCTCATAAGCGGAACGATGATGTTCATCAGGATCATGGCCGCCAGCAGCATGGCACGGTTTCCGGCAAACTGATACTTTCCCATGACAAGTGTGATCAATCCCGACAGAACCACTGTGACCAGGGACATGAACTGGATCGGGTGAGAAAAGTCTTCTTCTCCCCGGGTCTGGACCAGGGCGGAAATCTGCACGGCCTGGTAAAAGACCACGAACAGGTTGCTGAGCGTCGGGAACATCTTAAAAGGCTGCAGTGAAAATCCTTCCGCTCCTCCCATGCACTGGAGCGCGATCCCGCCGACCGCCGCCAGCATAAGTACGATTTTAAAAGCTACGGCATATGGATATCTTCTCCTCATTTGCCACACCTCCAATTAATCCATCACAATATATGTTTTTATTATAGCATAGGAAAGACCTGATTTCCGCACCGCTTGTGAAAGCGCCGTAAAGTCCGGACGGTCTGTGAAGTATCTGCCGTCGCCGGATCGCATGTGAAATCACATGTCCGCAGATCTGGCGGCATTTCATATTCTGCTTCTGATTTTGTTACAGAATTTTCATTTTTATTCGGGGAAAAAGCGAGTATTATGGTATATGTAAACTATTTACATGTAAACCATTCCCATATCTTTTCCCGCCCGGCGGGAAACACATTCTGTCTTATTTTGGAGGATTATTATGGCAATTACATTAGAAGCAGTCGACCAGGTCATCAACAGGACCAACTGTACTTATAAAGAAGCAAAGGACGCTCTGGAGAAAACAGACGGCGATGCCCTTGAGGCCATCATCCTGATTGAAGAAGCCGCGAAGGCTGCCGGAACACAGGAAGCGGCGCCCGAAGAGGAGGGCATCCCGGTCATCGACGGTATCCCTGCAGATGATGAGATCCCGGATCCCGTGGAAGCAGCGGAGCACCTGAAAGAAAGAATCAAAAAATCCATAGCAGAGGGCAACGTTAATAAAATCCGCGTCACCCGCGGAGGTAAAGAACTGGTCACTGTACCCGTCAACGTGGGCGTCGGCGTCGGTATCCTGGGCATCGCGGCCGCTCCCTGGGCAATCCTGCTGAGCGCGGCTGCCGCTTATGGCTTTGACTGCAAGTTCGAAATCATCCGCAATGACGGATCCACTGAGATTCTCTGATCCCGCGGCGTGCCTGTAAAGCTGCTCCGACAGAGCTTCCGGGGAAACCGGTCTGTCCATGCGCTGATTTTCCGGCAGGCGCATTTCAAAAACTGAATATCGCGCAAATGAATCCTAAAATCACTAAAATGTAAATCACTAAAATATTGAAGAAAGCCGGGCGATCCTGCCCGGCTCTCTTCTTCTTTTATCCCTTTTTGCTGACGCTTATTTCAACTTTATGAATAACCAGCTATGATTTTTGGATATCTCAGATTCCGAATGCTTCTTTGAGCTTCTCTGTCATTTCAGGAAGGGAGACCAGATTCTTCAGGCCGACAGCCTTACCGGCTTTCTGTGCCTGGGGAAGCAGGTCGTTGCCGCAGATCAGCAGGTCCGCCATGCCGCTGTGCACGTCCGCCAGTGTTGTATGCTCAACAGTGACACCGTCAATGCCCAGATTCTTCAGTGCCTTTTTGCAGTTCATCTCCATCATGAAGGAAGATCCCAGACCTGATCCGCAGAAGCAAACGATTTTCTTGATGTTTTCCATAGTGTAACCCCTTTCCGGTATAACCTCATATTTGATTTCTGTACTTTCTGAATTTATATACTCTGTACTTATGTGACTGTATTGGCCTGTTTCGTTTCCAATACCGCGTGTTTCCGATATGTTCAATTGCGTTTAGATAATTTCCTGTTTTGTATGTCTGTCAGGACCTGCAGGTATCTCTGATCTGTATTTACTGTACCATGCTGCTGCCCGGAACAGAAGTCCAGCCTTTTTCAAGATACCGTGCAGGTCAATGTGCAGCTGTCAGGCTCAGGCCGCTTTTCTGCCGATGGTGTAGTTGTAGATGATCGGGATCACGAAGAGGACCGCGATGATGGCAAGCATGCCGCCCTGGCCGATGAAGCGGCAGAGGGTTCCGAAGATGATACCGACAACTGTGAAGTCCGCGTCAGAGAAGGTCGTTCCTACGAAGCCCAGGGCGCCCATGATGGGATACAGGCCCGCTGCCAGGAAAGTAACCACAATACCGTGGACGAAAGAGCCTACGACCGCGCCCTTGAGACCGCCGGTCGCGTTGCCGCAGACACCTGCTGTTGCACCGCAGAAGAAGTGGACGACCGCGCCGGGAAGGATCATGGCTGCCGCGATGCCTGCGGCATTCATTCCGATCAGGACGAAGAGGGCCAGGATACCGCCGATGAAAGAGCTGGCGAAACCGATCAGAACAGCGTTGGGAGCGAAGTTGAACATAATCGGGCAGTCAAGAGCGGGGACCGCGTTGGGAACCAGCTTCTCGGAGATGCCCTTGAAAGCGGGAACGATCTCGTTGATGACCAGACGGACACCTGCCAGGACTACGTAAACGCCTGCGGAGAAGGTAATGGATTCTACGATGGTGTATACGACCCAGTTCTGATCGCCGAAGAACTCAGCCGCCTCAGCGGGAGCCTTGACTACAGCGATGGCAGCGACGATGAAATAGCAGACGAACATGACCAGCGCGATGG
Source organism: uncultured Lachnospiraceae bacterium (assembly GCA_902789735.1). GTDB lineage: Bacteria > Bacillota > Clostridia > Lachnospirales > Lachnospiraceae > CAG-791. The sequence continues at coordinate 5,927 of CADAOZ010000025.1, forward strand.
AAATGTTGTTATTTCTCAGGAAGGACAGTCCCTGGGGGAAGTCAATATCTTCTGTGGTCGTACCTTTCCTGCTGCCGTCCTTACCGCCGAAAAGCTTGCCGATCTGACCGGATACCCAGTAAGCGATGGAACCGAAATGGCCAAGGGCGACAGAGTCATCACCGACCGCTTCCCGGACGATAGGCTGCATGAGCCAGGGGAAGAACGCCATGACAAATCCGAGCAGGAGCGCGCCGGCGACATAAAGCATGACACCCTGCATGCCTGCAATCTCAAGGATGCAGGTGACCAGGCATGCCATGTACAGGGCATGGTGACCGGTCAGGAAAATAAATTTCATGTTGGAAAATCTCGCGAGAATGATGTTGGCTACCATGCCCAGCGCGAAGATGGCCGCTGTTTCCGTGGCGAACTGGTTCAGTCCTACGGATACGACTGCTTCGTTATTGGGGATGACACCTTCCATGCCGAAAGCGGTCTGGAAAATGTTGCCGAAGGGAACGATCGCTTCCTGTACCAGAGCGGCGCCTGCGTTCAGGACGATGAAGCCCAGGATTGTCATGATGGTTCCCTTTATAATGGTCTGGAGATCTGATTTCTGAAGGATCAGGCCCAGCATTGCGATAAGTCCGACGAAGATTGCCGGTGTCGACATGATCGACTGGATAAACATTAATACTGCCATTTTTTTACTCCCTATCTTAAAAAACTATTGTCCGTTTTTCTGCTGCGCTTGACAGCTCACGCGAAGTAGCTGTAAAGCTCCGCCGCGTCTGCCGCGTGCAGCATTGCCTCCGCTTTCTCCTCATCCTGCAGAAGTTCTGAAATCTGCATCAGAGCTTCCAGATGACGATTGGAATCCGCCGCCGCCAGGGCGATGAACAGGTTGGCTCTGGCGTCTTCTCTTTCGAAAGAGACTTCCTCTCTGAAAAGCGTGACGGCCACCTGAGTCTGCAGGGCGCCCTGCTCCGGTCTGGCATGGGGCATGGCCACATGGGGTGCGATGCAGATATAAGGTCCGAATTCCTCAACGTTGGCAACTACGGCTTTTTTATACTCCTCTGTCACAAATCCTCCCTTTTCCAGGGGCAGTACGGACTGGATGATCGCTTCTTTCCAGTCTGCCGCGTGATCGAGGATCTGTACATTCTCCGCTTTGAGAAGGTTCATTCTGTACTCCTTCCTGATCCCTCTCTGGAGATCAGCTGCTTTGTTTCTTTTTTCTCGGGACCGGCCGGTTCCTTTCTGTATCTATACTTTATCAATCCGGTCTGCGCAATAGAAGTCCAGATGCTTTCGACTTAACGTGCAGACAAGGTTACGGATTAGGGACTTCCACCGATAGAAATGCGCGCCGCAGGGCGCACTATGAAAAGCGCCCGGCCGGATCAGATCCGGCCGGGCGTTTTCCTGACAGTGTTCTTTCTATAAGATAATATATTCAGTATTACATCCCCAAAATCACATGACTGAAAAAGTATAGGGTTACAATACCCTTTGATCATAAAATCTTTTCCTTGCAGGCATTCTTTTGTTTAACGGAGTTTTTCCCGCAGCAGGTCCATGATTTCCCGTACCCCGGCAGCGTCGATCAGTGCCTGCAGGTTCTCCCTGTCTTCCGCGAATGTAAGCAGGTCATTCAGGACCCGGAGATGTTTTTCATTGTCCTCCGCGCTCAGGACAATAATGGCCCGGGCTGTTTTTCCTCCCGGGAAGGGAATTCCCTGCCGGAACAGACTCAGGGCAACATCAATGCGATTGACGCCATCCTCCGGCTTGGCGTGAGCCAGGCAGATATCATCGGTAATGAACATATAGGAACCGTAGTACATTGTCTGGGAAATAATAGAGTCCAGATAATGTTCTATGATGCTGCCGTTCTGCAGCAGCGGCTCACCGGCCCGGTAAATGGCGTCGGTCCATTTCATGCCGTCTTCATAAATACGGATCTTGGACGCGTCCAGGATTTCCACGATCCCTCTGTCCCTTTCACTCACAATTGACTCTGCCGGAACGTTGGAGAAAAGCATGAACTGATTGATATCCTTCTTCAACGCTTCATAATCTGACGGATCCACATATTTCTTAACGACGTCGAACAGCCTCTGTGCCGTGCCCTTGCTGGTAAAGTCAGCCACCAGCGAGTTGCTGAGGATGTACAGCCTGTCTTCATTGGTCAGTATGGGATGGACCACCAGTACAGGGACCACCGCGCTGATCCGAACTGTAGATATGACCAGATCACACATATCCTGTACATTGACAAGCTTACTGGCCGGCAGGACGTCCACGATCTCCGCTTCCGGCAACAGGCTTTCCACTTCATGCCGCAGCATATTGCCGGTCGACACACCATTGCTGCAAACAATCAGGATCCGCAGCCGGGTATGCTTTTCTGTGCCGGATTTCAGGAAGGCCCCAAAGTGCAGGGCCAGATAGGCCACCTCACTGTCCGGTATGGGCAGGTTGATCATCTGCTCCAGATAGACTGTTACATGCTTGGTCAGTTCAAAGAGGTTGGGATATTCCCTGACCACATCTTCTGTCATGGGATTGCCGATCTGGATACCGTACTGGTAGCGGTACATGGAACTGCGGATATGGATGAAAAGGGCCCGTTCCAGTTCTTCCCTGTTGGAGAAGGTCACACAGGCGGTCTTCTCAAATTCCGTGACCAGGGCCTTGGTAATTCCGTAAATCGACTGGTCCGACCGCTTTTCAAAAATTTCCTCTGTCGATACGGAAAGCCTGGCCCCCAGCAGATGCAGGCTCAGATAGACCTGTTCACCCGGCTTCAGATCCGGAAAATATTTGCGCACAAGACCATACTCGACCGAATTTTCAATCTCTCCCATCTTCAGTTCCGGAAAATAAATGGGATCCTGATACCTGTACATGATCGGCAGCAGCAGAGCAAGGGCGTCAATACTGCCCTCCACATAATCGACTCCCAACTCCTTTCTGACGTTTTCCAGCCTGTCATAGTATTCCTGTACATTTTCCCTGGCCAAAAAAGGAATCAGGCCGCTGCCTGCCAGAGCTCGGAGACTTTCATAATAAAGGATGAACAGGGCGCGGATCTGGACCGGACTGCCGAAGATCACATATCCTTTTTTCGGTTCATATCGCAGTTCCAGGCTGTACTCATTCAGCAGCTGGACTACGATCTTGATATCTCCGAAGACCGTGTTCCTGCTGACATGACAGATATCGATCAGCTGCTCTATATAGACGGGTTCCTCACTCTGAATAATATAGGTAATAATGATTTTTTGTCTGTCGGAAGGAAGGAACTGATAGTATTCCTCGAATTCCTTCTCTCCCATGGCTGCGGAGATCGCTTCCTTTTCAGCCGCGGACAGCAGGATCCCTCTCCCCCTTTCCGCTTCCAGCTCTTTCAGGCCATGGTCATCCAGCCAGTCATTGATATTGCAGATATCATAATAAATGCTTCTTCTGGATACGCCTGTACGGTTCGCGATCTCTTTCAGTGTTATATAATCACCGGCCCTTGTCAGAATCTGCAGAATCTGCTCACAGCGTTCATTTAAGTTACTCAATGCAAAGCCCTCTCTCATTCCGTTATAGTTAAATAAGTTCTGTGACTTGTTCATATTTTCTCACGAGGCGCTTGCTGTTTTCAATCTTCGCCTCGTCCAATTTATTGCACAGTATTTTTGCAGGCAGGTCCTGGCGGCCGCTGCTTTCCATTCCGTTTTCCAAAAATCTTTCCGGGAAAAAAGATCTCCAAAAGTCTTTCGAAAACGGTTTCTAAATTCTTTCTCTTTAATTTATTTTTTCTTTAGAGTGTGTCTACAATTTGAACACATTTCCCCTGTAAGATTAGAACCATCGAAGGGAACAAAAACCTTCCACCAAAAAAGCCAACTTCTTAAATTTGATATATACTCCCCCCTCTTGCAAAGAACCCTTCGGGACGGGACTGAACCAGTTCAGAGCCGGCCCGAAGGGTTCTTTGGCGTGTTTTTTTGAAAAATATAAAGAATTTCTAAACAAATCGGATATTAAATGTTCCATTTTTTCAAAAAGTATATATAATAGGCAAGGTACCTGGGAAATTTTCCCTGATTGATTTTTTTTTAGGAGGTCCACTATGCTGGAGAAACAATTCCATCTGAAGGAGCACGGCACAACGGTCCATACAGAGATCATTGGCGGCATCACTACCTTCCTGTCAATGGCTTACATCCTTGCCGTTAACCCTTCCATTCTGGGTGCGGTCATGGATCCGGGCGGCGTTTTCGCTGCTACTGCCCTTGCTTCCGGTGTTGCCACGCTTGTCATGGCTTTTTATGCCAACTATCCGATCGCTCTTTCGGCAGGACTTGGTGTAAACGCTTACTTTGCCTATACAGTATGTCTGGGCGAACTGGGAGGCGCCGAAGGCGCTTTCAGGATCGCGCTGACCGCTGTCCTTGTAGAAGGTATCATTTTCATCATCATGTCCTTCTTCAAGATCCGTGAACAGATCGTCAACAGTATTCCCGAAAACCTGAAATTCGGTATTACCTGCGGTATCGGTCTCTTCATTACTTTTATCGGTTTTGTAAATGCCGGTATCGTCATCAATGATGACGCCACCCTGGTCGGTCTGGGCAGCCTCAAGACGGCGGAAGTCGCTCTGGCCCTGATCGGATTCCTGATCATCATCACACTGATCCACTACAACGTGACCGGTGCCGTTCTGATCGGTATCATTATCACCTGGATCCTGGGTATGATTGCTCAGTCCATCGGCTGGTATCAGGGCGCCAGTGTATTCCCTGATTTTTCCGGCGGCTTTGTTGCCAACCTGTCCGGTCTGCAGAATACAGCCTTTAAATTCGACTTCGCCTGGGCCATCAAAAACCTGCCCCAGTTCGTAGCCATCGTATTCGCCTTCCTGTATGTTGACCTGTTCGATACCGTCGGCACAGTCGTAGGTGTCGCTGACAAGGCCGGCCTGCTGGATGAGGACGGCAACATCCCCCGTGTCGGCAGGATCTTCTTCTCCGACGCGCTCGGCACTGTTACAGGCGCATGCCTGGGTACCTCTACCATTACTTCTTTCGTAGAATCAAGCGCAGGCGTTGGCGCCGGTGCGAAAACAGGTCTGGCCTCTGTTGTCACAGGTCTTCTGTTCCTGGTTTCCATCCTGCTTTCCCCTGTATTCCTGGCGGTTCCTTCTTTCGCGACAGCCCCCGCTCTGATCTATGTCGGTATGCTGATGATCTCTTCCGCCAAGAAGATCAACTATGATGGCGATCTGGCGGATACCGTCGGTGCCTTCCTGGCCCTGTCCATGATGCCCCTGACCTACTCCATCGCGACCGGTATCATGTTCTCTGTTATGAGCTGGGTACTTCTGAAGGTCTTTACCGGCAAGGCTAAGGATATCTCCCCTGTTATGTGGGTCGTATTCGTCCTGTTCGCCCTGAGAATCGTTGCTCTGATCACCAACTTCATGTAAGACTTTTGAAACGGCCGGACCGGATTGAACGCCCTGCTGTCATCAAAGTCGGTACGAAGGCTGACATCAGAGTCAGTATTTACCAGAAAAAAGTCCATGTTTCCTGTCCTTGTGAGGACGGAAGCATGGACTGTTTTAAGTTAAGTCTTTATATCGCCGGCTTTGCTTTTCTGCCCGCAAATATTGTGACACACACAGAAGATCCGTTTTATACCGGATCGACCGGCGAAAGGTCGAAGGCCAGCATGATGGAACCGGGCTCCGCGTAATAGCTGCACAGGCCTCTGGTCCGGTGGATCTCACCGCTGCGGGTACCGAACGTTGTCTTCAGCTGCCTCTTCAGTTCCATGGCAGCGTCATGGTTGCCGTTATGGGTAATGACGACTCTGCCGCCCTGATATCCCTTTTCCTTCATGTATTCGATGATGGCGGGAATCGATCTCTTGTCGCCTCTGCATTTGCTCAGCGGCTCCAGCATGCCTTCCGTACTGGCGGTTCCCACGATCCGGATTCCAAGGATCTTGATTCCTTTCGCCAGAATGGGACTGACTCTGCCGTTCCTGGCCAGATTGTCCAGAGAAGCCAGCGCGAAATACAGGAAACAGTGCTCATTATATTCCTTGATCTGGCGGTAGATCTCCTCCGCGTCATGGCCGGCCAGGATCAGTTCCCGGAGCTTCTCACAGAGCATGACCATTTTGGACCCGGTCGCCAGCGAATCAATGATGTAGACTTTGCGGTCCGGATGCCTTTCTTCATAGATGTCCTTTGCGATGACCGCGGAATTATAGGATCCGGAAAGTCCGCTGGTGATCGTCACGCAGAATACCCTGTCCGCATCCTGGAAAGCGGAGATCCAGTCATCCGGAGAAGGGCAGGCTGTCGTAGAGCTTTTTCCGCTCCTGAGCTTATCCAGCAGGTTCGGAACGCTCAGACGGGCGTCATCCGCAAAATCCGTCCCGTCTACAACGATATGCAGCGGCACGGTAGAAAAATTAATGTCCGCAAGTTCCAAAAGGTCGGATGCGGAATCCGAAACAATCTGATATTTCACAGCAAGCACCTTCCTGTTCTGTAAAAAGGGGGCTTCTTAACATGACTGCAAAAAGTAGAACATCGACCCTCAAATCAGCTATTCAATAACTTGTATAAAAGAGTATAATGTCTCTATTAGTAGAAATCAAGTCCGCCTGCTTTGTTTGAACTTATTTAATAATGTGTTTAGATTTCTGAATGAAATACATGGAGATATACAAAAATGTCAGCTAACACGATCCAGAGTTTCCACCTGCCTGCCTATCATGAGATCCCCGATGTCGGTCTCTATCTGGACCAGGTCACCCGCTACATCAATGACAGCCTGCAGCCGCTGGGGCAGCCCACCGTGACTTCCTCCATGCTCAGCAATTATGTCAAAAAAGGCTATGTGGCAAGGCCTGTCAAAAAGCAGTATTTCCGGGACCAGATTGGTTACTTCTTCTTTATGTCCCTGACAAAGCAGGTCCTGCCTCTGGAACACATCCATACGCTGTTCACGATCCAGCAGGGCAGCTATACAGCGGAAAACGCCTATGAGAATTTCCGGATCCGCTTTGAATCCATGCTGGCTTCCCTGTTCGATGAAACCAAAGCACCGGTCCTGTATCCCAGGGACGCTGATTTCGGCCAGCATATGCTGGAAAGCGCGGTCATTTCGGCGGCCCACCGAATCTATCTCAATTATTGCCTGGACAACTATCCGATGCCCACGGAGAATCCGGCCGGCAGTCCCGGGCAATCCTGAACAGAATCTGTATCCCGCGTACTGCGGAAGTTATCCGGCCGGTTTGCCCGGCCTTTCTGCCATTCTCCCATCAGTGTATGTTTCATTTTGGATATTCGGAGATTCCCCGTTAAGCCGCGCTACCCTTTGTAAAGAGAAAGCTCCCAGAAGGCCACCGCGCTGCAGGCCGCCACATTCAGGGAATCCACTCCGTGGGCCATGGGGATCCGGATCGTATAATCCGACCGGTCGATGGTCTCATCCGTCAGTCCTTCTCCTTCCGCGCCCAGTATGACCGCCAGCCTCTCCTCGGCCGCCAGGCAGGGATCTGATATGCTGACCGTATCCTTGCGAAGGGCCAGGGCTGCCGTTTTGAATCCGAGCGACTGCAGCAGGGCAACATAATGCATGCCCCTGCCGGTCTCCGTGTTTTCCAGATAGGTCCAGGGCATCTGGAATACGGTCCCCATGGAGACCCTGGCAGCCCTGCGGTAACAGGGATCGCTGCAGGCATGGTTGAGCAGGACTGCCTCCATACCCAGTGCCGCGGCAGACCGGATGATCGCGCCAACATTCGTCGGATTGGTCACATTTTCCAGGACCGCGATCCTGCGCGTGCCGGCAGTCACCGTCTCCACGCTCGGCAGGACGGGCCGCCGCATACAGCAGAGCAGGCCCCGGGTCATGGGGATGTTGGTCAGCTGGCGGATGGTCTGCGAAGTTCCCGTAAATACAGGGATGTCCGGCAGGCTCTCCAGCACTTCGGCAGCTTCTCCAAATGCCTGGCTTCTCTCCACCAGAGCGGAGAGCGGCTGACAGCCCGCTGCCAGGGCCCGCGCTGTGACCCTGGGAGACTCGGCAATGAACAGGCCTCCATTAGGGGCGTAATAATGCCGCAGCTGGGTCTCGTTCAGCCTGGCGTACACATCCAGTCTTGGATCCTCATAATCTGTAATCTCGATCAGTTCTTTTTCCATTCTTCCGCCTCATCCTGCCTTACCCGGACACTTCCATCCATTCCGGCGCCGGGCTGCTCCTGTCGTTTCTCTATGACTCTGTCCTGCTGTGCCTTTTCATCAGATCCGCGCTATAACAGGCCAGGATCCTGAAATCCATGCTTTCTTTGGACAGCTGGAACATCAGCTTTTTCATGCGGGTCTCATGGAGATCCCCGATGATCACCAGCTCAAATGTGACTGTCTGCCGCTCCGCGTCCTCCCGGATCAGTTCCATCTGTTCCATGTTAAATCCATAGTCGCCGATCATGCTCAGGATAGAAGACATGGCGTTCGGGCGGTTCTCTCTGGTCAGACAGACCCTGACCCGGTCAGTACGTTCCGGCATGTCCAGTTCCCGGGACAGGGGCCCGAAAGGATCTTCCAGACGGTCATACATGATTCCGTACTGGTACATGCGGCTGGTCTCCATGACCTTCCGGACCACGGCCAGATAGCCGGCCCTGCGGTCCTCCGTGACCTGCGCGCCCAGCCGGTCCAGAATCTCCGTTTCCCGGTCTGCCCGGTAGACCGTCGTTTCCCCGACAGCCAGTTTGGCCTCCGCGACCTGCGCGGAACAATCCAGGCGCTCCATCAGCAGCTCCCGGATCCGGGTGTCAATCCCGTCAATCTGTTTCCTTACATCCTCCAGTGCCATCCCGGTCCCTCTTTTTCTGCCGGCCGTCCCCGGCGCTTTGTGTAAAAGCAGCGGAGGCATATCCGCCTCCGCTCCATGCTCCGCGATCTTACAGGCGGCTGCTGTCTGCGCTCCTGTAATACGGATCCGTCTCTGTCTCCGCGAAGTTCCCGGCTGCAGTACCTACAGGCGCCATACCGTTCCGTCCGCGGGCGCCCGGCCGCCGGCTTCTTCATATGCCCGCCGGGCTTCCCTGCCCATATGTGTCGGGATGATCCTTTTCTCCGGATATTTTTTCTGCAGCTCCAGAATCTTGTCGATCCCCATATGAACGGACTGATGGACCGGATAGCTCGCCTCCACGAAAGCAAGGTCCGATGCCCTTACGATCTCCTCCATGCCCGGACAGAAGCTGGTGTCACCGGTAAAGCCGGCCGTTTTCTCCCGGCAGGTCACCGTATAGCCCCAGGCCTCTGTAGCGCCATGGATCACAGGATAAGCCCGCAGATCATAAATCTGACCGCCCCCGGCTGCCAGGCCTTCTGCCGGATCCTCTGCCCCGGCCGGCCCGCTGCCATGTTCCGGATACCGCAGCCGGTGCTGTCTTCCATCCTCCGCCAGATCAATGTAGCGGAACGGGATAGTCTCATATACCGCCTGCGCTGTATCCGCATAGGCCAGCCGGTACAGCGTTTCTGTCTGCGCCCTGATACCGGACGGGCCGGCCAGCGTCAGCGGACAGGACTGCGTGCCCCGTTCAGCCGCGTCAAAAGCCAGCTCCAGATACAGCAGAGGCAGGTCAAAATAATGATCCGCATGAAAATGGGTGATCAGAACGGTGTCAATTTTCAGAATGTCCAGGTCCAGCCGCTTCATCTGTTTGATCAGGCCGTTGGGACAGTCCACCAGAATGTGTCCGTCGATCAAAAAGGAAGAACTGACTTCCGCCGGCCAGATAGAAGCCGTTCCAAGCTGTATGATCTCCATGTCTGCTGCCTCCTGCCCGGACTGCTTCTGGTCCTTACCCATCTATACCGAAACGGATACCGGCGCCTTTTCTGGATGTTTCCAGGACCCGGATGACGTTCAGCGAATTGACCGCGCAGCGGTCTGCCGCTTCCCGGTCCCTTGTATCAATGATCCGGGCGAATTCCGTGAATTCCGGCACCATGCGGTGGGCCAGTTCCGGCGCCTCATAATGTTCTTTGATCATGGCCCTGTCCATACCGCCGGAAGGGCTGGGAACATTGGGCTTGCCCTCATCCCAGTATTCCAGATCGATCCCCTGGGGTACATTGGGTTTGCCCAGCACCTTGATCCAGCCTTTTTCACCCTGCAGGATGGTATGGCAGGGGCTGTCCGCGTCCTTGGCGCCGGTCAGAGTCGCCGTAAATCCATCATACTGCAGGATCTCTACGCCGGAAGTATCCACGCCGTTAAAGCCCAGGTTGGGATAATATACAGCCTTGACAGGAGCGCCGTACAGGGCGACCGCCGTGTAAATATTATAAAGATTGATGTCATACAGGGCGCCGCCGGACAGCTCCGGATCAAAGGCAGGCGCCACCTTCCCCTGCAGATAATCGGTATAGCGGCTGGAATACTGGGAATAATTGCCCTGATGGACTTTCACCGTTCCGATTTTAGGCAGCCATTCCTCAATTTTCTTATGAATGGGACCGTGAATGGTGGTAATCGCCTCCAGGATGAAAAGGTTCCTCTCCTTCGCGATCTGAATCAGTTCCTCCGCTTCCGCCAGCGTGGAAGTAAAGGGCTTTTCCAGGATGACATTCTTACCGGCCAGCATGGCTTCTTTGGAATAGCCGAAGTGGGCGCTGTTGACAAGTCCGATATAGACCGCGTCCACATCCGCCTCTGCCAGCAGCTGCGCGTAGTCGGTATAGACCTGTTCGATACCGTATTTCTCTGCCAGGGCTTTTCCCTTGTCCGCGCTGTGAGGACGGGCAAAGATCGCTTTGAGCTCGATCGTCTCTACATGGCTCAGGGCAAATAAGGCTTCATGTACAATCTTGCCGGTTCCGATCACTCCTAATTTCATAGATACTCCTCTCTTTTCAGCAATTACAAGTATCCTGTAACTGTGACATTTTCAGTGTTGACATTTTCAATGTTGACATCTTCAGTTCTGATATCTTCCGTACTGCCTGCTTCCGTATTCTGCCTGTCCGCTCCCGGACCAGACCGGACCGCAGGACCGTTTCTGTCAGCCATTGGTTTTCCTGCTTTCTTTCCTGTTTATCATAACAGAATCTGTCCCAATCGGCACCAATTCATTGTATACTTAGAGCAATACCGAAACCCGATATTTCCCCGGGCAGCCGCCCCGCGGGACCGCGCGCATACAGGAGAACAGCTATGGATTTCATAGATTTCCGTAAAGAATACGCCAGAAAATACAGAACGCCGGAGGAGGCGGTCGAAGTCGTCAAAAGCGGCGACTGGGTCGACTATACCAGCAATGTGGGGTTTCCCTATCTGCTGGACCGGGCCCTGGCCAACCGCAAGGAGGAACTGCATGATGTCAAGATCCGGGGAAACCTCTGCTTTGGACCGATCCAGACGGTGGAATGTGATCCGGAACGGGAGCATTTCATTTATAATTCCTGGCACTGCAGTGCCTATGAACGCCAGCTCTGCGACCGGGGCCTGTGCAACTACATCCCCATGATCTTTCACCTGCTGGTTCCCTATTACCGGCATTTCCTGACCGTCAATGTAGCCATGTGCTCTGTCACGCCCATGGACAGTCACGGCTATTTCAACCTGTCCTGTTCCACCGGCGTTGCCAAAGGGATCCTGGAGCAGGCCGATGTGGTGATCGTAGAGGTCAATGAACGTCTGCCCCGGATCCTGGGCGGCTTTGATGAAAGCATCCATATCTCCGAGGTCGACTACATCGTGGAAGGCAAGCATCCGCCCCTTCCGGAATTCCCCATCCAGACCCCTTCCAAAGAGGATATACAGGTCGCCACCCACATCATTCCCTTCATCCATGACGGCGCCACCCTGCAGCTGGGCGTCGGATCCATGCCCAATATAATCGGCTCCATGCTGGCCCATACGGATGTAAAAGACCTGGGCATGCATACGGAGCTCTGCGGCGACGCTTATTATGAACTGTATAAGGCCGGCAAGCTGACCAATAAACGCAAGACCTTCCAGCGGGGCAAGGGAGTGACCGGCATTGTCTTCGGCTCCAAAAAGCTCTACAACTGGGTCAATATGAATCCCGGCGTCATCATCGAGCCGCTGGAATTTGTCAACGATCCGGCCACCATCGCCCAGCTCGACAATATGATCTCCATCAACAGCTGTATTGCCGTAGACCTGTACGGGCAGATCTGCGCGGAAAGCGTAGGCCTGCGTCAGATCAGCGGTACCGGCGGCCAGCTGGATTATGTGACCGGAGCCGCCATGGCAAGGGGCGGCAAGGCCTTTATCTGCATGCACTCCTTCTTCATTGACAAGAATGGCGAGCGCCGTTCCAATATTGTTCCCCATTTCCAGGGCGATATCGTAACGGACCCCCGCAGCCAGGCCTACTACATTGTCACGGAGCAGGGCGTGGTCAATCTGGTCGGCCGTACGACCTGGGAACGGGCCGAGATGCTTATTTCCATCGCCCATCCCGATTTCCGCGACCAGTTGATCGCGGCCGCGGACCGGCAGAGAATCTGGCGGCGGTCCAATAAGCGTTAGTTCCGTCCCGGCGCGCCTTGTACCCATATCATATCCGCGGTACAGAAATCGCGGCGGACCTGTATCCGCCGTTCTGCCATACTACAGAGGCCGTCTTATGAAGCCAAATGAAGCCAAAGTGAAGCCAAATTTTTTTAGCCCTTCCTTATGATGTACTCGTATATTTATATGACCGGATTCGGAATCAGGATCCGGCAGATGACTGACCACCGGCAAAGGCCGTTTACTATATATTCTGAAAAACAATTAAGCCATAGAAATAGAGGGAGCAAAATCCCAAAAAAGATCTTCATCAGGAAAGGAAGGTACCCAATGAAAAAACTTACCGCTGTTCTGATCGCGCTGGCGATCTGCATCATGGCTCTGGCAGGCTGCGGCTCAAAAGATTCCGGTCTCCATGCTGACATCCAGCAGAAAACAGATTCTCCCGAATGGGTCACACAGCTCCCCCAGGCACAGGATGAGAACGTGAAACAGCTCTTTGTTGTGGCCGGCATGGGCACAGATCTGACGACCGCGACCATCTCCATGCATGAAAGGGACAAGGACGGAAGCTGGAAACAGATCCTCTCCACCCCCGGCTATGTTGGCAAAAACGGGCTCTGCGCGGATGAAGCGCATGCCGAGGGCTGCGGACAGACTCCCATGGGCGTCTACCGCTTTAACAAGGCATTCGGGATCGCCAAAGATCCCGGCTGCAGGATTCCCTACACCCAGGTCACGGATGATACCTACTGGTCCGGCGATGACAGAGATGGCATGCATTACAACGAAATGGTAAGCTTCAAGGAGTACCCTGATCTGGATATGGAAAACAGCGAGCATATCGTTGATTATGAGTACCAGTATCAGTACTGCCTCAACATCAGCTTCAACGAAGAAGGCACCCCCGGCAGAGGATCCGCCATCTTCCTGCACTGCCTGGGTCCCGTCAAGCCCTACACCGGCGGCTGCGTAGCGGTTCCCGAGAACATCATGAAGCTGATCATGCAGCAGGTCGATCCCGACTGCGTCGTAGTCATCGACACCCTGGAGAACATGAACGGCAGCCTGTAATTTTTTTATGCTCTTTTCAACAGAAAACAAAAAACGAAACAGTAAGGCGCAGACCCGGTATTTATGCGGGTTTGCGCTTTTCTTTCCGTATGACGGGATATGTGCCTTTCTATCAAAATCGTATCAAAATCGTACGTAATCAAAATATTGACAAGGATATGGGTCTCCGCTATAATAAATTTCCGAACGATAACCGATAAATGCTATGACGGCACTATGCCTTTCTGGGGTACACTGCAGAGAGCCGGCGGTTGGTGCGAGCCGGTGTGGAACAGATTGCGCAGTCTCCTGCCTGAGCAGGTCTTTTGAAGCCCATTAGAGATTTTCCGCTGCATACGGAGTTCTTCTAAACAGGGTGTGTAGGGAGGCCCGTCCGGCCAACGTCAAAGGGCCATGTACTTGTTGGAGTACAGCTGAGCGGCCGCGCAGGCGGCAATCCGGGTGGTACCGCGCCAAGAATACGATTCCTGACGTCCCGGAGGTTTGTCATGAACCTCCGGGGCGTTTTATTTTTGTCTGCTGACAATGAAACAGACCGGCAGTCATGCGGGAAGACCCTCCCGGTCACTTTTTCACAATGGATCACGATTACGGAAAGTGTCACTCTTAAAAATCCGTGGCACAGAGAAAGGAGCATAGAATGAGGACTATGAAACTGATCGATATCACCCTGCGGGAAGGGGCAGTCATCCGCGGAAGAGCGCTTTCCTTTAAGGAAAAACTGGAGATTGCCAGGAGCCTGGACCGGCTGAAATCCGATACCATTGAGCTGGCTCCGATCGGCACAGGCAAGGCGGAGGAGCTCTCCAACAGCACAATTGCCTCCATGGTAAAGAGCAGGATTTCTGCCTGTGTCAATATTGCCGACGGCGATATCGAAAAGACCTGGAACAGCATCCAGGTGGCGGGAAAGCCCAAACTGAACCTTCTCGTCCCGGTTTCTCCGGTGCAGATGGAATATGTCTGCCATAAAAAAGATAAGGCCATGCTCTCACTGATCACGGAAAAGGTGAAAGAGTGCCGTTATTACTGTGAATTTGTAGAGTTTTCCGCACTGGACGCGACACGGGCAGAGAAAGGTTTCCTCTGTGACGCCATCACGGCGGCAATCGAAGCGGGCGCCTACAAGGTCACGCTGTGCGATTCCGCGGGCATTATGATGCCGCACGAATTCGGCGCTTTTGTCGAGGATATCATCGGACGTGTTCCGGCGCTTGCCGACATTGAACTCTACGTGGAAGTGAGCGATGAGATGCATATGGCGGCAGCCTGCGGGGCTGAAGCTGTGTCCAAGGGCGCTGTCGGTGTCAAATGCACGGCTGTCCGCAACGGCTATCCGACCCTGGAGGAGATGATCCGTTTCGTAAAGATGCGGGGCATGGATCTGGGAATCGAGACCGGCATGCGTGTCACGGAGATCCACCAGACGGTCACACAGCTCGAGAAGATCCTGCTTCCCGAAGAAGAGGAGACGACTCGTTTTTCCAATATTTCCCTCACGGATGTTCCCGGCGTCACCCTGGATGAAAATGACGATATCAGCGAGGTGATCAAGGTCGTACGTCAGCTGGGCTATGAGCTTAGTGAGGAGGACTACTCCAATGTATATGAGTCCTTCCGCCGCGTCGTCACCAAGAAGCATTTTGTGGGTACCAAGGAACTGGATGCCATCGTGGCGAGCACGGCCATGCAGGTTCCTTCCACTTATAAGATTATCAATTATGTAATTAACAGCGGAAATATTATCACGGCCACAGCCAATATCCTGCTGGAAAAGGATGGAGAGGCCAAAAGAGGCGTTGGTACCGGCGACGGTCCCATTGATGCCGCCTTTGCCGCCATCGAGCAGATCATCGGGCATCGCTATGAACTGGATGATTTCCAGATCCAGACCCTGACGGAAGGCCGCGACTCCATGGGCAGCGCGCTGATCAAGCTCCGGGCGGACGGCAAGGTCTACTCCGGTACCGGTCTTTCCACGGATATCATCGGTGCCTCGATCAGAGCTTATATCAGCACTCTCAATAAAATCGTGTACGACGAGCAGACGTAAATTTTTTTGAATTATCTATGGAATCATAGGAGCAGATATTTATGAAATTATCATTTTCCATACAGAACTGGAAGGGAATCCGCTGGAACGAATTCCTGAGGGCTGCGGTCAGCACGCGGATGAGCGGGATCGAGCTGTACGATATCGCGGGACCTGTTTTCGCGGGCAAGGAGAGTCCTGCCAATCCGGAGCTTGCCCCCTCCATCAGGCGGCGCCTGATCAGCGACGGACTCGCTGTTTCCTGTATCAATACGGTTGCGGACTTTACGGATCCTTCTTTTATGAGGGAGATGGAGGAGTGCATCCGGATCGCGGTCAATCTGGGAATTCCCTATATCGGGATCCATACTTCCTCTTCCGATGCCGGCGCCTGTGCCGATGTGATCGGGAACATTCTTGACCGGGTAGGGACAAAGCCTGTCATCGTCCTGGTGGAGACCAGTGAATTCTACGCGGACACGGAGGCTCTGCGGAACCTTTTGAACCGTTTTTCCGACGACCGGCTGGCGGCCCTCTGGGATATGTACTCCACCTGTTATTTCGCGCAGGAAGACGCGGAAAAGACCATCACCAATCTGGGCGCTTATGTCCGGCATGTGCATATCCATGATTACAGGAAAGTTGACAACGAGGCGGTGCCGGAGCTGATCGGAAGCGGCTTCCTTCCCATGGAAGAGCTGATGAATGCCCTGCGTTCCATCAATTACGACGGCTTCATTTCTCTGGAATGGGATCCGGACTGGATGCCCGAGATCGCGGACATGGAGATCATCTTCACGCATTTCGTCAATGTCATGAACCGCTTCCAGAGCACACGGCTCAATAAAAAGCATCTCTACTGGAATAACAGCCATACGGGACAGTATGTCTGGAAAAAGGGCACCCTCATTGACAAGACCTTCCCGCAGGTACTGGACACCATGGTGGAGGAGTTCCCCGATCAGGTGGCGATCAAGTACACGACCCTGGACTATACCCGCACCTATGCGCAGTTCCGGGACGATGTGGATGAGTTCGCCAGAGTCCTGGTCTCCCTGGGCGTCCGGGCAGGATCAAAGGTGACCATCTGGGCGACCAATGTGCCTCAGTGGTATCTGACCTTCTGGGCCACGACCAAGATCGGCGCAGTGCTGGTGACCATGAATACCGCCTACAAGATCCATGAGGCGGAGTACCTGCTGCGACAGTCCGACACCCATACCCTGGTCATGATCAACGGCTACAGGGATTCAAATTATAAGGAAATCATGCAGGAGCTCTGCCCTGAGCTGGCAGAAAAAAAGCCGGGAGAGGCCCTGCACGCCAGACGGCTGCCTTTCCTGCGCAACGTGATCACCGTGGGCTTCCGGATGCCCGGCTGCATGACCTGGGAGGAGTCCTTCGAATACGCCTCCCGTACGCCCATCGAGGAGGTGCAGCGTATGGCGGCCGCGGTCGATGTCAACGACGTCGCCAACATGCAGTACACTTCCGGTACAACAGGCTTCCCCAAGGGCGTCATGCTGACCCATTATAATATTGTAAACAACGGCAAGAGCATCGGGGACGGCATGGATCTGTCGACAGCGGACAGGCTGATGATCCAGGTGCCCATGTTCCACTGCTTCGGCATGGTGCTGGCCATGACCTCCACCATGACCCACGGCGGGACCATCCTGCCCATCCCTTATTTTTCACCGAAATCCTCTCTGGCCTGCATCAACAATGAGCATGTGACAGCCTTCCACGGCGTGCCTACCATGTTCATCGCCATGCTGGAGCATCCGGATTTCGAAAAGACCGATTTCAGCTTCATGCGCACCGGAATCATGGCCGGCAGCCCCTGCCCGATTTCGGTCATGCGGGACGTAGTGACAAAAATGCACATGCCGGAGATCGTTATCGTCTACGGCCAGACGGAGGCTTCTCCCGGATGTACCATGAGCCGGACAACGGATCCGCTGGAGGTACGTGTAGCGACAGTGGGAAGCGCCTTCCCGGAGGTCGAATGCAAGATCGTGGATCCCGAGACCGGCGAGGACTGCCCGGACGAGGTGATTGGCGAATTCGTCGCCCGCGGCTACAATATCATGAAGGGATATTACAAGATGCCCAAAGCAACTGCGGCTGCCATTGACAAGGACGGCTGGCTGCACACGGGAGACCTGGCCTGCCGGACGCCGGAGGGCAATTACCGGATCACGGGCCGGCTCAAGGATATGATCATCCGCGGCGGAGAAAACATTTATCCCAAGGAAATTGAAGAGTTTATTTATACCCATCCCAAGGTGAGCGATGTTCAGGTCATCGGCGTGCCGGATGAGGCACTGGGAGAAGAAATCATGGCCTGCATCATCCTCAAAGAAGGCGAGGAGATGACGGTAGCGGAAATGAAGCAGTACGTGCTGGACCACATGGCCAAGCATAAGGTGCCCAAGTATATTGATTTCGTAGACGGGTTCCCCATGAACGACGCGGGCAAGATCCAGAAATTCAAGATGCGGGAGATGGCGATCGAGAAGCTGGGCCTGCAGAAGGCCGCCGGGATTGTGACTGCATAAGGAGGAAATATTTAATTATGTCAGATAAACCCAGAAAATATGTGGCTGTAGACGGTAACGAAGCCTGCGCCTATGTGGCGTATGCTTTTTCCGAAGTTGCTGCGATCTATCCGATTACGCCGTCGTCCCCGATGGCAGTCAAAACCGATGTCTGGTCCGCCAACGGGAAAAAGAACCTGTTTGGTCAGCGGGTACAGCTGATCGAGATGCAGTCCGAAGCGGGCGCGGCCGGTGCCGTGCACGGCGCTCTGCAGACGGGCGGCCTGGCGGTCAGCTTTACTTCCTCGCAGGGCCTGATGCTGATGCTGCCCCTGATGCACCGCATCGCCGGTGAGAGGCTTCCGGGCGTGCTGCATGTGGCGGCAAGGACCGTCGGCGCGCATGCCATGTCCATTTTTGGCGACCATTCAGACGTCATGAGCACCCGCAACACAGGCTTTGCCATCTTTTCCACCGGCAGCGTGCAGGAGGTCATGGACCTGGCCGCTGTTCCCCACCTGGCCGGCATCAAGGCAAGGATCCCCTTCCTGCATTTCTTTGACGGCTTCCGCACCTCCCACGAGATCGACAAGGTGGAGCAGATCGATTACGAGGATCTTCGAAACCTCTACGATTTCGAGGCTCTGGACGCCTTCCGGGCTCAGGCCCTGAATCCTGAGCACCCCATGCTGCGCGCCACGGTGCAGAATCCCGATATTTTCTTCCAGATCAGGGAAGCCAGCAACACAGACTATGATGCCCTGCCCGACATTGTGGAAGATTATCTGAACAGGCTCTCGGAAATCACCGGCAGGGAATATCATATTTTTAATTACTACGGAGCCCCGGACGCGGAGCGCGTGATCATCGCCATGGGTTCGGTTTCCGGATGCGCCCAGGAGGTCGTGGACTATCTGAACGCGAAGGGCGAGAAGGTAGGTTTCATACAGGTGCATCTCTACAGGCCCTTCGACGTCACCCGCTTCCTTTCCGCCATCCCGGAGAGCTGCAGGGGAATCGCGGTACTGGACCGCACCAAGGAGTACGGCAGCGCGGGCGAACCGCTCTATGCCGACGTATGCACGGCTCTCCGCGGCCGCTCGGATCTCACTGTCATCGGCGGCAGATACGGCCTGTCCTCCAAGGACACCACTCCGGCCCAAATCCTTGCTGTTTTTGAGGAGCTGAAAAAAGAGAATCCCAAAAACCGCTTCACCATCGGCATTATCGACGATGTCTCCAACACATCCCTCGAAGTGCATGAACCCTTTTATCCGGAACAGGGCAATTCCGTCAGCTGCAAATTCTGGGGCCTTGGCTCGGACGGCACGGTGGGCGCCAACAAAAATACCGTCGGGATCATCAACGACCATACGAGCAAGTTCGCGCAGGCATATTTTGAGTACGATACGAAAAAATCCTTCGGCCTCACAAGAAGCCACCTGCGTTTCTCCGACAGGCCCATCCGTTCTTCCTACTACGTCAAATCCGCGGATTTCGTCGCCTGCCACAACGCGACCTATCTGGACAAATACGACATTACAGAGGAGATCCGTCCCGGCGGAACTTATCTGATCAACTGTCCTTATGACGCTGAGGAGCTGGAAAAGCACCTGACCGCCAAGGCCAAACGCGACATTGCGAACCGCGGTATCTCCCTCTATACGATCGACGCCGCGAAAATTTCCAACGCCCTCGGCCTGGGCAATCATTTCAACCTGGTACTGCAGTCTGCCTTTTTCCATCTGATGCCGGTCATCCCCGTTGAAGACGCGGTTCAGTACATGAAGGACGCTGCTGTAAAGACCTATTTCGCAAAAGGCGAGGATGTCGTGAAAAAGAACCTGGCCGCCATCGACGCGGGTGTCGGTTCTCTCACGAAGATCGAAGTGCCGGAAGCCTGGAAGACGGCAGAAGACGCGCCGGCGCCGGAGAGGAATGTACCTCCGGTCGTAACGAATTTCCTGGATCCCGTCAACGCCCAGAAGGGTGACGACCTGCCGGTCAGCGCCCTGATGAGATACAAGGACGGCACCATCGACATGGGCCTTACTGCCTACGAAAAGCGCGGTATCGCGACCCGTCTCCCTGTCTGGGATCCGTCAAAATGCATCCAGTGCAATAAGTGCAGTTATGTCTGCCCCCACGCAGTCATCCGGCCCTACCTGCTCACCGAAGAGGAAGCGGCAGCTGCGCCCGCCGGTATCCAGCTGATGCCCGCAAATGGAAAACAGGCGGCGGGCATGAAGTTTACCATGCAGATCAGCCCTCTGGACTGCACGGGCTGCGGCAGCTGCGCGGCCGTCTGCCCCGCCAGGGAAAAGGCGCTTACCATGGTGCCCGCGGATCCCGCGACCGTCGATACCGCCGCCTGGGAGTATACAGTCGCGCTTCCTGAGAAGGAAGATTGCTTCGATCCCTATTCCGTAAAGGGAAGCCAGTTCCGTAAGCCGCTGCTGGAGTTCTCAGCCGCATGCGCGGGCTGCGGCGAAACGCCTTACGCCAAGCTCCTTACCCAGCTCTTCGGAAGCCGGGTCTACTGGGCCAACGCGACGGGCTGCACCCAGGCCTGGGGTTCCTCCACGCCGGGCATTCCCTACACGGTAAACAGGAGGGGACAGGGTCCCGCCTGGACCAATTCCCTCTTTGAAGATAACGCCGAGTTCTCCCTTGGCATGGTCCTGGCCGTGCGCCAGCAGAGAGAAGCGCAGAAGATGCGTCTCTCCGAACTCCTGGAAAAGACTTCTGATGAAGCGCTGAAAGCTGCCATCAACAAGTGGATGGAAACCTATGACGACTTCGACAAGTCGGAGAAGGCTTCCGATGCTCTGGTCTCCGTGCTTGAATCCGTCGCCGCTTCCGGCTCGGCAGACGCCGGAACCGCCAGTGTGATCCTCCGCTACAAAGACCAGCTTTCCAAGAAAACCTTCTGGATGTACGGTGGAGACGGCTGGGCCTACGACATCGGCTTCGGCGGCCTCGACCATGTCGTTGCGAGCGGAGAGGATTTCAACATCCTGATCGTCGACACAGAGGTTTATTCCAACACCGGCGGACAGTCCTCCAAGGCCACCCAGGTCGGCGCGGTTGCACAGTTCGCCGCCTCCGGCAAGAAACGCCCCAAGAAGAACCTGGGCGAGATGATGATGACCTACGGCAACGTTTATGTCGCCCAGGTCGCCATGGGCGCGGACAACGCCCAGCTCATCCGTGCCATTCACGAGGCGGAACAGTTCAAAGGGCCCAGCATCATCATCGCCTACGCTCCCTGCATCGAGCACGGCATCCGCCGCGGCATGCAGAACGTACAGGAGGAAATGAAGCGCGCGGTCGATGCCGGCTACTGGTTCCTCTATCGTTACAATCCCAATGCCGAGCCCCGGTTCCATCTGGACTCCAAGGCTCCGACCATGCCCTACGAGGACTTCCTCGACGGCGAAGTCCGCTACGCGGCTCTCAAGCGCACCTTCCCCGAGAACGCCAAAAAGCTTTTCGCGGAGGGCACACGCCTCGCCAAAGAGCGGTATGAACAGCTGAAGAACAAATAAGCAGTCAGCTTACGGGCCTGTATTGTACTCCGGCTGACAGAATTAAAAGCACCCGCGCGGGCCACTTTCGTGTACCCTGCGCGGGTGCTTTTCTTTATTGCCGGTTGAATCGTTGACCGGCTGCTGACCGGTTTACGGATGAAGAGGATCTGCCGCCGCATTGCTGCGCCGCGGTCAGACACCGGCAGTGTCTGCACGATATAGCGTTCGGGATTGTCGATAATCATCCACTCTTTCCTTTGTCATATCCTGATTTAATAGTATAATAATTGTATGAATCAGTTCCATTTTTCAGTATATTTGCATAAAAGAGAGGGAATTTGCTATGAAAACCTGGACAAAAGAAGAAAAATACCGCTATCTGAAAGATCCTCAGGAACTGCTGGAGCTCTATCAGGCAATTTCCGCGTCCCCTTACCGCCAGACTTTCCATAACCAGGCTGTGACAGGCCTGATGAATGATCCCAACGGCTTCGTCTGGCATGACAATAAATGGCATCTGTTTTATCAGTGGTGCCCCTGGGGCGCCGTACACGGCCTGAAACACTGGTATCACATCGTATCCAAAGATCTGGTCACCTGGAAGAACCTGGGCGTCTGCCTGCTTCCCGACCAGGAGGAAGGCTATGACAACAAGGGCGTCTACTCCGGATCCGCCATGCCAATCGGTGACAAGATCTACCTGTATTATACCGGCAACCACAGAGACGCGGACTGGACCCGCCACGCCTATACCTGTCTGGCCAGGTTGGGCAATGACGGATGGCCGGAAAAATATCTCCTGCCCCTGTTCGGCGCCAATCCCAATTATACCGAACATCAGAGAGACCCCAAGATCATCCGGGTCCCCGGCAGGGATACCTATTACATGATCATCGGCGCTCAGACCAAAGACAAGCGCGGCTGCGCTCTGATTTATTCCTCCGAGGATCTGCAGCACGGATGGACCTTCGCGGGTGAACTCAAAGTGCCCGGATTTGAAAGCTTCGGAGATATGTGGGAATGCCCTTCCATCGAAATCATCGGCGGAAAAGAAGTTCTTTTGCTCTGTCCCCAGCACATGACCCTGCCCGGACGCGGCGGTTCCCAGAACCACAACGGTTATATTCTGGGCTCCATGGACTGGGATACCCTGACCTTTACCCCCGACGGCCAGTTCCATGTGCTTGACTTCGGCTTCGATTCCTATGCGGCTGCCTGCGCCAACAACCTGCAGGATGAAGATAAAGCCATCCTGATTGCCTGGATGGGCATGCCGGATATCTCCTACCCCACCGATGAGGAAGACTGGGCCGGCTGCCTGACCCTTCCCAGAGAACTGACCATCCGCGGCCGCCGTCTGATCCAGCAGCCCCTGCCGGAGCTGCGCAAGCTCAGGGATGAACGGATTCATCCCGAAGAAAATTCCAACGGCTGCTATGCCCTGCCCAAAGCGGCGGAACTGCAGCTGGACTGCCGCAAAGGAGACACCAAAGTCGTTATCTTCGCGGACGAACAGGGGAATGGCGGTATCAAAGTAAGCTATTCCGAAGACGCCAAAGAGATCACGGTAGACCGCAGCGGTATGAAGAAACGCTTCAATATTGAAGAAGGTGAAAGCCGAACCCGTCCGCTGGAGAACGGCCTGTTCCATCTGCGGATCTTTGTGGACAGCAGCTCTGTCGAAATCTTCGTCAACGATGGCGACGCTGTTTTTACTTCCAGAGTCTTCCCCACTTCAGACGAGCACTGGTTCAAGATCAAAGGGGATACCTTTATCCGCCTCTGGACTCTCAAACCGGCTGTCCGGGATCATTTCTTGATTTAATCATAAAATGATTAATCATTTTATGATTTGTCATTTTATGATTTTGTCATTTACAGTTTTGTCACCATATCCGCTCCGGGAAAGGAGGTTTGGTATGAAAAAAGTATTTGCCGCTGCTGACCGCTATATTGAGACCAGCAACTGGAAGACCATTGCCGTGCTCAAGTTCTGTCTGCTCGCGCTGGGCATCATGATCGGGATGCAGGTCAGAAAAGAGCATAGGAAGCGTGTCCTGGGCGCTGCCGTGATTGTTTTCATTCTTACTTATATCCCGCTTATGGCAAAATTCTTCCGTACCCTGAAAGAAGTATAGACAGGCTGTTTGTACCGGCACAAAGCAGGAATGATAAAAAAACCCGAAAGCTTTGATTTCTCAAAGTTTTCGGGTTTTTTAACGAGGTGCCAACCAGATTTGAACTGGTGATCAGGGTGTTGCAGACCCTTGCCTTACCGCTTGGCTATGGCACCATATTTAAAAACGGATCTGACAGCGTCATCTCCTGTATGTGAACTGCCTGTACAGGCAGGATAGTGACTCCAACGGGAATCGAACCCGTGTTACCGCCGTGAAAGGGCGATGTCTTAACCGCTTGACCATGGAGCCGTTTGTATAATTATACTTTCAAAAAATGGATGCCGCAATATGTAGCACCCATTTTAGCGCCCCGAACAGGACTCGAACCTGTGACACCGCGGTTAACAGCCGCGTGCTCTACCGACTGAGCTATCAGGGCAGGTACCTGAAAAACCGAATAAGG
>CADAOZ010000026.1 GCA_902789735.1 uncultured Lachnospiraceae bacterium
CCAGGCCGGCCGCAGCATCCCCTGCTACGGCACGACCCACGCGGATTATTTCTACGGCCCCGTTCCCTGCCTGCGCGTACTGACAGGTGAGGAGATCGACGAAGGCTATGAAATGAACACCGGCAAACTGATCGTGAACGAGTTCGCGAGCATGGGCAAGGATTATGAGGCAGTCTCTGCGGTCCTGTGCAAGAACCACGGACCTTTCTGCTGGGGCAAAGACGGCGTGGATGCCGTCCACTGCGCGGTCGTACTGGAAGAAGTCGCCAAGATGGCCTTCTGGACAGAGACCATCAATCCCAGGGTGGAGCCCGCTCCCCAGATCCTGCAGGACAAGCATTATTACAGAAAGCACGGCGCCAACGCCTATTACGGCCAGAACTGATCCGGCCGCGGATGTTTTTAAAGATCCGGCGCAATGCCGGGTGATTGGAGTAGAGAAGATAATATGAGTGATGTCAGAAAATATGAAACGGGCAGCAGCCAGAAGCAGTGGAATACCCTCGCGACGGTTGCCAACCTTTATTATAATTCTGGACTGACCCAGAACCAGATCGCGGATATGATGTATACTTCCAGATCCAAGATCTCCCGTATGCTCAGTGAGGCAAGGGAACTTGGAATCGTGGAGATCCGGATCAATGAGCCCTGGGACAGAAATGAAACGTATGAACACGATATCCAGAGAAAATTCGGAATGCAGACAGTCAGGGTGATCCGGCAGAGAGTACCGGACGATGAAGAAGAAGCCCTTAAGGATATCTCCAGGGCTACTGCTTTTTATCTGGATTCCATCCTGAAACCCGGTATGACTGTCGGTATTTCCTGGGGCACGACCCTCTACCACATCACCCGCAGGATCCGAGAGAACAATCCCAAGAACATACCTGTAACGGTTATCCCCATCATGGGCGCGGTCATGACCGGCAATCCGGAAAAGGATTCCGCGGACCTGGCCAAGAACCTGGCAGTATCCTACGGCGGTAAATACCGTTACATTTACGCGCCGGTCTATGTACAGAGCCGTGAGATCCGCAACAGCTTGCTGCAGGACGAAAGCATCAGCAGCACCCTGGAGCTGGCCAGAAAGGCGGATGTCATCCTCACTTCGATCGGCTCGGCCGAGACAGAATCCTGGGGATACCGCCTGGGCGGCGAGGACCGCAGGAAGCTGATCGAATCCGGGGCCATCGGCCACATCGCCGGGCATTTCTATAATATCCGGGGCGAGCAGGTCAGCACCGAATATGATGACAGGATGGTCGGGCTGGACCTGGACGAGATCAGCCGCTGTCCCAATGTCATATGCGGGGCGGTGGGCCGCAAGAAAGCCCTGGCCCTGATCGGCGCCATGAACGGCAAGCGGATCATGACCCTGATCGTGGATGAGGAATGTGCGGAGGAGATCCTCCGTCTCTCTGATGGGATGAAGGATACGAACTGAAAATGTAAATTAAACCGCTGCGTATAAACACGTATAAACAATCATATGATTTCGGCTGCATGGCACGGTATCACAGGACCGGACCATGCGGCCGAAAACTGGTTTATGAGGCCTGCACATCTGCGCAGATGGTGAACATCTTTGTTTCAGCAGCCGGCGGAATGGAACAGCAGGAAAAGTGAATCCGTAATCTTTTCTGCACATCGAGCCGAAAGCATCTGGACTTCTATTGCCCGGCCAGGATTGATAAAGTATAGATGCAGAGAGGAAGAATGGCATTTGCGAGTGAACGAATGCACAACAAGTGAACAAATGATAAGCGAATGGCAGGTGCTGCAGATCATCAGTGAACGCAATATGTCATCTGATTATAAAAAAATGCCTTATAAAACGGGATGATTTGGAGCGTGCTGCAGATTTCCCAGTTTGCGGTCCACCAATGCAGGATGTAATAAAAGAGCGGAGAGTCAGGCAGACTTTCAGAAAGCTGAACAATTATCTTACAAAAAAACATAATTTATGTTTCTTTAACAAGACATAATCAGATAGTTCACGTATAATATGATTTAGGCAGAACATAAGGCAGAATAAAGTAACATAAACCGGCTGACACTGCACAAACGTGCAGGCATCTGGAGAGCGGAACAAATGTAGTTGTGCACAGATGTGCAATATTTGCACAAATGGTTGCTTTTAAACAGAAGATTGGTTACTATTGAATCATCGCAGAGATACAGTGGGAATGAGCGTGGCGGAAGGCTTTTTACCGGATGCCATCCGCTGTATTGACCTGTTTACGGCAGGCGTTTATGGTATTGCAATTTGTGTATGTTTAGGGACGAAAAGGAGGTCACAATGAACAATCTGGAACTGCAGAAAACAGCCAACGAAGTCCGCAAGGGAATCATCATCGGCACACACGCGGCCGGCGCGGGTCACCCTGGCGGATCTTTATCAGCGGCAGACATTTTTACTTATCTCTATTTTGAGGAAATGAACATCGACCCTCAGAATCCCAAGGATCCTGACAGAGACCGCTTTGTTCTTTCCAAGGGCCATACAGCGCCCGGTCTGTATTCCGCCATGGCGAACAGAGGCTATTTTCCTGTAGAAGAACTCGAGACACTGCGTAAGGTCGGCTCCCGCCTGCAGGGCCATCCTTCCATGCAGTACCTGCCCGGACTGGACATGAGCTCCGGTTCTCTCGGCCAGGGCATTTCCGCTGCCTGCGGTATGGCATTGGGCGGCAAGCTGGACAACAAAGATTTCCGTGTTTATACACTGCTGGGCGACGGCGAGATCGAAGAAGGCCAGGTATGGGAAGCTGCCATGTTCGCGGCTGCCAAGAAGCTGGACAACCTCGTTGTGATCGTTGACAACAACAACCTGCAGATCGACGGCACGATCGAAGAGGTCAACAGCCCTTATCCGATCGACAAGAAGTTTGAAGCTTTCAATTTCCACGTGATCAATATCAACGGCAATGACTTTGATGACCTGCGGAAGGCATTCGCGGAAGCCAAGGCGACCAAGGGCGTTCCTACAGCCATCATCGCGAAGACAGTCAAGGGCAAAGGCGTTTCCTTCATGGAGAACCAGGTTGGCTGGCACGGAAAGGCTCCTAATGATGAGCAGTTCGCAATCGCAATGGAAGACCTTGCCAAAATCGACAAGGCACTGGAAGCGCAGGCGTAAGAATCGCGGAAAGGGAAAGGTATAGAATCATGGCAGATAAAATCGCAACAAGAGTTAGTTATGGTAACGCATTAAAGGATCTGGCTGAGCAGTATCCTGATCTGGTCGTTCTGGATGCCGACCTGGCCGGCGCTACACAGACCGGTATTTTCAAAAAGGCTTATCCCGACCGTTTCTTTGACTGTGGTATTGCCGAGTGCAACCTGATGGGCGTATCCGCGGGTCTGGCCGCCGTCGGCAAGATTCCTTTTGCTTCCACATTCGCTATGTTCGCGGCAGGCCGCGCTTTTGAGCAGGTCCGCAACTCCATCGCTTATCCGCACCTCAACGTCAAGATCGGCGCTACCCACGCGGGTATCTCCGTAGGTGAAGACGGCGCCAGCCACCAGTGTCTGGAAGACCTGGCCCTGATGCGTGAGCTTCCCGGCATGGTCGTTATGAACCCCGCGGATGACACCGAAGCAAGATGGGCCGTCAAGGCAGCCCTGGACCATGAAGGTCCCGTTTACATCCGTTTCGGCAGAGCGGCCGTTCCGGTAGTTTACAGCCCTGATACCAAATTCGAAATCGGCAAGGGCTCCATCCTCAGAGAAGGCAAGGACGTCACCATCGTCGCGACCGGTATCCTGGTAGCGGCAGCCCTGGAAGCGGCTGAGAAGCTGGCAGCAGACGGCATTGACGCTGAAGTCATCAACATCTGCACCATCAAGCCTCTGGACGAGGATATCATCCTGAAGTCCGCAGCCAAGACCGGCAAGGTCGTCACAGCGGAAGAGCACTTCATCACCGGCGGTCTCGGCAGCGCGGTTGCTGAGGTCCTCAGCGAAAAGCTTCCTACAAAGATGGCAAGAATCGGCGTGAGAGACAGATTCGGTGAATCCGGCTCCGCGGCAGCCCTGATCAAGAAGTACGGCCTGGACGGCGACGGCGTTTACGCTTCCGTCAAGGAATTCCTGGCATAAGATTTCCGCAGGGAACAGAGACCGTGACCATGGAGGTCATGGTCCGGTTTAAATAGCAGAATGTAAATCCCCGGAGATCATGAGAGGCAGGGTATCAGTGCACAGGTGATTTCCGGGGATTTTCTGTCAGAGAACAGGCCCCGTTCCCGGGCATGGCGGCAGTACGGCCGTTACAGTTACAAGCAGTTCCGTAAATGGACAAAAGAAGGAGAACATATGAATTTAGAATTAGCCCCCTCAATTCTTTCAGCTGATTTCGGCAATCTGGCCGCTGACATGGCGGAAACCGCCAGGGCCGGTGCCCGTTATGCCCACATCGATGTCATGGACGGCATGTTCGTGCCCCAGATCTCCCTGGGCATGCCTGTGATCAAAAGCATCCGTCCCGCTTCGGATCTGGTCTTTGACGTCCACATGATGGTAACGAAGCCGGAACGCTATATCGACGCGTTCGCGGACTGCGGTGCCGACATCATCACCTTCCATCTGGAAGCGACCGAAGACCCTGACGCCTGCATCGAAATGATCCGGGCCAGAGGCGTCAAAGTCGGCCTGTCCATTAAGCCCGGAACTCCGGTAGAAGCGGCAGAGCCCTATCTGGACAAGATCGACATGCTGCTGATCATGACCGTGGAGCCCGGCTTCGGCGGCCAGAAATTCATCCCGGCCAGCTACGAGAGGATCCCCCAGGCCAGAAAAATGATCACCGACAGAAATCTCAATGTCGATATCGAAGTCGA
This sequence comes from uncultured Lachnospiraceae bacterium, assembly GCA_902789735.1. Lineage (GTDB taxonomy): Bacteria > Bacillota > Clostridia > Lachnospirales > Lachnospiraceae > CAG-791. Next base: position 4,842 of record CADAOZ010000026.1, read on the forward strand.
CGGCGGCATCAAGCTGGACAACGTTGACTCCGTGCTGGACGCCGGCGCCAACATTATCGTTGCGGGCTCAGCAGTATACGGCAAAGATACCTACGGCTGCACCAAAGCCTTCCTGGACGATTTTGCGGCCTGGCAGGCAAAACAGTAAACCCGGACGTCATGAACCAGGCGTCAGACTTGCCGGTTCACTTTCCGGTTCATGCACATGAACCGGGCGTCAGACTTGCCGGTTCACCTTCCGGTTCATGCATAAGCCATTATCACAAACAGCAGCATTTCCGGCCGCGGAAGCGGGCCGGGAAGCTGCTGTTTTTTTGCCCGCAGTGAACCGGTCGTCAGACTTGCCGGTTCACTTTCCGGTTCATGTATATGAACCGGGCGTCAGACTTCCCGGTTCACTGCTGTCCTTGACTTTTGACCGCAAACATTTCATACTATTATTTTGTACTAGAATGTTCATTTTCAGCCGGAGAGGCGGTTCCTTTTCGGGGCCGGCCCATCCGAATGGAAGTTAAATGGGAGTCAAATGGAAGTGGACGAAGACCAGCTGACAATATAGAGGTAACTATGTTCCGGAAAACAGTGAATCAGAAAACAGAAAAAATAGAAAGAAACGCGCCCTGCTGGTGCGGGAGCGGCAAAAAATATAAGACCTGCCACATGCAGTTTGACGAAAAGCTTAAAAAGTTCGCCATGGCCGGTTATATCGTGCCGGACAGAAGTCTGATCAAGACCCCGGCCCAGGTCGAAGGCATCAAAAAGAGCTCAGTCATCAACCGGGCATGTCTGGATAACGTAGGCAAGGCCATCCGGGCCGGTATGTCCACCCAGGAGATCGATGATATTGTTTATGAGACGACCGTGAGCATGGGAGGCATCCCCGCCGACCTGCATTATGAGGGCTATCCCAAGAGCGTCTGTACCTCCATCAACGATGAGGTCTGCCACGGGATTCCGGATGAGAACATCATCCTGAAGGAAGGCGACATCGTCAACGTGGACTGCTCCACGATCCTGAACGGATATTTTTCCGACTCCTCCCGCATGTTCTGCATCGGTGAGGTATCGGAGGAAAAGCAGCGGCTGGTACGTGTCACAAAGGAATGCGTGGAGATCGGCCTGCAGAACGTGAAGCCCTGGCGCTGCCTGGGCGACATGGGCGATGCGGTCCATCAGCATGCCTTAAAGAATGGTTATACGGTCGTCAAAGAAATCGGCGGCCACGGGATCGGACTGCAGTTCCATGAGGATCCTTTTGTAAGCTACGTATCCAAACCCGGCACGGAGATGCTGATGGTTCCCGGCATGTGCTTTACCATTGAGCCCATGGTCAACATGGGAACAGACAGGATTTATGAGGACGAGAACAACGGCTGGACCATCTATACGGGAGACGGCAAGCCGTCCGCCCAGTGGGAGATCCAGGTCCTCGTGACGGAAACAGGGGCAGAGGTCCTGACCTGGTAACAGGCCGGCCGCTGATCATGACAGATCATGCAAGATAGAACGGAGGTTTCATATATTATGCAGAACAAGGGTAAATACTACATTACAACGGCGATTGCCTACACATCCGGCAAGCCCCACATCGGCAACAGCTACGAGATCGTCCTGGCGGACGCCATCGCCCGCTACAAAAGGGCAGACGGCTATGATGTCCACTTCCAGACCGGTTCTGATGAACACGGTCAGAAGATCGAGAACCGCGCCCGCAGGGCCGGCATGACAGCCAAGCAGTTCGTAGACAAGAACGCGGCCGAGATCAAGCGCCTCTGGGACCTGATGGATACATCCTATGACAGATTTATCCGTACGACAGACCCGGACCATGAGATTCAGATCCAGAAGATCTTCCGCCGCCTCTATGAGCAGGGCGATATTTATAAAGGACATTATGAAGGCCTGTACTGTACAGAGTGTGAAGCCTTCTATACCGCTTCCCAGGTCGTCAATGAGGACGAGTGCCCCATCTGCGGCAGCAAAGTCCACCCGGCCAGAGAAGAGGCCTACTTCTTCAAAATGAAGAAATACGCGGACCGTCTGATCGACCATATCAACACCCATCCGGAGTTCATCCAGCCCGTTTCCAGAAAGAACGAGATGATGAACAACTTCCTTCTGCCCGGCCTGCAGGACCTGTGCGTATCCAGGACTTCCTTCAAGTGGGGCATCCCGGTGGATTTCGATCCCGGCCATGTCGTCTATGTATGGCTGGACGCCCTCAGCAACTATATCACCGGCATCGGCTATGACGCCGACGGCAACAGCAGTGACCTGTACAAAAAGTACTGGCCCGCGGATCTCCACCTGATCGGTAAGGACATCATCCGCTTCCATACCATTTACTGGCCCATCTTCCTGATGGCCCTGGGCGAGCCCCTTCCCAAACAGGTCTTCGGCCATCCCTGGCTGCTGCAGGGCGGCGAGAAGATGTCCAAGACCAAGGGCAACGTGATCTACGCGGATGACCTGGCGGACATTTTCGGCGTAGACGCCACCCGTTATTTCGTCATTCATGAGATGCCCTATGAGAACGACGGCGTCATCACCTGGGAACTGGTTACAGAGCGTGTCAACACCGACCTGGCCAATACCTTCGGCAACCTGGTCAACCGGACCATCTCCATGACCAACAAATACTTTGGCGGCATCGTAGCCGACAAGGGCGCTGCCGAGCCTGTAGATGATGACCTCAAGGCAGTCGTGACCGCCGCTTATGACAAGGTCGAGGCCAAGATGGACGAGCTGCGCGCAGCGGACGCCCTGACCGAGATCTTCGGCGTCTTCAAGAGGCTCAATAAATACATCGACGAGACCGAGCCCTGGATCCTTGCCAGGGATGAAGCCAAAAAAGACCGTCTGGCCACAGTCCTCTACAACCTGACAGAGGGCATCGTGATCGGCACGTCCCTCCTGGCTCCTTTCCTGCCCACCACCGCCGATAAAGTTATGGAGATGCTCCATACAGAGCTGCGTGACTTCGATACCCTGGGCGAGTTCGGCAAATATCCTTCCGGCACAAAAGTGACGGAGAAGCCCCAGATTCTCTTTGCCCGTCTGGACAAGAAGGACGTCATGAAGAAGGTAGAGGTCATCATCGAGAAGCAGAAGGCCCAGGCCGCGGCCGAGGCGGCAGCCGACGCGGCAGCGGAAGCTGCTGAGAAGCAGAAGGCAGCCGGCGCCGGCAAAGCACCCGCAGCGGAAGCTGCTGAGAAGCAGAAGGCAGCCCCCGCGCCTGAAGCCAAAGAAGCGGCAGTGGAAGAAGCGGAAGCCGTTCCGGAAGTCAGCATTGACGACTTTGCCAAATTACAGTTCAAGGTCGGTGAGATCGTAGCCTGCGAGAAGGTCAAAAAGTCCAAAAAGCTGCTCTGCTCCCAGGTAAAGATCGGTGATGAGACCCGCCAGATCCTGTCCGGCATTGCCAAATATTATACGCCGGAAGAGATGGTCGGCAAAAAGGTCATGGTCATCACCAACTTAAAGCCCGCCAAACTGGCCGGCATGGAGTCCCAGGGCATGATCCTCTGCGCCGAAGACGCGGAAGGCAATGTCATCCTGATGACGCCGGAAAAGGACATCGCATCCGGTTCCGAGATCTGCTGATCGAATAGCAATAAAGTCAACCCACCGGTCCCGGGGCCCGCGGACAATGCCTGCAAAGACATGCCCCGCGTCCCCGGGACCTGTTTTGCTGTCAACGAGCTCAGAGCTCATGAACCACGTGCCAACGAGCTCAGAGCTCATGAACCGCGTGCCAACGAGCTCAGAGCTCATGAACCACGTGCCAACGAGCTCAGAGCTCACGAACCGCGCGCCAACGAGCTCAGAGCTCACGAACCGCGTGCCAACGAGCTCAGAGCTCACGAACCGCGTGCCAACGAGCTCAGAGCTCACGAGCCACGTGCCAACGAGCTCAGAGCTCACGAACCACTGCTGTCAACGAGCTCAGAGCTCATGAACCAAGAGCTCGTGAACCACAGCTGCCAACGAGCTCAGAGCTCATGAACCACTGTCAACGAGCTCAGAGCTCATGAACCCGTGCCAACGAGCTCACGTGCCAACGAGCTCAGAGCTCACGGACCACGTGCTAACGAGCTCAGAGCTCACGAACTACTAAAGAAAGGAGATCCTGATGAAATTTCTGGATATAGACGGCCCTTTTATGTCGCTGCTGACAGCCATTGCGGATATGATCATCCTGAATCTGCTGACCCTGTTCTGCTGCCTGCCGGTCATTACGGCCGGCGCCGCCTTTACAGCCCTGCATTACGTGGTCCTGAAACAGGTACGGGGCGACAGTCCCTATGTAATCCGCTCCTTCTTCAAATCCTTTAAACAGAATTTCCTGCAGGCAACGGGCATCTGGCTCTTCTGCCTGATCATCATCGGCATTGACGCCATGGACATCGCCATTATCATCAGGAACCCCGGCGCCGTGCCCGTGCCGGTCCAGGGAGCTGTCATTGCGGCCTCCATCCTGGTACTTGCAGTCGCAGTCTACGTTTTTCCCCTGCTGGCAAGATTTGAGAATACCATGGCGGGGACTGTCAGGAATGCCCTGGTCATGGCGGCGGCCAACCTGCCGCGGACAATTCTGATGCTGGCCATCTATCTTTTCCTGCCGGCCCTTGTCAACATGAATACATCCCTGATTCCCGTGTTTATCCTGTTCGGATTCAGTGTACCTGCCTATATGGCGGCACGAGTATATTCCCCCATCTTCCGCCGCTATGAGCCGGAAGAAGAGGAAATCCCGGAATCCGCCTGGGAGCTGCCGGAAACGGACAATGAGGACGAGGACATGGAAGGAACAAAGAAGTGATTCTGAAAACAGGAAACAGACAGGGTAAAAAAATAACGTCGAAAACGTTTAACATTCTGTTTTTTTTCGACACTTGTACAGGTTGAACAAAACCATAATAAAAAAACTGGGCAGGATTAAAAAAAATCGGCTTCTTATAAAATTGTTGCCTAATAAGGTTCCCAATCCCTTCCAGAAAGATTTGTGGAATCATGGCATGGGCAAACGCGCCGGTTTTGCGTATACTGACATCAGTGCAAAAGCACAGCTTCCATTGTCAACAAATAATAGCCAATAGATTAAACGGTAAGAAAAGGAGAACGGTTATGGCAAGCTTATCTTTAAAGGACATCTGTAAAGTATATCCGAACGGATTCCAGGCAGTTAAGAACTTCAACATGGAGATCGAAGACAAGGAATTCATCATCTTCGTAGGCCCTTCCGGATGCGGAAAATCCACGACTCTTCGTATGATCGCGGGTCTGGAAGACATTTCCTCCGGTGAGTTCAAAATTGACGGCAAGCTCATGAACGACGTAGAGCCCAAGGACAGAGATATCGCCATGGTTTTCCAGAACTACGCTCTGTATCCTCACATGACCGTTTATGACAACATGGCATTCGGCCTGAAGCTTCGTAAAGTTCCGAAGGATGAGATCGACAAGGCTGTTAAAGAAGCTGCCAAGATCCTTGACCTGAGCCATCTGCTTGACCGTAAGCCCAAAGCTCTTTCCGGTGGTCAGAGACAGCGAGTCGCCATGGGCCGTGCAATCGTCAGAAGCCCCAAGGTATTCCTGATGGACGAGCCTCTTTCCAACCTGGACGCGAAGCTGCGTGTACAGATGAGAACTGAGATCGCCAAACTGCACCAGAGACTGGGCACCACCATCATCTACGTTACACATGACCAGACCGAGGCTATGACACTTGGTTCCAGAATCGTTGTTATGAAGGACGGCGTTGTCCAGCAGATCGATTCCCCTCAGAACCTGTATGACAAGCCCGACAACCTGTTCGTAGCAGGCTTCATGGGATCCCCTCAGATGAACTTCATCGACGCAGTTGCAAGAGTAAACGGCAACAGCGCAGCTCTGGAAGTAGCAGGCCAGACCATCCCGCTTCCCGCTGACAAGGCAAAAGCGGTCGTAGCAGGCGGCTACAACGGCAAGACTGTTGTTCTGGGTATCCGTCCCGAGAACATCCTTGAGACAACCGGCAACGAAGAGTACGCGTTCAAGTCTACCTGTAACGTATACGAGCTGCTCGGTGCGGAAGTATTCCTGTACTTCGATCTGGAAGGCGCTAACATCACCGCCAGAGTAGAGCCCACCACAAAGGTAAGACCCGGCGATACAGTCAGCTACACCTTTGATACCAAGAAGATCCACATCTTCGATAAAGAGACAGAGAAGGTTATTGCCAACTGATCTTAAAAAGCATCAGCTGCGGACCGGAATACTGAACTGGAAGTATCATTGAATCAGTATATAATGGCAGTGTATGATGGCTTTCATCATACACTGCTTTTTTTACAGCAGCTTTGCCGTCATAAGTGATTGTTTACGACCGGGAGGAAAGAAAAAATGGTGTCATCACAGATTCTCAAGGGATGCCTTGATGAATTAAGGGAAATAACAAGAACAGAATTCTGCCTGCAGGACACAGCCGGTAAAATCGTTGTCTGTACCCAGTTCGGGCAGCCCCAGCCGGAAACGATTGTCAGCGCTTTCGCTGAATCCGCGGTAGACAGCCAGATCATAGGGACCAGCTTCCTGCTCAAGGTCATGGATGATGAGACCGTCTCCTTTGTACTGACTGCGTCCGGCAGCGGAGACAATACCTTTATGGTAGCCAGGATGGCAGTCAGTGAGCTGCAGCATGTCTCGGCAGCTTACAAGGAACGTTATGACAGGCACAATTTCTTCCAGGATCTGCTCCTGGATAACCTGCTGCTGGTGGATGTGGCTTCCAGAGCCAGAAAGCTGCATATATCCGACCAGGTCAGCCGGGCTGTTATCCTTTTTAAGGTCGGCACGGCCAATCATGAAATTGCCAGACAGACCCTGTCCGGGCTTTTTACCACCCAGAACGGAGACTATCTGACAGAAGTTGAGCAGGGCAGCCTGATCCTGATCAAACAGATGAAAACAAAAGGCGATAATTACGCCACTCTGGATGAGGTGGCGGAAACCGCGGTAGATATGCTCAATATGGAGGCTATGATCAAAGCCATAGCCGCCTACGGCACAGTGATCCATGAGCTGAAGGACCTGTCCAAATCCTTTAAGGAAGCCAAGATGGCCATGGACGTCGGCAGGATCTTCTATGCGGACAAAACCGTCATTTCCTATAACCGCCTGGGCATCGGCAGACTGGTCTACCAGCTGCCCCGGAACCTCTGCAGGATCTTCATCCGTGAGATCTTCGGAGAGGATGAATCCGCGGCCTTTGATCCGGAAGTAACGACTACAGTCAGCACTTTCTTTGAGAATAACCTCAATGTATCCGAGACGGCCCGCAAACTCTTCATCCACAGAAACACCCTGGTCTACCGGATTGAAAAACTGGAAAAGCAGACCGGCCTGGACGTCCGCCGTTTCGATGACGCCCTGACCCTCAAGGTCGCCCTGATGGTCTGCAGCTATATCAAATATATCGAGAGCCAGGAGTAACTGCTCCTGCTTTCAGAATCATAAAAAAGGCCCCGGATCGTCACGCTGTAATGACGATCCGGGGTTTACTGCGTTATGATGCGTCTGGGATTAGCAGACAGAATGAAAATCAGTTTTTAGAAGTACATGCCCATCAGATGCATAGAAGTACATGCCCATCAGATACATAGAAGTACAAGCCCATCAGATACATGGAAGTACATGCCCGTCAGATACCGGTTCCATCAAAAGCCGGGATATATCTTCTGGAAGCCGTTCCTTCCTCCTGGATAAAACCATTGGTAATCCCCAGGCTGATGGCGTAATCGACCACCTTCTCATATTCTGCGGAAGACAGCTTCCTGCCCAGATCCGGGTCATCCTTGACCTGGGGCATGGGGGTATACTGATTCATGATACTGATGAAGATCTGGTCGCCGTAAGTATCATGCAGATATTTCAGGATATCCATGGAATCCTGGGTGCTGCCGGGCAGGACCAGATGGCGGACCAGGACGCCTCTGACCATCAGGGGATCATCCGCGTCATCGGGAGCGTCCAGCGTATGGCTGCCGTCCGAAAAGAGAGGTTCCGGACACTGGCGGACCATTTCCTGCAGGGCCTTGGAAGCGTACTGGAAATAATCCGGCGTATGGGAATAAGCAAGAGACAGTCTGGGTGAAATATATTTGAAATCGGGCAGCCAGACATCCACCAGGCCCTCCAGAGCCTGAATGGCTTCCACCCGCTCATAGGTGCCGGTATTATAGACGACAGGGAGCGTCAGGCCCTGGTCTTTAGCGTCCCGCAGAGACCGGATCACCTGGGGCAGGAAATGTTCCGCCGTGATCAGATTGATATTGTGGGCACCCTGCTCCTGCAGCGACAGGAAAATCTCCGTCAGCCTGCCGGCAGACAGCTGCGTGCCGGTCATGGCCTTGGCGATGGCATAGTTCTGGCAGAATACACAGCCCATATTGCAGCCGGCAAAAAAGACGGCGCCCGATCCCCTGCTGCCGGAGATGACAGGCTCTTCATGATAATAAAGAGCGGCCCGCGCGGCAGACAGATCCGCGGTCACATTACAGTAGCCGGTCTTACCGGCCAGCCTGTCTACCCTGCAGCTGCGCGGACACAGCGTACAGTCCGACAGATCCATAAAATTCTGTAAACTCATCCTTTAACCTCTGATCAGGCCGGAAATCAGGCCGGAATTGAAAAAACTGCTGTACACGACGGAACCTTAACACGTTACTGCGCTTCCGGCTCCGCCAGGCACCCTTGCGGCACATGATAGGGCCCGCTTAGTGCTGCTTTGTTCCCAATCTGACACGGTTCACGGGGAATCATTGCGCAAGACCCAAACTTCCACACGAAAACAGCAGGCGGCTGTTAAGGCTCCGTCCTGTACAGCAGGACGAAATCGCATATGTACGGCGCCGGGCAGGACAACTGCCTCACGCGCTGAATATTAATATATAAAAAAGAAACTCTAAAGTCAAGGAAATTCGGAGTTTCCATCAAGCTTCCATCGAGTTTCCATCGAGCTTCCATCGGCCTGTAAAACCGTCCGTCAATCAGCTTCATTGACCGCAATCGATTTTCAAACGATGCAACAGACCCGGCAGATATCATCTCCGGACAAAAAACTGCCCCGCCGGAAACAGCAGGGCAGTCAGAACATCGAATCAGGTAAGTCATGACATCGGATCGGGTAAGTCAGAACACCAAATCAGGTAAGTCATGACAGCGGATCAGGGAATATCAGGAATAGAACCTGGCCCGGACCTCTTCCACAGGCATGTCCATACCGGTATGGATCTTAAAAGCCGCAACGCCCTGCCACATAAGCATGCCCTTGCCGCCGATGGTCTGGCAGCCGGCTTCTCCGGCTTCCCGCAGCAGCTTCGTTTCCCCGGGATTATAAACGACATCCGATACGACAAGTCCCTTATGGAACGCCGACAGGTCTCTGACAACACTCTGATCATCCATGGGCTTCATGCCGACGATGGTCGCGTTGCAGAAAATATCGCTGGATTGAATCTCTTTGGTCAGCAGGGCCTGGTCGTCCAGATCAAAGACGTTGACCGTGCAGCCGGGGCATTCCCGGCGGATCGCTTCAGCCGTAGCCAGAGTACGGTCAAAAAACTTATCCCGGATATTAAAGATGCTGATTTCCCGGGCTCCGTCCAGGGCGCACTGGACCTGAATGGCTGTAGCCGCGCCGCCTCCGCCGCAGACCGTGATTTTTTTGCCCTTAATGTCCACACCGTGGTCCTTCAGGTTATTGACATAACCTTCCCCGTCGGTAATATAACCTTTCAGGCGACCGTTATCATTCACGAAGGTATTGACGGCGCCGATGATCCTTGCCGCGGGAGACAGTTCATCCATAGCCTTTGCCATGGCGATCTTATCAGGCATCGTCACGTTGCCGCCCCGGATGTTCAGGGTGCGGATGGCGTCTATGGCCGCGGGAACCTGGTCTTCTTTGACATCAAAGGCGACATAGGCATAATCGATGCCCAGCCGTTCATAGCTGTAATTATACATGGCCGGTGAGCCGGAATGACCGACCGGTGATCCCAGCAGACATAAAAGACCTGTATGGCCTGTAATTCTTGCTTCCATTTCTGTTACCTCCTTTGCGCCCCGCGGCCGGCGGCCGCTCTCCGGGGCTTCTCTCGTCTTTTCTGGCATTATAGCCTGCCCGGCAACAGAAATCAAGTGCTTTAAAGCGTTAAAGCGTATTCGAGGCGGCTTCCGCGTCTTTTTTTGCCATCATGGCGGCCTCCGCCGCACGCCGGGCCTTCTTTTCGGCCTTGTTACGGACGCGCAGAGCCTTGAAAAAGCGCTGCAGGATCTCCGTACAGGCTTCCTGCATCACACCGGCTGTGATTTCGGCCTGATGATTAAAATCCTCGTTCTGCAGGATATTCAGCAGTGTTCCCCCGCAGCCGGACTTGGGACTGGCGGCTCCGATGACCACCCGGTCGATGCGGGACTGGACCAGGGCGCCTGCGCACATGGGGCAGGGCTCCAGCGTACAGTACAGGGTGCAGCCTTCCAGCCTCCAGTCACCCATCTTTTTGCAGGCTTTGCGGATCGCGGTGATTTCGGCGTGGGCCAGCGTCGTATGGTCGGTATTACGCCGGTTGTACCCCCTGCCTATGATTCTGCCATCATAGACGATGACCGCTCCGATCGGGACTTCACCGATGGCGAGCGCTTTTTCCGCCTGCTTCAGGGCCGCCTTCATATATTTGAGATCCAGTTTCTGCTGTTCCGGAGAGAGCGCATTTAATTCCATACAAATTCCTACTTGATTAATCTGATTTAGGGGTTATACTATAGATATCAAATCTTACCTTTTTAGTAGGATTACCACAGATATCCATAAACGGCAGACCGCCGTGTTTGTGATGACCATTGTAACATACGGACGGCTGGAAAGTAATGAAGGAAGGTTATAAATGAAAATATCAACAAAGGGACGTTACGCGCTTCGTTTAATGCTGGATCTGGCAGAGCATAATACCGGTGAATACATTTCTCTGAAAGATATTTCCGAGAGACAGAACGTCACCGTGAAATATCTGGAGCAGATCGTTACCTCACTGACCCGGGCAGGGTTCCTGCGCAGCCAGAGAGGCAATAACGGAGGCTACCGGCTGGCCAGACACCCTTCCGAGTATACGATCGGAGAAATCCTCCGGGTCATGGAAGGCAACCTGGAACCCATCGCCTGCCTGGAAAATTATCCCAACGACTGCCCCAGAGCGGAGGAATGCGTTACCCTGCCTTTCTGGATCGGTCTGTCCAAAGTCATTAATGACTATGTAAACAGTTATACGCTGCAGACCCTGCTCGATTCCGCTTCCGAGCTGGCAGGCAATACCTACATGATATGATACATGTGTTACCTGCAGATACCGGATCATACAAAAAGCAAAAGCAGATAAAGCCGGTGTATAAGCCCGGCAAAAACAGCAGAAGATAGAGCCGGTGTATAAGCCCGGCAAAAAACAAAGCAGATCAGGCCGGTATATAAGCATCCAAAGCATATACCGGTCTGTATAATCAGTCTTTGTCCTATAAAATCAATCGGGATAATAGGCTAATACAGCAGCACAATCACCAGAAATTAATCGGAGGAAAAAAATGTCAGAACCTTTACTGCAGATACAGGACCTGTCCGCCGCGATCGAAGAAGGAGAGCTTCTTCATCAGATCAATCTTGAGATCGGCCCCGGAGAGACCCACGTACTGATGGGCCCCAACGGCGCCGGCAAATCCACACTTGGCCATACGATCATGGGCAATCCCCAGTACAGGGTGACCGGAGGGACGATCCGCTTCGACGGAGAAGACATCACGGAAATGCCGGTCGATGAACGTTCCCGGAAAGGTATCTTCCTGTCTTTCCAGAACCCTCTGGAAGTTCCCGGCCTGAGCGTAGAAGCCTTCCTGCGCAGCGCCCTGCGGGCCCGGACCGGCAAACCTGTCCGGATCTTCCAGTTCAAAAAGGAGCTGGAATCTGTCATGGAACTGCTGCAGATGGATCCTTCCTATGCGGACCGTGACCTGAACGCCGGTTTCTCCGGCGGTGAGAAAAAGAAAGCGGAGATCCTGCAGCTGCTGATGCTGAGCCCCAGACTGGCCATTCTGGATGAGACTGATTCCGGGCTGGATGTGGACGCGGTCCGTACGGTTTCCGCAGGCATCCGGGAATACCAGAAAAGGACCGGCGGCGCCCTGCTGATCATCACCCACAACGCGGCCATCCTCAACGCGCTGCAGGTCGACCATACCCATGTACTGGTCCGGGGACGGATCGTTGCGGATGGGGATGGTTCCCTGATCGACGAGATCCACCGGGACGGCTTTGAGAAATACATCGAAATGGGCCGGGATATGTTAAAGGAAACATAACCTGACAGTATCGGATGAGGCAAAACATAAGGGAAAAAACTATGACAAACCAGAAGGTCGATGAGATCGACAGAAGTATTTATGACTTCCGCTATGAGGAAGATGATTTTTACAGAATCCAGTCCGGCCTTACCCCGGAGATCGTCGAAAAGATTTCGGAAGAGAAGCATGATCCCGAATGGATGAAGCAGTTCCGGCTGAAATGCCTGGATATCTATAACAGGATCCCGGTCCCCCGCTGGGGCGCTCCCATCGACGGCCTGGATATGGACGACATAGCGACCTATGTCAGGGCCAATACGGACATGAAAAAGTCCTGGGAAGATGTTCCGGATGATATTAAGGATACCTTTGAAAAGCTGGGCATCCCCCAGGCGGAACGGGCCGCGCTGGCCGGCGTCGGCGCCCAGTACGATTCCGAGCTGGTCTATCACAATGTCAAAGATGAAGTCGCCCAGCAGGGCGTCATCTACAGCGACCTGGAGAGTGCCCTGACAGGCCCCCACGCCCAGATGATCCGGGATCATTTCATGAAGCTGGTGCCCCCCAATGACCACAAATTCGCGGCCCTGCACGGGGCGGTCTGGTCCGGCGGTTCCTTCGTATATGTGCCGCCCGGCATAAAGGTCGAGATTCCCCTGCAGTCTTATTTCCGGCTTAATGCCAAAGGCGCCGGCCAGTTCGAGCATACCCTGATCATTGTGGATGAAGGCGCGGACCTGCATTTTATCGAAGGCTGCTCCGCCCCCAAATACAACGTGGCCAACCTCCACGCCGGCTGTGTGGAGCTCTACGTCCGCCGGGGCGCCCGCCTGCGTTATTCCACCATTGAGAACTGGTCCAAGAACATGTACAACCTCAATACCAAGCGCGCCCTGGTAGAGGACGACGCGGTCATGGAATGGGTCTCCGGATCCTTTGGTTCCCACGTATCCTACCTGTATCCCACCACCATACTGAAAGGGAGAAATTCCCACTGTGAATTCACCGGCGTCACCTTTGCCGGACAGGACCAGAACCTGGATACAGGCGCCAAAATGATCCATTTGGGCAGGAATACATCCTCCTTTATCAACACCAAATCCATCTGCAAGAGCGGCGGCATCAGCACTTACCGCAGCAGCGTAGAAATCAAAAAGAGCGCGGAAAACGCCAAAGCGGCGGTATCCTGCGGCTCCCTGATGCTGGATTCCCGATCCCGTTCCGACACCATTCCGGCCATAGTGACCGAGACAGACCGGGTCGATGTGGGCCATGAAGCCACCATCGGCAGGATCAGCGACGATGCCGTCTTCTATCTGATGGCCCGGGGCCTCAGCGAAGAGGACGCCAAAGCCATGATCGTCAGCGGCTTTGCCAGCGATGTCAGCAAAGAACTGCCCCTGGAATACGCGGCGGAGATGAACAACCTGATCAAACTGGAAATGTCGATCGGGTAAAGACAGGATATTTATAAACAAAAATACAGAAACAGAGATACCAAGACACAGATACAAAAAGAACTGCGCGTGAAAGGAAATAATATGGCGGATCGCGGAACGATCCGGGTCGGGCATATTTCCGCCCTGACCTGGAATCAGTTAAAAATAAATGAGGGCATTGTGCCCGGGCTTCCGGAACTGAACAGACAGATGCCCTCCGGCCTGCAGGCCCTGCCGGAAGGCGTCAGCTGCAGATCCATGACGGCGGCAGAGGCGGCGAAATGGCTGGAGACCCACGCCCCCGGCCAGGAAGCGGAAAAGTTCGTTGCCGGCAAGGTGCCGATCTATCATCCGCAGAAATTCGGGACCGGTCTGGGCGCGGAATACGAACAGTACCTGACAGACAGTAATGTCAGGACAGACTTGATAGAAGCAGCGGCCGGCGCCCATCCGGACCGCCCCCTGATTTGCCGTCTGGAGTATCAGGACGGTGACTGCGGCGCCTCCGCCCGGATCCTGCATCTGGGTGAAAAAGCCGCGCTCACCATGATCATTGACTGTACATCCGGCAGGGAAGCAGCCGGTCTGGCGGCAGTTTCCACAAGGGCGGTACTGGAACGAGGGGCGCACCTGACGCTGGTCTTTGCCCAGACGCTGGGCAGGCGCTTCCTGCATCTGGGCGACCTGGGCGTATCCCAGGCGGACGATGCCCGGATCGATCTGGTATGGCTGGACCTTGGCGCCAGAGACAGTTTTGCCGGCCTCCAATTCGAGCAGATCGGCCGCCGGGCCGCCGTGACCGGCGCCATGGGATATCTGGTACGCGATGAAGAATCCGTGGATATCAACTATAACGTGATCCAGCGGGGCAGGCAGACGGCCAGCAGCTTTGATTTTGACGGCGTGCTGGACGGGCAGGGCCGCAAGGCTTTCCGGGGTACCATTGACTTCCGTAACGGCTGCTGCGGCTCCAAAGGAAAGGAGATGGAGCGGATTCTCCTGCTTTCCCCCGACACTGTCAACCGGACCCTTCCGATCATCCTCTGTGAAGAGGAGGATGTGGAAGGCGCCCACGGCGCGTCCATCGGCCGTCTGAATGAGGATATGCTTTTCTACATGGGTGCCCGCGGCATAGATGAAAAAACAGCCAGGGACATCATGGTCCGGGCCAGGCTCCATGCGGTCATCCGCCGGATTCCCGAACAGGACCTGCAGGAAAAACTTTACCGTTTCGTAGAGGAGGCATTTGCTGATGAATCCTTATCGTAAAGACTTTCCCATCTTCGAAGGGAATGACAAAATCTATTTTGACAACGCGGCTACCACCCAGCGGCCGGCCCGGGTATTCGCGGAAATGACCGCCTTCAATGATACCTGCAACGCCAATCCGCTGCGGGGCCTCTACGCCTGGAGCGTGGAAGCGACCGACCGCTATGAACAGGCCAGGCATACCGCGGCGGCCTTTATCGGGGCGGCGCAGGACTGTCAGATCATCTTCACCAGAAACGCCACCGAATCCATCAATCTGGTGGCCTACACCTGGGGCATGGCCAACATCGGGGAAGGGGATGAGATCCTGATTTCCATCATGGAGCACCATTCCAACATCCTCCCCTGGCAGATGGTGGCCCGGCAGAAAAAGGCCCGTCTGGTCTATCTGGAATGCCTGCCGGACGGCACCATTACCGATGAGGAGATAGAAAGTAAACTGACGGACCGGACAAAACTGGTTGGGATCGGCCACGTGTCCAATGTCATGGGCGTGACCAATCCGGTGGAAAAGATCATTGCCCTGGCCCATCAGAAAGGCGCAGTCGTCCTGGTGGACGGCGCCCAGAGCGCGCCCCATATGCCCATCGATGTCCGGAAAATGGACGCGGACTTTTTCGCTTTTTCCGGTCACAAGCTCTGCGGCCCCATGGGGATCGGCGTTCTTTATGGCAAAAAGGAACTGCTGGAAGACATGCCGCCCTTCCTGACAGGCGGGGAGATGATCGAATACGTGACCAGAGAATCCGCCACTTACGCGGAACTGCCGCACAAATTCGAGGCCGGGACGGTCAATGCCACCGGTGCGGTCGGTCTGGAAGCTGCCATCCGTTATATTCAGGAAATCGGCTTTGAAACTATTATGAAAACCGAAGAGACGCTGACCGCACGGCTGATCGCCCGACTCCGGGAGACGCCCCATGTGACCGTATACGGACAGGAAGATCCGTCGAAGCACTGCGGTATTGTCACTTTCAACATCGAAGGCTGTCATCCGCATGACGTGGCCTCTGTCCTGGATACCGAAAACATATACATCCGCGCCGGACACCACTGTGCCCAGCCGCTGATGAAATGGATGGGCGTGGGCTCCACGGCAAGAGCCAGCCTGTATTTCTATAACACAGAAGAAGAAGTGGACCGCTTCGCGGACAAAATCAGTCAGGTCAGGGGGTGGCTTGGATATGGAGATTAAATCCTTATATCGTGAAATCGTAAATGAGCACAACCTTTATCCAGGGCATAAATATGACCTGGAAAATCCGACCATGGTCCTGCAGGGGATCAATCCCAGCTGCGGCGACGACATCAACCTGCAGCTCCGGATCGAGGATGATATCATTACCGACGCTTCCTTTAACGGCAGCGGCTGTGCCATCTCCCAGGCCTCCGCGGACATGATGATCGACCTGATCATCGGGAAGAGGAAGGAAGAGGCCCTGCGGCTGGCGGAGACCTTTATGGGCATGATTAAAGGGACTGCCACGGCCGGCCAGATCGAGAGCCTGGAAGAGGCGGCAGCCCTGCAGGACATCTCCCACATGCCGGCCCGTGTCAAATGCGCGGTCCTCGGCTGGCGCACCATGCGGCAGATGCTGGAGGAGATCAATAAGTAGGTCCATAGTCTCCGACCGCCGAGCCATACCTATTGCCTCCGGCCGCCGAGCCATACGCCGCAGCTTCCGGAAGAGACCCGCTGACGAAAAATACGAATATACATAAACATATAAAAAAGGCCGGAAAAACCCGTCCTGATGTCCCCATCAGATAGAGTTTTTCCGGCTTTTCATATATAATTTATAGTGACAGCCGCAAATACAACGGGGCACAAGCTCTGCGAATACAATGGGGGTTACAAGTATGTACAATAATGGATTAATCTGGCTCGGAAACACGGATGCCGGCGAACAGGTATGCCTGCTGCCCGGCAAGGCCAACCGCCACGGACTGGTCGCCGGCGCGACCGGTACAGGCAAAACAGTCACCCTGAAGGTCATGGCGGAATCCTTCAGTGACATGGGCGTACCTGTGTTCATGGCTGATGTTAAAGGCGACCTGGCCAGCATCATGAAAGCGGGTATCGATTCGGAAGATATGCAGGAGAGGATCCGCCGTTTCGGCCTGGCAGAGGCCGGTTTCAACTATCAGGGCTATCCTGTGAACATCTGGGACATCTATGGCAAAAACGGTATTCAGCTCCGGACCACCATCTCGGAAATGGGTCCCATGCTCCTTTCCAGAATCCTCAACCTCAACGCCCTGCAGACAGACCTGATGTCTGTGATTTTTAAGATCGCGGATGACAACAACCTGCTGCTGATCGATACCAAGGACCTCAAGTCCATGCTCAATTACGTCCAGGAGAACGCCAGAGATTTCGCGGCCGACTACGGCAGGATCAGCGCTGCTTCCATCGGCGCGATCACCCGTGCCCTGGTGGCGCTGGAGACAGAAGGTGCGGATGTATTCTTCGGAGAGACAGCGCTCAATATCAGCGACTGGATGACCCAGGGAATGGGCGGCAAGGGAATGATCAACATTCTGG
This sequence comes from uncultured Lachnospiraceae bacterium, assembly GCA_902789735.1. Taxonomy (GTDB): domain Bacteria; phylum Bacillota; class Clostridia; order Lachnospirales; family Lachnospiraceae; genus CAG-791. Next base: position 22,464 of record CADAOZ010000026.1, read on the forward strand.
ACAGCGAAAGCCTGATCAATAACGGAAGGCTTTACTCCACCTTCCTGCTCTGGCTCCTTTCAGAGCTTTTTGAGATCATGCCCGAGGTCGGTGACCTTTCCAGGCCCAAGATGGTATTCTTCTTTGACGAAGCCCACCTTCTCTTCAGGGACGTCTCCAGGCCCCTGCTGGATAAGATCGAGCAGGTCGTCCGCCTGATCCGTTCCAAAGGCGTAGGCGTTTACTTCTGCACACAGAATCCCAGGGACATCCCGGACAGCGTCCTTGCCCAGCTTGGAAATAAGGTCCAGCATGGCCTGCGCGCTTACACACCTGCAGACCAGAAGGCCGTGAAGGCTGCGGCCCAGTCCTTCCGCGAGAATCCTGCTTTCGATACTTATGAGACCATCCTGGCTCTGGGAACCGGCGAAGCGGTCGTTTCCGTACTGGATGAAAGCGGTATTCCCACAATGGCCCAGAAAGTCAATATCCTGCCTCCGCAGAGCCGTTTCGGCGCCATTTCCGACGAAGAACGCAGTATGGCCATCAGGGAAAGCATCCTCTATACCAAGTACGCGGAAGCGGTAGATCCCGATTCCGCCTACGAGTTCCTGCTGCGTATGGGCATGGAACAGGAGGAAGCCAGACAGCGGGAGATGGAGGAAAAGGCGGCTGCCAAACAGGCAGAGCTGGAAGCCAGAGAAGCTGCCAAACAGGCGGAAAGAGAAGAGAGAGAAGCCGCGAAACAGGCGGAAAGAGAAGAGAGAGAAGCCGCGAAACAGGCGGAAAGAGAAGAGAAAGAAAAAGCCCGTGAAGAAGCCAAAGCAGCCAACGCGAAAAAACGCGCGGCCAAGTCCGTAGGCAACACCGTTGCGGGCACAGTCGGCCGTGAGGTCGGCAAGACCGTCGGCAAAAAGTTCGGTTCATTCGGTAAGACCCTGGGCGGAAACATAGGCGCTTCTCTGGGCAGAGGAATCATCGGAACCCTGTTCCGCAACTGATGCATGACGCCAGCCGCAGCGGCAGATAATACCGGGATACCGCCAGCTGCAGCGGTAGATAATAGCGGGTTACCGCTAACCGCAGCGGTATATGGCTGGTATAACGAACAGAGCACCTATATAAATTAATCATATAAAAAAGCCATGCGCACTGCCGCATGGCTTTTTAACAGATTATGGAAAATCTGAGTATGATCATATTAATGGATCTTATTTCCGCAGTTTTCCACGGATTTTTTGTTTACGGTATAGCCGACCAGATCCATAGCGGTCAGTATTACCAGAAATATCGCCAGTCCTGTCATTTGTTTTCCTTTCCCGAAATCCCTTACATAAGCAGTAGTTTTTTGCTGTTCTAACAATAGCATGGTCTGATGACTGCGGCTCTTCCGTATTTGTTAATTCTTTTCATAAAAAACCCGCCGTTCCAGGTTCGGCGGGTTTTTTCAACAAATCAATCAAAATCATTTAGAAGAAAGGCTTATATATCTGCCTGGCCAGATTAACGAAAAAATCGATATTGTCTTAAATAGTGAATATACTGTTCTTTTCTGATATTGATTTATGTTCAGGAAGCCTGACAGCTTCCGGGTTATCTTTTTTCAGCAATCGGGCAGATCAGCTGTGGCTGACCTGATCGGTAACACTGATAGCGTTCCAGCCGTTGTCGGTCATCTGACCTTTGATCACGACAGTAACTTCATCACCTTCCTGAATGGAATCCTGGACGTTCATATCTGCTCCGCCAATCAGAACAGTGATATTGCAGCCGTCCGCGCGGACCTGCATGCTGCTGCCGCTGATCGATGTTACAGTGCCGTTGATTGTCTGGGTTTTATTGGCTTCTTCTTCAGCCTGCCTCTGCGCCTCTTCCTCGGCCTGTCTGCGGGCTTCCTCTTCTTCAGCCTGTCTGCGGGCTTCTTCTTCCTCAGCCTGTCTCATGGCTTCCTCTTCTTCAGCCTGTCTCATGGCTTCCTCTTCTTCAGCCTGCCTGCGGGCTTCTTCTTCCTCAGCCTGTCTCATGGCTTCCTCTTCAGCCTGTCTCTGGGCTTCTTCCTCGGCCTGTCTCATGGCTGCTTCTTCTTCAGCCAGTCTGCGGGCTTCCTCTTCTTCCTCGGCCTGCCTGCGGGCTTCCTCTTCTTCTTCAGCCTGCCTCTGAGCTTCCTCTTCCTCGGCCTGTCTGCGGGCCTCTTCCTCTATCTCAGCCTGCCTGCGGGCCTCTTCCTCAGCGGCTCTCTTCTGCTCGGCTTCCAGGGCCTCTTTTTCAGCAGCGGCCTTCTTCTCAGCCTCTTCTTTGGCCTTCTTCTCGGCTTCTTCCTTTGCCTTCTTCTCAGCTTCTTCTTTGGCTTTCTTCTCAGCAGCGGCCTTCTTCTCAGCCTCTTCCTTGGCCTTCTTGTCAGCGGCAGCTTTCTTCTCAGCCTCTTCCTTGGCCTTCTTGTCAGCGGCAGCTTTCTTCTCAGCCTCTTCTTTGGCCTTCTTGTCAGCGGCAGCCTTCTTTTCAGCCTCTTCTTTGGCTTTCTTCTCAGCAGCGGCCTTCTTTTCAGCCTCTTCTTTGGCTTTCTTCTCAGCAGCGGCCTTCTTTTCAGCCTCTTCTTTGGCTTTCTTCTCAGCAGCGGCCTTCTTCTCAGCCTCTTCCTTAGCCTTCTCTTCTTCGTTTTTCTTTGCTGTCTCTTCAGCTTTATGATCATCAGCCTGTACGGTCTGGACTTCTTCAGGTGTTTCTGTCTCTGTTTCTACCGAGATCTCCGCAGCGTCAACACTGTTGGCCGCAGGAGTGGTAACACCGCGTGTTCCAAGAAATACAGCACCGGCACCAAGGCCTGCAATAAGTACTAATGTAAGTAATGCGATAACGACTTTATTTTTCATGGTTTTTATCTCCCGTTTTCTTTCTTGTGACATACTCCCACCACTTTCGCTGGCGCTAAGAAGTGGGGGCTTCCTGTTCGACAGCCCTGCCGGGCTGAGCATAAGCAGGCTATCCCCGCGTGTCC
>CADAOZ010000027.1 GCA_902789735.1 uncultured Lachnospiraceae bacterium
CAAGCATCCATTCGGTAGTGTGCTTCCTTTTAGCCATAAAAAATCCCCCTAAAGGAGACTTTGGATATTTCCATTGTCTACTTTAGGGGAATCATATCAATCAGCGGGGCTCTGTTTTTTTGTCCGGGGATCAACAGGCACATGTAAGCTTAAAAACGTAAAAATGAAAATGTATAAACGACAGAGAAATTCTAAAATAAATTTTCGCACAATTAAATATGTTATTTACATCATGCGTCTTGTGTTGGAAACTTAAAACGATAATATAATAATGGGGGAAAAAGAAAAGCTGCCAATCGGGCGGCTGGAGAAAATCCGGTAAAGGTATCATGCAAAGGCATGTATGGGTTGGTACTGACAATGACAATTTTGATTTGTGACGATGACATTTGCGGAGGCGGGGCTGCAAAGCAGAGCTGATCTTTCTGACGGCCTGTAAAGAGTACGTTTTCTCCTGTTTCTGCCTGGACACATTCCGGTATCTCCTGAAACCGCTGCGGGAAGATTTGCTGAAAGAAGCCCTGGACGCCTTCTGCCGTAAGAAAATGGAGGAAGACTGGCTGCTGTATCTGAAATTCGGAGATCAGAATTATTCGATCCACTCTCAGGAGATTGTCTATATAGAAGTCATGCGCGGCAAGATCTGGATCTATACAGATACGGACTGTTTCAGATGGAGCGGCACGCTCAATGCACTGGAAGAAATGCTGCCGTGTCCTCCCTTTTATCGCGTCCACCGCAGCTTTCTGAACTTACGCCATCAATTTTGAGTATGGGGATTGACATAAATAAGCATACGTGTTAAATTGATTAAAATTTAATACAATAAACCGATGAAGCGGAGATAAAGGCAATGATGCCGTTACAGAGAGCCTGTGATGCTGAGAGACGGGCACGAAACAAGTTGTCAAATGGACCGCGGAGGGCGCAGTCAAATGCGGCATGATTCCTTAGGAATCTCCGCAAAGTATTCTGCGACGCCGGAGGCAGGCGTAAACTGCCGGGGGTATGCAGGTACCCCGCTAAGCGCATGGGGTCATGCCCATGAATTCGAGGTGGCACCGCGGATATTATGTATTCGTCCTTGACAGAAGCAGCAGCTTTCTGCCGGGGATTTTTTTATGCTTAAAACCCTGACAGTCTGACCGGCAGCCCCATATGACCAACGACCCGACCAACGACCTCAGAGGTGGCGAATGGACCAACGACCTCAGAGGTGGCGAACGGAGGTGGCGGGGGACCAACGACCTCAGAGGTGGCGGAGACCAATGACCTCAGGAGACCAATGACCTTAGAGGTGGCGAACGAGAGGTGGCGAACGGGGGTTGACGAACGTGACCAGCGACCCCACGTGACCAGCGACCCCAGGGGTAACGGACGCACAGGGGTGGCGGACGCCCACGGCGACAGGTGCAAATGAAGGAGGAGAGTATGATCAAAGAAGCAATCGTCAAAATCGTAAGCAAGGAAGACCTGACCTATCAGGAAGCGTATGATGTCATGAATGAGATCATGAGCGGACAGACGACAGCGACCCAGAACGCCGCGTTTCTGTCGGCCCTGTCGACCAAGAGCGCCAGGGCTGAGACAAAGGACGAGATTGCGGGCTGCGCGGCAGCCATGCGTGATCACGCGACCCGGGTCGATCCCGGAATGGACGTATTTGAGATCGTAGGGACCGGCGGAGACAATGCCCACAGTTTTAATATTTCCACCACTTCCGCGCTGGTCGCAGCGGCGGGCGGTATGAAGGTGGCCAAGCACGGAAACCGGGCTGCTTCTTCCATGAGCGGTACTGCGGACTGTCTGGAGGCTCTGGGCGTCAATATCCATCAGAGTCCTGCCAAATGTGTGGAAATGCTGAAAAAGGCAGGCATGTGTTTCTTCTTTGCCCAGAAATACCATACTTCCATGAAATATGTTGGTTCCATCCGCAGGGAACTGGGTTTCCGTACGGTATTTAATATTCTCGGACCCCTGACCAATCCGGCTTCTCCTTCCATGCAGCTGCTGGGCGTCTATGATGACTATCTGGTGGAGCCCCTGGCCCAGGTCCTGGTCAGTCTGGGCGTAAAAAGAGGCATGGTCGTATACGGCATGGATAAGCTGGATGAGATCTCCATGAGCGCACCCACCAAAATCTGTGAGATCCGGGATGGATGGTTCAGGACCACTATGATCCGTCCTGAGGATTTCGGTTTTGAACGCTGCAGCAGGGAGGATCTTAAAGGCGGTACACCGGAGGAGAACGCGGAGACCACCCGGGCCATCCTGCGCGGAGAAAAGGGACATAAGAGGAACGCGGTCCTGATGAACGCGGGCGCCGCCCTCTATATCGGCGGCAAAGCAGACAGTATGCAGGAGGGCGTCCGGCTGGCGGCGCAGCTGATTGATTCCGGTAAAGCCATGGAGACACTGGAACAGGTGATCCGGGTCAGCAACGCGCCGGAGGAGGAAGCATGAACATACTGGACCGGCTGGCGGAACATGCCGCGGAGCGTACGGCAGCGGCTAAATCCCTGGTGCCGGCAGAGGAGATGCGGAGAATGGCGCTGGAGCTGCCTGCCGGAGACTTTGCTTTTGAGAATGCCCTGAAAAGGCCCGGCATGTCCTTCATCTGTGAGTGCAAAAAAGCTTCCCCTTCTAAAGGACTGATTGCGCCTGACTTTCCATATCTGGACATTGCCCGGTCCTATGAGGAAGCCGGAGCCGACTGTATCTCCGTCCTGACGGAACCCAAATGGTTCCTTGGAAGCGACCGGTATCTCCGGGAGATCGCGGATCAGGTCACGATTCCCTGTCTGCGTAAGGACTTTACAGTAGACGCCTATATGATCTATCAGGCAAAAGTACTGGGCGCCTCCGCAGTGCTGCTGATCTGTTCCATCCTGGATAAGGAACGGATCAGAGAGTATATAGGAATCTGTGATGAACTTGGCATGTCCGCCCTGGTGGAAGCCCATGATGAGCGGGAGATTGAGAAAGCCCTTGAGGCAGGCGCCCGGATCATCGGCGTCAACAACCGCAATCTGAAGGATTTTTCTGTGGATACAGGCAACAGCAGCAGGCTGCGCGGGATGATCCCGCCGGACATACTGTTCGTATCGGAGAGCGGCGTACGGGGGCCTGCGGATATCCGCAGCCTGCGGGCCTGCGGAACAGACGCGGTCCTGATCGGCGAGCTGCTGATGAAAGCAGAGGACAGGAAGAAAACGCTGGCAGAATTGAGAGGCGCCTTATGACCGGAATCAAGCTTTGCGGACTTTCCAGAATGAAAGATATTGAAACAGTCAATCTTCTGCAGCCGGAATATATAGGCTTTGTTTTCGCCCCGGCCAGCAGGAGATATGTGAACGCGGAGACAGCGGCCCTGCTCCGGAAGGCACTGATCCCCGGGATACAGGCTGTTGGCGTGTTCGTGGATGAAAAGCCGGAGACAGTAGCGGCGCTCCTGAACGCAGGGATCATCGACCTGGCCCAGCTCCATGGCAGTGAAGATGAGGCATATATCAGCCGGCTGCGCAGACTGACGGCCGCGCCCCTGATCAAAGCATTCCGTATCCGTTCCCGGGAGGATGTGAGTAGGGCCCGGGAGAGCAGTGCGGACCATATTCTGCTGGACCACGGGGCGGGTACAGGCGCTGCTTTCGACTGGTCCCTGATCCGGCAGCTGGACCGGCCTTATTTTTTGGCCGGCGGCCTGTATCCGGAGAATGTGGCGGAAGCGGTCAGGAGCCTGCGTCCCTTTGCCGTAGATGTCAGCAGCGGGATCGAAACAGACGGGCGGAAGGACAGCCGTAAAATGAAGGCCTTTGTAGAAGCGGTCCGCGGAGCATAGCTCCGCGCCTGGAGAGCTTCAGCGCGCAGGACTTCCAGTCCGGGCGGTGAGCGACCTCTGAGGTGGTGAGCACGGGCGGTGAGTGACCTCTGAGGTGGTGAACATGAAGCTGTTAACACCAGATGTGGAGATTAACATATGAACATCGGCACAGATCATCTCTGTGCCGGCAGAAGGAGAAAGAAAAACATGACGAACCCAAACGGACGATTCGGGATCCACGGCGGCCAGTATATTCCTGAAACATTAATGAATGCCGTGATCGAGCTGGAAGAGGCCTATAACCATTATAAAAAAGACCCGGATTTCAACCGGGAGCTGACAGAGCTTTTCAATGAATACGCGGGAAGACCTTCCAGGCTCTACTATGCTGAAAAGATGACCCGGGATCTGGGCGGTGCCAGAATCTACCTGAAGCGGGAAGACCTCAACCATACGGGTGCCCATAAGATTAACAATGTGCTGGGGCAGGCCCTGCTGGCCTCTAAAATGGGCAAGACCCGGCTGATCGCTGAGACCGGTGCGGGACAGCACGGTGTGGCGACGGCCACGGCGGCAGCGCTGATGGGAATGGAATGTGTGGTCTTTATGGGAGAAGAAGATACGATCCGCCAGGCCCTGAATGTTTACCGTATGCGGCTTTTGGGCGCGGAAGTGATTCCTGTAAAAACAGGGACGGCTACCCTCAAGGACGCCGTATCAGAGGCTATGCGGGAGTGGACCTCCCGGATCGCCGATACCCATTATTGCCTGGGATCGGTCATGGGCCCCCATCCTTTCCCTACCATTGTCAGGGACTTTCAGGCGGTGATCTCCAAAGAAGCCAGACAGCAGATCCTGGAAAAGGAAGGAAGACTGCCCGACGCGGTCATAGCATGCGTAGGCGGCGGTTCTAACGCGATTGGCAGTTTTTACCATTTCATTGACGATGAAGGAGTCCGGCTGATCGGCTGTGAAGCGGCCGGCAGAGGCATCGACACATTTGAGACAGCAGCTACCATCAATACCGGCCGGCTGGGCATTTTCCATGGAATGAAATCTTATTTCTGTCAGGATGCATACGGACAGATCGCGCCGGTCTATTCCATTTCCGCGGGTCTGGATTATCCGGGCATCGGTCCGGAGCACGCGTACCTGCATGATACGGGACGGGCGGAATATGTGGCTGTTACAGATGAGGAGGCAGTGAATGCCTTTGAATATCTTGCCAGGACAGAGGGAATTATACCCGCGATAGAGTCTGCCCACGCAGTGGCCCATGCTGTGAAGATCGCGCCGGCCATGGACAAAGACCAGATCCTGATCATCACCATTTCCGGCAGAGGAGACAAAGACTGCGCTGCCATTGCCCGTTACAGGGGGGAGGATATCCATGAATAAGATCAGCCGGGCTTTTGAGAACGGAAAGGCCTTTATAGCATTTATTACCTGCGGGGATCCGGATCTGGAAACGACAGCGGCGGCTGTGCGTGCGGCCGCGGAAAACGGGGCGGATCTCATAGAACTGGGAATCCCCTTCTCGGATCCCACAGCAGAAGGACCTGTCATTCAGGCCGCCAGCCTGCGTGCCCTGCAGGCCGGCACTACGACAGACCGTGTTTTCGCGCTTGTGGAAGACCTGCGCCGGGATGTGACAATCCCTATGGTCTTTATGACTTATGCCAATGTTATATTCTCCTACGGCGCGGACCGCTTTATCAGCAGATGTCAGCAGACAGGCATAGACGGCCTGATCCTGCCGGATCTGCCATATGAAGAGAAGGAAGAATTCCTTCCGTACTGCCGGAAATATGATGTCAGCCTGATTTCCCTGATCGCGCCCACATCGGAGAACCGTATCGCCAGGATCGCCCGGGAAGCGGAAGGCTTTATATATGTGGTCTCCAGTCTGGGCGTGACGGGCGTCCGCAGCGAAATCAAAACAGATCTGGAATCGGTCATTGCCGCCATCAGGGAAAATACCCGGATTCCCTGCGCGGTCGGCTTTGGCATTTCCACGCCGGAACAGGCCCGTAAGATGGCCGGCCTTTCCGACGGGGCAATTGTCGGCTCCGCGATCGTAAAACTGCTGGAGAAATACGGCAGGGAAGCGCCGCCCCATATCGGAGAATACGTCCGCGCCATGAAAGAGGCCGTCCGCCAGGCCTGACAGACCACAACCCCAGGGGTGTCGGCCCCAGGGTCAGACCACGACCCCAGAGGTGTCGGTTCACTTGGCTCACGACCCCAGGGGTGTCGGTCCCACAGGGGGGTCGGTCCCATCGGACCAACCCCAGAGGTGTCGGCCCCCACCGGCCCACGACCCCAGAGGTGTCGGTCCCACCTGAACCACGACCCCAGAGGTGTCGGTCCCTTCAGAGGTGTCGGTCCGTACTTGAACAAAACAGGCAGAAATGTTAGGATTGTAACGTTCGCTCCATCCGTCTTTGCTGTGACGCGGGAAAGTCCGGGAGCGGACGTTGTTTTTCCGAGGAACAAAGGAGGATCCTGTTTTGAAAGAACGTGAACAACTGGGAAGCCGTCTGGGTTTTATTCTGCTGTCAGCCGGATGCGCCATCGGCATCGGCAATGTATGGAAGTTTCCCTGGCTGGTGGGCCAGAACGGCGGAGGCGCCTTTGTCCTGGTTTATCTGATTTTTCTGGCAATTATGGGTGTCCCTGTAATGACCATGGAATTTGCCATGGGACGGGCCAGTCAGGTCAGTCCGGTGACCATGTATCGAAGGCTGGAGCCAAAGGGCAGTCTCTGGCATCTGCACGGCTATGCCGCGGTGGCCGGCAACTATATTCTGATGATGTTTTATACCATCGTCTGCGGCTGGATGATCCAGTATTTCTGTACGACGGCGGCCGGAACCTTTGAAGGCCTGGATGCGGAGGGAGTCGCTGCCGAATTCGGCAATATGATGGCTTCTCCCATCCGTCAGTGGGGCTTTATGGCCGTATCCGTCATTGTGGGCTTTTTTATTCTGTCCATGGGCCTGCAGGAGGGTGTAGAGCGGATCACCAAGGTCATGATGACAGCACTGATCGTGATCATGCTGGTACTGGCTGTCAACAGCATTCTGGCACCCGGCGGCAGCGAAGGCCTTTCCTTTTATCTGCGGCCTGATTTTGCCAGACTCCGGGAAGCCGGAATCTGGAACGTGGTACAGGCAGCCATGAACCAGGCCTTCTTTACCCTGTCGGTCGGTATGGGCGGTATGGCTATTTTCGGCAGCTACATCGGCAAGGACCACTCTCTGATGGGAGAGTCTGTCAACGTAGCCCTGCTGGACACCTTCGTGGCCCTGACTTCCGGCCTGATCATCTTTCCGGCCTGCTTCGCCTATGGGGTAGAACCGGACGCGGGCCCCAGCCTGATCTTCATAACCCTGCCCAATATTTTTAACCATATGCGGCTGGGACGTTTATGGGGCTCCCTTTTCTTTGTATTTATGTCCTTTGCGGCCATGTCCACGGTCATCGGCGTTTTTGAGAATATCATTGCCATGTTCCGGGACCTGACCGGGATGGTCCGTAAAAAGGCCTGCCTGATCAATACTTTCCTGATGCTGATCCTGGCGACGCCCTGCGCCCTGGCTCCCAACCTGCTGGCAGGAATTCAGCCCATGGGACCCGGCACATCCATCATGGACCTGGAGGATTTTCTGGTCAGCAACCTGATCCTGCCGCTTGGCGCCTTTATTTTCTGTATTTTCTGTACCAGGAAAATCGGATGGGGCTGGGATAATTTCGTAAAAGAGGCGAATACCGGAAAAGGTATGAAGGTCGCCTCCTGGATGCGTTTCTACCTGACCTGGATCCTGCCTGTCCTTTTCCTGATCGTATTTATCATGGGGATTATCTGATGAACGTGTATTTCATTGCCGATCTTCATTTCGGTCACAGAAAGATCATAGGATTTGACAACCGTCCCTGGGACTCTCTGCAGGCCATGGAGGCGGACATGATCCGCCGCTGGAATGAGCGGGTGACGGACCGGGACCATGTATTTATCGTGGGCGATTTCTGCGCTTTTTCCTCCATGTCCCATGCGGCCGCGATCCTGCGCCGTCTGAAGGGACACAAGCACCTGATCCGGGGCAATCACGATCTGCGGGAACCGGTATTTGACAGCTTCTTTGAAGATGTTTCAGATTACAGGCTGATCACGGTCCGGGCCTTCGGGGAAAAACAGAACCTGGTGCTCTGCCATTATTTCCATTCCTTCTTTAAAGGGGCCCGCAAGGGCGGTATCCATCTGTACGGCCATACCCACAACTCCCGGGTCGCGGAAATGGAGGAGCGGTTCCAGAGATTCCTGGGATGGGCCGGCATTCCGTGTGAAGCCTACAATGTCGGCGCCTGCCGGCTGGATTATACGCCCAGGACCCTGGAGGAGATCATCGGTATTTACAGACCGGATCTGCGCCTCCGGAACGAGGAGGAAATGACATAAAAAGACAGAAAGCTGTCCTGCAGAATCACGCGTGCGGATTCCGGTAGAACAGAGCCCGGAAGAGGACAAAATAAAGATATAAAAAAATGTCAGGAGCCGTTTTCCCGGTGTGCAACCGGGAAAACGGCTCTTTTTCAGAATAAGGTATGTGTCGCGGCGGCGCATTCCGCTGTTCTGTTTTTGGACATTCGGATGTCTTACTCATACGAAACGGTGATGCCATGTTCGTTAGCATACTCTGCTGCGTAGGAATAATAACCACAGTGGAAGGTAAGCGTTACCGGCGCTTCCGGATCATCATGGAAAGCAGTATTACTGATCTCTGTGACAGAATCCGGGATCGTCAGGTCCGTCAGGCCTGAAACACCCATAAAAGCGCCGGATTCGATGGAAACAGTTCCCTCAGGAACAGCCGCTTCCGGACCGGCACCGGAGGGGCATAGCAACAGGCTGCTGCCGTCCCGGTCCATCAGAAAACCATCTCTGGAGGAATAGTTCTGGTTCGAGCCGGAAACGGAAAAGCTCTGGAACACAATGCCTGCAAATGCCGCAGGATCCAGATCCGTCATAGCGCTGCCGATCTGCAGGGTATCACAGGACAGGACATTGTGGCCGCCGGAGGAATCCGGCCGCCGGACGGTAGGGTCGAAGGCGCCGGCGCCGACTGCTGTCAGGCCGTCGGGCAGAGCCGGTACGGCCGTCAGCGGGTTGCCTGCAAAAGCGTGGCTGCCGACTGACCGGACAGAATCCGGCAGGGCCAGCTCTGTCAGGGAACAGCATCGGAAGGCGTCTTCCCCGATGGTCTGCAGTCCGCCGTTCCATGTTACCTGGCAGAGGGCGGCCGTATTTTCAAAAGCGCCGCGGCCGATGGTCTCCAGCGTGGAAGGCAGGATCAGGCTCAGATCGTCATAATATCTGTCAAAATCAGCAAAAGCATAATCGGCAATCCGGACGGTTCCTTCCGGAACCGTGTAAGTATACAGAGGCAGCGCCTCATGATCCGAGGGGACAGACCCTGCATCCGGCGCCTGGCCGGAGGCAGGCAGCAATGACTGACCGGCAGTGTCATAGGCGGCCGGGAACAGCCAGAGGGTCTTTCCGTCGCCGCTGAAAAGTACGCCGGATACAGTCTTAAAGGCCGTGTTATCGGCGCTGATGGAATAGGCGCTGATGGAGCTGCATCCATAGAAGGCATATGCTTCCAGTGTCTGCAGGGAAGCGGGCAGCTGGACGGATTCCAGACTGATACAGCCTTCAAAGGCGTGGGCGTGGATCACGGTCACACTGTCAGGAATGACCAGCTGGCGCAGCATGCCCGGAACGCTCATTTCAGGAGCCAGCGCGTCGGCACTGCTCTGATCCGGGAGTGTATACGTATCCGCGTCAAAAACATAGTGAATACAGCTGCCTTCGCCGTCCCCGATTTCAGTGACAGGGATGGATTCCACCTCTGCGGGGATGGTCAGGGTACTGTCCTGTCCTTCATAAGAGAGCAGGACCGCATGGTCGGCGGAGACCATAAAATGCAGGGAGCCGTAACTGGTCTCCACATCGACCGGCGTAGGTTCCGTGAAGACCACGGCAGGAGCCGTGTCCGCCTGTCCGGCCTGCTCTGATGATCCTGCATCAGCATCAGCATTTGTATCTGTTTTTGCTGCCGTCGTATCTTCCGCGCGGGAATTCTCTTCTGTATTGCTGTTATCGGAAGCCGCTTCTTCTTCCGGTCTGCTGTTTCCGGCTCCCGCCATGCCGCTGCTGTTTTCTTCCCGGGTTCCGTCCTCTGTTCCCTGGCGGGAAGCGGCTTCTGCGCCGTCCCGTCCGACTTCCGTTCTGTTTCCTGCAGCATTTTCAGACGTATCAGAAGTATCAGCCGCATCAGAAGTATCAGACACATTAGAAGTATCAGCCGCATCAGAAGTATCAGACACATTAGAAATCTGAGAAGTATCAGATGCATCAGGAGCGTCAGATGTATCAGAAATGGAAGATGTATCAGATGTATCCGAAATATCCGGAGTATCTGCCGGGGCGGGATCTTCTTCTTTATCAGAGGAAGAAGGCAGGATGACGGCCTCTGAGGCATGGGGGGTTCCGGACAGATCCGTAAGGATCAGCTGGACCAGGAACTGCCCTTCAAAGGAAGAGACAGGTTCTCTGGAGAATGTCAGTCCATTCCGCACACCAAGGCTTTCCTGTCCTTCATGGGAAGAGGAAGACCAGGTGTACCAGGGGCTGGTACTGTCTGCGGGCTTTGCATACGCAATGCTTTGATGATCTTCGATAGCAGCATAGCCGGAAACACGGATCGTATTTTTTCCTGTAGGGAAAGGAGATTCTGTTTTTTGATTGACGGATTTTACGGTAAAGGAACCTCCGCTTCTTTCTGTTATCAGGCTGACTTCCGTGCCGCTGTTCTCTTCGTCCTTTGTCAGGAGCAGATCCGGCGCTTTGTAGGTCACGTAACTGCCGCGGATGACTGTCTCCCGGAAATACCAGGGGTCCTCCATCTGGCCGTAGGAATTGGAAGCACGGATCAGCAGAGGATCTGCCGGCACAGAAAGGGTATCCTCCGAAGAAAGCGGGATGTGGATATCCGTCAGGACCGGCCGGAAATTACCGGGACCGGTCTTCTGCAGAATATTGTAGGAAGCATCCGACAGAACAGAAGCCTGATCCGGGGTCAGAGAGAGCTCCAGAACGGGCGTATATCCGTCCTCACTGCTGATGGCTTCTTCCAGTGGAGGCAGGGTCCAGTCGGTCTCGCTCCCGCCGGAAGAAGCTTCCATAAAGAGCTGTATCATATCCATGTAGGCCGTGCAGGGTGCGTAACTGCTGTAGGAAGCGGTTTCAGAGGCGGCGTAAAGGCTGCGGTTCCATCCGGGAAAATAGACGGACAGGCCTCTTGTACCCGACATGTTGGCAGTCCTGGCCAGCAGGATGCCTTCACAGGCCTGATATAAGAGATCCGCCTGGTCCGGATACAGATCGCTGAAGGCAGAAGCCAGATCAGCGATATCGGCCAGATCACAGCCTGTTTTCCGGCTTTCGGCCTGGCTGGCGCCGAAGAATCTGGCCCGGTCCCGGCATTCACGGATCCGGCTGTAACGGCCGGCCTGCAGATCCGCAGTCATCGGACGGATCAGGTCCTCCAGGGCGTTGGTCACCCGGTCCAGCCGGTCCAGATCGACCGCGGAAAGGGTCAGGTCCGGATGGTGAAAAGAGGAGGTGTTCTCATCATAGTAAGCCCTGCAGCTGCCGACAGCGCTGTCGGCAAAGGCTGCTGTGGAAGGAGCGGTATTCAGGATGTCCAGGAAACGGTAGTTCCAGCCGCAGGATGCTTCGACTTCTTCGGATGCGATCATGCAGGACGCATAATTACGCCATAAGACGGCATTTTCCACAGAAGCCATCATGCAGGCGTCAAAGCCGACCCAGTCCAGACGGGCATGATTTTTGAAAGCGGTATGGTCCATGGCTTCCTGCATTTCCGCCAGCAGAAGACCGTCGCCGCCGTTCTGCTCATCCGCGCCAAAGCCCCAGACAGGGCCGCCTCCGGTTCCCCAGAAGAGGAGACCGTAATGGCGGGCAGGATAACGCTCCGTACAGTAATTGACAAAGGCAGCCAGTGTGCCCGCTTCTCCCATGTTGGCGGGACCGGATGTTTCGGCAATGATCCGTTCATCGGGATTTCTGGACAGGTCCAGGATACAGTTCCGGTCAGCGGGAAGACCGGACTGCCAGGCGCTGCTGCCGCCGGTCATGAGTATCACATTGGAGGCGTCAAAATCAATGCCTGCCTCCTCCATCTCCCGGATATCTTCCGAAGCCGCGCCTGATCCGCTTTCCAGGCCGGAACCGTTCATGTAGACCATCACGGTATAATTCTTTTCGGCATTACCGCTGCTGCCGGCAGAGGATATGTCTGTGTCTGTAATTTCCACTTCAGTGCAGCCGTTTCCGGCCCGGCTTTCCAGGAGCCCGGAATCAGAGGAATCCAGTGTCCGGTTATCCGCCTCTTCAGAGGACTCGGGAGCGGCTTCTTCAGCGGCAGGCGCGGCAGAGGCCGCTGAGGCTGCCGCGCCTGCCTGGGAAGTACCCGTGGAGGCTGCGTCCGGGGTTCCGGTCCCGCTGCCGCAGGCGGCCGCCAGCAGAGCAGCCAGCAGAACTGCCGCAATGGAATGTAATTTTTTCCTGTGTCGTTTCATCATATGATATTGTCCTGTCCTGTATTCTTTTCCTGTTTACAGTTTGAAACGTATGGAATGATTGCTGCGGGCCGGAAACAGCGTCCTGTTCCGGGCATAATCATATCCATTGTAACATCGAACTTCTCTATTGTCATTTACCTAAGACCGTGACCTCTGTAAGACCGTGACCTCTGGGGTCCCTTGCCATGGGGTCCTTTGCCAAGAGACCATGACCTCTGGGGTCCCTTGCCAGGGTCCCTTGCCAGAGACCGTGACCTCTGGGGTCCCTTGCCAGGGTCCCTTGCCAGGGCCCTTTGCCAGACTTCTCCTGCTTTTGTAGATTGTATACAGAACTCTCCTTTGTATTTTGTCGTTTGTGACTGAATATTTCAGAAGCTGTATTAATTTTGTACAAATCGGGTCGGGGTGTTTCTGTTGCATTTGATTTATCTTTAATTTAGAATAGCAGTAGTGCTTTATTTTCTATATGAATAGATGTCCGCTTTCGGGACAATTGTTTAAGACAAAGGAGAATATGAATGCACGTTCAGAATGCGATCAAAAAGGAAACTGCCAGGATTGGAATGGCTACAGTCATAGGGACCGTGATTATGTGCGCGGTTTTTTTCGGACTGCATACGGCCTTTCCCGAGGCGGTTCCTTTTGATTATACAGTGATATTGGGCGGGGCCGCCGGGTGCGCTGTCGCTGTCGCCAATTTCTTTTTCATGGGACTGACCGTCCAGGCCGTAACGGACGCGGGCGGGACCCAGGATCAGGCAGACAGGGACAGGGCTTTCAATACCCTGAAGGCAAGCTACCGGAACCGGACGCTGGCCCAGCTTCTGTGGATCATCATTGCCATAGTGGCGCCCTGCTTTAATCCTGTTTCAGGGATCATTCCGCTGTTTCTGCCGGGGATCCTGATCAAGGTCCTGCATTTGACGGGAATCATTAAAGTCTGAGGACGGATCGGATCATACTGGTCCCGTAGAACTCGGAACGGAACTGTTGGAATAAGGAGGAAAGGAGAAAAGAGAGTATATGGATGTTGATATTACTGGCGCGAAGATACTGGCAGAGATTAATGTTCCATTCCTGAGCAAATATCTCGGGGTCTGGCAACTGACGGAAACGCTTGTCGTCAGCTGGATCGTAATGGCCATCATTACGATCACCTGTATCATACTGACCAGGAATCTCAAGGTCGAAAACGTCTCAAAACGGCAGGCTGTCGCGGAGTGGCTGGTCGAGCTGGTCACCAATCTGGTCCGCGATAACACCGGCGGCACCAAAATGGACTGGCTGATCCCGCTGGTGGCCGCTCTGTTTTCAACAAGCGTCATATCCAACCTGATCAGTCTGCTGGGCTTCCGGAGCCCGACGGCTGACCTGATGACAGAACTGGCCTGGGCCATCATCGTTTTCATTCTGATCACCGCCAACAAGATCAAATCAATGGGTATCCTCGGATATCTGAAGGACTTCACGACGCCGATTTTCCTGATGACCCCTTTCAATATACTGGGAGAGGTCTTCACACCCATCAGTATGGCCTGCCGTCATTTCGGCAACATTCTGTCAGGTGTCGTCATCAACGCCCTGATCTACGCGGCCCTGGCAGTGGCTTCCTCAGCCCTGTTCGGACTGATTCCGGGCGCTGTCGGCAAAGTGCTTGCCAGTATCCCGATCCTGGATGTCGGTATTCCGGCAATCGCCGGTGTCTATTTTGACTGGTTCTCAGGGGTCATGCAGGCATTTATCTTTACCATGCTGACGATCATGTTCATTTCCCAGGCGGCGGAAAGCTGACGCTGCGGAACAGGTCAAAGAAGGTCCCCGCGGGGGCCGGATACAATGAATTTCGCGCCGGCGTCTGCCGGCGGCGGACAGGAACAGCCTCCCGGAAAGAGGCTGCGGTAGAATCTCTTTACGAAAGAAAAATAATCAGGAGGAAATAACAATGACAGATTTTCAGTTTCTCGCACGTGGTATTGCCCTGGCAGGATGTGGAATTGGCGCGGGCTGCGCTCTGATCGCAGGTGTAGGCCCTGGTATCGGTGAAGGTAACGCGGCAGCCAAGGCGCTGGAAGCCATCGGCCGTCAGCCTGAAAGCAAAGCGGATATTACCAGCACCATGCTTCTTGGTGTTGCGCTTGCGGAAACGACCGGTATCTACGGTTTCGTTACCGGTCTGCTTCTGATCTTCGTAGCGCCCGGCATGTTCATGGGCTTCCTGGAGTAAACGACAGTTCATCAGAACAGGAGGGACAATAAAGTGACACAGGGATTAGTAGCCATTAATTCATGGACATTTCTGGCGCAGATGCTCAACCTGTTGATCCAGATTGTACTGATCCGCAAATTCCTGCTTAAGCCCATCAAAGAGGTCATTGCCAAGCGCAAGGCCATTTCTGATGAGGAACTTGCAGTTGCCAGAAAATCCCGCGCGGAAGCGGAGGCTATGAAGGCTGAATATGAGAGCAGCATCGCCAATGCCAAAGCCGAGGCCAATGATATTATCCAGACAGCCCAGAAAGCGGCGGATACCCGGGGCGAAGAGATCGTCGCCGCGGCGGAGAAACATGCCGCTTCCATCAAGGCCAAGGCTGAGTCGGATATAGAACAGGAACGCAAGAAGGCAGTAAATGAGCTCAAGAACGAGATCGGCGGCATTGCCGTGGATCTGGCCGGCAAGGTCATTGAGCGCGAGATCAGCGAAAAGGACCATCAGGCTCTGATCAATGAATTTATTGAGAATGTAGGTGAGGCGTCATGACAAAAACTGCCGAACTTTACGGCGGAAGCCTGTATGATCTCGCGGTCGAAGAGAACTGCTCCCCTGAAATGATGGAGCAGCTGACGCAGATCCGTGATATTTTCCGGGCAAATCCGGAATATATCGGCCTGCTTGCCGAACCGGCCATTGCAAAGGCGGAGCGGCTTTCTCTGATCGATCAGGCTTTTGGGACACAGGCCATGCCTTATATCGTCAATTTCCTTAAAATCCTCTGCGAAGAGGGGATGATGCGGGAATTCTCCGGATGCTGTGAAGCGTTCCGGGAACGGTATAATAAAGATCATAATATAGCGGAAGCAGTCGTGACGGCTGCCGTACCGCTCACCGCTGCCCAGGCAAAGGCCCTGGAGGCCAGGCTGGAACAGATCAGCGGCAAGAACATCCTTTTAATACAGAAGACGGATCCCGCCGTGATCGGCGGCATGAAGGTGGAACTGGAAGGCCGTCAGTACGACGCCACCATATCCGGCCGCCTGTCAGGCGTACGCAGAAGGATGACAGAGGTCGTATTATAAGGGCCTCCTTTACCTGGAGATCAGGCTGCCCCGGGCAGCCTTCAGAAGCATAAAAAAGGACGGATGTAAAAATGCAATTAAAACCTGAACAAATATCCAAGGTCATCCGGAGCCAGATCAAATACTATCAGAATACGATCGAACAGACAGAAACAGGCACAGTCCTGACTGTCGGTGACGGTATTGCCAGAGCCAGCGGCCTGACAGGCTGTATGGCCGGCGAGCTGCTGGAGTTTGAGGACGGCACCTTCGGAATGGCACAGAACCTGGAAGAAAACAGTGTTTCCATCGTGCTTTTCGGTACTGACCAGGGGATCAGTGAAGGACAGACCATCAAGCGCACAGGCAGAGTCGTATCTGTGCCTGTAGGCGAGGCCATGATCGGCCGTGTTGTCAACGCGATCGGCCAACCCATTGATGGCGACGGTCCTGTCAATACGACAGAGTTCAGGCCTGTAGAGACCATAGCGCCCGGCATCATTGCCCGCCAGCCCGTTAAAGAGCCTCTGCAGACCGGTATCAAGGCCATCGACTCCATGATCCCGATCGGACGCGGACAGCGTGAGCTGATCATCGGCGACCGTCAGACCGGTAAGACCACCATCGCGATCGATACGATCCTGAACCAGAGGGATAAGAATGTTATCTGTATTTATGTAGCCATCGGCCAGAAACGTTCCACAGTTGCCAACCTGGTTGCCCAGCTGCAGGACGGCGGTGCCATGGACTATACCATTGTCGTAGCGGCGACAGCTTCCGAGCCCAGCCCGCTGCAGTTCATCGCTCCCTATTCCGGATGTGCGATGGGCGAATACTTTATGAACAAAGGCAAACACGTCCTGATCATCTATGATGATCTGTCCAAGCACGCGGTCGCTTACAGGGCCCTGTCTCTGCTGATCCGCCGTCCGCCGGGACGTGAGGCCTATCCCGGTGACGTTTTCTACCTGCATTCACGTCTGCTGGAAAGAGCAGCCAAACTCTCCGATGAGAACGGCGGCGGTTCCCTGACAGCCCTTCCCATCATCGAGACCCAGGCAGGCGACGTCTCCGCATATATTCCGACCAACGTCATTTCCATTACCGACGGACAGATCTTCCTGGAGACCGAGCTGTTCCACTCCGGTATCATGCCGGCTGTCAACCCCGGTATTTCTGTCTCCCGAGTCGGTGGTAATGCCCAGATTAAGGCCATGAAGAAGGTCGCCGGTACCCTGAAACTGGTCTATGCCCAGTACAGAGAGCTGGCCAGCTTCGCCCAGTTCGGATCCGATCTGGACGCGGATACCAAGGCCCGTCTTGCCCAGGGTGAAAGAATCGTGGAAGTCCTCAAGCAGAACAGAAGCACCCCGATCCCTGTAGAGAAGCAGGTCGCGATTCTTTACGCGGTCATCAACGACTATCTTGGCAGGATCGAAGTTACTGAGATTCATGACTTTGAAGAAGGATTCTATCAGTTCCTGGATACCAACGCCGCAGGCCTGGCCGCCATGCAGTCCATCCGCTCCACCGGAGCCATGGACCAGAAGGCGGAACAGAACCTGAAGGAAGCTCTGGAAGAATATCTGGAGATTTTCCAGAAGACCAGATAAAAGCATTGTTAGATATCCCGATTCGGACTGGGATCCCCCGCGGATACCGGATCTGACAGGGATATGAGGAGGAAAACGCATGGCTTCTAATATGAAAGCTGTAAAGCTCCGTATGAAGAGCATCGAAAGCACCATGCAGATCACCAGGGCAATGCAGCTGGTCGCGGCTTCCAAGCTGCGCAGGGCCAAGGAACGGGCGGACAATACCCGGCCTACGTTCAAGATGCTCCACGATACACTGATGGATATCTCCCTGACCAATACCGAATTCACCTCCGTATATTCAACAGCCTCTGAGAACAAGAAATGGCTCTATGTAGTCATTGCCGGCGACAGGGGAATGGCAGGCGGATACAACTCCAACCTGTTCAAGAAGATGATGGAGCTGACAGAGGGCAAGGAATATGATGTCCTGCCCCTTGGTAAAAAGGCAGTGGAATTCTACAGACGCAGAAAGGTCAATATGATCACGGACGCTTTCGCGGAGGTGGCGAATGTCAATATCGGCGACTGCTTCAGTATCGCCAATATTATCTGTGACGCCTATAAGAACGGAGAATATGGTCATATCGCTCTGTGCTACACGGGATTTATTTCCATGCTGACACAGAGACCCAGTCAGTCATCGCTCCTGCCCCTTTCCGACTTCAAGGCGGAAGCCGAGGACGCGGAAAGAGTAAAGGCAAAGGGCCTGATTCTGTATGAGCCTGACAGTGAAACAGTATTCGATGCGATCGTACCCCAGTATCTGGCGGCTCTGATCAGCGGTGCAATGTTTGAGTCTGTCGCCAGCGAACTGGCGGCCAGAAGAACAGCCATGGACGCGGCGACCAAGAACGCGGGCGAAATGCTCGACAAACTGGGTCTGTACTACAACCGTGCCCGTCAGGCAAGCATTACACAGGAGATCACGGAGATTGTGGCCGGTGCTGAGGGAACCTGAGCATAAGGCATTTATAGTTTGGAGATTAGTATGAGTGATAAACATATTGGAAAGGTGATACAGGTAACAGGACCTGTCCTGGATATCCGTTTCAGGGAAGGGGAACTTCCCGCCCTGCTCAATGCCATCGAGATCGACGTGGACGGAAGACGTCTGGTCGTAGAGGCAGCCCAGCAGATTGGTGATGACGTTGTCCGCTGTATCGCCATGAGTTCAACCGACGGAGTCGTCAGGGGATCTGACGCTGTCGATACAGGCGCTCCGATCTCGGTTCCCGTCGGTGAAGAATGCCTGGGTCGTGTATTCAATCTGCTGGGCGAGCCTGTAGATGAAATGCCCGCGCCCCAGACCGCGGAGAAATGGTCGATCCACCGGCCGGCTCCCGCTTATGAAGATCAGACGCCTGCTACCGAGATTCTGGAGACCGGTATCAAGGTCGTTGACCTGATCTGCCCCTACACCAAGGGCGGCAAGATCGGTCTGTTCGGCGGCGCCGGCGTAGGCAAGACCGTCCTGATCATGGAACTGATCCACAACGTCGCCACCGCCCATGGCGGTCTGTCTGTATTCACAGGCGTCGGCGAGCGTACCCGTGAAGGCAATGACCTCTACGGCGAAATGAAGGAATCCGGCGTTATCGACAAAACAGCCCTGGTCTACGGCCAGATGAACGAGCCGCCGGGAGCCAGAATGCGTGTCGGCCTGACCGGTCTGACCATGGCAGAATATTTCCGTGATGTCAAAAAGCAGGACGTCCTTCTGTTCATTGACAACATTTTCCGTTTCACCCAGGCAGGTTCCGAAGTATCCGCGCTGCTGGGCCGTATGCCTTCCGCCGTCGGTTACCAGCCTACACTGGCTACGGAAATGGGCGCGCTGCAGGAGCGGATCACTTCCACCAAGAAGGGTTCCATCACTTCCGTACAGGCTGTCTATGTCCCTGCGGATGACCTGACAGACCCTGCGCCTGCCACGACATTCACCCATCTGGACGCGACCACCGTTCTTTCCCGAGACATCGCCAACCAGGGTATTTACCCCGCGGTCGATCCGCTGGATTCCACCAGCCGTATCCTGTCTCCCGAGACCGTCGGTGAAGAACATTACCAGGTGGCCCGTGACGTACAGAGGATCCTGCAGAGATACAAAGAGCTGCAGGATATCATCGCCATCATGGGTATGGATGAGCTGTCGGAAGAGGACAAGCTGACCGTCGCCAGAGCCCGTAAGGCCCAGCGTTTCCTGTCCCAGAGCTTCTCCGTCGCGGAGCAGTTCACCGGTATGGCAGGCCAGTACGTTCCGCTGAAGGAGACGATCCGCGGATTCAAGATGCTTCTGGACGGTGAATGTGATGACATTCCCGAGTCTGCTTTCCTGTTCGCGGGAACCATCGACGACGTATTCGCAAAAGCAGGCAAGAAGTAAAGGAAGGAGGGTACAGCTATGGCAGCAGCCTTCCATCTGCATATCGCAGATCTTGACGGAATTGTCTATGACGGACAGGCCCAGATGATTTCCTGCCGTACGATCGACGGTGAAGTTGCCATCCTGGCAAGACACATCAATTATATTTCCGCCATTTCCGTCGGCAGGGCAGCAGTCATCATGGAGGACGGCAGCAGACGTGAGGCGGCCTGCGTAGGCGGCATGCTTACCATGGTCGACAACTACTGCAGAATGATCTGCAACACCTGGGAATGGACGGAGGAGATCGACACAGACCGTGCCAGAGAAGCGCTGAAAAAAGCAGAGCAGAGACTGGCGGATCCGGCGTCCAGTGAGAAGACCAAGCATGCAGCCCGGCAGAAGAAAAAAAGAGCGGAGCTGCGGCTTCAGCTTACAGGAAACAAATGATGCAACAGTTCCCCTCGCGGGGAGAACCGCGGGGGGAATTATTTGGTAAAGGAGAGAAGAGCCATATGGCAGATTTTAACATCGCAGAGTATTATCAGAGCAACGTACGTCCCGATTCCATGGAAAGGATCACGACACCGGAACTGGCGAAGGAATTCATCGACGAGCAGGTCAGCTGCATCCGGAAACAGGTCGGGGATGGAAAGGTCCTTCTGGCCCTGTCCGGCGGCGTGGATTCCAGCGTGGTAGCGGCCCTTCTGATCAAAGCGATCGGAAAGCAGCTGACCTGTATCCATGTCAACCACGGCCTTATGAGAAAGGGAGAGTCCCAGCAGGTAATCGATGTATTTCAGAAGCAGCTGGGCGCCAATCTGATCTATATTGACGCCACAGACCGTTTCCTGGATCTGCTGGCAGGCGTTGAGGAACCCGAGCAGAAGAGAAAGATCATCGGCGGCGAGTTCATTAAAGTTTTTGATGAAGAGGCTTCCAAACTGACCGGAATCGGCTTCCTGGGCCAGGGCACCATCTATCCTGATATCCTGGAGTCCAAGGACGGCATCAAGGCCCATCACAACGTGGGAGGCCTTCCCGAGGATGTGGAGCTGGAGCTGGTCGAGCCTGTCAAGCTTCTCTATAAAGACGAAGTCCGCATGGTCGGCAGGGCCCTGGGCCTGCCTGAGTCCATGGTAGACCGCCAGCCTTTCCCGGGCCCCGGCCTGGGCGTACGCTGCACCGGTGCCATCACCCGTGACAGACTGGAGGCGGTCAGGGAGTCCGACGCCATCCTCCGTGAAGAGTTCGCGAAGGCAGGCCTCAACAAGACGGTCTGGCAGTACTTCACGGTCGTACCGCCCTTCAAGGCGACCGGCATCAAGGACGGAAAGAGAGCCTTTGAATGGTCCTGCATCATCCGTGCCATCAATACCAAAGACGCAGTCACCGCGACCATCGAGCACGTAGACTGGGAACTGCTGGATAAGATCTCCTACAGGATCACCCACGAGGTCCCCGGCATCAACCGCTGCCTCTACGACATTACCGCCAAGCCCACCGGCACGATCGAGTTCGAATAATTAAAGACTCTCAAGGAATGGCTTAAAATAAGGCTTTCTGGGGTCTCAAGGGTAGATTTGATAACAAAATGATAACATTTGATATTCTGCTTT
>CADAOZ010000028.1 GCA_902789735.1 uncultured Lachnospiraceae bacterium
CATCCTTGTTTCGATCAGGAACGGCTGCAGGTCCCCGCCGTCAACAGATATATCATTAGATACGGTCGTATAGAAGGCCACGCGGTCGCTGAAAGAAAGATTCTTATATGAAGTTATCAGATCATTCAGTTCTGACATACTGACCCTGACATACTGTTTCCCACTCCTTGAACTTAGGATATTTATATTATACCAAACATTTGTTCTATTATCAACTATAAATGAGAAAATAGCTTCGTGTGTTTATTCAGTATACCACAGATCCGCATGCTGCGGAGTATCCCCAAAAGTGACAAATATCGCGAACACCATTCAAATTCGGAAGAATCCAGAGGGGGAATGTTAAATACATGTTAAAGGTGTATACAAACTGATTTTTCATGCGCTTCCGGCATGTTATAATGATGCGGAACGGTGGGCTCTTAAGCTTTCCGGAGTTTTCTTAAGAAGGAGAAAGAAAAAGTGGATATATTTTATAAAGTGATCGCACTTCTCGGCGGACTGTCCATGTTCCTTTACGGAATGCGCCTGATGGGCGACGGACTGAAAAGTTCCTCCGGCGGCGCTATGAAAAAGGCACTGGCCCGTGTCACCGCCAAACCGGCACTGGGATTCCTGTTCGGTATGCTGGTCACATGCATGATCCAGTCCTCCACAGCGACCATCGTACTGACGGTCGGTCTGGTCGGAGCGGGGTTCCTGACCTTCCGGCAGTCTGTCGGTATTGTTCTGGGCGCCAACGTAGGTACGGCCATTACAGCCCAGATCATCCGCCTGATGGACCTGAATGCCGGCGCAGGCAGTTTCCTCTATTTTTTCAAGGCGGATAACCTGGCACCTATAGCTCTGATCCTGGGAATTGTCTGCATCATGTTCCTGAAAGGGGACAGGATGAATACACTGGGTACCATCTGCATCGGTTTCGGTATCCTGTTCATGGGACTGATCTATATGAGCGCGGCCGTCAGTGACATGGGTGATATGCTCAGTGTCCTGCTGACAGCCTTTGAGGACAATTACTTCCTGGGATTCCTTTCGGGCGTTGTTGTCACCGGCATTATCCAGAGCTCTTCGGCGGTCGTCGGTATCCTGCAGTCTCTGGCCAGCTCGGTAGGACTGAATTTCTGCGGCGTGTTTGCCGTTATCATCGGCGTTAATATCGGTGACTGTATCACGACCTTTATCGTCAGCCGGATCGGAGCCAAACCCGACCAGGTCCGCACAGCCCTGGTCCATGTCATCTATAATGTATGTG
The DNA here is from genome assembly GCA_902789735.1 of uncultured Lachnospiraceae bacterium. Lineage (GTDB taxonomy): Bacteria > Bacillota > Clostridia > Lachnospirales > Lachnospiraceae > CAG-791. Next base: position 1,256 of record CADAOZ010000028.1, read on the forward strand.
CGGCCGTACTGATCATTGTCGTACTGACAGTGCTGCGGACGACCGGTATTCTGAACGATGCCATCTGGAACATGCAGCTCAACTCCGGCGGCGTTGCCAACGTACACGGTATCTTCCGTCTGGTTCCTGCCCTGCTCCTGCTGCCGTTTTCAGGCGCTTTTGCCTCTCTGGCGGAGAGAATCGTGCCCGACAGGTCCGCGGAGGAAGACAAGGATTCGGAGCTGGAAGAACATCTGAAGGAACTGGATATGCACCTGGTATCCAATCCGTCCCTGGCCCTGGATCAGTCCGGCGAGCTGATCCAGCATATGGGTGAGACAGCCATACACAACTATGAAGCCTGTATTCAGCAGCTTTTTGAATATGATGAAGCCAGGCAGAAGAGGATGGGGAAGCGGGAAGACCTGCTGGACCATATGGCGGACGCCGCCAACCGCTATGTTGTGGATCTGTCCCCCTATATTACACTGGAAAAGGATTCCATCCGCCAGAGCTATCAGATCAAGGCGCTGACCTGCTATGAGAGGATCGGCGACCATGCCATCAATATCGCCAACAACCTGACCAGTCTGAAAGAGCGGAAAGGTACATTCTCGGAAAAAGCGCTGGCGGATATCAGGATTCTGACGGAGGCAGTCCGCAGCATCCTGGAACGGGCGGAGAAAGCGGTCGCCGGTCAGGATTATGGCGAGGCCCTTATGATCGAGCCCATGGAGGAAGTCATTGATTCGCTGACGGAGACCCTCAGATCCCGTCATATCAAGCGTATGACAAAGGGCGAATGTGATGTCTACAGCGGCATCCAGTATGACAATATCCTTTCCAATCTGGAAAGAATTTCCGACCAGTGTTCCGACCTGGCTCTGGCTGTCATGGCTTTGTCACGGAGCAATATCTTCGGTCAGGAGCATCAGTACATCCATGACGTGCACAGAAGCAACAGCAAAAAGTATCAGGATACGTATCAGGCGGAATATGACCGGTATTTCGGAGAACTGAAGAAGATTGATCAGGAACAGGAACAGACCGGCTGACACATTCAGTGTCTTACCCGGTGTTCACGGCCTGCTGATACTGCTGATAACAACGGAACAGAATCAAAAAACCCGGCTGGTAAGCCGGGTTTTTTGATTCTGTCTGCGGGGACTGCCCACAGCGCAGAGGAGGATTTACAGAAGCCTGCTCCGGCCGGAGCAGCGTGGTGGCGGATCAGGGGGAAACGTCAGATTTCCACCAGGTGGTAGATGAAGGCAGTATATTCCGGAATTTCACGGGGGATCGGAAGACCGGCGTGCATAAGGGCCATGCCGCTGGCGGTCAGACTGCCTGTTCCGCCTTCGACCCTGTAATATTTGTCGGGTTCGAGACCTTTGCACTTAATGTACTCCTGGGGGCCATTCACAGTCAGGTTGACGGTGATGACAGTGACCAGAGCCTCGCTTTTGTCTTTGGAGACGCACTCCCACGCGACCAGGTTGACCTGTTCGAAGGGATTAGCCAGCCTGTAATAATCGCCGAAGAAGTTGAGGTCGTAATATTTATGGTAGAGGTCGCTCATCTTCTTACAGGCCCGGATTTCTTTCTTTTTCAGTTTGGTGGCATCCAGCTCATATCCGAAGGTACCGCACATGGCGATGGCGGCTTTGGTCTCGAAGGGGACCATGGGGCTGGCTTCCGAGACATGGGCGCCCATGGTGCATACCGGATACAGGAAAGAGGATCCGTAGTGGAGCTTGAGGTTGTCCAGGGGTTTGGTATTGTCTGAACTCCAGTATTGTACAAAATAGGTGAGCATGGCAGGGTCGAAACGTCCGCCGCCGCCGGCGCAGCCTTCAAACATGATGTCGGGATGCGTTTTGACAATGCCGTCCAGGACCCGGTACAGGCCCAGAACATAACGGTGTGAGACTTCCCCCTGCCTGTCCGCGGGAAGCGCGTTGGACCAGAGATCTGTGATCGCCCGGTTCAGGTCCCATTTCACATAGTAGATATTGGCGCTGTCCAGGATACGATTGATGTGCTCGATCAGGTATTCATGGACTTCCCTGCGTGTCATATCCAGTACCAGCTGGTTGCGGCTGCGGACAGCATGCCGTCCGGGGATTTCCATGGCCCAGTCGGGGTGGGCGCGGAACAGGTCGGAATCCTCGGATACCATCTCCGGCTCGAACCAGATGCCGAATTTCATGCCCAGACCGTTGATCTGCCGTACCAGCTCTGTCAGGCCGCATTTGATCTTTTTCTCATTGACATACCAGTCTCCGAGGCCCGAATTATCGTCGTCACGCTTTCCGAACCAGCCGTCATCCATGACGATCATCTCGACGCCCATATCTTTGGCTGCTTTGGCTATATTGACCAGCTTTTCATCATCAAAGTCGAAAAATGCAGCTTCCCAGGTATTGATCAGGACAGGACGCCGGACATCCCGTACGAATTTGCTCCTGTTGAGATTTCTGCGGAAGAAATGATGGAAGTTGTGGCTCATTCTGGCCAGTCCCTTATGGGTATAGGTCATTAGGACGGCAGGCGTGTCAAAGGTCTCGCCCGGTTCAACAGGAAAGCTGAAGAGGCGGTCGTTGATGCCCATGACAAGCCGTGCCTGATCGTACTGGTCCAGTTCCGCTTCCGCCAGAAAGCTCCCTGAATACATCAGGGCAAAGCCATAGCAGGAACCGAATTCTTCATTGGCTGTGCTGTCGACGAGGGCCACAAAAGGATTCTGCTGATGGGAGGAGATGCCGCGGCCGCTGCGGATTTTGTGCACATGATGGGTCAGGGGCTGACGCTCGACCTGACGTTCCTGGCCGTATCTTCCGGGGAGGGAGATCAGATCCATATTGCTCCCGTTCATAAAATCCATATTGACGGACATAATACGCTTGAGGTCGACGCGGTGGCTGCTGCTGTTATGGACACGGGCCGCCCGTACAATGATATCCGATTCCTCAAATACAGAGTAGAGGAGTGTCACCCGGATTTTTGTAATGGCATCCCCGATGGTAAGTTCCAGGGTCTGGACCGTATCCTGTTCAGTGGCGAAGGGAGTCGGAAGGCCGTCCAGCGTGAAAGGACCATTATAGATTCTGTGGGACAGATAACGGCCGTCAAAAGAAAAACTGCCGTCGCTGTTCTGCACTTCGATGGAGTTGATCCGGAAGTCACCCTGCTGCTGGGTCGTGAATTCCTGGGGCTGGGCGTCGAGGGAAAAGGTACGCTCCTGCAGGGAGTCATAGGGATTTCCTGAGAAGCCCCGGTCATAGCGGCGGATCAGGTAACTGAGATCCTCATCCCGGATCGTGGCGCCATAGTAGAGATGATTCACGTAATTGAGATTTCCAATCTTGAGCTGGTAGGTGGTCCTGGCGGTATGCAGGGAAAAGGTCTGCTTTTTCTCGTTGTAAACAATGGCCATATCGGTTCCTCCAAATACTGCTTTCTACGGTTTCTTTCTGTTCTCGGAAAAGAATTCCGGAAATACCCTTTTGCTGTATACAATTTCATCGTAGCATAGGAAGGGACGGATTGGTATGTACTAATGTCGGAAGATGATTGGCTGCGAACGATGTTTTGTGGAACGGGGAATAATTTCAACGTCAGCAAAGAAGTGGTATAGTGGTAGGGAAGACATCCCGTTTTCCATCTGCCAGTGGAATCCGGATTATGTATGGGTGAAACAGGATCATGCTGTGGATTTATGGACAGGAGACTCTTACAGGAATCTGTCAGCAGATCTGCGGCCGCATGCCTGCGCGGTATGGCTTGTGGAAACGGTCTCCTGATGAGCCGGACGCCTGCAGGAAAAGGAGTAATAATGGCAAAGCATATGAATCTTGGCGGATTTACAAAGTCCGTCCTGGCGGAAAAGTACAGAATCAAAAGAAATGAAATCGGGGAGGATGCCCGGCTTGCAAAGTTCGGAATGGTATTTACGATCAGATCTTATGAAGTAAAAGGGGCAGGCCATCTGTGTATCATGCGGATGAAGGCATTTGGCGGCATTATGAAAATGGAAACAGTGATCATCGCCCCGTATGGTATGGACGCGCCGCTTATGAACGTTGACTGGGTAGGCGTTTTAGGAAAAGAGACCCTGATGGTCGAATTCTATGATTCCCAGCTTTCGCCCTGGCCGGATGAACTGCAGGCGGAATTCCGAAGCATCGCGTCCGGAGACGCTGATCTGGCAGACCGGGCTTCCGGCGCTCACTGGTATGACAGCATACGTTATCCCTGTTCCTATGATAAGAGCGGAAAAGGCCTTACAGAGCGTTTCAACCGGACGGCGCAGGCATATATCCGTACATTCTGCAGGCAGCTTTCGGAGCTGCCCGGGTGTACCCGTAAAGAAAGGCAGGAAAAACGTCAACGGATCGGGGATTTTGCCGGTGAGCTGTACGCGCAGGGAGGCCCGGCCGTGGATATGATCACGAAGCTGTTCGGCAGAGAGACTGCAAAACGTGTGATCATGCGGCATCTGTACGGCGTGTAAAAAGACCGGATTTCCGTTGTCAGATGAGATTCTGAATTGTGGGATTGCCGAAGGGGGTATTTCCGGAAATCGTTCCGGGAAATGCCCCCTTGTTTTTTACAGGGAATGGAAGACCGGTTCCATTTTGTCGAAGGTGCAGATATGCGTAAACCCGATCTCATCCCGGAGGATCCGGTAAGCTTCCTCCAGATGGTCCCCCATCCTGGCGGCGGAATGGGCGTCGGAACCAACGGTAATGATATGGCCTGCTCAATCTGGTTTTCCATTCTTTCTCTGGAATCATCACTGAATTCACAATGTAAATGATAATCTGCCCGCATCTGCAAATCTCCTCCAGTCATTTTCATGGACAGCGGCTGGTCCCTGCTTCATCGGATCGTCCGCCGGGAAAGCCGGAACAGAATCAGTCAGCCTGCCTTGCATTATGGTCCGCTGTAATTCTATAATACATCATATTCGGAAAACAGGAGAAGTGTATGGAAATATCCAGATTTGTATGTTTTGATGTGGAAACACCGAACAGATTCAACAGCCGCATGAGCGCCATCGGCATTTCCGTCATAGAAAACGGAAAGATCATATCGGAATACTATTCTCTGGTGAACCCGGAGCAGCGTTTTGACTATTTTAATGTGAAGCTGACAGGGATCAGTTCCCGAATGGTCAAAAATGAGAAGACATTCCCGGAAATCTGGGAGGAGATCCGGGAGACCATGGAAAGCGGCCTGCTCACAGCCCACAACGCTTCCTTCGACATGGGTGTGCTGGGAAAATGCCTCAGAGATTACGGGATCGACTGGAAAGAGGAGGTCCCCTACATCTGCACCTGCCAGATTGGGAAACGCCATCTGCCGGACCGGGGCCATAAGCTGGATGAGCTTTGCAGCTACTACAATATAGCCTTAAACCACCATCATGCTGACAGTGACGCTTCCGCCTGCGCCAGAATCCTGCAGCACTATCTGACAGAGGGATGTGATATAGAGGACAGCCTGCGCAGCTACGACCTTGTCGCCTGCAGGACAAAGCCTGCCGGGAGAAAGGGCAGAAAGAAGACCTGACCGGCCTGCGCTTCTTCAAGTTTTTATAGTGGAAGATTGTATAATATACAGCCGACTCTGACACCATAGTTCATTTCTGTGACGCAGAGAGACTTTTCCGGTATTGAGGGAGAGAGAATGAAAAAAATAAGTGGATTGATTGGAAAATATATGGCGTGGATCGTTTTAGTCATTGCGGCACTGGCTCTGTTCTTACCGGGAACGTGCCTGTGGATCCAGACGAAATGGATCAATTATCTGCTGATGATCGTTATGTTCGGAATGGGACTGACGATGAAACTGTCGGATTTCGCGGTCGTGTTCAAAAGACCGAGAGATGTCATCATTGGATGTCTGGCCCAGTTCATCATTATGCCGCTGCTGGCCTTTGGTCTTGGTAAAATATTCGGCCTGCATCAGGATCTTCTGGTCGGCGTGGTCCTGGTGGGCACCTGTCCCGGCGGTACCTCCAGCAATGTTATTACCTATCTGTCGAAGGGCGATACAGCCCTGTCTGTGGGAATGACCAGTATCAATACGCTGCTGGCGCCGTTTTTAACACCGCTTCTGACCTATCTGTATCTGCGGACCTCTGTAAATGTGGATGTCAGGTCCATGTTCGTATCCATTATACAGGTGGTGATCGTACCCATCGGGCTGGGACTGCTGATCAATAAGCTGTTCGGGAACTACACCCGGAGGATCAGCGATGCCCTTCCCCTGGTATCCGTGACGGCTATCTGTCTGATCGTCGCGGCAGTCGTATCACATAACAGTGAGAAGATACTGTCTACAGGCCTGGTCATCTTTGCGGTCGTGATCCTGCACAATCTGCTGGGATATTTGTGCGGCTATCTGATCGGCATTCTGTTTAAGATGGACCTGCCCAGAAAGAAGGCGGTCGCCATAGAGATCGGAATGCAGAATTCAGGACTTGCGACATCGCTGGCCGGGACGGCGTTTCCGGATCTGGCCATGGCGACCGTTCCGGGAGCGATCTTTTCCGTATGGCATAATATTTCAGGCGCTGTCCTGGCAGCCCTGTTTCTGCGTCAGATGAAAGAATAGGAATCATCCCCCCGGAGCGCGCTGCTTCGGGGGGATATTATCTGTACCGCTCATTCTTCCGGGGGAAATTCGGCCATGAACTGCTCCCGGAATACCTTGCGGTATCTGGCAGGAGAAAGTCCCCGCGCATATCTGAAAAGGCGGCTGAAATACAGGGGATTGTTATAGCCGACCAGGGCCGCGATATCGCTGATGGAATAGTCGGTGGTCTCCAGCAGGACCTGTGCGTTGCGGATCCGGATCTCCAGCAGATATTTCACGGGGGAGACGCCTACCGCGTTCCGGAAGCTGCGCCGGAACCAGCTTGTGGACATACTGCGGGATGCCGCGTAGTGTTCAATGCGGATCTCTTCTTTGTAATGATCCTCGAAATATGCCCTTGCCCGGTCTATTTCATCCTGGATAAAACCGGGGACCCGGGGCGCTTTCTGGGTCATGCGCCTGTGCATAGTCATTAAAAGCCCCCGGAAGAGATGCGTCAGCATCTCTTCGTATCCCCAGTCACACTGTATCAGTTCATCCCGCATTCTTCGGAAGATCAGCTCGTATTCCCGGGAAATGCCGGTATGAAGGATATAAGTGTCCAGAGGGATTTCATAGTGCTTTAAAATATTCCGTACATCATGTCCTGTGAAATGGACGAACCATACCCGCGTCTTATCCTTCCCGTAGTAGAAATAGTTCTGCACCTGTTTGGGCTGATAGAGGATCATGTTGCCGGCCGGGACAACGACCTCTTTGCCATCCAGGATATAATGTCCCTTTCCGGCTGCTATATAGATAATCTGCCAGTCCACCCGGCCTCTGGGCCGTAAAGTGGGGAGTTTTGGCCAGGTATATAACTGATAGGTCCCTGCGCTTAAAATGCGCAGAGGCCTTTTCTTTTCCTTAAAGGGTACCCTGGAATTGAACAGATAACCGGAATTGATATACATGTCCTTTTCCGGGCTACCTCCCTGTATTGCTTTATCTGTCATATCTGTCATGTCTGTTTTCCTCATTCTCGTCCTGCCGCTGCCGGCTTAATGCGTAAAAATTCTGTCTTGTACACATCCTATTGTAGGTATTTGTCTCCGCAATTTCCATAGCCATTCATCCACGGCCTGCTCTGTGCAGATTTTGTATCGTTCCGTTCATATGGTTCAGGAACCTTTTTCGCTATGCTTTCATCAGGGGACCAGACAAAAAAGCCGCATCCAAATGAAAGGAGGCACCTCTTATGATCGTACCAAGACTCTATGAAGACCTGTCTGTTCTACATCAGAATACCATGCCGGACAGGGCTTATTATATACCTTCTTCTGCCCGAAATGACATGACTGTCTGGAACCGGGAGAGTTCGGACCGCCTGCAGATGCTCAGCGGACGTGCCTGGCGTTTTGCTTTTTATTCCAGCGTTCATGACCTGCAGGATCCTTTTTATCTGCCGGACTATGAGGCCGGCAAGTGGTGGAAAGAGGAGCAGGTGCCTTTTTGCTGGCAGCTGCGGGGATATGACAGTCCTCAGTATACCAACATTCGTTATCCCTTTCCTTTTGACCCGCCCTACGTTCCTCAGGAGAATCCCTGCGGTGCCTACCTGCATAACTTTACATGGCATAAGGACCCGGACGCGCCATGCGCTTTCCTGAACTTTGAGGGTGTGGATTCCTGCTTCTATGTATGGCTGAACGGGACTTACGTGGGGTACAGCCAGGTTTCCCATCACACGTCGGAATTTGATGTGACGCGCCTTCTGCGGGAAGGAGATAACCTTCTGGCGGTCCTGGTCCTCAAATGGTGTGACGGATCCTATCTGGAAGATCAGGACAAGTTCCGCTTTTCCGGTATCTTCCGGGATGTCTACATCCTGAAGCGGCCTGTGGAAAGAATCTGGGATTATGTTATCAAAACAGATCTGTCCGAAGATTATCAGTCCGCGGACCTGGAGATACGGCTGGACTTTGCCAGAAAGCCTGTCCCGGTCAGCCTGACCCTGACAGATCCTGATGGAAAAGACATTGTTTCCGGGCGGAAGTTTTCCTTCGGAAAAAATGAGGAGGCAGTCCTGCGGATTCCCGTGGAGGAGCCCATACTCTGGAACGCGGAGAAACCCCTGCTTTACACGCTGGTCATGGATACCGGAAAGGAAGTCATTACCGAGAAGGTGGGCTTCCGAAAGGTCGAAGTGAAAGACTGTGTGCTGACCCTGAACGGGGCCCCCATCACTTTCCGGGGCGTGAACCGCCACGAGTCGGATCCGGTCACCGGATCTGTCTGCGGCATGGATCAGGCGCTCCTGGATCTGCGCATGATCAAGGGCCACAATTTCAACGCGGTCAGGGCCAGCCATTATCCGGATGTGCCCTGGTTCTATCAGCTCTGTGACTCTATGGGACTCTATGTCATTGATGAAGCCGACAATGAAAGCCATGGAACAGCCCCTCTTTACTTCCGGGAGGATGATTACGCGGAACGGATGCGTCTGGCCCATGTCAGGATCGCCGACAATCCGGATTTCATTGAAGCCACCCTGGACAGGGTCCGGTCCATGGTCATAAGGAACCGCAACCGTCCCTGTATCCTGGTCTGGTCCATGGGGAATGAGTGCGGCTACGGGGTCACCTTTGAGAAGGCCCTCCGCTGGACCAAAGAAACGGATCCGACGAGGCTGACCCATTACGAGAGCGCGTTCTACCTGAGCAGGGACCGGGAATTTGATGTTTCTGACATTGATCTGTTCGGGCGTATGTATCCCGCTTTTTCCGAGGTGACAGAGTATCTGGAGCATGATCCGGATAAGCCCCTCCTTTTGGTGGAATACTGCCATGCCATGGGCAACAGTCCCGGCGACTTCAGGGAATATCTGGATCTGACGGAAAAGTATCCGGCCCTTTGCGGCGGCTTTGTCTGGGAATGGTGCGACCATGCCGTGTACAAGGGAAAAGCGGAGAACGGGAAAGACATGTACTGGTACGGCGGCGACCATGGAGAACTCCAGCATGATGCCAACTTCTGTCTGGACGGACTGGTCTATCCGGACAGGAAACCTCATACAGGCCTGCTGGAATACAAGAATGTCCACAGACCGCTCAGAGCTGTCTATGACATGGAAAAGCAGGTCCTTGTGGTGGAGAACCATCTGGATTTCCTGGACCCTGCGGATCAGATCAGCGCGGCCTGGTCGCTGACACTGGATGGAACAGAGATCGCGGGAGGATCCCTGCCTCTGCCCTCTATCCCGCCCCATACTGAGAGAGAGATCCCGCTTTCTTTCTTTGTCCCTGATCAGGGCCGGTGCTTCCTGAAAGTGACCTATGTCCTGAAGGAAGAAAGTGCCTCCCTGCCTGCCGGCCATGATCTGGGCTTTGATGAGATCCGGATCCCGAACCGGAAAGGCCTGGCCCGCAAAGCGGCGGCACTTCTGGAAGAAAGGACAGGAGACGGAGCTGTGATCATCCGGGAAGAAGGACATTTCCTGATTCTGGAGGGAGAGCGTTTTACCTACCGGCTGGATACGCTGTCCGGTCTCTTCACATCCCTGCGGGCCGAAGGCATGGAATTGCTGGACAGACCCATGGACTTTAACCTCTGGAGGGCGCCCACGGACAATGACGCGGCTCCCGCGGAACTGTGGAAATGGGAGCGGCTGGACCATACCGTGACCAGAGCCTACGGACTGAGCTGGCAGCAGACGGAAGGAAGAGCAGAGATAAAGATCCGTCAGTCTGTCGGGGCCATGTCCATACAGCCGGTCCTGCGGATGGAAAATCAGATCACCGTCTTCCCGGACGGCAGGATCCGCCTGGATGTGCAGGCAGCCAGAGACCCGGAGATCGAGACCCTGCCCAGGATCGGGCTCCGTCTTTTCCTGCCCGGATCCATGAAGCAGGCAGCCTGGTTCGGCATGGGTCCCCGGGAGACGTATATTGACAAGCACCATGCGGGATACCACGGCGTCTTCCGGTCTTCTGTCGCGGAACTTCAGGAGGATTATATCCGGCCCCAGGAGAACGGAAGCCATTATGACTGCGACTATGTCGTCGTCAAAAGCCCGGAACTTACGCTGACGGTCGGGACCGGAGATCCGCTGCAGACCTTCTCCTTCAACGCCTCGGTCTACACCCAGGAAGAGCTGGAGACGAAGAAACACAATTATGAGCTGGAACCCTGCGGCAGTACGGTCCTGTGCCTGGATCATAAACTGGCCGGCATCGGATCCAAGAGCTGCGGTCCGGATCTTTCTGAGAAGTACAGAGTATGCGACGATATCTTCCGTTTCTCCTTCCTGCTGAAGCCGGAAGAGATCTGAAGGCAGATATCCAGACAAAAAATCAAACAGGGGGTATATACAAATGAATGATAAAGAGAAAACTTATTTGAAATGGTATAACAAGGTAGGATACGGATCCGGAGATATTGCCGGCAATGTTGTTTATGCCCTGCTTTCGGCCTTCGTCATGATCTTCCTGACGGACACCGTAGGCATGAACGCGGGTATTGTCGGTACCCTGATCGCTGTTTCCAAACTGTTCGACGGTGTTTCCGATATCTTCTTCGGATCACTGATCGACAAGACCCATACGAAGATGGGCAAGGCGCGTCCCTGGATGCTCTACGGTTATTTCGGATGCGCCGTCTGCCTGGTGGCAATTTTCTGCATTCCCGCCGATATAAGTGCTACGGCCCAGTACGCCTGGTTCTTTATCGCCTATACGCTGCTGAACGCGGGCTTCTATACGGCCAACAACATCGCTTATTCCGCCCTGACCGCTCTGGTGACCAGAAACAACCATGAGCGTGTCCAGATGGGTTCCATCCGTTTCATGTTCGCCTTTGGCACCAGCATGCTGATTCAGACCATCACGGTAGGACTGGTCGCTTATTTCGGCGGCGGCGCGGCCGCGTGGCGGACTGTGGCCATCATCTATGCCATCGTCGGCGTGATCTCCAATACCCTGTCCGTTTTCTCCGTCAGAGAGCTGACACCGGAAGAACTTTCGGAAGGAGAGGAAGTTAATACCGATCCCGCGGAAGAGGAGAAGTACACCCTGCTCGATGCTTTCGGCCTTCTGATCCGCAACAAGTACTATCTGATGATCTGTGCCTCCTATATCCTGATGCAGATCTATTCCGCCACCCTGAACATGGGCATTTACTATATGACCTATGTCCTGAAAAATGCCAACCTTCTGGGCGTTTTCTCCTGGGCCATCAACATTCCCATGATCATAGGCCTGCTCTTTACACCTACGCTGGTAGCGAAATGGGGCGGCATGTATAAGCTGAATCTCACAGGATATACCATCGGTACCCTGGGACGTCTGGGCGTCCTGATCGCCGGCTATCTGGGTTCGGTCCCGCTTATGCTGGCGTGCACTGCCATTGCGGCTATGGGCATGAGTCCGCTGCAGGGCGATATGAACGCCCTGATCGCCACCTGCTCTGAATATACCTACCTGACCAGCGGCAAACGTGTAGACGGTACCATGTATTCCTGCACCTCTCTGGGCACCAAGCTGGGCGGCGGTATCGGTACGGCTCTGGCCGGATGGCTCCTGGCTTTCAGCGGCTATGTGGGCGGCGCAGCGGAGCAGTCCGCTTCCTGTATGAACATGCTGCATGTCATGTACCTGTGGATGCCCATGTGCTTCAATCTTCTGATCACCCTGATCCTGACCAGGCTCAATGTTGAGAAAGCCAACGAGGATCTGCGCAAGAAGATGGCATGACCGGAAATCCGGACAGATGAGACTATAGCGGTATACGCATGGGATGATACATCTGCCCCCAAAGTAGCTTTGCTGGATCCGGGCACCAAACTGCCGATTCTGAAAGAGGAAGGCAAGTGGGTCGTCGTAAGCCTGCGCGGCGCGGCAGGATGGATCCGGAAGACCTCCAGAGACTGATCCGCTGAGGAGGGAAGCTGAGAGTAAGCTGACGGAAGCTGAAGGGAAGCGGACAGTGCTTCCGAAAGCGGAATCCGTGAAGCGGTTCTGACAGAAACAGTGAAGGCCCGTCACCGGTGTGGTGATGGGCCTTTCAAATGTGTTAACAGTATTTTCTTTCTGCTGCCGGACCTGCCGTGCGGTGTCAGAACTCTCTGTTGAAGATCCGGGGAATCAGGTCGGGCTCTTTGGTCAGGATGGGAATCTCTTTTTCCACCCAGCGGGAGCGGAGGGCAGTGCCGTGAGAGACGCCATCCGGCGTGATGGCTTCTTTTTCGTAGAATTCTTTCACGATCATGCAGCCTCTTTTATATTTGGCCGGAAAATCATTCCAGTTGATCCCCTTTTCAAGCATCAGCATATCCTGGATATCGCTGTTGTTTTTGGCGTGCATCTGCTTCTGGGTGAAGTTGGCATGACCGACCATCTGGATAGAGTTCCTGGTCGCGTCATTCTGCCGCCAGAGGATATAGTTGTGTACCTCTGTCACATTTGGAAGACAGAAAACCCGGCTGTCGAACTGCGCGGTCCAGAGATTCCTTTCATAGATTTTTTTCATCCTGTCTTCCTGCGGGATCTCCCGCACGATTTCCATGTATCTTTTGTTGAAGGCAAGGGTCGCGATGCTTGCGCTGACCGAGACCATCTTCTCTACGCCGCCGTCGAAGAAGCAGTTGATATTCTTTTCTTCCGTGACATCATTGATGACAAGGCTGATTTCGTCAGACTGGGTATAACCCATGACAACACCCGCGATCTGGGCGCAGAGCTCTTTTGTTGTGTAGATCATGCATTCCGAAAAAACCTCGTCGAACGGGCGGTTGAATTTCCGGCAGAAGGTGTGCCCGGCCCTCATATCAAGCCGGATGATCTTGGGGATCCCGAGCGTCAGAAAGACCTTGGGCACTGCTTCATAGGTTTTCATTCTGTCGCCCAGAGAATCTTTTTGTTTTTTCATTTTTCCGTATCTCTCCTCATCATGAACCAGTGGTGAACCGGGGCCAGGTGAACCGGGGGTCAGCCCCCGTGGTTCACTTCTATTGATATAATAATGAATCCGGAGAGAGACGGTCAATCAACCGATGGTATAAAGGGATGGATTTCCAACCAGTCGTGAACCGGGGGTCTGCCCCCCGGTCCTGTCATCCGAACAGCATGGCCGCGGCCTGTTCCAGTTCCCGGCGTTCCCGGGTATGGTTGTATCCGCTTTCTTTATCATCGATGCCTTTTACCGGATCGATGGAAAACAGACCGTCCCGGTTACAGCAGAAGAAGATCCTTTTGACGCCCCGGATCTTAAACCTTGCCCCGGCATTTCCCTCGGGATACAGTTTCACCATCTGGATTTCATCATAAGAGGCTGCTGCCACGAATGAAATATAATGTTCTTTTGTCATAGGGTGGTCGATCCGTACGCAGTACTCATCCTCCACATGTTCGATCATAACGATGTGCCGCGCGTCTGTCGGCTCCGCGTCTAAAGGCGCAAGCCGCAGACCGTGACAATGGATCTCGGATTCGCCCATGCTGTGGATCACATTCCCGCATACCGGGCAGACGTAGAATTTTGACCGGAGCATATTGGCAGACACATTCGTGTTATGAATGGTATTACCGGAGATCAGCTCTGTGACCGAAATCCGGAACACGTCCGCGATAGGCTCCAGCAGGGTAACGTCCGGATATCCCCTCCCTGTTTCCCATTTTGAGACTGTCTTATCGCTTACGCCCAGCTTTTCCGCCAGCTGCAGCTGGGTCATCCTGTTCTTTTCCCGCAGTTCCTTAATGACCGCGCCTGTAACATATTGATTCATATTGATCATCACCTCCATGATCAGATTGTAGACCGGTCCATCCTGATCCACTACCTGCGGAAAGTAGAGTCAGCTATCTTCATGCATTGAAAATGAAAAGCCGGCGGTCCCCGGATTCTTCATTTCCTGTCAGAAACATGGTATCATTAGCAGGCCGATTCGTTATTTTTCAGATATTAAAAGACGGAAAATCCATCATTTTTCCAGACAGGGAACGGGCTTCGGAGGATCCGCCAGGGAGTCATTGCGGATATATGAAAAAGTATTTGTATGTTGTAAAAACGCAGATCATAAAGAGCATGACCTACGAGTTCAACGTATACGGGAACATCGTCATGCAGACCATCATCATGATTACCTCGGCCTGCTTCTGGAAAGCGCTGTATAAAGGGCAGGGCATGGTCGGCGACGTTGACGCGGACAGCATGCTGACGTATGTCGTCCTTTCTTCCCTTTTGTCAGTACTGCTTATCACAAATGTCGAACGGCGGATCGAGACAAGCGTGGTGAAAGGCACGGTAGCCACAGACATGATGAAGCCGGTCAACATTTTCGGTATATATTTTGCTGAAGATATCGGAAACATCCTGGCGCTGGTCTTCCAGAATATGCTGCCTATCCTGATTATCGGTTCTCTGATGGTCAAAGTCCCTTTGATGGCTGATCTTCGTGATCTTCCTCTGTTTATCCTGTCTGCTGCCGAATCATTCCTGATCAACTGGCTGATGGCGGCCCTGTTTGGGATGATTGCTTTTTCGGCAGTCAATATTGACGCCCTGATCCAGGTGAAGAAACACCTTCTGCGGCTCCTTTCGGGAAGTATCATTCCGATATGGTTCTTTCCGCCTGGGGTATCCAAAGTGCTGGGGTTACTGCCCTTTGTGTATATATACCAGCTGCCGCTGAGTATATATATCGGGAGAGGGGACCGGGCGCAGCAGCTGAGCCAGATGAGGATCCAGTTCTTATGGCTCGTGATACTTACAGGGCTTTTCCTTTACGCGCAGAACAGAGCTACAAGAAAGGTCATGGTGCAGGGAGGATAAGATGGGAAAAGCATACAGGGAACTGATCCACTACCTGGATGTGACGGTTCAGGTTATCAAAATGGCATTCATGACAATCATAGAGTATCCGTCCAATATCGCCGGATGGCTGATCTCGAATCCGCTCCAGTTCATCATGGGGTTTGCCATCATCAAGTTCGTTGTCGCGTCTTTCGGGCAGATCAACGGATGGAACTACGGACAGCTGGCCTTTTTGTACGGCCTTTCCGTGATCTCCCACGCGCTTTCCATGATCTTTTTTGTACAGGGATGGTTCATGGGATATTACGTGATCGAGGGAGAGTTTGACCGCTACCTGACAAGGCCGCTTGGTGTGCTGTACCAGTTCTTTTTTACAAATATCAATATCTTCGGCGTGACGGATCTGATACCGGGCATTCTTGTTTTTATATACGGATGTGTTAAATGCGGAGTCCGTATAGATCCGCTTTTCATCATTCAGGTGATCATCATACTGACGGGGGCAACACTCATCCGGGGAGGCATATATATCCTGCTCGGGAGCACATCCTTTCACACAAGAAGCGCTGTTGATTTCGGGCAGTATACCCAGGAGATCATGGACAAGACAACGATGTATCCGCTGTCCATGTATCCCGAAAGCATGCAGTTCATCCTGACGTATCTGATTCCGGTGGGCTGGATCTCCTTCTATCCGGTATCGGCGCTTCTGGGGATCGACAGCGCCTGTAACAGAATGCTGGTCCCCTTTATCACGCTGGCCGTGGGGATCCTTGTGATGCTCATTGCGGGCGTGTACTTCAGTATGGGACTCAAAAAATACGAAAGCGCAGGAAACTGACCATGATAGAGGCACAGAATCTTTGCAAGGATTATGCTCTGAAATTAAAAGAGCCCGGCTTGAAGGGAGCCCTGAAAGGGCTTGTCATGCCGGGATATAAGACAATACACGCAGTCCGGGACCTGTCATTTCACATAGACAAAGGAGAAATTGTCGGGTTTATAGGACCCAACGGCGCGGGAAAAAGTACGACGATTAAAATGATGTCGGGGATACTCACACCTACAAAGGGAAGAGTGCTGATTGAGGGAAGAGATATTTCGAAATACAGAAAAGAAGTGGTGAGAAACATAGGCGTCGTGTTCGGTCAGAGATCACAGCTCAACTGGGATCTCCGCCTTGGCGAAAGCTTTGAACTTCTCAAACATATCTACCAGATTGACCAGGCGGATTTTGACAGGACACTGGAGGATCTGGATCAGATCCTCGGAATCAGGGAGATCATCGACAAGCCGGTACGACAGATGTCTCTCGGGCAGCGGGTGAAGGGAGATCTGGTGGCGTCCATGATCCATTCCCCCGGGGTCCTCTTTCTGGATGAGCCGACGATCGGCCTGGATGTGTCCGCCAAATACGCGCTCCGCAAATTCATCAAGGAGATCAACAGGGTCCGGAAAACAACAGTCATATTGACGACGCATGACCTCGGTGATATCCAGGAATTATGCGAAAGGCTCATCATCATTAACCATGGAGTGATGATGGAGGATGGCAACCTGTCTGAGATCGTTGACCGGATCGCCCCCTACAAGACGCTGGTTGTTGAGTATTATGATGAGTCCGCGCCGGAACACCCCGGATGCGAGATGACAGAACACGATGGGAATGTCGCAAAATATAAATTCCTGAAAAAGGACCTGACAGCCGCGGAGATTATTGCGGACCTTTCAAATATCAAAACGATCAAGGACGTCTCCATAGAAGAGGCGGGGATCGACGATATTATAAAGATTGCGTATGGATCATAAGGGGAAACCGGTGAGTGACCATTGCTGCTGAAACTCTTATCATAAAGGGAAATTCACCATACACCACTTTCACCTGCGTTTGTAATCCGCCGATACATCCATGTAGGACCGCTTTCCGGCAATATAGTCACCGTAGGCGTGCTCCGCGTCCTGGCCCCGGAATACTTTGCACAGGCCGCACATATCGCAGTCAGCGATGCAGGGAAATTTAGCCTTGATAAAAGCTCTGCGCTCTTCGATGGTTGAATTCGCAATGTCGGGTGGGGTGATCATGGCAGCTCCTCCTTTTTGCTTAATACCATTTGAAACAATAATATCACAGTTTATTAGGGCCCCTTCCTTTCATTAATGTCATTAATGCAGGTGAGGGGCCCTGTTTGATGCACGGATATCTACATACGATTTCTGATGATATAGTCCAGCAGTCCTCTGCATCCGTCATTGACATCAATCCAGGTGGAGTCAAAATCGTCCGTATACCAGGGATCCGATACGCTGCGGGGATGGTCAGTATAATCCAGCAGCATGGATATTTTACCCTCCGGATCTCCTCCCAGCATACGTTTCATGTTGAATATATTCCGGTCATCCATACCGATCAGGAAATCGTAGCGGTCATAATCCGCCTTCACCAGACGGACCGCCCGCTTCCCGTCGCAGCGAAGACCATGCTCCTCCAGCTTGGCTCTGGCCGGCGGATAGACAGGGTTTCCCCTGCTGCCCCAGATTTCTTCATTGCTGGTCGCGGCGGACGCGATATAAAACCGGTCGGCAAGGCCGGCTTTCTGTACCATATCTTTCATAACAAATTCGGCCATGGGAGACCGACAGATATTGCCGTGGCATACGAAAAGGATGGATATTTTCTTCATTGCGCCTCCTGAACTGCCGCGAAATGCCTTGTTTTAGCGGAATTTGCGGTCTGAGTGTGAATGACAGTTTTGCCGGGATATACAGGCTGGTCCGGCAGATCACGGCAAAACATGGCATATCTTAAAAGGGCTGTAGTAGTAAAAACGTAGTACGGAATAGGCTTCCGTACTACCACGGATTTTCAGTGTTTAACACAGGGCTATCGTTAAGGGTGTGCACCCTTTTTTTGAGTACAATTGCACCCCATGCTTAAACGGAAAGGTGCACTTTGTAACGATAAAGTTCATATCTTTTCAGCCATTGAGATATGGAATGATGGCGTTTTTCAGACTAACTACATTGTCGATAGATGCGTTCATAAGTTCTGGGTAATTGTCTTGTTTTTTAAAATTCAAGCCTTTTATATCTATCGAAACAATAGATGATTTTTTACCATCAAGTCGGTCCCAATCTAATTGTCCGCCAAAGGCTTTTTCTATTTCTGCTTTGTGGGTAAATAAAGAATCATAAAAATCTTTATTGTCAGGAATCCAAAGACCGACTCTAATCTTATGGTCTTTATTCACAAGATCGATAGAAATGTAGCATTTTGAAGAACCCACTGCAACTGTGTACCAATGATCAGTAGTTGCTTTATGCTTGTTAAAGGGCTTTCCACGTTGATCTATTACGTCGTTAAATTGATTCCAGAACTCTAAACGGCAAGTTTGTGATTCACTTAATTTTCCCTTTTCAGCATATGACTTGGCATTCTTTGCAAAGTCATTGGGCTGTTCTATTATTTTGAACATTGGTGCCGGACTGGAGCCTTCAATAGTAAATACATGGATTTCAATGAGAAAAAAGGCCACATCGTCAGTTGTATGTTTATTCAACCATTCAATGGCACTTGCATGTTCTTCCCTGGCGTCAGCAACAATCCATACAATAACACTTACATCAAGCCCGGAGGCATAAGTAATTATCTTACCAAGGTGGTCGTGATTGGTCTGCTCTAATTGGTTTTCAATCAGGACGTTTTTTCCGGTAAGTTCATCTTTTGCAATAATATCGCATCGATAGCTTCCAACGAATTTTTCTGTCTCCACTTCCGTCAGAGTAAGGTTTAATAGGTCTCCAAGTTCCTGAATATTCTCTTCAGATGCAAGCCATTTTGAAAAATCATATTGTTCGTGTGGCCAGATTGTTCTGACATCGACTTCTGTCAGTTTTCCCAGTTTCATGATTTTAAACCTTTCTCTTGAAGAATAATTTGACAGTTTATAGTCAACAATTGTGATACTCAAATTACAAAAGATACAGTTACTATATCATATCATTATCTGTTTCTCTATGTAAAAGAGCGCCCAGCCGAAAGCTGAGCGCTCATCATTTCCCCCTGTTAAATTGCCTTGAACATATTTTTTGAGACCGGCTTTTCTTTCTCCTCCAATCTACCCATTTCAACCTGGGCCTTCCTTAATCCCTCCAGGCGCTTAAGTTCTTCTGCCGCGCTTTTACATGGGGTGGAAAACAGGATAGGATAAAACCGTTTCCGTTCATTTTTTACATCCTCCATAGAGAAACTCGTGTTCTGGGGCTGAAAGCCCTGAAAACACTGTATTTTTCGTTCGAGGACATGTCCTCGAACTGATTTACCTACTATCGTATAACTGACCCC
>CADAOZ010000029.1 GCA_902789735.1 uncultured Lachnospiraceae bacterium
GGTACAGTAAGAAAAGACGCCGCTGACGCGGCTATGAGGCGCTTGTATCCCGCGGACGACTATGGTCGGCCGGGGTTTTACGCGCCGTTTCGATAATGTCTCCTCACCTGCGCCCCATGCCATAAACGGAAGGGGGCGCTTGCTAACCTTTGCAGGTTTATGATAGCCGCCAAATGAACCGGGGTTCTGGATTCCCTGTTCATTTGGCGGCGATGCCTTGTTTAGGCACTCTTCAGTTTGACCCACTCGTCGGCAAATACGGAATGATTGCTCCCGCAACAGAACTGATTGGCATGGTCTGCAGCCAGACCTCACCCGGTCCAGTAAGCACTGTATTGAACAGCCCTTCGCCGCCAAACAGCTTATTCTTGATGCCCTTGACAGTCACGATCTCCATAGAAACGCCGCTCTGGTACCCAAGGACATTCCCGGTATCGACGATAATCTTCTGTCCTGCGCCAAGCGTGATTTTCCGTATGGAACCATCCACTTCGATGAAAGCAAGTCCTCTGCCGCTGAAGCGCTGCATAATGAAACCTTCTCCTCCAAAAAGGCCGGTCCCAAGCTTCTTTTTGAAATCCACGCTTACTTTCACGCCTGCTTCCGAAGCAAGGAACGCCGATTTCTGAAAGATCCATTCTTTCTGCGACACATTTACGGCCACGATAGATCCCGGGAAACTTGATCCGAAGGCGATGAGCCCCGGTCCTCCCTTTGCAGTGTAGATGTTCTGGAAGATATTTTCGCCGGAAAACAGACGGCCAAAACCGCCTGTTCCGGAGGTGCTCATTTCCATGTTCGACGACATCCACACCATGGACCCGCTCTCCGTGATCATTGATTCGTTTGCTTCAAGCCTGCATTCCACAACAGGAAATGAACCGCCAATGATTTCGTAAGTCATATGTATATTCTCCTATTCTTATAATTAAGCAAGCACTGTCACATTTATTGGTCAGCGCCGGCAGGTCCGCCGGAAAGGACAGGTCAGAAGCTGTGTTCTGTCAACCAGGCGACCGCCTTTTCCACCATTTCTGTAATGTCGGTACCATCCGGGGCCAGGACGGTCTGCTTTTCCAGCCCGTTATGGAAGTCCACATGCTCCGCTTCCGCTATGGCATTCTTCAGATAGTTATTGTCATCCGAAAAACCGGGATCTGGCTGGATCTGGCAGATGCTGTAGGCCTGCAGGATAGCACTTACAGGTACTCCATGATACAGGAGTCCTTTATAACTGTCGATCTCGCTCTGTTTGATCGGGGCACTTTCCCGATAGATCCGTATTGCTTCTGCAAGGGCTTTCTTTTCTTCTTCTGTGAGCGGTCCTGCCTCATTGCTTGTCTTCGTATTGTCCAGAACCTGCTCCAGAGTGCTCATACCGGACAGTACCGCGATCACGTCTTCTTTCTCAAGGCAGAAACGTACTGACCAGGACGCGATGCTCCAGTCCGGATGGACAGCCTTTAAAAGCGCTTCCGCTTCCTCCGGCAGTTTTGCGAGTCCGCCGCCCTTTACGGCTTCCATAATCACGACCTTCCGTCCATGCCGGCGAATCACATCATAGCAGGGACCTGCCTGTACCAGTTCACTGTCCCAGTCAATGGGATTGAGGGCGATCTGCACAAACTCAATTTCCGAATGCTCCGTCAGGACCCGGTCCAGGAGCTCTGCGGAGGAGTGGAAAGAGATGCCCAGATGATGGATCTTTCCGTCTTCCTTCCATTTTTTGGCATGTTCAAAAAGATGGGTCGTCTTTACGATACCGCCTTTTCCGTCATAACCGTCATAATAGACATTCTGAATGTTGTGCAGCAGATAGTAATCAATATAGTCGACGCCCAGATTCTCCAGCTGGCTCTGGAAGGTTTCTTCAATCTTCTCTTCCGGGATCAGCATAAATGTGGGAAACTTGGTGGCAACCGTAAAGCTGTCTCTGGGGTGGCGTTCGATCAGGGCCTTGCGGGTAGCCTCTTCGCTCTTTCCGTTATGGTAGACAAAACTGGTATCGAAATAAGTATATCCCGCATCCAGAAAGGCATCTACCATCTTACAGAGCTGATCATAATCAAAATCTGTCGGTCCGGAACGTACCGGAAGTCTCATCATACCGAAGCCTAAATTATTCATGTCTTTTTCCTCCTGTTCCTGTATGAAATTGATTATTTTACGGTTTCTAAGGGAAACCGGTCAAAGACCTCTATCAGATATTTTTACATATTGCGCAGTCCCATTTAACCTGCCTTGAATCCATGTTCCTTCTCCACCAGGGGGATATTCTTCACATCCATCTTTTCGATCCGTATCCACCTTCCCTGCGTAAGGGACCGGATCACCCTGTAAATCTGCTCCTCTTTACCCTGGATCTCCATGGCTACACTTCCATCCCACATATTGCTGACCCAGCCGGTGCATCCATAGTGATCCGCCGCGTGTCTGGCCGTGTACCGGAAGCCGACCCCCTGCACTTCACCATAAAACCGAATCCTTTTGCGTACCATAATGATCCTTTCTCTGAAATGACAGCTCTCTTAATTATACCTGTTAATCACTCAATTATATCATACCATATAACCCGTTATAGCTGATTCCAGGAAACGCATCCGGAAATCCTCCCTGTCTGCCAAATGTCAGGTCTTGTTTTTTTTTAGTCGGTTTGCTACTCTTGTAAAAACTATTGCCGGCCTTTTCTGCTGTCTGGTACAGGCAGATGGAACACATCCGGCAGCTCTTCAGAAAGGAGTCTGCTTCTATGAAAGCACTGATTGCCATGAGCGGCGGCGTGGACAGCAGCGTGGCGGCCCAGATCATGTCATCACGCGGATATGAATGCGTGGGCTGCACCATGCGGCTCTATGAGAATGACACTGTGGGCATGGATCTGCTGGATACATGCTGCTCTCTTGAAAATACACAGGACGCTCGCAGCGTAACAGAAAGGATCGGTATTCCCTACCATATCGTACACTATGAAAACCTTTTCCGCGAGGAAGTAATCGAGCCTTTCATCGATGAATATCTGCATGGCCATACGCCCAATCCCTGCATTGAATGCAACCGGAAGCTGAAGTTTGAGCATCTGTTTGCGAAGATGAAAGAACTGGGATGTGATCTTCTGGTCACGGGACATTATGCCAGGATCAAATATGATCCGGAGACCGGCCGGTACCTTCTGCTCAAAGCCCTTGATCCCGCCAAGGACCAGTCCTATGTCCTCTACATGATGACACAGGAACAGCTGGCCCACGTACAGTTCCCGCTGGGGGACCAGGACAAGCACACGACGAGAGAGATCGCTGCGGAGAGCGGCTTCAGGAACGCTGAAAAAAAAGACAGTCAGGATATCTGTTTTGTCCCGGACGGTGACTACGCCGGCTTTATCCGCCGTTACAGCGGAAGTGACTGTCCCCCGGGTGATTTCGTGGACGCCGAAGGCAATGTCCTGGGCCGCCACAAGGGCATCATCCATTATACACTGGGCCAGCGGCGCGGACTCGGGATCCCGGCCGCCCACCGCTGCTATGTCACGAAGATCGATCCGGCATCCAACACAGTGACCCTTGGGACCAATGAAGATCTGATGCAGACGACCCTGTATGCCCGGAGGATCAATCTGATCACGACGGACCGTATTGAAAAGCCCCTGCGCTGCAGCGCAAAGATCCGTTACCGCCACAAAGAACAGCCCTGTACTGTGACACAGCCGGAGGACGACCTGCTCCGGGTCGAGTTCGACCAGCCCCAGCGGGCAATCACCCCCGGGCAGTCGGTAGTCCTTTACGATGGAGATATCGTGATCGGCGGGGGCATTATCACCTGAAGCCGGTCCGGCTGCAGGTATGGCTTTTCCGAAAACATGAAATCAGCTTCTGAAGAAACATCCTGTCTCTTCAGAAGCTTTTTTAATGCCCGTTCCGTCTCAGAAACGGCGGATCAGTTCCTTATTCTTCTTCCAGAAGCCCTGCAGCTGCTTCTTATGGTGGCAGAGCTTTTCCTTACATGTCCTGCAGGACATACCGGCATTGGTCCAGATCGAGAACCGCTCCGGATGCAGATGATAGGTGATCTCCCATCTGGCCAGAAGGATCAGGGACATGCCCAGCAGGCTCCAGGTATACAGATGCGGCAGGAACAGGAGGGGCGTGAACATCATGGCGTAATCCCAGTTATAGATGCGGCAGTCCGTACAGCATCTGTTCTTCAGGATAAAAGTCTGGAAAGGACAGAAAAACAGGATGCAGACCATATCACAGACACCGTAAGCCAGGCTGATCAGTATCAGGATGTCCCTGTCAATGATCTTCCTGAAGAAGAGAAATCCGAACAGCCCGTTCAGGACCAGCCAGGCAGCGGTCGCGGCAAAGGTACGCCAGGGAGACGTCAGATTCAGTTCGGTCCGCCCGGAGGGCTGGTAATTACGGGCGAACTGTTTCTGCGAACCCATACTCTCCAGTTCAGAAGGAAAGAAACGCAGGATCATTTCGACCGCGTATATGATCCAGATGATCAGCAGGAGCCAGCGGTGCTTCTGCAGCCCCTGATAAAGGCCGTTCCTGCTCCCGATCCTGTCCGTCACATAGAACAGGGCGGCCACGATCAGCAGTACGGACCGGTAGAACAGTTTAAAATAATGCAGGCTTGATACAGCCGACAGTTTTATTTTGTTGCTTTTCATCTATATATCCCTGATCTGCACCGCGCTGTCTCTGCAGCGCGGTATTCATAAATCCTTATAAACGGCTCCGCGGAGCGTGTTCACGCGCTTTACTCATGCAGTTCCAGCGGAAGGCCGTCCGGATCCGCGAAGAAGGTCATTTTTTTACCGGTAAAGGTGTCGAACCGGATGGGCTCACATATTCTCCCGCCGCCTTTGTTTTCTATCATATTCTCTAATTAGTTTATCATATGCCGGCAAAAATTCTATCCCGAACCATTTACGGCAGAGAAAAAGCACCGCCATAAGCGGTGCCTGTACCAGTATTGTTATTTGATCCTGTGTGTGTCAATCCTCACACTCGACCAGTTCAATGCGGAAATTCAATTCCTTTCCTGCCATTTCGTGATTGGCGTCCAGGGTGATCATGGTATCATCTTTGGCTGTCACCGTGACAGGGAACGGCTGGCCGGCCATATTCTGCAGATAGACCCTGTCTCCAACTTTCAGATTCTCGGAACCCGGCAGCTGGGCAATGGCGACCTCCAGAATGGCTTCGGGATTCCTCTCGCCATAGGCTTCTTCCGGCATCAGGTGCACATCGACGATCTGGCCGACTTCCATATCCGCCACCGCTTTATCAAAGCCGCGGATCATTATGCCCGCGCCGCAGATAAAGGCAAGAGGCTCTCCGCGGTCATAGGAGGAATCGAACTGGGTGCCGTCGTCAAAAGTGCCTCTGTAATGCACCTTTACATTCTTGCCGGCATTCTTTCCTTCGAACAGAATCTGCCGGCCGCCGCAGCCGCCGCCTCCGCAGCATCCGCCTTCTTCTCCCTCATGGCCGCCGCAGCATTCGTGATCTTCACCTTCATGGTGGCCGCAGGTATGGCCTTCCCCATGGTGGTCACAGTTGGCACCGCTGTCGGTCAGCTCGCCCTTCAGGTATGCATCCACAGCCGCGTCCGCGTCGCCGGAAGCGCCCGCGCAGACTTCGATGCCCGCACCGGTCAGGGCGTTCAGGGCACCGCCGCCCAGTCCGCCGCAGATCAGGGTCCTGATGTCCCGGTCCGCCAGCAGGCCGGCCAGGGCACCGTGGCCGATGCCGTTGGAAGAGATTACCTCACTGGAAAGGATCTTTCCGTCTTCTACTTCATATACCTTAAAATATTCTGTTCTTCCGAAATGCTGGAAGATGTTTCCGTTTTCATAGGTTACTGCTATTTTCATATCCTGTCCTCTTTCTGTTTATTGCGAGACACGCTGATATGTATCATACCATATATTCCTGATACATCAAATCATTGTTTTCCCGAAAGAACAGTAGGAAAAGAAAAAGCGGCAGAAAATGAATCAGCCGAGCGTCACGCCTCATACCCCAGCT
Organism: uncultured Lachnospiraceae bacterium; assembly: GCA_902789735.1. GTDB lineage: Bacteria > Bacillota > Clostridia > Lachnospirales > Lachnospiraceae > CAG-791. The sequence goes on from CADAOZ010000029.1 coordinate 6,036, forward strand.
CTTTGGAATCCATAATGACTGTAAAGGGGCCTTCATTGGTCAGACTGACATGCATATAGGCGCCGAAGATCCCCTGCTGTACGTTGGGTACGGATTCTTTGCATTTTCTGATGATATATTCGTAAAGGGCCTGGGCATGATCCGGCGCTCCCGCCTTGACAAAGGAAGGCCGGTTGCCCTTGCGGCAGTCCGCGTACAGGGTGAACTGGGAGATCAGCAGAAGGCTCCCGCCCACTGTCTTCAGGTCCAGGTTGGTCTTGCCGTTCTCGTCCTCAAAGATGCGGAGCTTGAGCATCTTGGCTACCATCCTGTCGGCGATCTTCTCATCGTCTGTGTCGGAAACGCCGATCAGGACCAGAAATCCCTGATCGATACTGCCTGTGACTTTCTCTTCCACGATGACTTCCGCATGCGATACATTCTGTATGACAAATCTCAAATCGTAGTCCTCTCCCGCAATGGTCCCGTTCCCGCGAACGGTTTCACCTTTGCGATGATCTCCTGTTTATGCCAGGGGCGCCGGAGCTCCTCAGGCCATACTGTCATGGCTGTGGTCCGGCTTTGCCTGTTTCTTATCTTCCGCAGCTTCCGTTTCCCCCGCTTCCGCTTTTTCCTGTTCCGCCGGCGGACTGTTACGGGTCACTGCCTGCGGTTCGGCCGATGCGGGCGGATCTGCCGGGGCGTCCGTTTCGGCATTTCTGCTGCCGATCCGTTTGAACAGGTTCACCAGCCTGATCCCCAGGGTATTATCTGCCGATTCCTCTTTCGGATTCCCGTTTTCCGTTTCTTCTCTGGATTCTTCAAAACTGACCGGTCTGCCATTCTTCAGATAAGCCATCCGGCTGTACGTGTACTGGTCTGTGGGCAGGTTCCTGCTCTTGAGCAGGGCGTCATTAAATCTGCGCACAGCCGCGTGGAAGCAGGCGAAAAGAGGCACGCCCAGGATCATTCCGGGGATTCCGAACAGACCTCCGAACAGTACAATGGAGAAAAGGACCCAGAAGCTGGGCAGTCCTGTGGAACCTCCCAGAATCATGGGACCGATCACGTTGCCGTCCAGCTGCTGCAGGACCAGTACGAACAGGACAAATTTCACAGCTTCTATGGGCTGGATGATCAAAATGAACAGGCTGCCGATGACAGCTCCGATATAAGGGCCGAAGACCGGCACGATATTGGTGACGCCGACCAGTACGGAGACCAGCAGGGCATAGGGCGTCCCCAGGATCGACGTGCCGATATAGCAGAGAAGGCCGATAATGATGGAATCTATGATCTTGCCCACCAGAAAACCGATAAAGGTCTTATGGATAAAACGGCAGTCCGCTATGATCTGATTGGCCGTCTCTTCCCTGAATATCCCGTAGGTGATCTTTTTGGCGCCGCCGGAAAAGTGTTCCTTTGAGAACAGCAGGTAAACGGAGACAATGATGCCGATGAAGAGGTTGACGATCATGGATATGAAGCCTGCCAGATAGTCTGTCAGTCCCTGGACGATCCGGTTCATATTGGGCATGACCTGCCGGTTGATAAAATTCAATAATTCAGAAGAAATCGAATTATAATATTCCTGCAGTTCATTCAGGATTTCATTATTTCCGTCGCTGACGGCCTGCATCTGGTTGATCCAGTTGTTGACATTATCCAGATAGGAAGGAACACTGTTGAGCAGGACGGTAATGCTCTGAATCAGCTGGGGAATCACGATGCCGAGCAGTCCGGTCAGCATGACCGTTGCCACGAAGATCGCGATCACGACCGAAATGATCCTGGTCCTGCCGCGTATTGTTCTGTTTTCCGGGGCATAGAAAAGAACGCCCTTATTTTCATAATAGGGGATCAGCCATTTCTGTTCCGTAAGATTCACAATGGGGGAAAGGACATAGGCGATCACGATGCCGTAAAAGACCCCCTGCAGGATATCCATTACTTTTTTGAGCCAGGTGAAGATTGGGCCCAGATGGAACAGCAAATATATAGCAACCGCCAGCGCGATGCAGGTAAAGAACAAGGTCATCGCCCATGTGATCTGGTTTTTATCCGGTCTGTATTTCATTTCAATCACTCCTGTCCGGCCATAACAGGCCAGTTCATTTTTAGAACGTTAATATTATAACACAGCCGCAAATCTCCTGACACATCACTTATGTTAACTCTCCGCAAAGGCCGGGACGAAAGGTATTTCCGGATCCGAAGTACAAACTTTCTCCCGAATATGCTAAAATGCTTAAATGTATATCATGTAAATCAGCAGCCTGCGGGTCCAAAAAAGCGGCAGGGGATCCGCAGCCGGGAATCTGTTCCCAGGAAGGCATCTGTCCATGCAGAACAAGAACAAAGCACTGAAATCCTATTCCGAAGAACAGGATATTAGAAATATCAAAAAAATGCGGGAGATCCTGGTCTCTCTTCCGCCCTTCTGCCGCCAGTATTTCCGGGGCATTGAAACAACGACCTCTGCCAGGACCAGACTGGGCTATGCCTATGACCTGCGGATCTTTTTTGAGTTTCTCCATGAGAACAATCCTTCTCTGAACGCCCTGCCTGTTACTTCCTATAAAATCAGCCTCCTGAACGACATCTGCAAGGATGATATTGAAGAGTATATGGAGTATCTGAGCTATTATGAAAAGGACGGCCGCGTCTATACCAATGATGAACGCGGCAAGGCCCGTAAGCTGTCCGCGCTCCGCAGTATGTTCCGTTACTTCTATCAGAGTGAACTGATCGAAAAAGATGTGACTTCTCTGGTCCCCGTCCCCAAACGGCATGAAAAAGCCATTATCCGTCTGGATTCGGAGGAAGTCTCGGAGCTTCTGGACCTGGCGGAGGACGGCCAGGGGCTGACCAAAGCGCAGCTGCGCTTCCATAATAAAACCAAGGTACGCGATACCGCCCTGCTGACCCTGCTGCTGGGCACCGGAATCCGTGTGTCGGAATGTGTCGGCCTGGATCTGCAGGATATCAATTTCAAAGACAGGGCCCTGAAAGTCCATCGTAAGGGCGGATATGAATCGATCGTCTATTTCGGCCATGAGGTGGCTGATGCCCTGCAGGATTACATGGAGGAAAGGATGACCGTAATCCCGAAAGACGGTCATGAGAACGCCTTATTTCTTTCTCTGCAGAACCGGCGGATCACAGTCCGGGCTGTGGAGAATCTGGTCAGAAAATACAGCAGTATCGTAACGACCCTGAAGAAGATCACGCCCCATAAACTCCGCAGCACCTACGGGACCCGCCTTTACCGGGAGACCGGGGACATCTATCTGGTGGCGGATGTGCTGGGGCACAAAGATGTCAATACAACGCGGAAACACTACGCTGCCATTGAAGAAGACCACAGGAAACAGGCCGCGGATATCGTAAAGCTGCGCAGCCGGGACAGCGGGGAATGAATCCCCGTTTTCTGCCGCTTTTACAGGTATCACAGGCCTCATGGATCTGACCTGACACAGATCCTTAATGACAGTTCTCTATTATAATGTAATATCGCCATCAAACATGTTCATCTCATCAGAAAGGAACGCAATGATCAGAAAACACCATTTCACAGGAAAAGCAGCAGCACTGTTCCTGGCGGCGGCCATGACACTGGCCCTGCCTGCCTGGTCCATACAGGCAGCGGAAACGGAACCGGGCCCTGTCACGCAGACTGAGGAAAGCAGCGCGCCGGAATCCTCCGCAGACAGTGTACAGGAAAACACGGAAAGCTCCCGGCAGCAGCCGGAAACCGGCCAGGCAGAAGTGCAGGACGGTTCCGATTCCTCTGCAGCGGAAAATAACGGTTCCGATCAAATGAACACTCCGGAAAACGTATCCGGCGACAGCGTTCATGAAGCGCCCCTGGCGGCAGATCCGGCGAACAGCAGTACTGACGAAGCGGTCCCTGACGCCGGGGCAGAAGTAAATGCAGAGACTGCGTCCGCAGATGATGAAAATACACAGGATACCCCGGCTGATCCTGAAAACGTGGAAGGTACAGACCCCGCCCATGCCGTTTCCGGCGAATCGCCTGCCGACCCTGATGAACCTGATGCAGAGGTCCCCGCGGCCGCCGGAGAAGACCTGGTCATTGACAGTCTTCTGTCTGAGGAAGAGCTTGTATATGATGAGGATACCGGCGAAGACAACATCCTTTACGCTGCGACTGCAGATGGCTATTTTTCTTTCACCGGTGCTTCTCTGACCCTGTCCTATGATGACAGATATCTGATCTCCAAAAAATGGAACGGCTATGCGGTCGCGCAGATCCGCAGCAACAAAGTGACCTCCTATGTCGTGAGCAAGGGCAGCAAGACCGGTTCCAAAGACAAGGCTGTTCTCCGCTCCTATGATAACGGAACCGGAATCCGGGCGACCGGTGTCGGCACCTGTGAGATGATCCTGGTCAAAAAGGGGGATCTTTCCAACGCCAAAAAGGTCTACAGCGGCTCCTATAAGCCTAAGACAAAAATCAAGGCTTATAAAGTATCGGTCACGGTCAAAACAGCCAGTCTGTCCCTCTTCTATCTGCTGGGACAGAGCAATATGGAAGGTATCCCCAGCAGCTCATCCTTCAGCGGCAAAGATTCCGTTGCCTGTACAGACGGACAGGTCTATTCCACCTATGGCCCCCAGACCAATTATTTCGGCATCAAAACAGCCGGCATTGATATGACCGGCTACCTGAACGGCGTCAGCTCGAAAAGCTTTGTGGCGGAATCCCTGGTCTCCAATAAGTCTATGACCGGCTCCACGCTGAAATACAAACTCAACTCACTCACCTACGCCGGAAAAGGAAAAGGCGGTATGGACGGCGCCCTTGCCTGGGAGTGGAATAAGCTCACCGGCAGCAAGGTCTGGGTCGCCAACTTCGCCGCCGGCTCCACGTCCATAGCGCAATGGGCGCCCGGCGGAAAAATATACAATGCGGTCCTGCCCGGGCTTCTGGCCGTTGCCCAGGTGGCCGGGGCGGAAGAAAACGCCGGCCATTTCGATATCCTGTACAGGATCGGTCTCTGGCAGCAGGGTGAAAATGATTCCGGGCGGGGCGTATCCGAGTCGACTTATCTGAACCAGTTCACCCGGATGTACCAGTCTCTGGATTCCAAACTGAGCCTGGACAAATTCGGCATTATTACAACGCGGGCCAGCCAGGGAAACAGAAGAACCAGCGGAGAACTGAATATTGACGGCCCCCGTGCCGCCCAGTACGCGATCGCGCAGGACAATACGACTTTCAAGGATGTCTTTATCGTCAGCAACGCCAATGAATCCTGGACCTCCGACAGCGGGGTAAAGAATTATTTTAAAGCTTTTTATCCTTCCGGGAAGCTCAACTACCCCCTGCGTTCCAATACCGGTATTTCCAGATCCAATCTTCCGGACTCTGTATGGGATGTGCATCCAGGCATCCATTACACCCAGATCGGTTATAATCAGAACGGTATCACCGCCGCTTTGGGCCTTTATGATATTGTAAAGGGAAAAGTGAACAAACCTTCCCTGACAGTGTCCGGCTATTTCCGGAGCAAATCCGGTACAAAGATCGCAGGCGTTACAGGATCTGCCACCGGTACCGCCAAAGTCTTTTTTATGACAGGAAAGCCGCAGGCACTGAAACGGATCGTCTATAAGGGAACCAATGTCACTTACGACAAAAAGACCGGAACGGTCAAGTTTACGGCAGCCAAAAACGGCAGGCTTTCCGCTGTGGATTCTGTCACCGGCAGGACACTGGCCACCATCACTGTAAAGTTCAACGGCGGATGGATCAGTTCCGGCGGGAAGACCTATTTTTACAAATCTGCCACGAGCAAAATGACCGGCCATGCCAGGATCAACGGTTACCGGTATTATTTTGACAGGAACGGCGTACAGCAGACCGGCTTTGTGACCGTTAATGGAAAAAATTACTATTTCTACAAGAGTACGAAAAGCGGCCATTACAAAGGGGTCATGGCCACAGGCTGGCAGACCATTAACGGATATAAGTATTATTTTAATTCCAATGGTACCATGGCCACAGGCTTTAAAGCCGGCTTCTACTTCTATAAGACCACAAGCAGCGGCCACTATAAGGGCACCATGGCCCATAACTGCTGGATCACGCAGGGAGGCCGTAAATACTATATGTCCTCCAACGGATATGTTTCCACAGGCTGGAAAAAAATAGGCGGCAGGACCTATTACTTCCATAAAAAGGCCGCCGGCAGTTTCCCTCTCGGCGCCATGGCCACAGGCTGGACCAAAATCGGTAACTACAAATATTATTTTACGCCCGAAGGCCGGCAGACCCTGGGACTGAAAAAGATCGGCGGACATACCTATTATTTCTTTAAAACAACGACTGACAAACACTATGCCGGTACAGCCGCCACAGGCTGGGTCAAGGTGAATAATGTCTCCTACTATTTCCTGCCCGCGGCATCCGGATCTGCTCCCGCCGGCTCCATGGCCATCGGATGGACCAATATCGGCAAGCTGAAATACTTTTTTGACAGTAATGGGAAAACGGTCACCGGATTTACCACACTGGGAGGCTCCGTATATTATTTCTGGCCTTCCACGACCAAAAACCATTATAAAGGTACGATGGCCACCGGAAAACAGACCATTAACGGCAAGGTCTATACGTTCGGCAAGGACGGCGTTATGAAATAAAGTCAGCCGCTGCCACACATCCAGGATGCCACGCATCCATGATGCCACGCATCCAGGATGCCACACATCCAGGATGCCATACATCCATGATGCCACACATCCATGATACCACACATCCATAAAGTGCAAATACAGTCCTGCGTCTCCATTCAGGAGATCAGGACTGTATTTTTTAAAGTATGATTGTACTTCAGGCAGAATCAGCGAATGTACCAGGTGCTGAACTGCCGCTCTGTCTGTTGGACAAGTATTGGCGGTCCTGTAACAGGCTGCTCTGCTTCCTGTCGGAAGCTCTGCCCGGCCTTACCTGAATTCCGTAGAGTAATAAGGAACGATCAGCTGGTCGCCGGCATGAACCTCCAGCAGGTCGCCGGTCCTGTATTCCAGGTTGTTGATCCGGCTGACTTCCATCATATAATCATCTGCCGTTTCGTAATGGACTTCATCCCTGAAACGATCCATGATATCCAGGATATCTTCCTGATATCCGACCGTCACGCTGGTATAGTACTTATAATATTTTGTCCCTCCTTCTTTGGCGGGCGCCTTGAGACCGAGCAGCATAATAGCGCACAGCATGACAGCAAGCACAACGATGGCCGTTCTCAGCCGGCTTTTGATTCCGATCAGGCTTCTGCGCGCTCCGGCAAAGGTTTTGCTCCTGCTGCCCTTCCGGACCGTACGGGCAGCTGCGGCCGAAGCGGTCCTTCCAGCCCTCCTGCTGTTTATGGCAGCGGCCTTTCTGCCTGCCGGTTTTATGTCTGCGCGCCTCCCGGCGGCAGACGTCTTCTTTGCAATGGTTTTCCGGGTCAGGGAAGATTCCGGATTTCCGGCGGATCTCCGGACGGGCCTGTTATTCCTGCCTGCGTCTCTTCTGTGGGCAGCGCCGAAACCGGCTGCCGGGGACTGATCTGCCAGAGAAATCAGCCGAATGCTTTTCTGTGCTGTCATGATGATCACCTTCTTTGATTCCTGAGATTTGAACACGGGAAGCTGTTCCGGTATAAGTTCCGGTCCCCGCGACTGACAATTCCGTTCGCAAGCGCGTTCGTAACAACTGTTTGGAACACTCGTTTGTTTTCTTTATTATACCGAACATCTATTCCTGTGTCAATTTTTTTCGAACAAATCTTTGGAATACACGTTTGCTTTTTTCCCTGATTCTGCTATAATAGGGATTAATAAAGGAAAACCAGAACGGTAATCCGGAACGAAACGGAGGTAAATATATGGCAACTGGCAGAATCAGTAAAAAGCAGCAGCAGATACTGGACTATATTAAAAAAGAAATACTGGACAGAGGCTATCCGCCGTCCGTCCGCGAGATCTGTGAGGCCGTCAGCCTCAAGTCTACTTCTTCCGTCCATTCCCATCTGGAGACACTGGAAAAGAACGGTTTCATCCGCAGAGATCCTACCAAGCCCCGCGCCATTGAGATCTGTGATGACAGTTTTCAGATGATCCGTACGGAAATGACCTCCCTCCCTGTCATTGGCCGTGTCGCTGCCGGCGAACCTATCCTGGCCGCCCAGAATATAGAGAATTATTTCCCGGTGCCGGCGGAGCTGGTGCCGTCCGGTGAATCCTATGCCCTTCGTGTACATGGCGACTCCATGATCAATGTCGGTATCTTTGACGGCGACCTGATCTTCGTCCACTCCTGCAGCAGCGCTGAGAATGGTGAGATCATTGTCGCTCTGGTGGATGATTCCGCCACAGTCAAACGCTTTTACAAAGAGAAGGACCATATCCGTCTGCAGCCCGAAAATGACACCATGGACCCGATCATTGTCAGTGACTGTACGATCCTGGGCAAAGTGTTCGGCGTCTTCCGCACCATGAACTGATTCCTCCTGCTGTCACCGCAGGAAGCACGGTCTGGATGGGATTCCGGATGGATTCCGAAAATGATTTTTCTGTTTTATTACAAATAAACAGGAGCTAAGCGTAAAAAAACGCATAGCTCCTGTTTTTTGTTCTCTTTTATCCTCTGCTTCTGTTTTGCTGCCGTATAAGAATCACTCATAGACCCGTTCCATATTCAGCGGTCTTTCGAACAGAAAGGCAGTGCCGCAGTAAGTGCAGCGTCTGGATGTCAGATCGACACTGGCCCCGCAGTAAGGACAGCCTTCTTCAAAAAGCGCGTTCTCGGAACAGTTATTTTTTTCCTGTCTGAGCCATACTTTATTATAGCAGATTTAACGGATAACAAAAAACCTGCTCTCCCGTACTCCCGAATATCCGTCACATTCCATCCAGGATCTGCCGGATGTTTTTATCGGTGGGTTCCATACTGTAAGGCCATTCGATCAGTCTTACCGCATTCTCCGCGCAGAGCTGTTTCTTCAAAGAATCCAGCTCCTGTCTCTGGGCCAGGGCTTCTTCCCCGCCGAAAAAGGCAACGGGATGATAATGCTGAATGCCCTGGTATTCGATGGCGGTCCGTATGGAAGGGATATACAGGTCAATACTCTGCCGGCCCAGCCATTCAGGTCTGTACTGGTAGAGAGTATCCGGATGCTTTTTCCGTATGGCGTGGAACAGGCTCAGCTCATGTTTCCATTTGGGTCTGATCACGCCTTCCGCGGTCAGTTCCGTGCGGATCCTGGTCCGGGCCAGCCGCCAGTTGGTCCGGAACCCGTCCTTTTCCTCATACAGGGCCAGATCCGTATACCACCAGTGGAAAAAAGGCATGATATCCCTTGTAAAGCACAGGAACATTTCCAGTTCCGAACTGAAATACCCGCAGTCCAGCATATGCTGAATATTACGCCGCACATAGACGGTTTTGGCCGGATTGTGGTAATAAGGGAGATTCCCCTGGTATCTGGCGATCTGGTCCGGCAGATAAGGGGAACGCAGGACAGTCCCTTCTGCCTGCAGATGGGTCTGATACCAGGGAAAAGAGTACTCATACAGGGAATAACCGCCGAATACATCCCCGGACCCGCTGCTGTAGAGCAGATGGAACATCAGCAGGACCGTATCCATATCCTGCTTATCAAATACGGCCAGATAATGGACCTTTTCCTCATCGGGGAACAGGCTTTTGACCGGCTGCAGGACCTCCGCCTTTTTGCAGACCTCCATGATCACAAAAAACCGGGATACGAAGCTTTCCGGAAACAGGAAACAGGCCTTGTGATCCGTATCCAGGTCCCGGAACTGGGCCATAAAAGCTTCCACGAAAGGATTAGGAGGAAAAGGACCGGCAGCTTCTATCATTTCTTTCGCCGCCTGCCGGTAGGCAAGGTCCGACCAGGACAGCTGCACCAGAAAACGGTCATATCCATTTTCGACATATTCCTTCCGCAGATCTTCAAAGTCCTTCTGATAAGAAGCGTGTTCTTCCAGAAGGTCATCCAGTGTGGCGAAGGTCGTCTTTTCATGGTAGCGGGGATACCGGTCCCAGAGAAGGTCCAGTCTGTCAAAAGAAGTGATTTGTGCAGGTTTTTCGTGGATGGGAGGATACATTTGTCTTTTCCTATAGGGTTGCAGACACAGATCCGGCAGGAACGCCCGGATCCGCGCATTTATCAGCAGTGCTGTTTTCTATTGTAATACAGGAACAGATGTTTGTCATCGGGTAAGAACATACATCCCGCCTTTTTGAAGATCTGACTGTCCGGGATGAAATGTCACTGCCTGCTGACAAAAAAAGATCCGGCCATGATCAGCCGGATCCTCCATATGCAAATTTATAAAACGGAGCACAGCTCCTGAAGCGGCGGAATCAAAGAGAATCCGCGTCGATCTGCTTTCCGTCTCTCCAGATCCTTTCCAGATCAAAGAGAAGGCGGTTCTTTTCATCAAAGATGTGGACGATCACATCACCGAAATCCAAAAGTACCCAGGCACCGGTCTCATAGCCTTCGATCTGCCTGACCTCATGGCCGGCCTGTCCGAGCTTTTTCTCCACTTCATCAGACATCGCCTGAATCTGGTTGCGGTTGCTGCCGCCGGCAATAATAAAGTAATCCGCCAGTACGGATACTTCACTGATATCGATGACGCGGACATCGGAGGCCTTCTTGTCCTCCAGTGCCCCGATCGCGATTTTAGACATTTCTCTGCTCATTTCCTTGCTGCCGTTTTCAATCATAATAGGCCCTCGCTTCGTTATCACGCTTGTAGAAATCATAGGTTCTCTGTGTCATGGGATCGATCTCCCTGCCGGTAGATTTCAGATAGATCAGGCTGTCCTCCAGGATCTTCAGAACCGCGTCGTCAATGGTATAGCTGCCAAAAGCCAGTTTCCTTACCTCGGGCAGATCCTCCGCCACATCCCTGCCGGGTTCCATATAGTCAGCAACAAATATGATCTTCTCCAGAAGGGACATGCCCGGCCGGCCCGTCGTATGATAGCGGACGGCATTGACAATGTCCGGGTCGGTATATCCGTACTTTTCCGTTACCAGGACACTGCCCGCCTTGGAATGCAGCAGCGCGCTGCTGCTGCGTTCGATATCGGATACGGACAGGCCTGCTTTTTCACAGATCCGGATCATTTTTTTCAGGTCCATGCATTTGGCACAGTCATGGAGAAGTCCCGCTATTTCCGCTTTTTCCACATCCGCCCCGTAGCACATGGCCAGGGAAGTCGCGGTATAAGCCACACTCAAGGTATGTATGAACCGTTTGTAATGCAGCTCTGTTTCAAGATCTCTGATCAGAGAAGCTCTGTCTAATTTTTTCAATCTGCCTGCTCCTTGTTGTTTATATGACCATTATACCATTCTGAGAAGCACAATAAAAGCCGGGTTATGCTGCGGCAAATAAGGGCGCTAAGAATTTCAGACTCAGGGCAGCTCGATCACGGGCTTGTCCTTGAAAGGACGGTACAGGATAAATTTGCGTCCGATCACCCGGACCAGCTGGGACCTGGTACGTCCCGCCAGTGTCTCGGCGCATTCCCTAGGATCTTCGGGCGCCATCTTCAGTACGCCCACCTTGATCAGTTCATGTGTATGGAAAGCCTCTTCCGCGGATACTACGACCTGGGGCGTCACGCCGTCCTTGCCCACCTGCACAATGGGATTCAGGTCGTTGGAGAGACCGGTCAGATAAGACCTCTGCTTGCTCGTTAACATATTTCTCCTTTTCCGGAGCATCTGCCCCGGTATCTATTTATACGTATTTATGTATCTGCTGTGTTGTCCGGATCACCGGCCGGATGATCCATATCAATGCATCATGGAAATTATTCATAGAAGTCGAAAGCATGGCCGTACATACGGACTGTATCGCCTTCCTTGCAGCCGGCGTCCCTGAGCATTTTGACAATGCCATTATCCTCGATGAACTTCTGCAGGAACAGGAAGCCCTTCTCGGTCTCCAGATTGGTATAGCCCAGCATTTTCTCGATCCTGGGACCCTCCACATGGTATTCTCCGGTCTTGGGATCGCGTTCAATGGTGAAGGGAACATCTTCGTCTGCCAGTTCCTCCTCCGGATTGAACTCCTGCTCATAGATCCTGACTTCTTTGGGAAGGGAAGCCAGAATATCGCTGACGTGATAGAGCAGCTCCCTGATGCCCTGCCCCGTGGCGGCAGAAATCGGATAGATCTCCACATCCGGATCCGTGGAATCCAGGTAGGCCCGGATCCTTGTCACAGGATTGAACTCGGGATCCTCCATTTCCTCCCCGGGTACCAGGTCCATCTTGTTGGCAGCAATGATCTGGCGTTTCTTCGTCAGATCCACATTATAACCAGCCAGTTCCTTATTGATCGCAATGATATCCTCAATAGGATCCCTGCCTTCGCTGCCGGAAGCGTCCACCACATGGATCAGGACCTTGGTCCTTTCGATATGGGCAAGGAATTCATGGCCCAGGCCCAGTCCTTCCGCGGCCCCTTCGATCAGGCCGGGAATATCCGCCATGACGAAACCGCCCGCTCCGTCCAGATCCACAACGCCCAGGATGGGCGTCAGCGTCGTGAAATGATAGTTGGCGACCTTGGGCCTGGCGTTGGACACCATGGACAGCAGGGTGGATTTTCCAACGTTGGGGAATCCGACCAGACCTACGTCCGCAATGACCTTGAGCTCCAGCAGGAGTTCCAGGGTCTTGGCCGGCTGGCCGGGCTGGGCGTATTTGGGCGCCTGCATGGTCGATGTGGCGTAGTGCATGTTGCCGTTGCCGCCCCTGCCGCCTTTGAGCAGGAGAAAACGGCGGTTCTCACCGGACATATCCGTGATGACCTTGCCGGTCGTCAGTTCCCGGACAACGGTGCCCTCCGGCACTTTCAGAACCAGGTCCTTTCCCCTTTTGCCCGCGCAGCGCTTCTGTTTGCCGTCTTCGCCGTTCTGGGCTTTGTATTTGCGGACATGCCGGAAATCCACCAGGGTATTCAGGCCTTCATCTACCTCCAGATAGACGCTGCCGCCGTCACCGCCGTCACCCCCGTCAGGACCGCCGGCAGGAACGAATTTTTCCCTGCGGAAGGATACGTGGCCGTCTCCCCCTTTGCCGCTGCTGACAATTATTTTTGCTTTATCTTTAAACATGGATTCTCTTTCTTAATGAATTCTCTCTTGATGAATTCTCTTTGTTACATGAATGTAAACACTGCGCGCAGCAGTCTGCGGGTAACGAAAAAGGCTTCAGACAGACCGGTGCCTGTCTGAAGCCTGCTCGACATACCTTATTCTGCAGCTTCAGCTGTCTCTACGGGATGAACGGAAGCTCTCTTTCTGAACTTACCAAAACGCTCAAACCTTAAAACGCCGTCCTTTAATGCGTACAGGGTATCATCTCCGCCCAGACCTACGTTAAGACCGGGGTGGATGTGTGTACCGCGCTGTCTGTACAGGATATTTCCGGCCTTTACGAACTGGCCGTCTGCCTTCTTGGCACCTAATCTCTTAGCGTTGGAATCACGGCCGTTCTTGGTGGATCCCATTCCCTTTTTGTGTGCGAAGAACTGAAGGTTAAGATTTAACATGGTGTTATACCTCCTTAATTTTGTAATTCAGATACTTTTTGCCGTACTGTGTTCTGATCCACTCCAAACCATGGATCATACAGTCTACCAGCAATGCTGCTTTTTCAGAGGGAATTGTCCGGAAAACGCAGGATATATCTCCTCCGTCTTTGGAATAACGGATGCTCACCTGCTCCTCCAGCAGGTCCTCCAGGCAATTGCAGGTGTTGATCACAATGGCCGAAATACCGGCGCAAACGATATCCTCACCTTCTTCCGCGTAGCCCGCGTGGCCTTTACAATGGAAAGACAGATAATGACCCGCCCGGTCCCTCTTAATCAGGACTTTTGTCATGTCTGCATCTGGTCCGCAGCTGCAGATCAGCCGTTGATCGCGTCGATCTTAACACGGGTAAAGCACTGCCTGTGGCCATTCTTTTTGTGATAGCCGGTCTTTCTCTTATACCTGTATACGACGACTTTCTTCCTCTTGTCCTGTTTGACGACAGTACCTGTTACAGTTGCACCGGCAACATCTCCTGCTACCTTAAGTGCGTCTCCGCTAACAGCAAGGACCTGGTCAAAGGTGACAGCGGCTCCGGGCTCGCCATCGATCTTTTCGATATCGATGATGTCTCCTTCAGAAACCTTATACTGCTTTCCGCCTGTTGCAATAATCGCGTACATTCTGGTACCTCCTTCTTTCTAAAACTCGCTGACTGCGGCGTCTGCCGGAACCGGGTCTGTTCCGGAGCGCTTGCCGGGGAAGCAAATGCAGTACCTGACACTGCTTCTGCCCGCCCTGTACTTCCTTGTAATTCCCTTTCGGATTCCCTTCCGGGTATTCCCGTGAAAGTCAGGGTAAGCCTCATCATGCGGCATACTCAGATAATTTATCACGGGTTCCCGGGATTGTCAACATGCAGGCAGTAAAAATTGTTTGAAATTCAATTGAAAAACTAAATTCCACTTTGCAGTGGAATTTAATTCTTCCAAAGTGTGGTCCTGCCAAAAGTGGAATTCACTTGTTCTGAATATTGATGTATCATGTTCTGCGGTTATCCACAAATAAGGTCCGGCGGAAAGGAGCCGGATATGGAAAAGCAAAAGCACATGGACATCAATACAAGATCAACCCTGCAGGCAGAACTGGACAAGGGCACCTCCTTCAAAGAAATCGGCAGGATCCTGGGGAAGGATTGT
>CADAOZ010000030.1 GCA_902789735.1 uncultured Lachnospiraceae bacterium
GATGCGGATGATATCATTGCCGATCTGGATCAGGCACTTAGGAGTATTGACTTATGAAGATAGCGCTTGCACAGATGAAAATGACTCCGGAGATGGAGATCAATTATCAGAAATCTATCAGTTTAATAGAAGATTTGATTACTGAGGTCAATCTTTCCGATGCAACAATTACCAGAAAAAAGAAACCCTACACATCACTTAGAAAGCCGGAACTATATTCTTAATGTTCGAGATATTTCAAGAAACAATGATAATGCGGATGATAAATTGAATGAGAATTTGGTAATGGAGATGAAACGATTGGTCAGTGTGAGAGGTCCATGGCGGAACTGGAACACAGGCTCCCGGAAGAAAAGTCCATGGAGCAGGAACTGGCAGACCGGTTCAAAAGACAGGAAGAACTGACAAACGAGATGGCACTGGCATTTATTGATGCAGTGTATATCCTGCCCGGAAGCCAGGTCGAAATCAGGTGGAAGTTCAAAGATCCGCTTGCGGAAAACGAAGATTAAAAGGGTACAGTGCTTTGGCTTATGCCGGAGCGCTTATCTTTTTGAAAAACTGAATTAAATTCATTGAATTGCATTTAGTTTTGTGTTAAGATACCACCATCAAGGAACGGGAGGTGATGACATGGAGAAAGGAAAGGTCAGGCAGGCCAGAGCCGTCGAAACCAGGAAAAGGCTTGTCGCGGCAGCCAAAAAGCTGATCACGGCCAATGGATTCGACAATGTATCGATTGAGGATATCGCAAAATTTTTTTAGTTTTCCATCCCTACTTCACCCAGACCGAACTCCGGAAGACTCTGGACAAGTATGGCATCAGGCTGATGAACAGCTCGTCCAGTTCGCGGGATGGAGACCGGAGTTTGAAAAGAACTAAAAGAGTCAGACCGGGAATATGTATCCGATTCCGAAAGACACAATACAAACTGAATCCTAAATACGGTTCTTCCGGTCTTTTTCATGGCAGTCTTGTGCGGCAGCGCATAAGGCTGCTTTTTTAACCTGTCCCGTATGTTGATGGGTAACAATCGGTACCGACAGGTGACGATAGGTATCAATCGGTATAGGTATCATTAAGTTGCTATTCTTCGTTTTTTCGAATAGAATAAAATCGCGTTTTGGCAATCTCTGAATGATATCTCTGAAAAATGCCGGATATGAGATGAAAGGCAGTCAGTAAGGCGGTGATGTTTTATGGCCAATGAAGGCGGCACATGGATTATGAAAGGTCTCGACTGGAATGATCCTTACCGGATCCGTTCCTGGCGAGAGCTGGTCAACTGGATAAACGAAGTCGGATTTCTTCCCCTCTTTGCCAATGAGGTGCCGGGCTTTTCCGCGGAGGAACATGTCTCTCCTCTGTTCTGGTGGACCGGCGATCCTGAACAGGACCCCTGGGTATGGCGCGAGATCATCCCCGCGACCGGGGAAGTGGCTTACGGCAAGTTCTTCAATAACAAGACCGGTTTTATTTCCCGGGAATGGTTCCCGTATTTTGCCAATGCCCGCCGGGATGGTTATGATTTTGACGCGGCCTGGGATGACGAACTGGTGCAGCGCCGGTACAAAGCGATCATGGATATCTGCGAGGACGGCGGCATGCATCCGGGTTTTGAGCTGAAACCGGCAGCGGGATTCGGCAAAGGCGGGTTTAAGAACTTTGACGGCTGTATCACCCAGCTCCAAATGCAGACATATCTTATTATCCGTAAATTCGAGCGGCGGCGGAACAAGCGTGGGCAGAGCTACGGCATGGCCGTATCCTACTACCAGAAGCCGGAAGAACTCTGGGGCTATGAGCATGTAACAGGCGCTTATAAAGAAGACCCGCCGGTCTCCGCGGAGCGCATTTTCACAAGAGCGAAAGAACTGTTTCCGGAAGCGGAAGAGGCGGCTCTCCGGAAAGTTTTGAAATAGGGGATTAGCAATGATCAGACCAATTGTTAAAGATGTATTCTTCCTGGGTCAGAAATCCGGTCCGGCCACAATGCAGGATCTTTCCGTAGGGCAGGATCTCATGGATACCCTGCGGGCAAATCAGGACCGCTGTGTCGGCATGGCGGCAAATATGATCGGTGTGAAGAAGAGGGTCATCATCGTCAACATGGGTATCCTGAATGTTGTAATGTACAATCCAGTGATCGTCAGGAAGGATTCGCCCTATGAGACGGAAGAGGGCTGCCTGTCCCTTACCGGTGTCCGGAAGACGACCCGTTATCAGAATATTGAAGTCGAATACTATGACAGCAGCTGGAAGAAGCGCCGCCAGAAGTATTCCGGCTGGACAGCGCAGATCATCCAGCATGAATGCGACCATCTTGAGGGAATTATCATATGAGCGAAGCGTTTAAGAAAATAGACCTGCATGGCCTGCGCCAGGAAGAAGCAATCAAAGTCATTGACAGGGCAATTGCTGCGGCAGGTCCCACGACCTATCAGCTGCAGCTGATCCACGGGTATAACCGGGGCACCAGCCTCCGGTCTATGATCTATGACTGGTATCAGTTTGAACCCAAAGTAAAGCGGATCATTCCCGGAGATAATCCGGGGATCACGGTGCTGGTGCTGAAGGAACTGTATTGATAAAGAGAACGGTGCTGGTGCTGAAGGAACTGTATTGATAAAGAATATGGTGCTGGTGCTGAAGGAGCTGTATTGATGAAGATTATGGTCAGTGCCTGCCTGGCAGGCGAGAACTGCAAATATAACGGCGGGAACAACCGGAATGAGAAGGTCCTGCAGCTGATGGCGGATCATGAAGTGATTACCGTCTGTCCGGAGCAGATGGGCGGACTTCCGACACCACGGGTGCCCTCCGAGATTGTGGACGGCGTAGTCACGGCAAAGGACGGCAGGATCGTTGACGGGGAATTTCGTGCCGGGGCCGCCAGATGCCTGGAGATCGCGCGGCGGGAAAAGCCGGACCTGATCGTCCTGCAGTCCAGAAGTCCCAGCTGCGGGGTAAAGCAGCGTTATGATGGGACATTTACCGGAACACTGGTGGACGGAGCCGGTGTGACAGCGCAGCTTTTGATGCAGAACGGATTCCGTTGTCTCGACGTGGAGGAACTGGTCGGGATCCATGAAGGAATCGTGATAGAAAAACTGCGCCTTGAGGAAAAAGAACTGCTGAAGTTTTTCCTGTATCGGGAAGCGGAAAATCCAGGATGGCAAGTACGCTGGAGGGAAACGTGATTCAGATGGTGCCTCTGCAGGTTCTTTTCATTTTTTATTGTTCTTTTTTGTTAAATTTATGGTACTCTATAGAAGCCGGCGTTTTCAGCCGGCTTCATATCATTTTCAGGAGGGACATAAATGGAACAGAAAAGAAGCAGCTTTTCAGGCAAGCTGGGATACGTCCTGTCCGCGGCAGGCGCGTCCGTCGGCCTTGGCAATATATGGAGATTTCCATATCTGGCAGCGAAATACGGAGGAGGGATTTTCCTCCTGGTCTATATTATCCTGGCAATGACATTTGGTTATACCATGATCATCGCCGAGACAGCCATCGGCAGAAAAACCAAGAAGAGCCCGGTGGGCGCCTTCGCCAAATTCGGAAACAGTATTCTGGAAAAGGGCGGCGGCTGGATCAACGCCATCATCCCCATCCTGATCTGCCCTTACTATTCGACCATTGGCGGGTGGGTCATCAAGTACCTCTATGAATATCTGCGGGGCAATACCACCGGCGTGACGGAGGACGGATATTTCACCGGATTCATAACCGGCGGTTATGAAGCGGAACTGTGGTTCCTCCTTTTCATCATGGCAATCCTGGTCGTTATTTTCCTGGGCGTACAGAACGGTATTGAGAGGGTATCCCGTTTCATGATGCCTGTCCTGCTGGTCCTGGCTGTGATTATCGCGGTTTATTCGATGTCGCTGCCCGGTGCCATGGAGGGCGTCAAATATTTCCTGATTCCCAATCTGGCCAATTTCTCCCCGATGACAGTCGTGGCGGCCATGGGGCAGATGTTCTACTCCCTGTCGATCGCCATGGGCATCCTGATCACCTTCGGTTCCTACATGAAGGATGATGTTTCCATTGAGAGCGCGACCGTCAATGTTGAAATATTTGATACAGGCATTGCAATGCTGGCAGGCCTTATGATCATCCCGGCGGTATTTGCCTTTTCCGGCGGAGACCCCCAGGCCCTGAACGCGGGTCCTTCCCTTATGTTCGTTACTATCCCCAAGGTACTGCAGGGAACCGCTTTCGCCAGAGCCGGCGGCATCCTTTTCTTTGTCCTGGTTCTGTTCGCTGCCCTGACAAGTGCCATCGCCCTGACAGAGAGCGCCGTCTCCACCCTGGAGGATGAATTCGGTGTCAGCAGGCAGAAAGCCACAGTAGGCATGGGCATCTTTATGATCATCCTGGGAACTTTCTCCTCCCTGGGATACGGTCCGCTTGGTTTTATTAAGATCATCGGCATGCAGTTCCTCGATTTCTCGGATTTCCTGACCAACTCTGTCATGATGCCGATCGCGGCCTTCTGCATCTGCCTGATCGTGACCATCCGTATGGGCACCGACGCGGTGGAAGAGGAAGTAGAGAAATTTGGACATCCCTTTAAGCGGAAAGGTATTTTCAACTTTACCATCCGCTACCTCAGCCCCTTTATCCTGGCTGTTATCCTGATCAGCTCTGTGGCAAATGTATTCGGCCTGATCAGCATGTAAGGCTGTTCATGTAGGATTGAGTATGAAAGCTGTGCATGTAGGCTTGTTTATGTAAGGCTGTGCATGTAGAGCTGTTCATCTAAGACCGTAAAGGAAATTCCATTAAGAACCAATAAGAGCCCTGTTCCGGACATTGCAAGATTTTGTCCGAAACAGGGCTCTTTTTTACGTGCCTATTTTAAGTTAATTCAAATTTGCCAGATCTCGGGTACAGATGTAAAGATGTAAGAAAGCTTACAGAACAACCCTCTCGAAATCAGAAGCCGGGTGTTTGCACCAGGGGCAGATGAAGTCATCCGGGATCGGATCGCCTTCATACTCATAGCCGCAGATCGTACAGCGCCAGATGACCTTGCCTTCTTCAGTCTTTTTGACTTCCTGGGGCTTGGGCTTGATGTTGGCGTGATAGTAGGCGTAAGTAGCGGACGCGTCCTCTGTCAGGACTTCCATGTCTGTAACCTTACAGACAAATAATGTATGGGTGCCAAGGTCGGAAGCGGAAACGACTTCGCCTTCCAGATATGCGTTGATTCCTGCCGTGATATAGGGGATTCCGCTCTCTGTCAGCTTATAGCTGTCAAAGTCCGCGAACTTGTCAACATTTCTGCCGGACTGGAATCCGAAATGCTTGAACAGGGAGAACTCCGCTTTCTCACTGATGATGGAAATGACGAACCGGCCGCTTTCCTTGACCATGTCGTGTGTCAGGTTGGCTTTATTGACTGCGAAGGCAATCTGATTGGGTTCCGTTGTTACCTGAATGGCTGTATTGGTGATACATCCATTGATTTTCTCACCGGTTTTGGCTGTCAATACGAAAAGTCCGTAGGACAGCTTCATCATAGCTTTGGGATCCATAATAAACTTTTCCTTTCCTGGTTTTCTGGGATAATAGCAATCGTAACGCTTATTGTTTCCTGATAAAAATTATAACCGAATCACCGGCAAATAGCTATGCTCAGATGGAATACATCCTGTCCGGCCGGCGGATGCCAGAGTGAACCAGGCGTCAGACTATCCGGTTCATTTCATGTGAACCAGGCGTCAGACTATCCGGTTCACATGTGAACCAGGGAGTCAGACTTCCGGTCCACTATCCGGTCCACGTGCGCCGGCTCAGGCGTAGCGGCGTATGATCCGTGTTACCGCGCCGTAATAGGCGCTGCCGAACAGGTTCAGGTGGTTCAGCAGATGGTACAGCTGATAAAGGTCCCGGCGCTCCTGATAGCCGGCCGGGACCGGATTGACCTCTTTGTAAGCGTTATAAAAGGCGGGCGGGAAGCCGCCGAACAGCTCTGTCATGGCCAGATCGGCCTCAAAATGCCCGATATAGACAGCGGGATCGATCAGGACAGGCTCTCCCTGCCGGCCGCAGAGGGCGTTGCCGGACCACAGATCCCCGTGCAGCATGGATGGAAAGGCGGGCTCTTCGATCCACCGGTCCAGATGGTCCAGCATAGAAGCGGCCTGCCGCAGGGTACGGGGATCAAAATAATGCTGCGCCAGCTTAATCTGGAATTCCAACCGGCATTCTCTGTAAAAATCCAGCCAGGATGCTTTCCAGGGATTAATCTGCCGGGTCTCGCCGATCGTATTGTCTTCCGCGAAACCATAGGCGGACGGAAAAGGACAGCCGGCCTGCCTGCAGTATGCTCCCGTATCTGCCATATGCAGTTCTGCCAGCTGGCGGCCGAAGGTCTCCCAGTAGGTCCTGTCGGGGCGTCCGGTCTCCAGATATTCCATCAGAAGGAAGGCACCGTATTCCGAATCATTCCCATAAGCGATTACAGCGGGGATCCGGATCCTGCCGCAGGATGCAAGAGCCTCCAGCCCCAGGGCCTCCGCTCTGAAAAAATCAGCCTTATGGCGCCGGTTCACTTTCATGAAAACGGTGCTGCCATTGGAAAGGCGAAGCTGAAAAGCGTCATTGATATCCCCGCCATATACGCGGGATTTCCCGGAAATAGTAACATTTTTACCGAAAGCAGCAGTGATGGCTTCCGCTGTGGAAGCGTATGGGCGAAGGGACATGACGGACTCCTTTCAGAAAAGCAGAAAATCCTGGACAGGCGGATTATGGCCGAGGCGATGTCAGCCTCGGCTGTATTCATGTTACGCTGTTGCGTTGTTACTGGAAAGCACGTCAAGAACGGCGGCGATGATGAAAGCTGCCTTATTCCTGTTATGCTGTTGTGTCGTTACTGGAAAGCACAGCAAAAACGGCAGTGATGATGGACGCTGCCGTTTATTGCTGCAGTTGTTACAATAATCAGTATAGCATATCCACCGGGCAAGTTTACGGATGGCCGGAAATGGAGTAAAATGTGGAGCGGAGAGCATATACCAGAATTCTCATAAGGAGGATAGGAATGAAATCATTTAAAGAACTCGCGCAGGCAAGATATTCCCTGAAGGCTTTTTCCGGAAAGCCCGTGGAAGAGGATAAGCTGCAGCAGATTCTGGAGACAGGCAATATCGCGCCGACAGCCAAAGACGCCCAGTCCCACAGGATTTATGTCCTGCAGAGTCCGGAAGCCCTGGAAAAGGCAAATACCGCAACTCCCTGCATCTACGGCGCCGCTACAGTCCTTCTGTTCACATTCAATAAAGGGGAAGCTTTTACTTATCCCGGACAGGACGTACTCAATTCCGGTGCGGAGGACGCGTCCATCGTAGCGACCCATATCATGCTGCAGGCCAAAGAGCTGGGCGTAGATTCCTGCTGGGTCAACTTCTTTGAGCCCGCTAAAGTATGCGAGCTTTTCGCACTGCCTGCAGAGGAAGTCCCGGTCCTTCTGATGCCCCTGGGCTATCCTAAAGAAGGCGCGGGCCCGCTGACAAAGCATACGCAGAGAAAACCGCTCGCGGATACCGTGAAATATCTGTAAGAATTATTTACAAGACAGAGACTAAAAGATTAAGGACAGGAGAAACACAGACGAATGGCAGAATATAAAGATTACCTTGTAAGAGCAACAGCGGCAGACGCCCAGATCCGGGCTTTTGCTGTCACCTCCAGAGAGCTGACGGAAACGGCCAGACAGGCCCACAATACCAGCCCGATCGCGACAGCGGCCCTGGGCAGGACCATGAGCGGGGCCCTGATGATGGCGGATATGCTGAAAAATGACAAGGATCTGCTGACCATTCAGATCAGCGGCGACGGTCCTCTGCAGGGCATTACGGTCACCGCGGATAACCATGGCAACGTCAAAGGCTATGTCACCAATCCCATGGTCATTCTGCCGCCCAACGCCCAGGGCCACCTGAACGTGGGCGGGGCAGTTGGCAATGGAACCCTGACCGTCATCCGGGACCTGGGCCTGAAGGATCCCTATGTGGGACAGATTGCCCTGCACAGCGGTGAGATCGCCGATGACCTGACCTATTACTACGCGGAGTCGGAGCAGATTCCTTCCTCCGTAGGGCTGGGCGTCCTGATGAATCACAACAACACAGTCCGTCAGGCCGGCGGCTTTGTTGTGCAGCTCATGCCCTTCGCGGAAGAGGAAACGATCGCCCGCCTGGAACAGAACCTGGCAGGGATCGCTCCGGTCACGACCATGCTGAACATGGGCAATACGCCCGAGCAGATGCTGAATCTGGTCCTGCACGGCTTTGATGTAAATATCACGGAGCGGCAGGATGTACGCTTCTATTGCGACTGCAGCCGCGACCGCTGTGAGAGAGGCCTGATCCTGCTGGGGACAGAAGAGGTCGACCGCATGATCCGGGAGTATGAAGAATTCGGAGAAGACCTGGAGATGCGCTGCCAGTTCTGTAACCGCAAATACACATTTACGGCAGAAGACCTGAAAAGAATCCGTCCCAGAACGTTCGGAGCCCAGCAGACAGAGTAAGCAGAGGCATATTACAAAGCATCCTGAAACTTATTTTCCGGCCTTCTTCCTCTGTACCAGATAGTTGATCCGGGTCGACAGATGCTCGCCCAGCAGATGGGAGCCGATCACGACAGCCTGCATCTTCCGGCCGGGGATGACCAGCATTTTCCCCTGCAGGGCGCCTTCCACGCCGATCCGTGCGGCCTGAGCAGCCGTAATTTGTTTACCGGACTCTTTCACACCGGCATTGTCATTAAAGGCTGTAGCCACAGGACCCGGACACAGGCAGGAGACTTTGACCGGACTGCCGGCCCTGCGCAGTTCTTCATGAATCGCTTCCGTCAGCCGGACCACATAGTTCTTGGACGCGTAATAGCTGGAGAATGTCGGGCCGGATGTAAATCCCGCGCAGGAACCGACATTCATCAGGACACCGTGGCCGTTCCTGGCCAGATCCCGCAGGAAGAGCTTGGAAAGGATGTGGACAGATGTGACATTCAGGTCAATCAGTGTCAGTTCTTTCTCCAGATCGGTCACCAGGAAAGGCCCGTACACGCCCATGCCCGCGTTATTGACCACAAAATCGATGTTCCCGTCACCGGCCCTGCGGCAGGCTTCCCGGTACAGACGCATGCATTCCTCCCGTTTGGAGAGATCCGCTGTGATCACGATGACCTTCCTTTGCGGATGCCTGAGGCGGATCTGCCTGCGCAGCTTTCGCAGGAGGCTGCCGCGGCGGGCCGTGATGATCAGATCATAGCCTTTTTCCGCCAGATATTTGGCAATTTCAAGTCCTATGCCGGCACTGGCGCCGGTGACAAGTGCGTACATATATGATTCCTCCTCTATTTGATCAACGATACCATTTCAGACATTCGGCATTCTGGTTTTCTTATATATGGCCGAATATTTTTGGCATAATCACGATCGGATTTCAGAACCCTGGACGCGCTGCCGCGCGGAGGCTCCTGTACTCTAGATTATGACATACAGACAGGTATAAAGACAAGAAACAGACCGGCGAATAAAGCATACCAAAGCATACGGTAAGTGCAATGCAGGCAGCCGGAAAAACTGCGGGGCGGCCGTATCCGGAAAAGATACGGCCGCCCCGAGTTTTGAGTGTAAGATTCTGACAGCTTACCAACATACGGCAGCAAGCTGACAGCTTTGGCAATTTGAGAGCTGCTGCAAATTGAGAGTTATTGCAGGCTGAGCGCTATTGCAAAGCTGAGAGTTATTGCAGGCTGAGAGTTATTGCAAAGCTAAGATTTATTTTTCATAGACCGCAATGGCTTCAAAAGGTCGGAGAGAAGCGACAGGGCCTGCCGGCTGATCCAGATAGGAGGAGAGCAGGATCTCTTTGCCTTCCAGGGACACAGGTTCCGCCAGCGCCAGCTCTTCACCGGACACACTGCAGTATACGGTCAGTTTTTCATTTCCAAGCGTACGCTCGTAGGCAAGGATGGAGTCCTGACCGGACTCGATGAAACGAATCTGTCCGTCCGCGATGATCTCCATCTCTTTGCGGAGACGGACCAGCTCTTTATAGAAGGCCAGGATCGATTCGGGATCTTCCGCTTCTGTCTTCGCGTTGATGGTCACATGGTTGGCCGGAATGCCAAGCCAGGGCGTACCGGTCGTGAAGCCCGCGCCTTCAGAAGCGTCCCACTGCATGGGGGTCCTGCCGTTGTCACGGGATCTGGCCGCGATAATCTCCAGAGCTTCCTCGGTGGAGGCGCCGCCTTCCTTCAGGATACGGAAATAGTTGGTGCTTTCCACATCGCGGTACTGGCTGATATCGGTAAAGTAAGCATTGGTCATGCCCAGCTCTTCACCCTGATAAATGTAGGGCGTGCCCCGCATCAGATGGATCAGCATGGCCAGGGACCTGGCGGATTCTTTCCAGTAGTTCCTGTCGTCGCCGAAACGGCTGACAGCTCTGGGCTGGTCATGGTTGCACCAGAAGAGGGCGTTCCAGGCGTCTTTGGCCTGCATGCCTTCCTGCCATGTCTTGAACAGGGAACGCAGCTCGGCGTAGTCCGGTGCCTTCAGGGCCCATTTCTGGCCGTCCTTGTAGTCGACCTTCAGGTGATGGAAGGAGAAGACCATCTTCAGTTCCTTCTCGGCCGGATTGGCGTAACGGACACAGTTGTCCAGAGAGGTCGAGGACATCTCACCGACGGTCATATCGCCCGCGATGCCGCCTGCCTCTACCAGCTCCTTCAGATACTGATGGATCTTGGGACCATCGGTGTAGAAGCGCCTGCCGTCGCCCTGATGATCGTCTTCATAGACGAAAGGCTTGGAGATCAGGTTGACTACGTCAAAACGGAAACCGGAAACGCCTTTCTTTTTCCAGAAACGCAGGACTTTGGCCAGCTCTTCACGGACAGTGGGATTCTCCCAGTTCAGGTCCGCCTGAGACACATCAAAGAGATGCAGGTAATACTTGCCCAGGGAAGGGACATATTCCCAGGCGTTGCCGCCGAATTTGGATTCCCAGTTGGTCGGCGCGTGGCCGTCCACCGGATCTTTGAAGATATAGTAGTCCATATAGACGGGATCGCCTGCCAGGGCTTTCTGGAACCATTCATGGTCGGTGGAAGTATGGTTGAAGACCATATCGAACATGAGGCCGATGCCGCGGTCGGCAGCTTCCTGGATCAGGGCGTCGGCGTCGTCCATGGTACCGAACATGGGATTGATGCTGTAATAATCGGCTACATCATAGCCGTTGTCATTCATGGGGGACAGGAAGAAAGGGGTGATCCAAAGATAATCCACCCCGAGATCTTTCAGGTAGTCCAGGCGGCTGCGGATTCCGTTCAGGTCGCCGATGCCGTCGCCGTTGGAATCGCAGAAGGATTTGATATAAATCTGGTATACGGTGCTGTTTCTGAAATCAGACATGGAGATCCTCCTTACAGGTTTCTGCATATATTGTATGCCATAGCAGCAGGCTTTGGGAGAGGAGGCTCCCAAAACCTGCTGTTAAATTTACATTTCCTGCTTATTCGCGGCGGCTTATTTGACGCCTCTTGCGCGGCCGAAGATTGTGGTCAGAATGAAAGGAACAACAATCGCGATGGCCATGGCAATTGCGAAGAAGAGCATCTTGTCAGGACGGATGGACAGAATGCCGGGCAGACCGCCGACGCCGATGGAAAGAGCTTCTACACCGGTCAGTACGGAGAATACGGCTGCGCAGGCAGAGCCGGTCATGGCACAGACGAAAGGGAATACATACTTCAGGTTGACACCGAAGATAGCGGGCTCTGTAACACCCAGGTAACAGGAGATGCAGGAGGGAACGTTGACTTCCTGCGCTTCTTCGTTCTTTCTCTGTAAAGTGATCATAGCCAGAACCGCGGAACCCTGCGCGATGTTGGAAAGAGCGATCATGGGCCAGAGCATGGTACCGCCGAACTCAGCGACCAGCTGCAGGTCGATGGCGTTGGTCATATGGTGCAGACCGGTGATGACCAGCGGAGCGTAAACGAAACCGAAGATGGCGCCGAAGAGGACCTTGGCGGGACCAGTGATACCGGCGTAAACAACTGCGGAGATCACGGAACCGATCTTCCAGCCGATGGGACCCAGTACGAAGTGAGCGGCCATTACAGCGAGCGTAATTGAGAAGAACGGTACGAAGATCATGGATACAACTGCGGGAATGATCTTACGGAAGAATTTCTCCAGATAGACCAGGGTAAAGCCTGCCAGCATGGCGGGGATGACCTGGGCCTGATAACCGATCATGTTGACCTGGGCAAAACCGAAATCCCACTTGGGAATATCAGCGGCAGCTGTGCTGGCAACCGCGTAAGCGTTCAGCAGCTGGCCGGAAACAAGGGTAAGACCCAGGATGATGCCAAGCATTTCTGTGGTGCCCATCTTCTTGGCGATGGACCAGCAGATACCTACCGGGATACCTACATGGAAGACCGCTTCACCGATCAGCCAGAGGAAATGGTCCAGACCTGCCCAGAACTGGGACAGCTCGGTCAGTGTATGGCCACCCTGGAAGATATACAGAGAGTCGATACAGTTACGGAAGCCGAGGATCAGACCTCCGGTGATGATGGCGGGCAGGAGCGGCGCGAAGATTTCGGCCAGAACTGTTGCCACCCTCTGCAGGGGGTTCTGGTTCTGTTTTGCGGCCTGCTTGACCTGGTCCTTGGAGACGCCGGTGATGCCGGATACTTCTACGAAATCTTTATAGAATTCAGAGACTGTGTTGCCGATGATGACCTGGAACTGTCCGGACTGGGTGAAGGTACCCTTAACGACCTTCATGGCCTCGATGCCGGGGACATCCGCCTTGGCCGGATCTGTCAGGACGAAACGCATACGTGTCATACAGTGAGATACGGCTGTGATGTTTTCCTTACCGCCTACAAGCTGAAGCAGTTCTTTGGAATCTTCAATATACTTTCCCATAGCTTTCCTTTCTGCCGTTTTAACGGCTCTACTCCCTCTTACCTGTGAATGCAACTTGTTTGAACATGTTTTGCTGTGCTTATAGAATACCTTGTTTAAACAAGAAAGTCAATAGAAATCCGGCAACTTGTTTAAACAATTTTAAGACTTATTCCCTTGTTTAGAACAAGGATACAATTTATAATGAATTCAGATTGAAATCGTTAACAAAAAGGCAGGAGATCATAAGTATTGATTAATTATTGATTGATTCTGCCGGACAGACAGGAAAGACAGAGAATCATGCCGAGAGCGAAATATCAGACAATTTATCAAGACATCAAGCAAAAAATCGAGACCGGCGAGTATGAGTTCCAGAAACTGATTCCGTCAGAGAACAGCCTTGTCGGAATCTACAACTGTTCCCGCAACACGATCCGCAGAGCGATCTTCGAGCTGGCGGAAGGCGGGTATGTCCAGTCCATGCACGGGGTAGGCGTACGGGTCATTTATCAGCCGGTATCCCCTACCGCCTTTTCAATGGGCGGGATTGAATCCTTCCGGGAGTCCGCGATCCGGAATCATAAGGTTCCCGGAACCAAAGTTCTGAATCTGACCAACATTACAGTAGACGCCAGAATCGCCGCCAGGACGGGATTCCCGGAGGGAGAGGAGGTCTGCCTGCTGCAGAGAGTCCGTTATCTGGATGGCCAGCCTCTGATCCTGGACATGAATATGTTCCTGACCAGCCTGGTGCCCGGACTGACCGTAGAGATCGCGGAGCGGTCTGTCTATGATTACATTGAAAACGATCTGGGAATGCCTATCGTCACCAGTAAGAGAAGGATTACTGTAGAACGGGTCACGGAACTGGATGAGAAATGGCTGGATCTGGGTGATTATAACTGTATGGCCGTGATCAGCGGCAAAGTCTATAACGCGGACGGTGTCATGTTCGAATTTACCCAGTCCAGGCACCGGCCGGATTATTTCAGCTTTTACGATACAGCTGTGCGGAAGAAGCTGTAATAACACCGGGGACATAGATAAGCGGAGCGGCTGTCTGTCCGCACGGCCTGAAGAACGAATGGATACTGCCTGAAATGAGAGGAGATACTATGGTAAAAAAAGCCGGGACTTTCATTTTGATTCTGACAATCCTGATTCTGACCGCAGGCCTGCTGATCGCGTGCGGGCCGAAGAAGTACAAGATCACCATTACTTCCGGGGAAGACCTGATTGACGAGTGCCCGAAACGGGCAGCGGAAGGCGAAACTGTCAAGATCATCACATGCGGCGTGACAGACGCAGACCTGTATGTCAATGTGGTCGGAGCGTCCGGAGAGTTCACGGACTATTGTACCTATGAATTTGTCATGCCTGCCGAAGATGTTGAAGTGGAAGCCTGGATCGATACATCCTATTATGATGAGAACGGTATGGGATCCTGATTCGTTGACCATCAGGACAGAGTTAGTAACTGCGGAAAAATCAAGACCAATATGGGAAACTTCAGGAACAGCAGGACGGAAGGAAAGAGTGCAGGAAAAATGTACAAATATATAGAATACCGCTCTCCGGTCGGAAAGATCATACTTTGTTCTTATGGAGATGCCCTGACAGCCCTGTTCTTTGAGGGACAGAAGTACGCGGACCGATACACGGACCGCTATCTTCGGGGCACATACTGCCCGGAAGGAAATCCGGTCCTGGACAGGACACATGCCTGGCTGGACCGCTATTTCGCCGGCGAAAGACCGGATCCTTCGGAAATCCGGCTGTCCCCCGAAGGAACACCGTTCCAGCGTCAAGTATGGGATGAGCTGCTGAAAATACCTTACGGAACAACGGATACGTATGGAGCAATCGCCCGCAGGCTCCATTCCGGCAGCCAGGCTGTCGGCGGCGCGGTGGGCCGCAACCCCATCTCCATCATCATCCCCTGCCACCGCGTGCTTGGCACGGACGGCAGCCTGACAGGCTACGCCGCAGGCCTTGCCGTAAAAGAGAAGCTGCTCGAGATAGAAGGCTGGACCGGGTCCCAAAAGTGAACCGGGCGTCAGACTTGTGGTTCAAATGAACCGGGCGTCAGACTACTGGTTCACCTCTGGTCCATACCTAAAAAAAATTAAATATCTTTCAATGTAATTTCAACAAACCTCCTTTACAATGAGCCCATCATAACGTAAAGGAGGTTTTTTTCATGAAACACGATAAAGAAAAAAACATAAAAAACAGATACTTCAAAAGGACAGCGACCGGTCTTCTGACAGCCATGCTGGTCATGAGCCTGTGCGCATGTAGCAGCGATACTGCCGGCAATACTGCAGATACAGCCGGACAGGTGCAGTCGGAAACCGATTCAGATACGGATCAAATCACTGAAAATACGGATTCCGCGTCGGAAGAGACAGCCGATGAATCTGATGCCGGGAAAAACGGCAGTGATGCAAAAAACGACAATGATGCTGAAAACGACAATGATGCTGAAAACGACAATGATGCTGAAAACGACAGTGATGCAGAAAATGGCAGGCCCGGGAATCCTCCCGGAGAGCCTCCCCAGGGCGGTCCTGATGGGAATGGCGGCCCCGGCGGAAAGGGAGGTCCTGACGGAAAGGGAGGTCCTGACGGAAAGGGAGGCCCTGACGGAAACGGAGGTCCCGGCGGGTCATTCGGCGGCAGCGGAGATATTGAATATTCCGGCGCGGAAGAAATCACTTCCGGTGATTCCCAGAGCGGTTTGACATATTCCAGCAGCACAGCGGATGAAAGTGCCCTGCTGATTGCCACAGATGAGGAGGTTGCCATTACGGATCCGACTGTGACAAAAACCGGTGATTCTGACGGCGGCGACAACTGCAACTTCTACGGGCTGAACGCCGCAGTTCTGGTCAAGGACGGATCGGAAGCGACCATCACAGGCGGAACGGTCACTTCTGAAGCGGACGGGGCAAACGGTATTTTCTGCTACGGCGGAAATGGCGGTCAGAATGGAGCAGAAGGAGACGGGACGACAGTGACCATCCGTGACACGGTCATCAAGACCACCGGAGACGGTTCCGGCGGTATTATGACGACGGGCGGCGGCACTACCTATGCTTATGACCTGGATGTGACCACAGGCGGCCGGTCTTCAGCAGCAATCCGTACCGACAGAGGCGGCGGCACAGTTGTTGTTGACGGCGGGACTTATACGACCAGCGGACTGGGATCCCCAGCCATCTACTCAACGGCGGACATCACGGTTTCGAATGCAGTACTGACATCAAACCTTTCGGAGGGCGTATGTATTGAAGGACTGAATTCAATTACACTCAACGACTGTGATCTGACTGCGGACAACACGAAACAGAATGGCAATGCCACTTTCCTGGATACGATCATGATTTATCAGTCCATGTCCGGCGACGCGGACAGCGGCACCAGCCATTTCACTATGACCGGCGGCAGCCTGACGAGCAAAAGCGGCCATGTCTTCCATGTGACCAACACGAACGCCGTCATTACCCTTGAAAATGTAGAGATCAGCAATGAGGATAGCGACAATATCCTGTTATCGGTCTGCGACGACGGATGGGACGGCGCTGAGAATGAGGCGACTGTGAACGCTTCAGCCCAGGCACTTTCCGGCGCGGTCCTGGTCGGCAGCAATTCAACGCTGACGCTGAATCTGACAAACGATTCTTCCTTCGAAGGCTATGTGGACGGCAAGATTACAAATGCCAACGGTGAGACTGTTTCCACCGAGGCAGGTACAGTCTCCGTGACCCTCGACAGCACCAGCACCTGGACGCTGACCGGGGACAGTTATGTGACTGAATTCAACGGCGACGCAGCGAATGTAGTCAGCAACGGCTATACCCTGTATGTAAATGGTACGGCTTTGACAGGAACCAAATGAATTCGGAAGCAGTACTGCTGACAAGCGTCACATGAATCGGGCGACATCCTTGCGGTTCACTCAGATATGAACCGCAAGGATGTCGCCCGGTTTATTATATATTCCTCCCTGATGTCGCCTGGCAGGCGACCACTTGTTCGTATGAAGATTGTATAATCCAAAAGAAATCAGAAACTGCTGCATCTTTTCATCAGAATCAGCTGTACATAGAGATATGAAATGAAGAGAGCAGTATAAGCCGCGATTATATCAGGAGGAGGAAGAATGAGAAGGAAATTGTTTGTCATCTTGGTCTGCATCGTATGTGTATTTTCGATGAGCGCGTGCGGCAGCGGAATTACACAGGAACAGTATGACCAGCTGGAAAGCGAGAAGAAGGCTGTCGAAGATGAGAAAAAGAAAGTGGACGGAGAACTGGAACAGACGAAAAAGGATCTGGAAGCCCTGCAGAAGGAATATGATGAATATAAGGAATCCATGAAGCCGTTCGAAGAGATGACAGCGGCCCAGGCGGAAGCGGAAAAAGCAAAAGCCGAGCAGGAAAAAGCCCGGATCGAAGAGGAAGAAGCCGCCAAGAAAGCAGCGGAAGAAGAGGAAGCGGCGCGTCTTGCGGAAGAGGAAAAGGCTGCGCGGGAAGCGGAGGAAGCCAAAGGATACGAAACAGGGATTACATATGAGGATCTGGCAAGAACCCCGGATGACTTCAAAGGCAAAAAAGTCAAATTTAAGGGGAAAGTACTGCAGGTGTTAGAAGGCGATGATTCTGTCCAGATCCGACTGGCTGTCAATGACGATTATGATACGGTTCTGTTCGGGGAATACGATTCAACCATTGTATCTTCGCGCGTTCTGGAAGACGACGAGATTACAATCTACGGTATATCCTATGGACTGATCAGCTATGATTCGACAATGGGAGGCAAGATTACCATCCCCGCAGTATCAATCGATAAAATCGACCAGTAAATAATTGAACACCCCTTCATCAAGTGGGCAGCAGAGAATCAATTCGGCTGTCTACAGAAGTAAGTGGATCAGAGGAAATCCCTCTGGTCCACTTTTTTGGTGCGCCCGGCGGTCGCACGTTCTAAGGAGTAAAAGTCCCCGATCCGCCCGGCCGTGGAAAGTATGAACCGGTAATCAGACTCCCGGTTAACTTCGGGATGTACCTTGCTGTCATACCCCTACAGGTGTATAATCAAGAATGCAGGAATATGCAAAAGTAAGTGGATGGAGAAATCTGATACAGGGAGAACGAACAATGATACATTCCTACGACGAATTATATGTTGCCAAAGCCCAGACAGCGCTTGCGCAGATGCTCCGCTATGGGGTAGAGGATCTGCAGATTGACCTGACAGAGTTTTGGAACATGTTCCTGATTTCGGGTATCGCAGATTTATTCGGAAAGGGTGATAACAGATTTATCGCTGGAAAGTCGGGGGTGGAGACTGCCCGGGAGGTTGTGTGGAGGCTGACCGGTGAATGGCCGCAGCAGGAACCGACATACAGTCTTGACAAAGATCCGATATACTGGACCGGATGGATTCTGGCCTGGTATCAATGGTATTCGGGTCAGAGTTTCCAGAGGATCAGCGAATACCTGACAGTCGAACAGGTGCGGGACATGTATACGCCATATCATGAAATGGATCCTTTACACTTTGCAGATGCAGCGGACGCAATCAGACGCCAGAAACAGACGACGACGCGTCTGCGTATGTACCGGGATCGTATAGGACTCAGCCAGTCAGAGCTTGCTAAAGAAAGCGGCGTTTCCGTCCGAATGATTCAGCACTATGAGCAGCGCCAGAAGGATCTGGGCAAGGCACAGGTGAAGACAGTCTGGCAGCTGGCCAGGGCGCTGAAATGTTCAGTGGAAGATCTGATGGAGTTTTGATTATATCAATCAAGGAGTGGGGCTGCTGCGCTTATACAAGTGCCTGTTGGATGAAAGAGCTGTTAATGGGATTATGATTTACGAGATAACCGAGTATAAAGCTTTGGAAAGCCTGATAACTACGAGTACCAATACTGCGCAGGAATATATGAAACATAAAGAAAAAACGAAAAGAAAAAACAGCTTGCCAAACAGTCTGACGATTTCCTGCGTATTTATTTGCTCTGATGAAATATTAAAAACGATTCGACCGAGAAAAGTAATCCTATCAGTTACTATTCACAGCTGATTAAAGAACTGAATAAATCTATGTAATGAATCGGGAGATTCCTGATACGGTGAATTATAGATAGATATAAAAAAGAGATAGATTTTTATTATAGTTGAATAATTCAATTAAGATAAATAAAGGACGTGCCCGGAAGACACGTCCTTTATTATAGCTCATAGAAAGCTTTTGGTGTCCCGCAAAAAGCCGTCATGACCAGGACATGCGAACATAAACGCAGCGAATACAGATAAAACGACTCGTTTCCTACCTGCCTTGGATTTTTATGTTTCAGATAAAAGTATAAATCGCTGCTATAAGATATGTTCCAAAGGGCATTTCTGATTTCCTGCTTGCTCAACTGGTACCAGCTCCGTTCCCGACGGGTCCTGGTCAGCTTATTGTACGCATTTGAAAGGTTCTGATAACCCGCATAACTTTCCCCGTTCTTCAACAGCCAGTCTATGTTGCAGGAAAGTCTGATAAAGAATTCTTTTTCCTTTTTGAAAAGATGATCCCATTCCTGAAGGCATGTGCTCTGTGGATGCTGCAGGGAACTTTTATCAAGAACGGATGAAGCCGGATGATAGTGGGACTTTATTCCAGTCACAGGTATCGGGCTGTTCCTTATCCTGATCCTGTGCCTTGGGCAGTATTCGACTTCATCGAGCTGAGGGAGGATCTGCCAGTACGGTTCTCCATACAGTTTTATCTGCTCTGCAGCACATTCAGGGCAGAAACGCAGATGACCGGCCGGATTGATGAGCCTTGGATGCATCCAGTGGGAAAAAGATCCCGCTGTCCTGCGTCCCTCAATGATGTCCTGTATGCGGTCAAGTTCGCTGGGAAAGGAATTAATGGAATAAAGATCGTAGGCGGTGTTCTGATGGAGCATCTCCCGGGGATCCAGCCCGGATGCCGGAGGGGTCCAGTGCCTTATCATGTCAAGATGAAAGGGTGTAAGGAGCGTGGATATCAGGCTGGTGTTATAACCGAACAGCTGGATGCTGGTGTGCCAGTCGCTTGCATTCCCGCTCCGTACATGGTAGCGGCAGAGTATGCTGTAGAATGATTCTCCCGGATACGGAGAAGGGAAGAGAGGGAGCATGCCGGGCGGTCTTCTGCTCATGCGGTGTTCTTTATCCATCGATCAGTCCTGCCTCTTTTACGGCATCATAGCCGTTCAGTCCGGAAAGAGGGCTGGGACCGGGATCCTCTTTCACCGGTGCGGCCAGGTACATCTGATAGGCCTTCCTTGCGATGACAGGGGCTGCGAAGCATCCGCTCTTTTCTTCTGCAAGCGCCGCGCACACGAAAGTGCGGGCTTCTGAGCAGGAAAGGCCAAGTCCCATGAGCGTTACGATGGAAGCCTCCTGTGCGGTCGTCTCTTTCGGCGGCGGTGCGGCAGGAGCTGCGGCTTCCGCGGCGATGGAATAGTTGTCTTTGTAGTCGGTGTAGGAGAAGGGCGCGATGTCGACGTACTGTTTCAGATCGACTTCCCTTCCTGCCTTCATGGCTTCCCTCATCGGCCTGGTGAGCCCCATTTTTTCAGAGGCGATACGGTGCAGGTCTTTTTCGGAGAAGGATTCTTTCCCGGACAGGATCGCGTCTTCCTGGACGAGCTTATAGATATGGACGGCAAGGAAGGGTATTCCCTGGGCCTCCTCATAAAGGGCGTCCTTCATACCGGAT
>CADAOZ010000031.1 GCA_902789735.1 uncultured Lachnospiraceae bacterium
AGTGTAAGACTAATTGCCACAATTATGTAAGTGGAATTAAGTGAAAGACTAAAATCCACTTCGTCCCCTTCAGAGTGGAAATAAACTTTTCACTTCAGTTCTTTCTTATGTCTCTTTTCTTATATTAGAGAATTACTGTCGGATCACCAAACCTCCATTACGCGGATGGTATTGGTGTTGCCGGAAACGCCCAGGGGAAGTCCGGCCGCCAGAACAACAGTGTCCCCTGTCTTGATCAGGCCGGCGCGCTTGGACGCGTCCACAGCAGACTCAAAGAGCAGGTCAGCGTTCTCTTCCTCGCCGATCTGGAGAGGGCTGACGCCGAAGAGCAGGTTCATCTGGCAGGCGGCCCAGCTGGCTGTGGTGCAGGCGATGATCTGGGTGTTGGGTTTATATCTGGAAATCTTTCTGGCTGTATATCCGGAAATCGTTACGCAGATGATGGCATCCGCGTTAATATCATCGGAAATCGTGCAGCAGGCATGGGAAATGGCCGTAGTGATGCCGGTCTTTCCGATCGTGACACCTCTGGTCCGGAGCCTTTCCTTGTAATCGATGTCCGCTTCCGTCGCTTCCGCGATTTTGGACATGGTCTTGACCGCCTCTACCGGATAAGCGCCCGAAGCAGTCTCGCCGGAAAGCATGATGGCTGTCGTACCATCATAGATGGCGTTGGCAACGTCCGTGGTCTCCGCCCTGGTCGGTCTGGGATTATGCATCATGGAATCCAGCATCTGGGTCGCGGTCACGACCTGCTTGCCCATCTGCTCTGCCTTATGGATGATCATCTTCTGAATGGCGGGTACCTTTTCAAGGGGTACTTCCACGCCCAGGTCACCGCGGGCGACCATGACACCGTCCGCTTCCTCCAGGATCTCATCAATGTTATTGACGCCCTGAATACTCTCGATCTTGGCGATGATCTGCATCTTGCTGTGGTTCTTATTCAGGATCTCCCGGATATCCTGGATATCACGGGCCGTCCTGGTAAAGGAAGCCGCGATCACGTTGAAGCCCATCTTGCAGCCGAACTCGATATCAGACTTGTCCTGAGCGCTGATAAAAGGCATGGACAGATCCGCGCCGGGCACATTGATGCCTTTATGGTTGGAGACAGGACCGCCGTTGACAACGGTACAATGGATCTCGGTCTCTGTTTTGCTGTCCACCTTCAGCTCGATCAGGCCGTCATCGATCAGGATGCTGCCGCCGACCTGAACATCTTCCGGCAGGTCTTTGTATGTAATGGAAGCCCGCTCCTGGTTGCCCAGAACTTCCTCTGTTGTCAGAGTAAAGGCATTTCCCTTTTCCAGGGTGATCTTTCCGTTCTCGAAATCACGCAGACGGATCTCGGGGCCTTTGGTATCCAGCAGTGCGGCTACCGGAACGCCCATCTCTTTCCTGAGGCGGACCAGGCGCTTGAACTTGGCTTCATGCTCCGGATATGTGCCGTGGGAAAAATTGAAACGCGCTACATTCATACCGGCGTTTATCAGTTCCCGGAGCTTTTCTTCACTTTCACTGGCAGGACCGATCGTACATATGATCTTTGTTTTTCTCATTCTATCCTCCCTCTCGTCTTGTAGGAAAATGCCGCTGTTTACGCGGACTAAAGGATGATACTTTGTCAGCCCTTCCGGGCACTGTATTTATTATAGCATTACCTGCAAATACAGTCCCAATTTTTTTGCTCCCTCCTTTCACCGGCGCGGGTGGTTTTTGGGCAGTTTTTCATCCCCCTTCTCCGGAGGACCATAAATTTGCACTAGCATCCGCTGTTTTTTTCAACAGGTTTCCTGTATAATAACCACGTATATAAAGGCAGTGCTTCTATACCGGCTCATTATTTTTGTCGTTCTCCGGCAAAGAGCCTGAAAGAGCTGGCCGTTATACAATACAGACACTGCGTGAATCAGACATTATATTTTGAAAGGAGTCACGATACATGATCAATACACAGAAGGTCGCGGAAGATATTTTGTGGATCGGCGCCAGCGACAGGCGCATCTCCCGTTTTGAAAATCTGTTCCCCCTCACCAACGGTGTTTCCTATAACAGCTATCTGCTGTTCGATGAGAAGACTGTTCTTTTTGATACGGCCGACTCCACCGTCGCCGGCCAGTTCTTTGAGAACCTGACCGCTTCCATGGAAGGCCGGAAGCTGGATTATCTTGTGATTCTCCACATGGAGCCCGACCACTGCGCCCAGATCGCCAGGGTCGTATCTCTTTTCCCCGATGTAACACTGGCCGGCAGCATGAAGGCGCTGCAGTTCGCGGAACAGTTCTTCCCTGAATTGAAGAATGTGCCCCGCGAGGTCCTGAAGGAGGGTTCTGTCCTTAACACCGGCAAGCATAACATCAGCTTTGTAGCGGCTCCCATGGTCCACTGGCCCGAAGTCCTGCTGGCGTATGATGATGTCAACAAGGCTGTTTTCTCTGCGGACGCTTTCGGTACCTGGGGCGCTGTTGACGGCAGCATCTTCGCGGATGAGCATGATTATGAGAAGGAATATCTGGACGACTCCAGAAGATATTACGCCAATATCGTAGGCAAATACGGGCCGCAGGTCCAGGGCGTCCTGAAGAAAGCCGCGAAGCTGGATATTCAGATGCTGCTGCCTCTGCATGGTCCCGTATGGCGCAAGGACCTGGGCTATCTGCTGGATCTCTATCAGAAGTGGTCCACCTATACACCCGAGACAGAAGATATCACCATCGTTTACGGCACTCTGTACGGCAATACCGCCAGCGCGGCCATGGCTGCTTCCGCTGCCATCCGGGAGAAGACCGGCAAGACCGTCCATGTATTCGATGTGTCAGAAACAGATGTATCTTACCTGATCGACGCTGTATGGCGCTGCGGCAAGATCGTCCTCTTCTGCCCCACCTACAACAACGGCATCTATCCTCCCATGGAAGCTTTCCTGACAGATCTGGCGGCACTGGGCGTACAGAACCGCACCTTCGCGCTGGCTGAGAACGGCACATGGGCACCTGTGACCGGCAAGCTCATGCGGGCCAAACTGGAAGGCCTCAAGAACTGCCAGGTCCTCGACACAGTCCTGTCCTTCAAGAGCGCTCTGCATGACGAGGCTGCCCTGGACGCTTTCGCTTCCGCGGTCGCTGAGGCGTAAAACGGAAGCCGGTTTAACAGCATATTTAATAGAATACTTCTAAAAAAGACACTCGGCGGTCCGCTGCTTCCCGGAAGGGTACAGCGGACCGCCGATTTTTATAATTATACCGGACTGTTTATAGCGGACTGTTTGTAACGGCATTTTTTATGTTTTTTATAATGAGATCTTTGGAAAGTCATGCCTCGGAACCTGAAAACAGGCATAAGAAACCACAGGATCCATCCTCGCAGCGGATCCTGTGGCTTTCCCTGTTAACAATCTGTATAGTCAGCTTCTGAGATCGATCCCGCAGTTCTCAAGCTTTTCTGTCATCTCATTCTGGGACATGACATTTCTGAGACCGATTACTTTGGCTCCGTTGTCAGCAGCAGCGCTGAACATGGAGACAAAGTTCAAGGGGCAGAGGACAATATCATAATTGCCCGCGATCTGCTTGCCTTCCGAAATAGAACAGTGATTGGTCCTGTCTACCTTATATCCCTGGGTCTTGATGACCTTTTCCAGAGTCATCGCCATCATCAGGCTGGTACCTGAACCATTCGCACAGCACGCCAAGATACTTACCATTTTGCCACTCTCCTTTACCAACACAATATAAGCAAAATCATTATAGTATACTTTTTTTAAAAATTCCATACAGCCACTTATAAATACTTTATGAAAGATTCAAATGGCTTTCTGTCAGGCGCTCAAATATGAACCAGGCGTCAGACTTCCCGGTTCACAGGCCGGAACGTACCGCCAGAGCCAGCAGTTCTTCCTCATTGGTCACCTGCATAAGCTCCGCGATCAGGTCTTCGCTGGACAGGATCACAGACAGCTGCTGCATGTTGTCCAGATGCTTCTCCGGATTGTCCGAGGCCAGCGTGAAGAACAGATTGGCGTACATGGCCGGATCATTCTCATCAAAGAAGACCGGCTTCTCTGTTTTCATGAAAGATATAGCCGTTCCCCGGACATTATCCCCGCACTGCTGGGAATGGGGCATGGCAACACCGGGCATCAGGACCATATAGGGGCCGTAAAGGTTGACACAGGCGATGATCTCTTCCGCATAGTTTTCGGTCACGGTCCCGTCCGCGACCAGAGGCTGACAGCACTTGCGGATGGCGTCCTGCCAGTCTGCCGCTTCTTCTATAAAATTACAGTGCTTTTTTTCTACAAATTCTTTCAACATGGTCTTTTCCTCTTTGCCGGGGTTTTCCTGCCTGCCGTTTTGATCTCCTCATTTTTTATTATAGATACTGCCGTGAAATTAGTGAATGGTTTTTTATCGTTTTTTACATCCTGTTGTACCAGCGCCGCGGACCCGCCCCTTGCGCCGCCCGCGCTCTGCCGGCGCGGCAATCCCCCTTCTTGCAGGTCCACCCACCACGTATTATACTTGTTTTAGGAGGTTGTCCGCCACCTCTGAGGTCGTTTGCCACCTCTGCGCTGATTACCTCTGAGCTCGTTTGCCCAATTTGGGGGTGTTTGCCCGTTAATCACCTCTGAGCTCGTTTGCCCAATTTGGGGGTGTTTGCCCGTTAACCACCTCTGAGCTCGTTTGCCCAAATATCAGATTCATAGAAAGTGAGTGTTGCATATATGTCTTTACTGAAAGCGGTTTTCTTTGATCTGGATGGTACGCTGTATAGTTATGATGACGCGGACGCAGTCGGCACCGCGGCGCTGCGGCGCCATGTGTGCGAGCGGCTGGATATTGATGAGGATCTTTTCTCACATACCTTTGATCAGGCCCGCAGGGATGTCAAAGCCCAGCTTCCGCCGACAGCATCCTGTCACAATCGCATGCTTTACATGCAGAGGCTCTGTGAGCTGTTAGACGTCAACCCCGTGGACTACGCGCCGGAAATGTATGACGCCTACTGGGATCATTTCCTGGACAGCATGGTCCTGTTTGACGGTGCCGGGGAGTGCCTGGAAAAATGCCGTTCCAGAGGACTGAAAACGGTGCTGGTCACCAATATGACCGCTCAGATCCAGTATCGGAAACTGCGTAAACTGGGGCTTGGCAGTCTGTTTGATACCCTGGTCATCAGCGAGGAAGCCGGGATGGAGAAACCGGATCCCGCCATCTTCGCCTACGCGCTTCATAAGACCGGCCTGCGGGCCGGAAACTGTGTCCACATCGGCGACAGCTTTAACGGAGATGTACTGGGGGCCCGCGGCGCCGGGATTCCTTCCATCTGGTTCAGCTCCGACACGCAGTCCCATCCCGGTTATGAACGGATCAGCAGGCTGGCAGACCTTCTGCCCCTGCTGGAGAAGATGAACTTACTGTAACAGGTTTAGATCAGGTCCATGACCTCTGAGGTCGTTTGCACATGAGGTCGTTTGCCCAGGTCCATGACCTCTGAGGTCGTTTGCCTGGGGGCACGGACCGTTGTGAAAGGCAGGTCCATGACCTCTGAGGTCATGGACCGTATGAAAGGTTCAGATTATGGCAGAGAAAAGAAAGATCATCGTACTGACCGGCGGCGGTACTGCCGGACATGTTACTCCCAACCTGGCCCTGCTCCCTTATCTGAAGGAAGCCGGCTATAAAGTCTATTATTTCGGTTCCAAAAACGGCATCGAGAAGAAGCTGATCGCCGATTATGAGATCCCTTATTTCGGCATCTCCACCGGCAAGCTGCGCCGGTATTTTGACGTCAAAAATTTCACGGACCCCTTCCGGGTCATCAACGGTTACCGGGAAGCCAGGAGAATCCTGAAGAATATCAGGCCGGATGTGGTCTTTTCCAAAGGCGGATTCGTCAGTGTCCCGGTCGTCCGGGCTGCCCGCTCTCTCCATATCCCCTGCATCATACATGAATCGGATATGACGCCGGGCCTGGCCAACAAGCTCTGCTTCGGTTCCGCCAGCAAGATCTGCTGCAATTTCCCGGAGACCCTCGGCAAGCTGCCCAAAGGCAAGGCCGTGCTGACCGGTACGCCGATCCGGGATGAGATCTTTACCGGCGACAGGGAGAAGGGACTTGCCCTCTGCGGCTTCACCCCGGATCTTCCGGTCATTATGATCATGGGCGGCAGCCAGGGCGCCCTTGCCGTCAATGAAGCCGTCCGGGCCCATCTGGATGAGCTGCTGCCGGACTTCCAGATCGTCCACCTCTGCGGTGCCGGCAAGCTGGATGAAAGTTTAGCGGACCGCAAAGGCTACAAACAGTTTGAGTATGTCAAAGAGGATCTGCGCCACCTGTTCGCCGCCACAGATCTGATCATCTCCCGCTCCGGCGCCAATGCCATCTGTGAGATCCTGGCGCTGAAGATCCCCAACATCCTGGTTCCTCTGGCAGTGGGCAGCCGCGGCGACCAGGTCCTGAACGCGGAATCCTTCGTGTCCCAGGGCTTCAGTGTCCTGGTTCCTACGGATGAACTGGATGCCAGGATCGTGGATACAGTCCATCAGGTCTATAAAGACAGGGCCAAATTTAAGGAAGCCATGGAAAAAAGCGGTCAGGGCAGCGCGATCCCCGTGATCATGGATCTGATTAAAAATGCCGGAAAGGGCCGCTGACCGAGGCGCATGGATTCCTGACAGAATTGAATACTTGTTGAATTGGTTATCTGCAGAATCGATTATTTATTGAATTGATTATTTGCGGAACGGCCAGCCCCCATGATGTCAAAAAAAGCTGCTGCATCGTAAGGATGCAGCAGCCTTTTTTAGTTGCTCATTCAATGAAGCGGTGCTTCTGACAGGATTATTTTGCCAGGAGTTTGCTTCTGTCGATCGAACGGATAGCCTTTCTAAGAGGAAGTACGCTCTTAGGGTTAACGGACAGTTCGTCTACGCCGTATTTAATGAACTCTTCGGTCAGAGTTGTGTCAGCGCCGAGCTCGCCGCAGATACCTACCCATGTGCCATGTCTGTGGCCTGCTTCGATGGTCATCTTGATCGCGCGCAGTACAGCGGGATGGTGTGTATCGGAGAAAGGCTCCAGCTTCGCGTTCTGACGGTCCAGAGCGCATGTGTACTGGGTCAGGTCGTTTGTGCCCAGGGAGAAGAAATCAACTTCTTCTGCCAGCTCATCCGCGCAGAAAACAGCGGCGGGTGTCTCGACCATGATACCGATCTGGATGTTGTCGGCGATCTTGTAGCCTTCCTTGAGGAGTTCCTGACGGCACTCTTCCAGGATTTCCTTACACTCGCGGACCTCAGCGACGGAGATGATCATCGGGAACATGATGCCCAGGTTGCCGTACGCGGAAGCACGCAGCAGGGCACGCAGCTGTGTCTTGAAGAAAGGCTTCCTGGTCAGGCAGATACGGACTGCACGATAGCCAAGAGCGGGGTTCTCTTCCTTATCCAGGTGCATGTATTCGATGGTCTTGTCAGCGCCGATATCACATGTACGGATGATGACAAGCTTGGGAGCCAGGGATTCCAGAACTCTCTTGTAAGCAGTGAACTGCTCTTCTTCGCCGGGCTCTTCCTTGCTGTTGAGGTATACGAACTCGGAACGGAACAGGCCTACGCCTTCCGCGTCGTTCTGGTTAACAGCGCCTACGTCAGCGGGGCCGCCGATGTTGGCGTATACATGTACGTTGTAGCCGTCGATGGTCTCTGAAGGTTTGCCCTTCAGCTCCTGCAGCAGAGCTTCTTTCTTGCGGTCCTCGTCCTGTCTCTTCTTCAGAGTATCCAGGAGATCCTTGTCGGGCTCGATGTAAACAACAGCGTTCTTGCCGTCGATAACTGCCAGCTTGCCATCCCAGTCATCCTGAACTTCCTTACACTGCATCAGCGCGGGGATGTTCATGGAACGGGCCAGAATAGCGGTATGGCTGTTGGAGGAGCCTTCGATACAGATCATGCCGAGCAGGAGAGACTTGTCCAGCTTGACGGTCTGTGAGGGAGCGAAGTCATCCGCTACCAGGATCGCGGGCTCTGTACCCTGCATGGAAGCGCTGTCAAGGCCCATCAGGTTGTCCAGAACCAT
Organism: uncultured Lachnospiraceae bacterium; assembly: GCA_902789735.1. Taxonomy (GTDB): domain Bacteria; phylum Bacillota; class Clostridia; order Lachnospirales; family Lachnospiraceae; genus CAG-791. The sequence continues at coordinate 8,083 of CADAOZ010000031.1, forward strand.
GCCCTGAATGTCGATGATATCAGCGGCACGGGCCTTCATGTAAGGATCGTCCATATCCGCGAACATCTGCGCATAGTTGTCAAAGCCAACCTTTGTAGCGTATTCCGCGCTTCTCTTCTGGCCGGTGATGATCTCTTTGGTGGAATCCTGCAGGTCGTCGTCCTCAAGCATTGCGGCATGTACCATGAAAACTTCCGCAATATCCTTACCTGCGTCCACGATTGCCTTTTCATACAGAACAGTCTGCTGATCAATGGCCTTCTCAACAGCTGCTTCGAAACGGGCCACTTCTGCGGCGGGATCGTCTACGATGCCTTCGTAGATGATTCTTTCGGGCTCTTTGTAAATCTTGATCTTACCAATCGCGATTCCGTTAACAATACTTTTACCATTTCCAACTTGCATGTGTGTAACCCTCCTTGTTAACACGAAAACGGGCAAAATGGCACCTTAAGTACACATTTTGCCTGCCTGTTATGATGCAGAAACAGAGCTGCCCGAAGGCAGTTCTGTTCTGCACTTAAAAACTATACAATTAGAAGTTCTCTTTCAGGAACGCTTCGATTGCAGCTGCGCAAGCGTCTTCATCATCGCCTTCAACCTGAACGTTGATTGTGTCACCCTGCTTAACTGCCAGGCCCATCAGCTGGAGGAGCTTTCTCATATCGCAGCTCTTGTCACCCTTGAAAACAGTGATCTTGCTGCTGAACTTCTTAGCTTCCTTAACAAGGATGCCTGCGGGACGAGCGTGAATTCCTAACGGATCTGTAACTGTGAAGGTAATTTCTTTCATGGTTTTTCTCCTTTACATAGTTGATTAACTGTCAGAAGTACATCAGACTTCTGCTGCCGTATCCTCATTATACTACAAAATGCTCAAAATAGAAGAACCCGCCGTAAAAAATTTATATATTTTTTAGACGGGTTCTTCATTATTTCAGGTTATTATTGGGCAATTTTGTCCTAAATGTGCGCTTATACATCTGCGCCGCAGTTAACAGTGTTGTAGTCGTCAGAGTTTGTCAGCAGGACTACGACAGTGTCAGGGTGGTTGGCCTTGGCAATCTTGGCTCTGTCAAAGGTCATGATGACCTGACCGGCCTTGACTGTGTCACCTTCCGCTACGGTGGGAGCGAAACCGTCGCCGTTCATGGCAACTGTATCAACACCGACGTGGATCAGGATCTCCATGTCGCCAGGGCCTGTGATACCGATGGCGTGCTTGGAATCAGCAACGGAGGAAACGGTGCCGTCATAAGGAGCGAAGATAACGCCTTCGGAAGGATTGATTCCGACGCCGTCGCCCAGAACGCCAGACGCGAAGGTCGCATCCGGGATCTCTTCTCTGGAAATGACCTGGCCGATCGCGGGAGCGATGATCTTGCCGGCTTCGCAGCTGATGACCGCGTTTGTGGGAGCCGCAACTGTGGGAGCAGGCGCGGGAGCTGCCTTCTTGGGCTCATCTTCCTGCCAGATGACAGTGGTGATCGCGAAAGCGATACCGCCGGAGATCGCCAGAACGATCGTGTACAGCAGAGCGTTGTTAATGGTCAGATATCCGGGGATACCGGTAACACCGTATGCGGATGCGCCGATGCCCATGAATGCCGCGACCAGAGCGCCGACAGCGCCGCCGATCATGCCGCCTACGAAGGGCTTCATGAAACGCATGTTAACACCGAAGATAGCGGGCTCTGTGATACCCAGAGCAGCGGACATGGATGAAGGGATCGCGACCGCTTTGGTCTTCTGGTTCTTGCACTTGATACCGACTGCCAGGCAGGCGCCGAACTGCGCGAAGTTGGCCGCGGAAGCGATGGGCATCCAGGTGTTGAGGCCCTTGGAAGCCAGCATACCGGCTTCAATGACGTTGTACATATGGTGCAGGCCCATGACGACCGTGCAGGGATACAGAGCGCCCATGATGCAGGAGCCGATGGGGTTGGAGACCAGCTTCTCAGCGCCGGCAAGAACGATGGTCTCAAGGCCGGAGAAAATAGGTCCGATAATCGTGAATGTGACCAGAGCGGTAACAAGGACAGTGGTCAGAGGGGTAACGAACAGGTCGATCATTTCCGGAACATGCTTATGCAGCCATGTCTCCAGTTTGGACATGAACAGTACTGCCAGCATGACGGGGATTACGTGACCCTGATAACCCAGCTGGTTGATCTGGCCCAGTGTGTAGGAATCCGTGATCTTGATGTGGCCGAACAGGTACCATACACCATAGCCGTCCGCGGCTGCCCAGCCGTTGGTCAGGTTGGAGTGGATCATCATCAGACCTACGACAGCGCCGAGGAAGATGTTGCCGCCGAAAACTCTTGCCGCGGAGATCGCGACGATAACGGGCAGATAAGCAAACGCGGTATTCGCGACCATATCCAGGAACGCGAACCAGTCCGTATCACCAAAGCCAAGGCCGGGAATCTTCGCCAGCGCTTCGACCAGACCCATCATAAGACCGGATGCTACGATCGCGGGCAGGATCGGTACGAATACGTCGCCGATGGGCTTAAGGAGACGGATGTACAGAGGCTGTTTGGCGGCAGCTGCTGCCTTGACCTCTTCCTTGGAAGCTGCGGACGCGCCGGTGATGGAAAGGAACTCGTCATAGACCTTGTTAACGGTACCGGTACCGATGATCAGCTGCAGCTGGCCATTGGACTCGAACATACCCTTAACGCCGTCTACGTTCTCGAGTGCTTCCTTGTTGACTTTTCCGTTATCAGCGATAACGAGACGAAGTCTGGTAGCGCAGTGAGCAGCAGATACGACATTCGCGCCGCCGCCGATATTATCAGCGATTTCCTGGGCGCATTTTCTGTAATCTAATGCCATTGTGTTTTCCTCCCTTTTGAGAACCTCTTGTTTTGTGAATGTTTCATAAAATTTGAAATCGTTTTCACTGCTGAGTTTATTTTATTTTAATTTTTGTCCTTTGTAAATTGTCTTTTCGTTGAATTATACTACCGTTTTTTGTGCATCTTTACTGATTTGGCGGGTACCTTTTTTGTGCGTTCGGTCTGTTTTGCGCTTACATGCACATTTGGCTGACCATCCAGCATCCGACCGTCATACCAGACACACGAACATATCCGGCCGTCACACCAGACCCGCACAGACATATACGGCCGTCATACCAGACCCAGACGGGCAAATCCGGCCGCCAGGCCGTCTTCCTCGACGGAGGGGCAGACCATATCGCTGATTTCCTTGAGCGCTTCCGCCCCGTTCTCCATACAGACACTGGTGTGGACGGTCTGGATCATTTCCAGGTCATTCATGCTGTCGCCGAATCCGATGGTATCCTCCACGGACATGCCCAGCGCGTCGCAGATCCTGAGGATCCCTCTGCCTTTGTCATATTTGCGGTTGATCAGCTCCCCGTTCAGGCAGCCTTTGGCTTCGACATGCTGGAGCACAAAAGCGTAGTCTTTTTCCAGAGCGGCCCGGGCCTCATCCAGCTGGCTATTCTCCAGGCACATGACGACGACCTTGTAGATGGGCCTGCCGTCCCATTCGCTGATGGGATGGATGTCCAGCTGCCCGGCCAGGGCCGCACGCCAGCGTTCGATCTCACTGTTGCCGCGATCGGCCGCGCTGTTGTGCGCTCCCAGGAATTCATCCAGCTTCTCATCCCCGTAAGTACAGTCTTTGGCTTCAATCGTGCAGAATACGCCGCCGTTATGAAGGGTGCGGAGGGCTGTCTCCGTGTCCTCTCTGGACATGGGCATATCATAGATCACTTTATCTCCGATGGTCACATAACCGCCGGCGCCGGCCACTACACCGTCAAAACCGTACTGAAGCAGGGGCGACAGCATGGCATAATTGCGCCCTGAACATAAAAAGACCAGATGCCCCTTTGCCTGGGCGGCCCGAATGGCCCGCAGGGCGCTTTCGGGGGGTTCGTTATGACCCGGCAGCGTCAGTGTTCCGTCAATATCCAGAAAAATAAGTTTGCGTTCCATGTTTCTTTCCCTTTCTTAATCAAACCAAGCAGGCGGCCGGCCTGCCGCCGCGCCGGCCGGAACGATGCCTGATACCTCCGGTATCATTTGCAGGCATGTCCGGCCTGAAGGACATATGAAAATCCCGGTCGCAGGCTTTGCCTGTCCTGTGCTGCCCGTAAACAAAAACTCCGGACGGCCCGGAGTTTCTGTCTGTATGCTCTGCCGGGCAGCGGCCCGGAACACCCCAAATGTTCCGGCCGGACCCGGGTGTAACCCTGTGCCTTTTCTCCCTTCCTGTCCGGCCGCCGGCCGGCCACCTGTTCAAAAAGACACATTTGCTATATCCCAAAGACTTCATATCTCCCAGAAATATGAAGCTCCTCTGAAATCAACCGTTTTCTTTCCTGCTTCGCTTACTAAACCGATTCCCGTTCCAGCAGTTCGAAAGGAAGCATCTCCCTGCTGTCCCGGCCGACCGTCTGCCCGCCGATGAGATCCAGCAGGAGCCTGGCCGCTTTCTCCCCGCAGCCTCTGAAATCCAGGTAGATCGTGGTCAGGGCAGGATTGGAGACCCTGCCTGCCCAGCTGTTGCCAAAGCCGGAAACACTGACATCCTCCGGTACCTTTCTGCCCTTTTCTTTCAAAACGCGCATGGCTCCCAGAGCGATGGCATCAGTAGCACAGATCACACCGTCCAGATCGGGCGCTTCCTCCAGCAGCTCCGCCATACATTTCCTGCCGGATTCCGCGTTGAATTCACCGATCCTGCGGGGCATGCTCTCACTCTCCATACCTGCCTCCCGCAGGGCCAGCTGGACGCCCAGGCGCCGGGCCAGTCCCGCTGCCAGGTCCCGTTCCGTGACGCCGATATAGGCGATCTTCTTTCTGCCTCTGGCAATCATGTGCTCTGCCAGAGTGGCTGCGGCATAGTAATCATTGTGGTATACACAGGGCATCCCTTCAAAGTTCTGGCCAGTAATGACGACCGGAATCCGCATTTCCGAAATCAGGGCTTCTTTTTCCGGCGTCATGCTTCCGGCCATCAGAATGATCCCGGCGACCTGGTTGTTCTGCATCAGTTCCAGATAGCGGATCTCCTTCTCATCACTCAGCTCCGCGTTTCCCAGAAGGGTCATATAGCCGGCTTCCGCAAGGGTATCGCTGATTCCGGCCATGACGGCGCTGACCGAATCCGAGTGGATCTTGGGGACGATCACACCGACCTGCCCGCCCCGGCCGGTCCGCATGGACCGGGCCATCAGATTGGGACGGTAACCGGTAAGCTCTATGGCTTTCCGTATCTTTTCTCTTTTCTGATCGCTCAGCGAGCCTCCATTTATATAACGGCTCACAGCCGCGGAGGATACGCCCGCCAGCTGCGCAACTTCCTTAATAGTCATAGCTTATCTCTAACAGGGATACTGCCTGAATACTACGGTTCTGCAGGTTTACGGATTCCTGCGTTCACAGGAAGTCCCCGACTCCTGTGAACGCATATGATCGTCAATTCATGCTTCCGGCTTTTCCTCTGCCGCGGGCTCCGCAGCCGCCTTCTCTTCCGCTTTTACAGGGGCGGCTTCCGCCTTTTTGGCCGCGGGCTTGCGGGTCCTTTTGGCTGCTGCCTTTTTGGCAGGTTTCTCAGGAGCGGCTTCCGGCTTTTCCTCTGCCGCAGGCGCTTCCGCTGCCGGCGCTTCCGCTGCTTTTACCTCTTTTTTGGGAGCGGCTTTTTTCCGGGCCGGTTTCTTTGCCGCCGGTTTTTTGGCTGCAGGCTTTTCCGCGGGCGCTTCCGCTTTTACTTCTTCCGCCTTCACTTCTTCAGTCTTTACTTCTTCCGCTTTGACCGCTTCCGCTTTAATGGCGGGTACCTTTCTCATGGGCCGCTTGCGGTTGAAGCTGGTCATCAGCCATACAAATCCGTAAGGTTCCAGACGGTAGTTCTCGGCCAGGCAGTGCTCGCCGGTCACAAGGTTGTAGTAATCCTCGACTTCGCTGATCCAGGCGGTCTGCTCCCCGTCACTGAAGTTGAAGAGGGCGATCAGCTTCTCTCCCTTGTAATAACGGCCGATGCCGAGTACATGGTTGTTGTAGGTCTCAATGGTCCAGGTCCTGGCTTCGCCTTCGAAGACGCCGTACTCGCGGCGGATCTCGATCAGCTCCTGCAGGCCGCCGAAGATCCTGCCTTCTCTGGAGGAAGGATCATTTCTTCTGGCAACTTCATCCCAGCGCAGGTCGCCGCGGTGGAGGTAGCGGCTGTCTTCACACTTGATGGGATCATTGTGATAGTCATAGTCGTTCTTCTGGCCGATCTCGTCACCGCTGTAGAGGACCGGGATGCCGCTCTGTACAAACATGAAGGCATGCAGCATCAGATCCAGGCGGATGGCGCGGTCCAGCTTCCAGTCATTCTGCTCATATTCCGCAGCCTCGATACCGCAGAGAGAGGCTGTCGTGCCGCAAAGTCTGGCATCGCCCAGACGGGGATCATCATTATAGAGCTCGCCGCGGCAGTCGCTGCCGAAATCGCCCAGGCCGCGCAGATAATCGTTCAGATATTTCTTGTGGGGCACCTCTTCGATGCCGAACTGTTTGAGGTACTTATAATCCAGTCCCCAGCCGATATCATCATGGCAGCGCAGATAGTTCAGGAAAGTATACTGCTTGGGCAGCTCGAATACGGTATCCATCTGATGGCGCAGAAGACGTACGTCCTTGGTGGCGACAGTATGCCAGAGGCTGGCCATGGTCGTTACGTTGTAGAGCATGTGGCACTCAGGCTTCTCAACGGTTCCGAAATAAGGAACGACTTCCTTGGGCTCCATAACGACTTCTCCCAGAAGCAGGGTGCCGGGACATACGATATCGGACGCCATGTGCATCAGCCTGACCAGGGTATGTACCTGGGGCAGGTTACGGCAGTTGGTGCCCAGTTCTTTCCAGATATAAGGCGTCGCGTCCAGACGGACAATATCGACACCGTGATTGCAGAGGTTGAGCATATCCGCTGTCATATCGTTGAAAACCGTCGGATTCGCGTAGTTCAGATCCCACTGATAGGGGTAGAAGGTCGTCATGACGACTTTGCCGGCCTCCTCGCACCAGGAGAAGTTTCCGGGGGCTGTGGTGGGGAAGACCTGCGGTACGGTCTTCTCGAACTGATTGGGGATATCCCAGTCATCATAGAAGAAGTACCTGTCCTGATATTCCTTCTCACCGGCGCGGGCGCGTTTTGCCCACTCATGGTCTTCGCTGGTATGGTTCATGACGAAGTCGATACAGACGCACATGCCCAGGCTGTGGCATTCGTCACCCAGGGCCGCCAGATCCTCCATGGTGCCCAGCTCAGGCTGGACTTTGCGGAAGTTGGAAACGGCATAGCCGCCGTCGCCCCTGTCCTTGGGGCTCTCCAGCAGAGGCATCAGGTGGAGATAGTTGACGCCGCATTCCTGGATATAGTCAAGATGCTCCCTGACGCCCTTCAGGTTGCCCGCGAAGCAGTTGGTATACATGAGCATGCCCAGCATCTCATTTCCCTTATACCAGTCCGGCACCAGCTCTCTGGCCTGGTCCCAGTCTTTCAGAAGAGGGCTGCGCTCTGAATAATACTGATAGAGCATATTCAGAAAATAGTCAAAGGCCTGCTCGTCATTATGATAGAGCTCCATATAGAGCCATCTCATTTCGTTATAATGTTTCTCAAGCCGGGTCTTAAATTCCTGTTCCCAGTTTTTTTCTTCAAACATGGTACGTATCCTCCTTTATAAAGCCCCTGTTTTGATTTTTTGCCGTCTCAAATTAGTAGACAATTGTAATCGTTTTCATTATAAAAAATTTATTGATTATTTACAATTTTTAAAAAGACGAAAATCCGCGCTTTCTTTTGTGCGTTTCTAACAAAAGCAGTTCATGGCTTTTATCCGTAAAAAAGACCAGCCCCTCTGCAAGCATCATGCTCGCATTAGAACTGGCCTCTCATAAATCACATCATATAATTGCTTTCTGCCTTACGCCGCTTCTCTCCTTATCTTCCGCATCACCAGGCATTCTCTTACAGATCACCAAACCTTCTCTTCCGCATCAGCAGTCCTGCTCCCGCAAAGATCGTGAGCATGGTGCCGAGGAGGTAGATCAAGTTGGTGCCCGGACCGCCGGCATTTGGCAGGGCCACGCCGGGGGTGTTTTTCACGGAAATGGTATAGCCGGCGGTGTTATTGCTCAGTGTCGCACTTCCCCATGTGTTCCCATTCACATTTTCACCATTCTCGTCACACAGCGTCACCGTCATGTCCTCATTTATCTTAAACCTGAATCCGTGAAGTTCATCTGTTGATTAAGCAATCCGTACCAAACGAATTGCTCAGAGACATTACTATCATGTTTTTGTGGCACTCTGGGGACTTTCCGACTGCATTTTCTGGGAACGTCCCTCAAAAAGAGCACACGAAACTAAGGACTGTCAAACAGGAACTTCAAAAAACACTTTTATTCGTTTACAACTACATGTCCCTGACAGAAATCCATAAAAACATGTCGCCAGACATTACTGCGGCCAAGCCCTATGATCAGTTGTCTGGCATGCATCTTAACATGGCTTGCCATCATAATCAGGTTACCGATTACAGTGCGGATCCTGCGGCGCTTTACTTCCCGCTTCTGACGGGGAGCCCGGCCTCCAATTGTACCCTGACCGATCATTCGGAGGATATTGTATGCTATTAACCCAAGTTCCAGGATAAGAGCATTGGTATTGAACTTTCCGGAAGGAAGACGTTCCATATCCATATCGGTTTTAATCTCGCTGTGGTATTGCTCACATTCTCCATGGGCGTGGTATAAAGCGATGATTTCCTTGTCCGGATCGCCCAAATTAGTCCACCAGGTATCCACTTCCACGTCTGCTTCCAGGAGAAACTGGCCATATTTATCTATGGTCCTTTCAGTGATCTCATAGCCGGCCCGTAAAGTGAAATCCTGGTTAAACTGTTTGCTGTGGGCGTCTTTCCAGTCGCTGCCAATATAAACCGTTTTTCCTTCCCTGGGAGTTGTGACATTCCTGCAGTGTTTCTTTGCCATCTCGTACCAGCCGTCTATGCTCTCCCGACGAAGGTTCCTCTTTATAATGAAATAACATCCTTCATCCATAAGTACGGAAACATTGTCAATGGAATCATTACCGGAATCCAGCCGGATCAACAACGGTTTATCTGTCAGCTTTTTGCAGAGCTTTATGGTTTCCCGCAGGAACTCTACTGTGCCCTTCTGGCAATGTTGTTTTCCTTCGCGAAGCTCAAAGTTGATGGCATAACCCTCGGTACCAATATAAGCCATGATAGGCGCATAACCATCAAAACCTTTGTATGTGCGGGACACTCCTTCCTTTTTGGATTTGGAGTTATCCATAGGTGTCACATCGATATCAACAGGAACCAGACCATTCGGTAAGGCAGACGGTTGTATTTTGTTTGCCTGCAGTAAAGAAACGTTCTCCTGCAGAATGGAATCCCGGAGACTATCGCCAATATCATCCATCCGTTGGCGCAGAGTTTCCTCCGAAGGGATGGCACGGGTAATCCCCAGAGCCGCTTTGTAGAAGTCTTTGTCGTCATCCATTTCATGGACGGCTTCAAAATAAGGCTTCCCCATACAAAGCATGCCAATATAAGTCAACAGGATATCCCCGTTCTTAATCTGATGCTGAGAGCGATTCGGTGTTACATCCATGCGGTTGATCTTCTTGATAAAATCGCATTTCCCAAGGAGTGCGCCAACTACTGCCAGACCACCTGCTGGGATAATCCGTTCATTCGTGAATTCGATAACGATGTTCTGGTTCGTATTTATGGTCTGCCTGCGATTCTTGTTCATGGGAAGTCACTCCTATTGGTATTTTATAGGGGAATTATACCATGAAAAGAAGTCACCAGATAGGTGCAAGTATAAATGAGTGCAAAAACATCTGAATCCCTTGTGACGCTTTGAGAAACAATGCTTTTATGAAACGAACTTCACGGATTCAGGTAATAGTTTTCATATATACTCCCTTATTGTTCGCCTCCCCAGGCTCGAAAAAGAAAGAGAATAACAATCTCTTGTGTATCTAACCAGCTTATGTACATTCAGGATACACTCACCCATTATGCTAATTATTCTAATATATTTTTCTACCTTTGTAAAGAGCAATTAAGTCGGTAGTTTGACAGTTACATAACAAAAGAAATTCGCAGGCCATTGTAGAGCCTGCATTTTTTT
>CADAOZ010000032.1 GCA_902789735.1 uncultured Lachnospiraceae bacterium
TTGTGCATATAAATAGTAGCAAATACCTCTTTCTGAAAGAGTAAACGCCACTCCTCAGAACGCGTTTTTCAGAGTGGAAATAAACTTTTCACTTCAGCGACATAAGAAAGAGGAGGCGGCGCTTCACAGAGCGGATGCCTCCTCTTCTTATATCTGCTATAATAATATGTTAGAAAAAGCGGCTCCTGTCCCGCTGGATCCATTTTTTGATTGTTCGCGATTTCAGATACATAGCAAAGAAAGGGAAAAGGCGGCCATGCATTACATTTTCTGCCTGATCGGCAAGAGCGCCTGCGGAAAAGATACCGTTTACAGAAAACTGCTGAAGGATCCCCGCCTGGACCTTACCCGTCTGGTCACTTCCACCACCCGGCCCATACGGGAAGGGGAACAGGATGGCAGGGAATACCATTTCCGGACAGTGGACCAGTTCCGCCGGTCTCTGGAGGAGGGAAAGGTCCTGGAATACCGGGTCTATGATACCGTCCATGGCAAATGGTATTATTACACCGAGATTGACGGTCAGATCGATCTGGACAAGGCCAGCTGCCTGCTGATCGGTACCGTGGAAATGTTTGTTTCCCTGCAGAAATACCTGGGACGGGATAAAGTCATTCCTCTCTATCTGGAGGTGGAGGACGGGGAACGTCTGTCCAGGGCCCTGCGAAGAGAGCGGAAACAGAAGGAACCCAAATATGCCGAACTCTGCCGCCGTTTCCTGGCGGACAGCCGGGATTTTGCCCCGGAAAAACTGCGGGAGGCCGGCATTGATAAAATCTTTGACAACAGCGACAGCAGCGCCTGCGCCGAAGTAATCGCGGCCTACATACTGGACTGCGTCAGCCGCTGACCGTATATATAATCGTGCCAGCCGCTGGACGCAGACAGGAATGACGTCAGCCGCTGACCGTGTAAAATGACTGCGGCCGCCTATGTTCACTCTGCTTTGGCGGCCGGTGATGATCCCAGGAAGGAATTCCCTTGTATAGTTTCAGCAGTATCATCGGCCAGGAGGCCATCAAAGACCATTTTCAGAACGCGCTCCGGACAGGAAGCGTTTCCCATGCCTATATCATCAGCGGTGAAAAGGAATCCGGCAAGGAGCTGATCACCAGGACTTTTGCCGCGGCCCTGCAGTGCGATGATCTGCAGGAGCGGAAGGGTCTGCTGGAGCCCTGCGGGGCCTGCCTGTCCTGTCTGCAGGTGCAGAGCGGCAATCAGCCTGACATTATCGTCTGGCCCCGGAAAGAGTATCCCAAATACAAAGTCAAGGAGGATATCCGCGCCTTCCTGCCGGACGTCCAGATTCGTCCCTATCGGAGTCCCTGGAAGATCTATATCCTGGAGGATGCCGAGACCCTCAATGTCCAGTGCCAGAACGCTCTGCTTAAGACACTGGAGGAACCGCCGGCCTATGCTGTATTTTTCCTGCTGGCCAACGGAACCGAAAACTTCCTGCCGACCGTCCTGTCCCGCTGCGTTGTGATGCAGATCCGTCAGGTGGAGGAGGGCAGGATCGCGGCCTTTCTGCGGGAGAAGAAGGGGATTCCCGTTGCCCGGGCCGGTCTTTGCGCCAGGTTTTCCAGAGGCAATCCGGGCCGTGCCCTGCTCCTTTCCGAAGATCCTTCCTTTGGGGAGGCCAGAGACAGGACCGTCCGTATCCTGCGGGAGATCCCTTCCCTGACAGCCGACCGGATCACCAAAGAGGCCAAAGAGATTGCCGAGGCCGGCGCTGCCGCCGGTTTCCGGGAGCTGGCTTCCATGTGGTACCGGGATATTCTGGTTTATAAGAGCACAGGCGGCAGGGGGGACTTGATTTTTGAGGAGGAAGTACAGTATATTAGTAACATTGCCGATTGTCTGCCTTACCGGGCCCTGGAGAAGATCACCACAGCCCTGCAGGACGCGGCAAAACGGGAAAAATTAAGTGTCAACGCGTCACTGACCATGGAGATGCTGCTGCTGGAGATCCGAAGAGTCCACCGGGACGCTTCGTCCGCGGACAGCGGCTTCCGGCGGTGAACTTAAGAAGGTTATATGTATGGAAAAAGGAACAGATAAAAAACAGACCGGCGAAAAGAAGGTCGTCGGCGTCCGATTCCGGACAGCCGGCAAGATCTACTATTTCGATCCGGGTGATATAGAGATCAAACGGGCTGCCAATGTCATCGTTGAGACGGCCAGAGGTGTGGAGTTCGGTACGGTAGTGGGAGACCCCATGTATATTTCCGGCCGCAAGATCAACCAGCCTCTCAAGCAGGTCATCCGCGTGGCGACAGAGGAGGACAGGGAGAAGGAAAAAGCCAACCGGGCCAGAGAACGGGAGGCTTTCCGGCTGTGCCAGGAAAAGATCCGCAGGCACAATCTGGACATGAAACTGATTGACGCGGAATATACCTTTGACAACAGCAAGATCCTTTTCTATTTCACGGCGGACGGCCGTGTGGACTTCCGCGAACTGGTCAGGGACCTGGCAGGTGTCTTCCGGACCCGGATCGAGCTGCGTCAGATCGGCGTCAGGGATGAGACCAAGATCATTGGCGGTTATGGAATCTGCGGCCGCAAGCTCTGCTGCCAGGCTTATCTGTCAGACTTTGTGCCCGTCTCCATCAAGATGGCCAAGGAACAGAACCTGTCCCTCAACCCCACCAAGATCTCAGGCGCCTGCGGCCGGCTCATGTGCTGCCTGAAATATGAAGAGGAGACCTATGAGGAGCTCAATAAGAACCTGCCCCGCCAGGGGGATGAGGTCCGCGGCAGCGACGGGCTGGTCGGAGAAGTAGAGAGCGTCAATGTCCTGCGGCAGACAGTCCGGATCCTTGTAGAAGTCGACAACGAGAAGGAATACCACGAATACGGCGTGGATGATATTACCATTGTCCGCAGACGCCGCCGCGGTCAGGCCAGACAGGCCCGCAAGGAAAAGAAGGAAAACAGCTCCAGGGAAATGAAAGAACTGCAGAAGCTGGAGCATGAAGACAAAAAGAGCGGCAAGTCCCGTTTACGTGAATGAACCGCCCTGTGACAGATTCCGGTGTGAACATGTGAAGCACAGCGGCAGATCCGGCCGGCACGGCCCGGCAGCGCCGCGGACCGGCGGCCCGCCGGTCTCAATAAGGAGAAAAAATGATATATGAACCGGAGACCGGGAGACCGGCAGATCAGGATCTGCGTCCGGGCGAAAAGATTGATGACCTGCAGCGGGACGGCCTGCGTATCATCCAGGATCCGGACAGATTCTGTTTCGGCATGGATGCCGTGCTCCTGTCCTGGTACGCCCAGGCCAGACCGGGCAGCAGGGCTCTGGATCTGGGGACCGGGACGGGCATCATTCCCATCCTGATGTCGTCCAGGACCGGCTGCGCCTCCCTGACAGGACTCGAGATCCAGCAGGAAAGTGCCGATATGGCAGCCAGGAGCGTGCGGCTCAACGGTCTGGAGGACAGGATACTGATCCGGCAGGGAGATATCAGAGAGGCAGCGGACCTGTTTCCGGCTGCCTCTTTTGACGTTATTACCTGCAATCCGCCCTATATGATCGGCTCCCACGGGCTGGTGGGGGCGGATACTTCCAAGGCCATTGCCAGACATGAGATCCTGTGCACCTTTGAGGATGTGGCTGCGGCCGCGGCCCGCCTGCTGCGGTCCAGAGGCCATTTTTATCTGGTCCACAGGCCTTTCCGCCTGGCGGAAATCATAACGGTCCTCTGCCGGCACCATCTGGAGCCAAAAAGGATGCGTCTGGTCTATCCTTTCGCGGACAAGGAACCCAACATGGTCCTGCTGGACTGCGTACTGGGGGCTGCCTCCAGGCTGACGGTGGAAAAACCCCTGATCGTCTATGAAGCCCCGGGCAGATATACACGGGAGATCCTGGATATTTATTATCAGTAATACGGCATCACAGCCTTTGACCGGGATACCATATGGAGGCCGCCTGAAAATAAATATGATCGGGATACCATATGGAGACCGCCTCAAAATAACATGATCGGGAGACTGTACCGAGGCGGCGGAATAGAAACATGACCGGCAGACCGTATGCATATTGTCGGAACATAAACAGCAGGAAAAAAATACCCATAAGTAAGGAAGCGCATATGAATGGAACACTATATCTGGTAGCGACTCCCATCGGCAATCTGGGTGACATCAGCGCCCGGGCTCTGGAGACGCTGCGGAGCGTGGATCTGATCGCGGCGGAAGATACCCGCAATACCGTCCGCCTGCTGAATCATTTCGAGATCAGAAAGCCTCTGACCAGCTATCATGAATATAACAAATACGATAAGGCGGAGGTCCTGATCGGGCATCTGCGCCGGGGTGAGAATATCGCCTGTGTCAGCGATGCCGGCACGCCGGCCATATCCGATCCGGGAGAAGTCCTGGCGGCCCGCTGTATAGAGGAAGGGATCCGGGTCACTTCCATTCCCGGAGCCTGCGCCCTGATCACGGCCCTGACCATGTCCGGCATGCCGGCCCGCAGGTTCTGCTTTGAAGGATTCCTGCCGTCCGACAAAAAAGAACATAAGAGGATTCTGAGCCAGCTGGTCCGGGAGGAACGGACGATCATACTGTATGAAGCGCCCCACCGGCTGAAGACCACCCTGGAAGAGCTGCGTGATACGCTGGGCGGCAGCCGCCGGATCACTCTCTGCAGGGAACTGACCAAGAGATATGAGGAAGCCATCCCCCTGACTCTGGACAGTGCCCTTTCCTATTATGAGGAGAATGAACCCCGGGGGGAATATGTACTGATCCTGGCAGGCGCCGATCCGGCTGCCCTGGCGGAGCAGGACCACAGATCCTGGGATACGGTCCCGCTGGAAGAGCATATGGAAATATACCTGTCAAAGGGGATGACCCGTAAGGAAGCCATGAAAAAGGTGGCGGCCGACCGGGGCCTTTCCCGCCGGGATATCTACCGGGCCCTTCTGCAGGAAGAAAACGGGTAAAATGCCTGGCGCCTGCAGAGGCGGGAGTCATCTGCGGGTAATAGGACAGAACATCCGGAACTGACACAGGCTGCAACATGGTCCCTGGAAACTGTCTGTCAGGCAGAAACAAAAGCTGAAACAAGGCGGACCGGCCATGCGGCCGGCTGATACGGGATAAACCGCCGTGTACTTGTACCGAATACCTGCAACAGTTTGACATTTCTGCGCTTTCTGCCTTCGCGAATCCATGAAATGCCCTCTGCAATTTACTGAAATTTCACTTGCAAACCCCGGTCGGGGTATTGTACTTTATGTTTAGAAATGCAGAAGGCCATGGAGGGCAAGCCAGTGACGATCTATGACATCGCCAAAAAAGCAGGTGTTTCCGCCAGCTCGGTATCCAGAGTTGTCAATAATAAGCCCGGGGTGAATCCCGAGACCCGGGAGAAGATCAAAAAGCTTCTCAAAGAGTACAACTATGTTGCCAACGAGGCGGCCAGAGGCCTGGTCACCAAGAGCAACCGCATGGTCGGCATCCTGATCTCGGATATCCGTTCCATCCACCTGACGGAAGGTGTCTGGGAGATCACCAGGATCCTGTCCAGCAAAGGGTACTGCACCCTGATTCTCAATACCGGCAATACAGATGAGGGCAGAGCGGAAGGTGTCCGGACCATGGAAGAGCGTTCGGTGGATGCCCTGATCCTGATGGGATCCATGTTTGAGAACCCCCGGGTCCAGGAAGCCATTGTCCAGTACATGCCCGGCAAGCCGGTCTTTATCATGAACGGCTACCTGAATCTGCCCAACGTGCAGGGCGTGGTCAGCAACGAGCGCAGCGGGATCCATTCCTGCGTCGACCTTCTGGCGCAGAAGGGCCGCCGCCGGCTCTGCTATATCTCTGACAACATGGTCAGGATCAGTTCCCGCAGCAAAAAGCTGGGATTCCAGGAAGGGATCCGGGCCAACTTCGGGGACGATACGCCATACTATGTATATGAAAATGTCAGCGCGGATATGACCGGCGGTTTCGGCGCCATGATGAAGGCCCTGCATGAGCATCCCGATATTGACGGCGTCATCTGCAGCATGGACATCCTGGCCTGCGGCGCCCTGCAGGCGATCCGGGAATCGGGCCGCGTTGTCCCCCGTGATATTTCCGTCATCGGCGTCGATAATTCCGAATTTGCCGAAACCTGTTATCCCAGGCTGACCAGCCTTGATAACATGATCATAGAATCCAGTGTGGAGATCTCCACCAGGGTCATTTCCAATCTGGAGGGATCCCCCTCCTCGGTCCGCAAGATCATGCTTTTTACCCGGATCATGGAAAGAGACACGACCTGATCTCCGACACTGCCAATACCAATATGGAAATTTAATCCCGGCACAGCTGTGTGCCGGGATTTTTTTTGCCCAAAATACGGCGGAATGATATGGCGGAGCGTGCTGTGTCACGCAAATATATGAAATCGATTGCAACAATATTTCGACATTATCTATCGATATTTTTAACAATAAAACACTAAAAAACATAAATTTAAGCAATGCTCACCCTGAAAACATGGTCATTATACAACATTTGACCAATAATTCGCACAAAATGACAATTTCTCATACCATAATTCATGAGAAATTGTGAACATTGATGAAAATTCGCACAAATAACCAACCAAATAAGAGGGTAATCCTAATGAATTTGTACAAAAAGCGTACTTAAAATTGTGCATTTAATAGAAAATCAAAATTCAATTGACGTAAAACAAAAATTTATGTTACTCTATAACTGCAATCGATGTCATCCTCTTTTCATCTGATTTCGCTGCCCGTGTCATCCCGGCACGGCCGCAGAAGTCCGGGGGGACTATATGAAAGAACATGCAGGGGGGGCGGCATCAAGTTACATGTTTAATTTTAAGGAGGGTTAAGTAAACATGAAGAAAAAAATCTTAGCAATCGCGCTGGCTGCAGTTATGGTCTTCGGAATTACCGCCTGCAGCGGAGAGGCGACCGCCAGGGATGAGGGCGGCGCGACTACGGAAGCCTCCGCTTCCAACAAGGTCAAGAAGGATGTCTACAGCGGCGAGCAGGAAATCAAGATCGCCTATGTAGCCCATGACCTGTCCACACCCAACAACCAGGCATGGCTGGAAGGCATCCAGCGAGAGATCGCTCCCTGGTCTGACCACGTCACAGTGCAGGCCTTCAACGGCGAGTCCAGCGCCGAGACCCAGGTCACCATCATGACCGATATCATCAACCAGCAGTATGACGCCATCATCCTGCAGTGCTCCGACGGCACGGCCCTTGCGGATTCCGTAACACAGGCGGAGGAGGCAGGCATCCCTGTCGTCACCCTGAACCTTGACTGTACTTCCGTACACTCCGCCCTGGTCATGGCCGTTGACTATGACGCAGGCCGTATGATCGCGGACCAGATCGCGGAAGAAATTGGCGGCAAGGGCAAAGTCGTCATCATCGAAGGTGTCCAGGGCCTGACCAGGACTGACAACATGGAAAGAGGCTTTATCGAGACTGTAGAAGCCAACTATCCCGACATCGAGATCATCGACAAGCAGTCCGCTTCCTTCGAGAAAGAGACCGCTATGACCGTCATGAACAGCTTCCTGCAGAACTATGACCAGATTGACGCTGTTTTCGCCATCAACGATGCCATGGCCGAAGGCGCAGCGCTTGCCTGCCAGTCCGCCAAGAAGGGCGACATCATCATCTGGGGCGCTGACGGTGAGAAAGACGCTCTGGAAATGATCGAATCCGGCCAGATGACCGGCACCATCTACACCAACAGCTGGGACCAGGGTTCCACTGCTGCCAAGATCGCTCTGCTGATGACCGGCTCCGAATACAGCTACAGCGTTCTTTCCGAGACTCCTCAGGTCATCATGGAGCCCGTTATTGCCACCAAGGATACAGTTGGAAGCATTTCTGAAGAGGATCGTTGGTAATCTGCTGCTTTTTCAGCAGTCACAAGTGAATAAGCTGAAATCGGCAGAATCCGATGTGAGTAAATGAGCGACCGGCCGGCTGGGTCAAGCCCAGCAGGCCGGTCATTTCAGACAAAGGCCGCATGGCCCATCACATTAAAAAGGAGCAAACAAGTGAAACAACAGAATTTAAGACGAATTATTTCACTGGGCATGCTGCTGGTGCTGGTCGCTTTGTTCTCGGCACTCAGCAAGTATTTCCTCAATCCCAACAACCTTCTGGAGATCATCCGTGACGCTGCGGTTCCCGGCATCATCGGCGTCGGTGTCACCTACGTCATTATCACGGCAGGTATCGACCTGTCCACCGGTGCCGAGATGGCCCTGGTAGCCATGGTCATGGCCAACATTTACAGATATACCCTGATCCCCATTCCGATCATGATCCTGGTCGGTATCCTGGTCGGCCTGCTCTGCGGTCTGTTCAACGGTATCATCGTTGCCAAGCTGCATCTGCCCGAATTCATCGGTACCCTGGCCACCATGGGCATATTCCGGGCGATCACCTATATCATCGCGATCAAAGAGAACGGCACCATCACCAGCCAGCCCATGAAGGCTTATTCCTACGCTATCCTGGGCAAGGGCTTCGGCCGCATCTACTTTGTGACCATCGCTTTTATCGTGATCTCCGTCATCGGACAGATCGTGCTCAAGAATACCCGTTTCGGCACCAACCTCTACTCTGTCGGTGCCAATCCCAAGGCCGCGGAGCTTTCCGGTATCAACATCGCCAGGACCCGCATCATCGCCTACGTCATCGTCGGTTTCTGTGCCGCGCTGGGCGCCATCTTTACCACGGCCCGTCTGCAGTCTACCACGGCCCTGCTGGGTGACGGCTTTGAATTCAACCCCATCGCGGCGTCCGTCATCGGCGGCGTATCCCTGGCCGGCGGCTATGGCGATATCCTCGGTACTTTCATCGGCGCCATCTTCATGGCGGCCCTGGAAAACGGTGTCCTCAAGCTGCAGATGAACACGGCTTACCAGTATGTCATCAAGGGCTGCATCATCATCGCGGTCGTTATCTTTGACGCCTGGTTCAATTCCGTCATGGAGAAACGGGCCCAGGAAGCCGCAGCAGGCGGAAAGGAGGAATAATTCATGGCAAACGAAATTATTCTCGAAGCGAAAAATATATACAAAAGTTTCTCCGGCGTTCCCGTACTGCAGGATGTTCATTTTGAAGTCCGTAAAGGCGAAGTCCATGCCCTGATGGGCGAGAACGGCGCCGGCAAATCCACCCTGATCAAGATCATCACCGGCGTTTACTCCAAGGATGCCGGTTCCATCTGGTGGGAAGGCAAGGAAGTTCAGGTCAGCAGCTATGCCGATGTCCAGAAGCTGGGCATTGCCTGTATTTATCAGGAGCTTTCCGTTGAGCCTCCGCTGACCGTAGCCCAGAACGTATTTCTGGGAAGAGAGCCCCGCAAATTCGGCCTGATCGACCACAAGAAGATGATCAAAGATACCGAGGCTCTGATCAAACAGTACGGTTTCCCGCTCAAGGCCACAGACCTGGTCTCCAACCTGGGCATCGGCCTGCGGCAGCTGGTCGAGATCCTCAAGGGTCTCTCCTGCGATTCCAAGCTCCTGATCATGGACGAGCCCACAGCTTCCCTGTCCGGTAAAGAGGCGGAGTCCCTGTTCGGCATCATCGAAAAACTCCGTGAGAAGGAAGTTTCCATTATCTATATTTCCCACCGTCTGGAAGAAGTCTACAGACTTTCCGACAGGCTGACGGTTCTTCGTAACGGTAAGAACGCGGCGGTCCTCAACCATGACGAAATCGAGCCCAGGAAGGTCATCAAGACCATGATCGGCAAGGAAGTCGATGAATCCGCCGGCTCCGCCAAGGAAATGCGCACCAATCCCAACGAAGTCGTCCTGGATGTCAAGGACTTCTCCGATGACATCGGCCGCTTCAAAAATGTCAGCTTCCAGGCCCACAAGGGCGAGATCCTGGGCTTCGGCGGCCTGATCGGCGCCGGCCGTACCGAGCTGATGCGCGCCATCTATGGCATTGACAAACATAAATCCGGTACAGCGACCCTGAACGGTGTCGAGCTTAAATACACAGCCAAGAGCAGCATTCAGGCAGGCTTCGGCTTCGTTCCCGAGGACCGCCGCAACCAGGGCTTTATCCCCCTGCTGTCCACGGTCAAGAACGTGGCCCTGACCAACTATGACATCATCAAGGCCAGCGGCCCCTCCATCTCCGATAAGGATGAGCGGGATATGGGCATCCGCGCCATCAAGCAGATCGACATCCGTCCCGACAACCCGGACAAGGAAGTCGGCCTGATGTCCGGCGGTAACCAGCAGAAGGTCGTCCTGGGCAAATGGATCATGAGAGACCTCAAAGTCCTGATCGTAGACGAACCCACAGCCGGTATCGATGTCGGCGCCAAGGACCAGATCTATGCCATTCTGGAAGACCTGGCCAAACAGGGCGTCGTAGTCATCCTCGTGACCTCCGACCTGCAGGAGCTGATCCGCGTATCCCACCGGATCCTCGTTATGAGAAAGGGCTCCATCATCAAGGAATTCAACAGCGGCGTCGTTACCCAGTCCATGGTCCTTGAGGCAGGCTCCGGTATCGTAGATTAAGGGAGGAAGCATCATGAAAAAACTTACACTGAATCAATTAAGTAAACCGATCATTCTGGTCGCATTCTTCCTGATTCTGACGATCCTTCGTCCGAGCAGCTTCCTGTCGGCCAGCAACCTGGGCAATGTCCTCTGGTCTGTATCCGTTTACGGCATCATGGTCAGCGGCACCATCTTTGTATTCCTGCTGGGCGGGATCGACCTTTCCATCGGTTCCCTCTGCGGACTGACGGCCGTCACCTGCGTTATGACCATCCGTCATTTCAACTATTCGACAACAGGCGTCCTCCTGGGCATCCTGCTGACCCTGGGCGTCGGCCTGCTGGCCGGTCTGGTCCATGGCGTGATCATCACGACCTTTAAGGTACCGGCCTTCCTGGTCACCTTCGCGACCCAGATCATTTTCCTGGGCCTGTCCATGATCTTCACCAACAACAAGATCCTCAGCTGCCAGAACCCGCCTGCTTTCACCATGATCGGCAAGAACCCCGTTCCCATCATCCTCATGATCATTGCGGCGGCGATCAGCTGGTTCGTGCTTCGCAAGACAGCGACCGGCCGTTATGTTTACGCGGTCGGCGGCAACCCCCAGGCAGCGGCTATTTCCGGTATCTCTGTCACGAAGATCACCATCATGGCATACATGATTTCCGGTTTCACCACCGCCATCGGCGGTATCGTTCTGGCTTCCATGACCCAGCAGTGTATGGCGTCCACCGGCTCCGGTTATGAGCAGTTCGTCATCATGGCCGGCGTCATCGGCGGCATTTCCCTTCTGGGCGGCGAAGGAACCGTTCCCGGGGCCATCTTCGGCGCGGTCATCATCGGCCTGCTCCAGAACGGCCTCAACCTGATGTCGGTACCGTCCACCCAGCACGGCCTGGTCAGAGGTATCGTCATCATCGCGGCCGTCGGTTTCGACGCGCTGCAGCGTGATCCCGCCTTCCAGGGCTGGCTGGCGAAACGCAAACAGGCCAGAGCCAAAAACGCTTAAGCACGGAGGAAGATAAATGAAAAAAATTGATGCGCACCTGCACCTCGCTAATCCTGTAGCAGGTTATTGCAGAAGAGGCGAATCCCGCGCCATCGGCGGCGGCAAAGCCCAGTGGGGCAACGGTGAGATCTTCCAGCTGTTCCCTGTGGAGCTGGGAGACATGACCTTTACCGCGGAAGACGCCCTGGAGAAATGCATGAAGCCCAACGGCGTAGACAAGGCAGTCCTGATGAGCGGCTCCATGTACGGTTTCCAGAACCAGTACCACAAGCTGCTGCTGGAGAAATATCCGGATACCTTCTGCCCTTCCTGCACGATCGATCCCTTTATGACGAATTATAAGGAAGCCATCAAACGCTTCATGGAGGAAGACGGCTTCCATCTGGCCAAATTTGAAGTGTCCAGCGGCGGCGGCCTGATGGGCTGCCACGATCCCTTCGACCTGGCCGGCGACGAAATGATGTATATCTATAAGACCGTTGAAGAGCACAAGGGCGTTGTCGCCCTCGACGTAGGGGATATCGCCATGGCCAGCCATCAGCCCTGGTCCATTATGGAGATTGCCAGAAAGTGCCCGGACCTGAAAGTCGTGGTCTGTCACCTGCTGGCGCCGACCAGGGGCTGGGAGCGTGAGTGGAAGCTCAGCCTGGAGCTTCTGAACCTCCCCAACGTATGGTTCGATATCGCCGCGATTCCCAAGATCATGGCGCCCGACGAGTATCCGTATCCCGTTGCCGCGGAATATCTGCAGATGGCAAAGGAGATCCTGACAGCCAAAAAGTTCATGTGGGGAACAGATGCCCCCTTCGCGGCGACCCAGGACACCTATGAGCATCTGACGGACTACCTCTTTAAGAACGGCGCGTTTACAGAGGAAGAGCTGGAAGACGTGTACTACAACAACGCGGAACAGGTCTACTTCAGTAAATAAGACAGCTGCGGGAATGGTTTCCCCTGCGTAAGCAACAGAGTAAAACTGGAGGGTATATGAAAAAATTAGTATCTTTCTTCGGAGATAAGTCCGATGTATTCGTAAAGCTGAATGAGGAAGCAGAAGCGTACGCGAAGACCAAAGACATCGAATTCGTATGGAAGCCTCAGCTTCCCTTCGATCAGGAGGATGTCATCAGAGAGCTTAATGACGCGGATGCAGGCCTGATCGATGTAGAGCCTTATGGGGAGCCGATCTTTTCAAGGATGGGCGACCGCTGCAAACTGCTGATCCGTTTCGGCGTAGGTTTTGACGCGGTAGACCTGAAGGCGGCCAGTGCCCATGGCATCGCCATTACCCGTACCACCGGCGCCAACAAGACCGGCGTCGCGGAGATGGCCCTGACCCACATCCTGGCGGCCCGCAGGCAGCTGCACCTCAACCGCAAAGTCATGGAGTCCGGTGTCTGGGAGAAGAACATTGGTCACGAAATGCTGGGCAAGCGTGTCGGCATCCTGGGCTTTGGCAATATCGGCGTATGCCTGGCCAAACTCCTGTCCGGATTCGAATGCGAGATTCTGGCCTATGATCCCTATCCCAACCAGAAGGTGGCGGATGAGCTGGGCGTGAAATTCGCGGATCTGGATGAGATCTTCACCACCTGCGACGCCATCAGCATCCACCTGCCTTATCTGCCTTCCACCCATCATCTGGTAGACGCCGCCAGGCTGGCCCAGATGAAGGAAGACGCGGTCATTGTATGTACCGCCCGCGGCAACATCATTGACGAGGACGCCCTGTATGATGCCCTTAAGGCGCATAAGATCGGCGGTGCCGGACTGGACGTCTTTGCGCAGGAGCCTTTGTCCAAAGACAGCAAGCTGTTCGAGCTGGACAATATTATCCTGACGCCCCATGTTTCCAGCCAGACCTATGATTCGCTCTGGAACATCTATAAGAAAGCCATCGACATCATGGACGCTTTCTACAAGGGCGAAGAGCTGGGCCGCGGCGACCTGGTCAACCCTGATTATAAGTAAATCTGACGCGGCTGCGGTCCCGTGACCGGGACCCGCAATGCCCTGTTCAGCCCTGATTACAAAAGGTCTGACGAGGCAGCGGTCCTGTAACAGGGACCCGCAATACCCTGTTCAGCTCTGATTGCAAAAGGTCTGACGAGGCAGCGGTCCTGTATCAGGGGCCTGCGGCATGAGAAGTACAGGCCGGCCGTTTCCGCCTGCGTACGGGAACGGCCAGCCTGCCTGTCAGAGTAAGATATCATCTGGGGAGTGAGGGACTACAAATGAAATATTTTATGGGACTTGATAACGGCGGAACCGCCACCAAGGCGGCCCTGTTCGATGTCAACGGCAAAGAGATCGGCAGCTTTGGCATTTCCACGGCTTCCATCAAACCCAGGCCCGGTTTCGTGGAACGGGATATGGAGGAGATGTGGATCGCCAACGCCCGGGTCATCCAGGGGGTCCTGATGAAGACCGGCGTAGAGCCGGCGGATATTGTGGGAATCGGCATTGCCGGCCACGGCAAGGGCCTTTACCTCTGGGGTAAGGACGACAAGCCTCTGCGGCCCGGCATCATTTCCACGGACAACCGCGCCTACCAGTACATGCTGGACTGGCGGGCGGACGGAACCGAAGAGAAGGCCTTCGCCATCTCCTGTCAGCACGTCATGGCCTGCCAGCCGGTGGCCCTGCTTGCCTGGCTCAGAGATAACGAGCCGGAAAACTACAAGAACATCAAATACATCTTTGAATGCAAGGACTATGTCCGTTTCCGCCTGACCGGCGAGGCCCTGGCGGAGATCACCGATTATTCAGGCGCCAATGTCATGAACCTGCACACCCGGCAGTATGACGATGAGCTGCTCCGGCTCTTCGGCCTGGAGGACATCAAAGACGCCCTGCCGCCCCTGGTCCGGGCGACCGACCTGTGCGGCACCGTGACCGCGGAAGCGGCCCTGCTGACCGGCCTGGAGGAAGGAACCCCTGTTGTCGGCGGCATGTTCGATATCAATGCCTGCGCCATCGCGGCCGGCGTCATTGACACGGAATCTGTCTGCATGATCGCAGGCACCTGGTCCATCAATGAATACCTGCGGAGCCAGCCAGTCCTGGACGGCAAGGTGCAGATGAACTCCCTGTTCTGTCTGCCCCAGTATTACCTGATCGAGGAGTCCAGCCCTACTTCCGCGGGCAACTTTGAATGGTTCATCCAGCAGCTGCTGCCGGAACTGGCTGAGAACGCCAAACGGGCCCACAGCAGCATCTATGACATTATCGACCAGTGGGTAGAGGCCATCGACGTGAAGACCTTTGTCCCTGTGTTCCTGCCTTTCCTGATGGCTTCCAACGTCCATCCCAACGCGAAGGGATGCCTGATCGGCCTCAGCTACAACCACACCAGGAAGCACATCGCCAGAGCCATCTTTGAAGGCATTACCTTCTGCCACCGCTATCATTATGAAAAGCTTCTGGCGACCCGGGAGACCCGGCCCGGCAGGATCCGCCTGGCAGGCGGCGCGGCCCGCGCCGAAGTCTGGGCCCAGATGTTCGCGGATGTCATGAATACCCCTGTGGAGACGGTCGAAGCCCACGAGACAGGCGCCCTTGGCTGCGCCATCGCGGCGGCGGTAGCGACAGGCGAGTATGAGAGCATCAGCGAAGCGGTCATGAACATGACCAGGATCTCCGATCCCATCATGCCCGATCCCGAAAGAGTCAGGATCTATGAGAAGAAGTATCAGCTCTATGTGAAGATCATCGAGAGCCTGGACGGTCTCTGGGACGACATGCAGGAGCTGGCGGAAGAAAAATATGACGGATAAACTTTACTGACAATGTATCAGCCGCCGGCAGCGGAGGGGGCACCCCCCTTCAAGCCCTCCGCTGTTCGGGCGGTGTCCGGTTCCGGTGTGAACCGGGCGTCAGACTTCCGGTTCATTACAGTGAACCGGGCGTCAGACTTCCGGTTCATCACAGTGAACCGGGCGTCAGACTACTGGTTCATTCGTTACAGGATCCGCGGCGGGCAGAGCCGGCGGATAAATGGGAGGTTACAAGATGGAATATTCTCTTGGATTATATGAAAAGGCCATACCGGTCGGTTTCAGTTTTCCTAAAATGTTCGAGATCACCAGGGACTGCGGTTTCGACCGCCTGGAGATCAGTGTAGATGAGACAGACTGGCGTCTGGAAAGGCTGGACTGGAGCGCGGAGAAACAGCGTGAGCTGGGCGTCCTCTCCCGGGCCGCGGAGGTACCGATCCGTACTATGTGCCTGTCCGGACACCGCAAATATCCCTTCGGATCCCACGATCCGGAGATCCGGAAACGTTCCATGGAGATCATGGAAAAAGCCGTCCGTTTCTGCGTCAACGCCAATATTGCGCAGATTCAGCTGGCAGGATATGATGTTTATTATGAACAGGGCGACGCCGACACCGAAAAATGGTTCCTGGAGAACCTGACCGCGGCCACCGCCTACGCGGCCCGCTGGGGCGTGACCATGGGCTTTGAGACCATGGAAACACCCTTCATGGATACAGTCGGCAAAGCCATGCATTATGTGGAAGCCGTAGACAGTGCCTGGCTGGGCGTATACCCTGATATCGGAAATCTGAAGAACGCGGCTGTATTGTACGGACACGATGTAGTGGACGATCTGCTCCTGGGCAAAGGACACATCTTCGCGGTCCATCTGAAAGAAACAAAGCCCGGTCTGTACAGGGATATGAATTTCGGTGATCCGACAGGGCATACCGAATACGAGCGCTGCCTGGAAGCAACCCTGGGAATGGGCATCCGGACTTACACCGGTGAGTTCTGGTATCAGAAGGGACAGGACTATGTACAGGTCATCACGGACGCGTCCGTTTTCCTGCGGGACAAGATCGAGACCGCCGGAAAGAAACTGGGCCTGTAATCAGTAATACAGAGGCCCGCGCTGGTGCCGGCCCGGCGCTCTGACGCTGCATAAAGACGGGCGAAGGGGATTATTTCACAAAGAAAGGGGTATCCAAATGTTAGAAGAACTGAAAAAAAGAGTCTATGAAGCCAATATGCTGCTTCCCAAACATAAACTGATCACATTTACCTGGGGCAATGTCAGTGAGATCGACAGGGAGTCCGGCCTCTTCGCCATCAAGCCCAGCGGCGTGGATTATGACAAACTGACCCCCGATGATATGGTCATTGTTGACCTGGAAGGCAATGTCGTCGAAGGCCACTATAAGCCCTCCTCTGACACCGCCACTCATGTAGAAATCTACAAGGCTTTCCCCAAAGTAGGCGGCGTGGTCCATACCCACTCCCCTTACGCGACCAGCTGGGCCCAGGCCGGCCGCAGCATCCCCTGCTACGGCACGACCCACGCGGATTAT
>CADAOZ010000033.1 GCA_902789735.1 uncultured Lachnospiraceae bacterium
CCTGTGCGGCAGTCTTCCCGGCATGCTGGTGATCTCCTTCATCTGCTCCCTGCCCATCCTTTCCCCGATCCTGGGACCCGGCGCGGTCATCGCCCAGGTGGTAGGAACCCTGCTCGGCGCACAGTTCGCTGCAGGCGCGATCCCTCCCCAGTACGCACTGCCCGCCCTGTTCGCGATCGACGGTCAGGTCGGCGGCGACTTCGTCCCTGTCGGACTGAGCCTTGGTGAGGCGGAGCCCGAGACCATCGAGATGGGCGTTCCCGCGGTCCTTTTCTCCAGGATCGTGACAGGCCCCCTGGCAGTCCTGATTGCCTTCGCTTTCAGCATCGGCCTCTATTGATACGGTATCAACAGCATTTGCGAACTTACGAAAAGAGGGTAACAACATGAAGTACAGCGCAAAAATCACAGGTTTCGGTCCGGAGGCATTCGAGTTCCTCGGTCCCGAGATCGACCTCAATTTCGTCATCATCTTCAATGAGGACGCGCCGCCGGAGCTGGCTGAGCTTTCCATCCTGCATACCAAAGCAGAGCTGAAAGAAACTCCTGCGGCAGGCGATACCTTAAAGCTGGGATCCAACATCTATAAGATCACGGCAGTAGGTACCGAAGCTCCCCACACCCTGGCGACCCTGGGCCACTGCACCGGACCGGCTCTTACACAGGCCAGCCTGAAAGCAGGGGACATGATTGAGATTTACTGATCCCCGAACGGACCCGGCATTCTGTGGTTAACAGAACAGAACTGATTACAGCAAAAGCATTAACAGAATGCACTTATTGAATTGCCCCTGTGGGATTACATCCTTACATGCTAAAGGAGGGACTGACGCAAGTGATTGTGTCAGTCCCTCCTGCTGTTTAAGGTGGTCCCGCCACCTCTGGTCCCGTCACCTCTGGTCCCGCCACCTCTGGGGTGATTAGCGCGCCACCTCTGGGGTGATTAGCGTGTGGGGTGATTAGCGTGTTAGGATTGCGACCTCTGGGGTCGTGAACGACCATAAAACCAGCTGCGGTATATGATCCGCGAGCTCTGAGGTCGTGAACGACCAGAACGACCATAAAACCAGCTGCGGTATATGACATTTGTAATGAAAATGTACTGTTATATGCTACGATCAGGCGATTATTTGTCTTTTTTTCGATTTCAGTTTGTAAGAACGGGCATTTAAAGATATACTAGAAGAAGACAAACGGAATAGCGCGAAATCTGCATCAAATTAATAGTAATAATTATTATTAATTTGATGTGTTTTTGCGGGTACTTTTAAAGGAGTGTTATATGGCTAAATTGAATGCAGAAGCGCTTGGTAAGATCGACCTGATCGTAGCCAAGCACAAAAATCAGGCAGGTCCCTGCATCGAAATGCTTCATGAGGTCCAGGATTCCCTGGGTTATATCCCTTTTGAAGCCATGGAGAAGATTGCGGTGGCCACCGGCACCAGCGTAGCCGAAGTCTACGGAGTTGTCATGTTCTATTCGCAGTTTACGACAGAGCCTAAGGGAAAGCATGTCATCAACGTCTGCCTTGGTACTGCCTGCTATGTAAAAGGCGCGCAGCAGCTGGTTGACCGTGTTGAGAAGCTGACCGGAGCGGCTGTCAACAAGACTTCCCCGGACGGTCTGTTCTCCCTGGACGCGACCCGGTGTCTGGGCGCGTGCGGTCTTGCACCTGTCTGCATTATTGACGGCAAGGTCTACGGCAATGCCCTGATGGGAAGCACTTTCACCGATGAGATCCGCAGGATCATCAAGCAGGAAAGAGGAGCGGAGGTGAAAGCATGAGGAATAAGATCACAAACCTTGAGCAGCTCAACGATATCAAAGAAGCCGAGCAGAAATATATGCACCTGAGACTGCAGGGCAATATTGAGCTGACCGATGACGACCAGTATATGAATATCTTATGCTGCGCCGGTACCGGCTGTACCGCGGGTGAATCCGCCAAACTGATCGAGCGCCTGAATAAGCTCCTGGAAGAGCATGAGCTGGAGGACAAGGTCCGTGTCATCAAGACCGGCTGCTTTGGCTTCTGCCAGAAGGGACCGATCGTCGCAATTTTTCCGGATCGTGTTTTCTATACCCATGTAAAACCTGAGGACGCGGACCGGATCATCAATGAGCACGTCATCGGCGGCAATGTCATTCGTGACATGCAGATGTATGACATTGACAAGAATACCGGTGCCAAAGTCTATGACATTGAAAAGATCGGTTTTTATGAGAAACAGCAGAGAATCGCCCTGCGCAACTGCGGCAAGATCAATCCCGAGAACATCCACGAGTACATTGGCGTCAGCGGCTATCAGGCGCTTCATAAAGTTCTCAAGACCATGAGCCCCCAGGATGTCATTGATGAGATCAAGGCCTCCGGTCTGCGCGGACGCGGCGGCGCGGGATTCCCCACCGGCGTCAAATGGCAGTTTGAGAAAAACCAGCCTGGTCACGAAAAGTATGTCATCTGCAACGCGGACGAAGGTGACCCTGGCGCATTTATGGACCGTTCCATTCTGGAAGGTGACCCTCACGCGATCCTGGAAGGCATGACCATCATGGCCTACGCGGTCGGTGCCCACCACGGCTATATCTATATCCGCGCCGAGTATCCCATCGCGGTCTCCAGACTGCGGATCGCCATCGCGGAAGCGGAAGAACTGGGCTTCCTGGGCAGGAACATCTTTAATTCCGGCTTTGACTTTGACCTGGAGATCCGTCTGGGCGCGGGCGCTTTTGTCTGCGGTGAAGAAACAGCTCTGATCGCTTCGATCGAGGGCCGCCGCGGCATGCCTACCCCTAAGCCTCCGTTCCCGGCCGTTTCCGGTGTATGGGGCAAGCCTACTTCTATCAATAACGTAGAGACCATTGCCAACGTTGCCATGATCATACGCAAGGGAGCCGAATGGTATTCCTCCATCGGTACCGACAAGTCCAAGGGCACCAAGGTCTTCGCGCTGGGCGGCAAGATCAACAACACGGGTCTGGTCGAGATCCCCATGGGCACTACTCTGCGTGAGATCATTTACGATATCGGCGGCGGCTGCCCCGAAGGCAAGAAGTTCAAGGCTGTCCAGACCGGCGGACCTTCCGGCGGCTGTCTGACAGAGAATGAACTGGATACACCCATTACGTATGAGAACCTGATCGCGGCCGGCTCCATGATGGGTTCCGGCGGCATGATCGTTCTGGATGAAGACAACTGTATGGTCGACGTTGCCCGGTTCTATATGGAATTCATCTGTGACGAATCCTGCGGCAAGTGTACGCCCTGCCGTGTCGGCACCAAGCGTCTGCTGGAAATGCTGACCAAGATCACCAACGGCGACGGCACCATGGAAATGCTCGATGAGATGGAAGAGCTCTGCCATGAGATCAAGGATACCGCCCTTTGCGGCCTGGGCCAGACAGCTCCTAACCCCATCCTGTCCACACTGCGTTATTTCAGAGATGAATATGAAGCGCATATTCTGGAGAAGCGCTGCCCTGCGCACGTATGTAAGAACCTGCTGAGTTATTCCATCGATCCTGCCAAGTGCCGCGCCTGCTCGATCTGCGCCCGCAACTGTCCCGCGGAAGCGATCACCGGCAAGCCGGGTAAGGAAGTCTACAAGATCGATCCCGCCAAGTGCATCAAGTGCGGACTTTGTCTCACCAACTGCCGCTTTGGCGCTGTGGAACGTCATTAAACAGGAGGGTATACTATGGGCGAAGTTCATATTAAGATCAATAATCATTTCGTTACGGCCGAAGAGGGCGATACCATCCTGGAAGCCGCTAACAAATCGGGAATTCAGATTCCCACACTGTGCTATTTAAAGAACGTGATCAGATCCGGCGCCTGCCGTGTCTGTCTGGTCGAGGTCAAAGGGGCCAGGGCCCTGCTGTCCGCCTGCACCACGCCTGTTTCCGAAGGCATGGAAGTCTGGACCAACTCGGAGAGAGCAATCCGCGGACGTAAGACCACCGTCGAGCTGATCATGTCCAACCATAATAAAAACTGTCTCTCCTGCAAGCGCAATACCAACTGCGAGCTGCAGAGACTCTGTGCCGAGCTGGGCATCCGTCAGAACCGTTTCGAGGGCGAGCATACGCCGCCTACCTTTGAAGACGCCAGCTGGGGTATCGTCCGCGATACTTCCAAGTGTGTCCTCTGCGAGCGCTGTATCGGTACCTGTGAAAAAGTACAGGGCATCGGTATCCTGGGCCTGCAGAACCGCGGCTTCAAGACCATCTGCGGACCTGTCTACAACGGCAGCTTCAATGATGTCAACTGCATGCAGTGCGGCCAGTGTGTCATTGCCTGCCCTGTCGGCGCTCTGACTGAGAAGGAAGAGATCCACGAAGTCATCGAAGCCATCAACGATCCCGATAAGGTCGTCATTTGCCAGACCGCTCCCGCGGTCCGCGCTTCCCTGGGTGAGGAATTCGGCCTGCCCATCGGCAGCCTTGTCACCGGCAAGATGGTCGCCGCCCTCAAGCGCTGCGGCTTTGACAGAGTCTATGACACCAACTTCGGCGCCGACCTGACCATCATGGAGGAAGGTTCCGAGCTGCTCAGAAGGATCAGCAACGGCGGCGTCCTGCCCATGTTCACATCCTGTTCACCGGGCTGGGTCCGTTACATTGAATATGAATATCCGGAGCTCCTGCCCCATCTGTCCAGTGCCAAATCGCCCCACATGATGTTTGGCGCGATCTGCAAGACCTACTGGGCCCAGAAGCACAATGTAGATCCTTCCAAGATCTTTGTTGTATCCATTATGCCCTGTATCGCCAAGAAGTCCGAGGCCAGAAAGCCCGAGCTCCTGACCGGCGAGTATCAGGATGTTGACGCTGTCCTGACCACCAGAGAAGCCGGCCGTTTGATCAAGATGTACGGCATGGACGATCTCGATGCCCTGGAAGATGAAGAATTCGATCAGGATCTGCTGGGCGAATACACCGGCGCGGGCGTTATCTTCGGCGCCACCGGCGGCGTTATGGAGGCGGCCCTGCGTACCGTCAAACAGAAGCTGGAGAACAAGACCCTGGAGCGTGTCGACTTTATGGAATGCCGCGGTATGGCAGGCGTCAAGGAAGCCCAGATCGACCTCAACGGCCAGAAGATCTGGATCGCCATCACTTCTTCCATGACCTGCGCCAAACCTCTGCTGGAGGATGTGCGGGCCGGTATCTCCAAGTATACCTTCATCGAAGTCATGGGATGCCCCGGCGGCTGCATCAACGGCGGCGGCCAGTCCATCGTATCCGCCAGAAAGAAACACGGCAGGATCGGCTATACCTATAAAGACCGCAGAATGAAAGCCCTCTACGACGAGGACCGCTTCAAACAGAAACGTGTCTCCATGGACAACACTCAGATTCAGCAGCTCTATAATGATTTCCTGGGCGAGCCCGGAAGTGAGATTGCGGAGAAGCTCCTGCATACGACCTATTCTCCCAAGGAGAGGTTCACCATCGTCCGTAAGTAAGATATATCTGTTAGATATCTTTCCGCGGGCTTTGCGGGGATCCTTATACAGGTCAGTTGAAATGAATGATTTGCGGGGATCTGCCGTAGGTCATTACAAATGAATAAAAGGCTTCCGCTGTCCGGCATGCTGCTTCTGCGGCATACCGATTCAGCGGCGGCCTTCGCAAAAAAATGACAGCGGACATAAGCCCGCTGTCATTTTTTGACAGCGGACATAAGCCCGCTGTCATTTTTTTTAAGCAGCAGCTATATACGGACCACTGCTTTTTTGGTGAATTTTCAATTGATATTTTTCAATTGCTATTTTTTTTAATTATTATTTTTCAGTTGCTATTTTCCAATTGTTATTATGAAGGCCGGATCAGGAAATTGTCAGCTGTCACACTCAGCCGAACAGCACTTTCAGATAATCCTTCATATATTCCGGCAGATCCGGGGGTCTGCGGGCGGAGATAATGTTGCCGTCCACAACACTGGCCTGATCGACCCAGGTGGCACCGGCATTGGTCATATCATCTTTAATGCCGGGCGTGCTGGTGACTGTCTTACCCCGCAGGATATCCGCGGAGATCAGGACCCAGCCTGCGTGGCAGATTTCGCCGATGGGCTTGCCGGCTTCGTTCATTTCACGGACGATCTGCAGGACCTTGGGGAACCTGCGCAGTTTATCGGGCGCCCAGCCGCCGGGCACCAGAAGTCCGTCATAATCCGCGGCTTCTA
Source organism: uncultured Lachnospiraceae bacterium (assembly GCA_902789735.1). Classification (GTDB taxonomy): domain Bacteria; phylum Bacillota; class Clostridia; order Lachnospirales; family Lachnospiraceae; genus CAG-791. The sequence goes on from CADAOZ010000033.1 coordinate 6,192, forward strand.
CCTGATCGAAGGAATAATCAGACGCGAAAGGCACCCCGTATTTACCGTGATAGGTATGCCCCGCTTCTTCACCGACCAGATCGACCTGACATCCCGCTTCCCGCAGACGCAGGACCGGATAGGACAGCTCAAGATCTTCAAAGTCTTCGCCGATCAGGGCAAGAATCTTTTTGCTCATTTGTAACCCTCCTTTTCAAAACAGACAGTTCTGTTCTTTCTGACATTCTCATTATACTAGAAAATGAACCGGAAGTCAGACTTTGTGGTTCACTAAAAGCAGGCTTCCTGTGTTATGATGGTAGACAGAAAGTTGTTGCTTATTATCCTGCCATTGTATGAACCAGGCGTCAGACTACGTGGTTCACTAAATGAACCGGGCGTCAGACTATGTGGTTCAGTGAACCGGGCGTCAGACTACGTGGTTCAGTGAACCGGGCGTCAGACTTTCCGGTTCAGAATAGAAAGGGAGACGTAATAGAGTTATGAAGAAATATGATGTGCTGATTATAGGAGCAGGGCCGGGCGGTATTTATTCCGCCTATGAGCTGACCAAGCGCAGGCCGGATCTGAAAGTGGCGGTCTTTGAGGCCGGCAATGTCCTGGAGAAAAGGAAGTGTCCGATCGACGGGGACAAGATCAAAAGCTGCATCGGCTGTAAGACCTGCTCCATCATGAACGGATTCGGCGGTGCAGGCGCTTTCTCAGATGGTAAGTACAACATCACCAATGATTTCGGCGGCACACTCTATGAATATATCGGGCGTAAAAAGGCCATTGAGCTGATGGAATATGTGGACCGGATCAATCTGGTCCATGGCGGAGAGGGAACAAAACTGTATTCTACAGCCGGCACCCGTTTCCGCAAGATCTGCGTGACCCATGGGCTGAATCTGCTCAACGCGTCAGTCCGGCATCTGGGCACGGACATCAATTATATCGTGCTGAAGAATCTGTTCGAGGAATTAAAAGACCGGGTGGATTTCTATTTCAACGCGCCTGTGGAACACATCGAAAAGCTGGAACATGGCTATAAGATCCATCTGAAGAAAGAAAAAGAAGATGCCCCGGATGAACAGGGAGCTGGAAATACCGAAAAGACAGCAGGAAATATTGAAAAGGCTCCAGGAAATAGCGCTAAGGCAGCAGGCCGGACCTTCCAGGGAAGATACTGTATCGTCTCCGCCGGCCGCAGCGGCAGCAAATGGATGGGCAGAGTCTGTAAAGATCTGCAGATCCCTACCAAGTCCAACCGCGTGGATATCGGTGTCCGGGTCGAGATCCCGGCAGTCGTCTTTGAAGATATTACCAATGAGCTGTATGAGAGCAAGATCGTTTACAGGACGCAGAAGTTTGAGGACAATGTCCGGACTTTCTGCATGAACCCCAACGGGATCGTTGTTAACGAGAACACCAACGGGATCATTACAGTAAACGGCCACAGTTTTGAAGACGAGAACCGGAAGACGGAGAATACCAATTTCGCCCTTCTGGTATCAAAGCATTTTTCGGAACCGTTTAAGGACAGCAACGGCTACGGTGAGAGCATTGCCCGCCTGTCCAATATGCTGGGCGGCGGAGTCATCGTCCAGCGGCTGGGCGATCTGGAACGGGGACGCCGCAGTACCAGTAAGAGAATAGAAGAGAATACAGTCAGGCCGACCCTGAACGCCACGCCCGGTGACCTGAGTCTGGTCCTGCCCAAGCGGATTCTGGACGGAATCATTGAAATGATCCATGCTCTGGATACCATCGCGCCCGGAACGGCCAACGACGATACCCTCCTTTACGGCGTAGAGGTCAAATTCTACAACATGGAGGTGGATCTGGATGAGCACCTGGAGACCATACATAAGGGCCTCTTCTTTATCGGAGACGGCAGCGGGGTAACCCATTCCCTGTCCCATGCTTCTGCCAGCGGCGTATACGTGGCGAGGAGACTGGCCGAGACCATCGAAAAGGAATAGACACCCTGTAAAAAATGGAAAAACTGAATCCCCGCGGGTACCTTCCGTAAAGGAAAACGGCAGGAACCGCGGGGGTTTTCTGATGAAATAGCAAGTATTTGTTCTTTTGCATTTGATCTGATACATTATCGGACACTATATATGTTAGCTTTAACGTTCTCGGTGGTATAACAATATGTCGAATGCACATATATAGTGTAGGATATGATAAGAAAGGGAAAAATATGGAATTGCAGCTGCAGAACTTTGATCTGAAACAGATCAGTGAATCCGGTCAGTGTTTCCGCATGTGGGAGACGGAGCCCGGTCATTTTAAGATGATGGCGCAGGATCGCTTTCTGGAAGCCTGGCAGGAACCCGGCTCGGAGACAGTGCGCTTTGACTGCAGCCGGGAGGTTTTTGATGGTTTCTGGCATCGGTATTTTGACCTGGACAGGGATTACTGTGCCTGTTTTGACCTGATCCCGCCCGGAGACAGTTATCTGATGGAAGCGGCGGCCTGCGGCTGCGGGATCCGGATCCTGCGCCAGGATCCCTGGGAAATGCTGATCACCTTTCTTTTATCACAGCGGAAAAGTATCCCTGCCATCAAGACTGCGATCGAAGAGATCTGCAAGGCCTGCGGACGGGAAGTCCTCTCCTCCCGGGGAGAACGCTTCTATGCTTTTCCGGACGCGGAAGAACTGAGACAGTTGTCACTGGAGGATCTGAAAGCCTGCGGACTGGGATACAGGGCCAAATATATCTACGCGGCAGCCCGGGAGAATCCGGATATGGAGGCCATGGCAGCCCTGGAGGATGATGAACTTTCCGCGAGGCTGAAAGGCTTTTTCGGGGTCGGCGACAAGGTATCTGCATGCGTGATGCTGTATGGGTATCACAGACTGGGGTCTTTTCCCCGGGATGTCTGGATGAACCGTATCATAGATGAACAGTATGGCGGCCAGATCGATCTGCTCCCGTACAGGGACATTGCCGGAATCATGCAGCAGTATCTGTTCTATTATGTACGGTTGAAATGAATTTTCAGGAGGCTGCCGCCTGAAAGGCTTCAAGAAGAACAAATCTGTTTCACTATGTATGGTTGAAATGTCAGCTTCACGTCCGGCAGTCGTTGTAAAAAACGTAGTAAAAAGCGTTGTTAAAAAACCGTTCTGAATAGTTGAGCTGGCAGTCTGAAAAATCCCCTGCTCCTGTGGAATCTATAATGATTCACAGAGGACAGGGGATATTGCTTTTTTTGAAAGGGCGGCTGTCTGAAGCCGGCCGGGACACGGCATGAGGATTTGATTTGCAGCTTCCTAATCCTTACCTAATCCTTACCTAAATCCTTACGGCTGAGCATAGTGCAGGCCGTAGCCAACAGGATACAAAGCCTGCCCGGATTCGATATCCGCTTCGTCTTTGAACCAGGGCATGGAGAGATGACCGGTAAAGTCATGTTTTCCAATCAGAACATCTGCTGCTGCGGCGCCTTCACTGCCGGGCAGACCGCACATGACGATGGCGTTCCAGCCCTCTGCGTATTCCTCGATGATGGTATTTCTGCCTGTGAAAAGCAGGGTGATGACCGGTTTGTCCAGAGAGGCGGCTTCCCGGATCGCGGCCTGATTGCCATTCAGTCCCATGGGACCGGTAATGGACAGATCCTCCGTATCTCCGTACCATTCAGCGTAAGGGATTTCTCCCAGACACAGGATGACCACATCTGCCTGGCCAGCCTGTTCGGAATCGGTTATGACGCTGATCTCTCCATTTGCGGAAGCGCCCTGCAGACCGTCCAGCAGGGTCGTGCCGTCTTCAATCAGGCGGCCGCCGTAAATTGTGTCTGTCATACCCTGCCAGCAGCGGGTCCAGCCGCCGCACTGCACGCCGACATCATTGGCGGCAGGGCCGGTCACATACACTTTGGTTCCGGGCTGAAGAGGAAGAACAGAATCTTCATTCTTAAGCAGGACCATGCTGTCCCGGACCAGTTCAGCTGCCAGTTCTTTATGGGCTTCGGACCCACACTGTTTTGCAGGATCAGCGTTAACACCGGTCAGCAGATCTTCCAGATAGGGATCTTCAAAGAGGCCTGCATCCATTTTCATCTGGATAATCCGGGTGACCGCTTCATTGACCCGCTCCTCAGAAATCTCCCCTTTCCGCACACCGTTACAGATGATTTTTGCGCATGATTCAAATTGATCCGGCTCCATCAGCATATCGATTCCTGCGTTGACAGCAGTGACTACCTGCTCCTCAAAATTGTCGGTACTTTTAATATTGTGAATCGATTCCCAGTCGCTGAGGACTACGCCCTTAAATCCCATCTGACCGCGCAGCACATCGATCAGATAGTGTTGATTTTCATGCATCTTTATGCCGTTCAAAGCACTGTGACTGACCATGAGCGACTGGGCGCCGCTGTCGATCTGGGCCTGATAGACTGCCAGGAGAGCTTCGATCTCCTCGTCGGAAAGCCGGGCGTCACCTCTGTCGAGGAGGGTTCTGCCGTTCAGGCTTTCTCCGGTTCCCATCAGGGTATTTCCGTCACCAAAAAAATGTTTGGGGCATGCGATTACGCCATGTTCGGTCAGGCCCCTGGTGTAGGCGGCAGCCAGTTCCTGTACGATTTCGGGATCGGAACTATAGCTTTCGTAGGTTCTTCCCCAGCGGGGATCCTGGGCTGAGGCTACACAGGGAGAAAAGTTCCACAGCATGCCGGTAGGCAGGATCTCTTCCGCGACTGCGGTGCCCATCTGATAAGCCAGGTCGGCGTCACCGGCCATCCCGATATTGATGTTATGGGGGAAAATGACAGTGTTCAGAGAATAGTTGACCCCATGCACGGAATCCTGTCCGTAAACGAAGGGGATCGCGGCACTGGAGGCGACGGCGTTCGACTGGATTTTGCAGATTCTGTCGTACCAGTCTTCCGGTGTTTCCTTTACGAAGGTTCCATCCCATGTTGAAAGAATACTGCCGTAGTCATGAGTGCCCATCATTGTATTACTTGTATTGTAGATAGCCGGCTGGACCATCTGGTCTGCCTTCTGTTCCAGTGTCAGGGAGGCGGCAATCTGATCTGCGGTCATTCCTTCATATTTTCCTGATGTGACTGTCGCATGCCGGCCGATTCCGGTCGCTTCTGACATGGGGACAGGGGCTGCAGCGGAATCGGACTGCCCGGTTCCAGCGGCAGTTCCCGACGCGGCGGTTCCCGTCTTTTGCTCATTTTCTGATACTGCCTCCTGCTCATCGGAAACGCTCTCTTTCCCGTCACCTGCTTCAGGATCAGTACCCTGTTTGTAGTTTGCGTAGTTTGCATTCGAGGAGGAGGAAGCAGCCTCTGTATTTTCATCTGCCGTGTGACCGGAAGTGCTGCAGGCGGTAGTAAAAGCCAGCATGGCCGAGAGGATAATGAGGAGCGCTCTTTTTCTGTTTGGAATCATATCCATCTATACCTCTGTTTTTCTGTTTTGGTTCATCGTTTTTCAGGGGAAGGCCCTCCTGCCCGGAGCGCTGAATATGCTGATGCAGGTTGATGTATTTGCGTCGGAAGTTGAGTGGGTAATGCATGCTCTGCGCGTGTTCAGAGTATGTTGTGGGGGCGGCGCATGTTCAGTGGATGATACATGCGCGGGACATATTCAGGGTATGATCAGGGCAGGTTCCTGCAGGACAGTATCCCTTGCTTCGCAGACCTGCAGAATATGACTGGACGCTGTCGTGCAGCAGCCGCCGACTGCGGCCGCACCAGCCCTGAAATAATCCAGAGCATAGGAGCCGAAAGAACGCATGCCTTTGCTGCCGTGCCATGTTTTGGTTTCGGAATCATAGGTCTCACCGCTGTTAGGATAGACTGCGACGGGCAGGTCCGTGCCGGAACGAAGCTCCCGGATCAGAGATTCAATAAACTGCGGGGCCGTGCAGTTGACGCCGATCATTTTCAGGCCCGGATATCCATCCGTCAGTGCTTTGGCGCAGTCCCGGATCAGGTCGCCTTCATGAATATGCCGGCCATCCATACAGGAAAAGCTGATCCAGTAATCACAGTGCAGATCTTCCGCGATTTTAGCCGCAATCAGGGCTTCACGCAGAGAGGGCTGGGTCTCGATCAGGAGGAAGTCCGATCCTTCTTCTGCCAGCAGTTCCATACGGCGGCGATGGAATTCATACAGAGTCTCATCGCTGACGCCATAATGGCCTCTGTATTCGGAACCGTCTGCCAGATAGGCTCCGTAGGGACCAATGGCGCCGCCGACCAGAGGCCAGTGTCTGCCGGCTGCCCTGCCTTCCGCCTCCCACCATTCTGCCCTTGCTTCTTTGAACATACGGACAGACCGGCGGATAACCTCTTCCGCCTCCGCAAGGCTGTATCCGTTTTCGGTCAGTCCCTGGATGGTCGCCTGGTAGGAAGCGCTGATGTGAAGATCGGCGCCGGCGCGCAGGTATTGCAGGTGGACTTCTTTGACCAGTTCGGGATGATCGGCCAGGACTCTGGCGGTCCAGAGACGGTCATTCAGATTACAGCCCAGATGTTCCAGGGCTGTAGACATGGAACCGTCAATGATCAGATATTTTTCCCGGGACAGGAGAGCGCCCAGACTGAAGTTTGCAGTATTTGTGTTTGTCATATCAGATACCGGCCTTTCTGCTCCGCGATACCGCGGGGCTTTTTCGCTATACAGATTTTTTACTCAGGTTATTTTACGCCGATTATTTTACGCAGATTATTTACTCAGGTTATTTTACGCAGATTATTTACTCAGGTTATTTTAATCAGATTATTTTGCCTTTTCATCAATGCTGCCATAGGAGACAGGCTCCGGTTTTTCACCCCGGTTCAGGGCGGGGATGAAACGGTCCCAGAAATCATGGAAGAGCCGCATGATCTCTTTCTGCTGGGTATAGATAAAGGTCATCGTGATCAGGATATAGATCGCGGACAGAATATCTGTCATAGCCCACAGAGACTGGGCGTCGATATTATAGAAAATGACGCAGGGCAGCATGTAATAAATCATATAGATCCGTGTTGCGATTCTGCTTCGGGCGTGGTCGCCAAAGGCGTAGTTGATAGATTTTTCACAGCTGTAGTACATGCCGATAATCGTTGTCCAGGCGAATACGGAGATGGCGGCAGCCATGAACCAGCCGCCGAAAGTCCCGTAGGATACCTTGAAGGCCACGGTCGTTAGCTGGGCAGAGTCCACGCCGGGATAATCCACATATACATTGGTCAGAATCAGAGAAAGTGCCGTGACAGAACAGACAACGATCGTATCCAGAAAAACTTCGCCCCATCCCCAGGAAGACTGACGGACAGGATGGTCTGTTTTTGCGGAGGCGTGTGCGATGATGCCATAACCGGTACCCGCGTCGTTGGAATAGAGTCCGCGGGCTACGCCGTAGCGGACCGCGTCACGGACGGTGGCGCCGGCAAAACCGCCGATTCCTGCCATAGGGGTAAATGCGCTTTTAATAATCAGGCCAAAGGCGGCAGGGACCATGGTGATATGGGTCACAAGGATGCCCAGACCGCCGATGATATAGACCATGGCCATGACGGGAATGACTTTTTCCATAACGGAGGCGATTCTCTTGAGGCCGCCCCAGATGGTCAGGAAACAGGTGATGCCAAGCACGATGACGGAAACAATGGGCGCAATACCGAAACCTTCCTGAAGTGAACTGGTCACAGACTCAGTCTGAACGCAGCAGGTCCAGGGACCCAGCACAAAACAGGCAACGGCCAGGACCATAGCGCCGGCCTTCCACCCCAGAGCGTTCTTCATGACAAAGGAACGGTCGCACATATACTCATCGACGGATTCACTGTATTTGACTCTGTAACGCTGGCCAATGATGATCTCGCAGGCTTTAGTGGACATACCAAGCAGTCCGGAGACCCACATCCAGAAGACTGCACCCGGGCCGCCGGCCACGATAGCTGTTGCGACGCCGCCTATATTGCCAACGCCGATCGTATTGGCCATAGCCGTGCAGGCGGCGGCAAATCCGGAAACAGTTCCGGTACCCTCGCCTTTTTGGAACATTTTTCCAAAGGTATTTTTGAAATGAAAACCGATATTCCGGAAATTATAGCGGAATCCGAAGCGGATGGACAGATAAAGACCGGTTCCGACCAGCAGAATGGTCATCCAGGTACCCCACATAAAATCAGAAACGGCGGTCAGGAATTGAAGCAGCACAGCAATAACCTCCCTCTTTTTTCATTCTTGCGCATGTTGAAAATGCAGTATGATGTTATTTTATCATATGGTAAGGAATGCTATAAGCTGTTTTGCGTATTCTTGCAGTCTTCCCAGTCTTTTTGCAGTCCGGAACCATAGATTGATTCAGCCGGCTGCAAGATATGGAGATGAATCCGGGCGGAGAGGAATTGATTCAGTCCGCCGGACAGGAATCTGTTCCGGCCTGCGGAGTGTCAGAGGTAAATTCAGATCCGGAATCACAGGAATCGGAAGAGATCATCTTCTCCAGTACCTCCCGCAAAGGCTGCTCCGCGTTTTCCAGTACAAAAAAGATCATGCGGAAGATACTCGCGCAGTTCAGGTCTGCCAGATTCGGGGAGTCGGCGATTGCTTCACTGAGCACTTTTACAGAGTCGATAAGCTGCAGGGCATTTTCGAATTCTATATAATCCATTTTTTCCTCCAGTAAGAAAGAATCGTCATTGATTGAATATTAGATTGGTTTACAGATTGATTTATAGACTGGCTCTGGGTTGGCTTATAGATTGGTTCTGCAGAATAATTTATCAACATGTTGATAATGGTTGTACAGGAAGTAGAAACCGTACGATATCATGAGGGCTGTACAGTAAAGTCGGTGTGACAAAAGAAAGAAGTTATAAGAGAAAAGATGTTATATGAGAAATGATATTTAGAAAGAAAATGATATTTAGAAAGAAATGAGGCATATATAAAATGATCCAGGCCGGATAATACCTGTGGCTATATTCTTGTTTATGGTTGATAATAGAACAATTGTTTGGTATAATCTATGTATCTTAAGTCCAAGGAGTGAGAAACAGTATGTCTGAACTGAATGATCTGATAACTTCATATAAGAATCTTTCTTTCAGCGACCGCGTAGTCTTCTATACGACCGTATCCAATGATATATCTGTTGACGGCGGGGACCTGCAGCCGTTCCTGATCGAAACAAGGATGACGGACGGGAAGGCCTGTATCTACTGTGATGGAGACCATGTCGTAAAGAACGGGACACGGAGGGATGGTACACAGCGCTATCTGTGCCGCGACTGCGGGAAGTCCTTCATCCCCAGTTCCCATTCCGTTACTTCAAGGACAAGGAAAAGGCTGTCGGTCTGGGCGGATTACCTGCGCTGCATGATGGACCGGAAGACCCTGAAGGAATCGGCAGAGGAATGCCAG
>CADAOZ010000034.1 GCA_902789735.1 uncultured Lachnospiraceae bacterium
AGAGATATTTTTCCGGGGGAGGATTTTGAGAGCGATGAGCAGTAGTGATAAACAAAAATCGACGATAAAAGGCTCTGAAAAATTTTCCCTTCCCGGGACAGAAAAGACCTATATTGCTATTGACCTGAAGTCCTTCTATGCGTCTGTAGAATGTATGGAAAGAGGCCTGGATCCGCTGACGACCCATCTGGTGGTCGCGGACGCCTCCAGGACGGAAAAGACCATATGCCTGGCAGTGTCCCCATCCCTCAAGGCTTACGGACTGCCGGGCCGATGCCGTCTGTTTGAAGTCAATGCCAAAGTGAAAAAGATCAATACGAAGCGGCGGCATCTGGCAGGCGGCGCTTTTGACGGATCCTCTTCAGATGAAGGACAGCTCAAGGCCGATCCGAAAAAGGAACTTACCTATGTCTGCGCGGTACCGCAGATGGCCCTCTATATGGAGTATTCCACCCGGATCTATCAGGTCTATCTGCAGTATATAGCCCCTGAGGATATCCATGTCTATTCCATTGATGAAGTGTTCATGGATGTGTCTGATTACCTTGACACATATGCCGTCAGTCCCCATGAGCTGGCCCGCCGCATCATCGGTGATGTCCTTTCTCAGACCGGTATCACTGCCACAGCCGGAATCGGCACCAACATGTACCTGGCAAAGGTGGCCATGGATATTGTCGCCAAACATATCCCGGCAGACAGGGACGGGGTACGGATCGCCCAGCTCGATGAAATGTCCTACCGCCGCCTGCTCTGGACCCACCGGCCCCTGACAGATTTCTGGAGAGTGGGCAGGGGTTATCAGAAGAAGCTGGAGCAGAACGGACTCTATACCATGGGAGATATAGCCAGGTGTTCCATCGGAAAGCCCGGCGATTACCATAATGAGGACCTGCTCTATAAGCTGTTCGGGATCAACGCGGAGCTGCTGATCGACCATGCCTGGGGCTGGGAACCCTGCACCATGCGGGAGATCAAGAGCTTTGTTCCGGAATCCAGCAGCATCGGAGCCGGCCAGGTCCTGATGGGACCATACACCTTTGAAAAGACCAGAATCGTAGTTAAGGAAATGGCGGAAGCCCTGGCTCTGGACCTTGTCAGAAAGAATCGTCTGACAGATCAGATCGTCCTGCATGTGGGGTATGATAAGAGCAACCTTCCCGAAAACGGAGGCTCTTATCAGGGAGCGGTCGAGGATGGACGCTGGGGCGTCCGGGTTCCCAGACCTGCCCACGGAACTGCCAATCTGAAGCGGCCGACAGCATCGACAGAAAAGATCCGGGAAGCGGCCGTGTCCCTGTTTGAAAGAATCGTGGATCCCGGCCTGCTGACCCGCAGGATCTATCTGACGGCTGCCCATATTCTGGAGAATAATATAAAGAGCGGCGATACGGTCTATGAACAGATGGATCTGTTCTCGGATTTCGGCATCGGGCAGAAAGAGACTACGCCCGCGGAAAAGAAAGCGGAAGAGGAGCGGCTGGCCCGTGAAAAGAAGATGCAGCAGGCCATGCTGGAGATCCAGAAGAAATTCGGAAAGAACGCCATCCTTAAGGCCTCCGATCTGCAGGAAGGGGCCACGGCGATTGCCAGGAACAGTCAGATCGGCGGACATAAAGCATGAGTCTGATTCCTGAGAGGAAGCGGAAAGAGAGAGCCATGTTCAATCAAAGCAATCAGAAAAGTCCTTATGAGGACATTATCCATCTGCCCCATCCGACTTCGCAGAAGCACCCCCGGATGGAGAGGGCGGCCCGGGCAGCCCAGTTCATGCCATTCCGGGCCCTGACCGGCTATGAGGACGCGGTGGCGGAAACGGCCAGACTGACGGACCGCAGGATCGAGCTGGAGGAAGAAGAGAAGGAAGTGCTGGACAGGAAACTGCGGTATCTGGAAGCCCGGATCGGGGAGCACCCCAATATCAGGATTACCCGTTTTGTTCCCGATGAACGGAAGGAGGGCGGTTCCTATCAGAGCCTGGCGGGCGCGGTACGAAAAATCGATATTTATAAGCGGGTCATTGTGATCGAGGACTATGATCCTGTACCTGTTGATGACATCTGCCAGCTGGACGGCGCTTTCTTTGCGGCTTTGGAGTAAACAGGGCTTACTGGTAAGTGTGGCACAGGAATAAGTACTGATCAGGAATCTGTATGGCTTAAGTGTAAGTGCAGTCAGGTGCTTGAAGAAACAGCAGGAGGAACAGGAGTTACAGATGGCAGAAAAGATTGCGCTGATCATCTATGAGAACACAATACCCGCGGTATTTGTGAAAAGGTACAACCGCTTCAGTGCCGGCGTTCTGATTGACGGGAAAGAAGAGACTGTACACGTCAAAAACACGGGCAGGCTTGGGGAACTGCTGGTCCCCGGGGCGGCGGTAACACTGCAGAAAGCGGAAAATCCCGCCCGGAAAACGGCCTATGATCTGATTTCTGTTTATAAGCAGGGTCTGGATTGGGTCAATATTGACAGCCTGGCTCCCAATGCCCTGATGAAACAGTATCTGGAGAATCTGCGGACCTATGACCTGGTAAAGCCGGAATACAAATACGGGAATTCCAGATTCGATTTTTATCTGGAGAGAGGGGAGGAAAAATATCTGCGGGAGGTCAAAGGATGCACGCTGGCAGAAGGACCGGATTCTTCCTTCGGGCTATTCCCGGACGCTCCTACAGAACGGGGCCTGAAGCATATCCGGGAACTGACGGCAGCGGCCGGCCGGGGATATCACTGTTCCATTGATTTTGTGATCCAGATGAACGGAATCAGGCTTGTCCTTCCCAACGACAGCACCATGCCGGCATTCAGGGCCGGGCTGACAGAAGCGGCCCGGGCGGGCGTGGAGATCAACAGCCTCACCTGCCGGGTGGAGGCTGACAGGATCATGATCACAGGATGCGCGAATGATGCCACAAGATATCAGGAACCATAGGTGAAAGTCCTCTTTCAGGATGCGGTCCTTACTAACAGGTCCGTGCGTGATGGCCGGCAGTCTTGAGCATTTTTCCGGTTATTGATACAATGAATAGATGAATAATATGAACTGACATCTATAGGATGAATAACGATATTGGAGGAAATAAACAGTTATGAAAGTATTATTGATCAATGGCAGCCGCCGTAAATCCGGCTGCACCTATACGGCCCTGAAAGAAGTTGCGGATGTCCTGGAAAGTGAAAAGATCAGTACAGAGATCATCCATGTCGGCATTGATGCCGTGAACGGAAATATTGACAAGGCAGTGAAAGAGACAGCCGCCATGCTGGATGAGGTCGATGGCATTGTGCTGGGCAGCCCGGTCTACTATGCCTCACCTTCCGGTGAGATCCAGGTATTCCTGGACAGGCTCTTCTATATTCACGGGGATAAGCTGAAACATAAACCGGGCGCGGTGGTCGCGTCCGCCAGACGCGCCGGCACAACAGCGGCCCTGGATGTCCTGAACAAATACCTGATGATCAACGAGATGCCCGTTGTGTCCTCCCAGTACTGGACCATGGTCCACGGCAATTCTCCCGAAGAAGTCCGGCAGGACGCGGAAGGCATGCAGACCATGCGGATCCTTGGTAAAAACATGGCCTGGCTGCTCCGGTGTATCGAAGCCGGCCGGCAGGCGGGAATCCTGCCCGAAAGAACAGAGGAAAGAGTCTGGACCAATTTCGTCCGCTGACGGATCAGCGAAGAAGGAGATGAACATGAGCGCGATTCGACAGGAAGTAGAAAGCCTGATCGGGAAAATGGATTCCCTGGAAACAGTAGAGGATGACCTTTATATTCATTTTTATGAAAAGGTGGGAGACCTGCAGGAGCGCATCGGGGACAAATATCTGATGCCGGAGCTTGCGGAAGAGGAAAGGAACGCTTTAACAGACAGCCTGACAGAGGCGTTCGAGCGGATGAAAGGGAAAATGTCCTTCTGTAATCTCGGCTGAGAACCGGCCTGACAGATAACAGGATCCATTTCAGCTGCAGTCTGAATAAATATGGGAGAGGTATAGATGGACTACAGAAAAAAAGTGACCATGGACGCGTCCGGTTTTGTGCTCCTGTCAGATTATGTGCCGGCAGTCATTCAGGAGATCCGGTATTTTTCCACCTATAATTTTGTGGGCGAAAGGATCAACGGGTATGAAGAGCCCTGCGCCATCTGTACCAGGGAGGCGGCAAGAGCCCTGCAGGCCGTCAGCAATGAGATGAATGTAAAGGGATACCGTCTGAAAATATTTGACGCCTACAGGCCGGCCTGCGCGGTCCGGCATTTTGTCCTGTGGGGGATCGAGGATCTGGACCTGCGGATGAAGCCTTTCTTTTATCCGGATCTGGAGAAACAGTCTCTGTTCAAGCTGGGCTATATCGCCAGCCAGTCCAGTCACAGCAGGGGCAGCACCATCGACCTGACCCTGCTGGATATGCGGACCGGCAGGGAAGTGGATATGGGCAGTCCCTTTGATATGTTCAGTGAGGTCTCGCATCCCGATTATCAAGGGGTGACAGAGGAGCAGTATGAGAACCGGATGCTGCTGCAGTCTGTGATGATGCGGCACGGATTTGCCCCCATAGACTGCGAATGGTGGCACTTTACCCTCAGGGAGGAACCCTTTCCGGATACCTACTTTGAATTTCCGGTTTCATCTTCTTATCTGAAGCATTTATCCTGATCAATAACGACAGACAGGACCCGTCTCCCGATCCGGAGGCGGGTTTCTTTTTTTCGGGCAAAACGGTATTTTGCCGTAATATAAAGATTTTAATATCTTGACACAATGTCAAAATAAGACTAAAATCAATTATGACACGATGTCACAACTTAGTAAGGAGGACGCATCCATGCCGAAAGGATCCCCGGAAAGAACAGCCGCCCGTAAAGAAGAGATTATCCGGGCCTGTGAAAAGCTGTATCAGACCATGAGCTTCAAGGAGATCACGCTGAAAGAGATCGGAAAAGAAACTTCTTTTTCACGGCCGACCATATATAACTACTTCCAGACCAGAGAAGAGATTTTTCTGGCTCTCTATAAGCTGGAATATGACCGCTGGAACGCGGAGCTTGAAGCGATCCTTGAAAGGAATGAAACGCTGACAAGACAGGAACTGGCAGATCAGATCGCCCGCTCCCTGGAGAAGAGGGGACAGCTTCTGAAACTCCTGTCCATGAATAATTATGATATTGAAGCCAACAGCCGGCAGGAACTTCTCGCCGAATTTAAGGCCGCCTATGGAGAGAGCATGCGGAATATAGACCGTCTGCTCGTAAAATTCTGTCCGGAAATGAACAGGCCGGAAAGACAGAATTTCCTGTATGTATTCTTTCCTTTTCTGTTCGGTGTATATCCATATACTACTGTGTCAGAAAAGCAGAGAACGGCCATGTCGGACGCGGGCGTGGATTTTATGTATCAATCGATTTACGAGATTACATGTAACTGCCTGATCAGGCTGTTAAATGCGTAGTGAAATAAGTAATGTATCTGAAATCAAAGGAGGAATCAGGATGAGTGAAAAGATTGTCCAGACAGCAGGAAGAAGTCAGCTCGGCGGGTTCGCGCCCATGTTCGCGCATCTGAATGATGATGTTCTGTTCGGGGAAGTATGGAATGAGGAGTCTATAGACGTGAAGACCAGATGTATCATCACGGTGGTGTCTCTGATGGCATCCGGCATCACCGATTCTTCCCTGACCTATCATCTGCAGAACGCAAAGGCCCATGGCGTGACAAAAGCGGAAATCGCCGCGATCATCACTCACGCGACCATGTATGTGGGCTGGCCCAAGGGCTGGGCGGTATTCCGGCTGGCCAAAGAGGTATGGGGAGAGGATATCCCTGTACAGACAGAAAAAGACAAATATCAGAACACGATCTGCTTCCCGATCGGAGAGCCCAATCCGTATGGGGAATTCTTTGTCGGACAGAGCTATCTGGCACCTGTCTCAACAGAGCAGATTCCGGTCTATAATGTGACATTCGAGCCCGGCTGCCGCAATAACTGGCATATCCATCACGCAAAGAGCGGCGGCGGCCAGATGCTGATCTGTGTCGGCGGCAGAGGCTATTATCAGGAATGGGGCAAAGAGGCGGTAGAAATGACGCCCGGTACCGTGATCAACATCCCTGCGGAAGTCAAGCACTGGCACGGCGCGGCGCCTGACGCCTGGTTCTCCCATCTTGCCATCGAAGTGGATGGGGAAGAGACTTCCACTGAATGGCTGGAAGCAGTGGACAAGGACAGCTATCTTGCTCTGCGGTAAAGGCTAACAAATGGGCCCGGACTGTGCTATAGTATTCAGAGAAGTTTGTTACAAATCCAGTCAGGAGGAAAAGGATGAAAAAGAGAAAAGCTTTGGCAGCAGTAATGGCTCTGTTGATGGCTGTAATGCTGGCAGCCTGCAGCAGCAGCAGTTCCGAGGTGACCAGCGGCGGTAACGGCGCGACATTCAAATTGAAGAATCTTCCCAAAAATGAATTTGTAGAGACACAGGCGAAGTTTAATTTTGACGACGCAGTCATCACGGTCGAACTGGAGGGCGGTACCGTAGATATTGAGATCATCGATATCGTTCCGGATGAAGGAGATACGGATTCCTATACGGAGATGGGAACACTCTACGAAGGAAAGGACCTTGCGGACGGAGAAGTGATCGAAGTCAGCGGCGTCCGGACTAATGTCATTGTACGTGTCTATGGCGGGGATGCTACAGGCACGGTCACTATTGCTCCAAAAGAATAAAACAGAACAGGAATGTGTATAAGCTTCCGGCAGATTATGTAAAGAGGTCTGCCGGAAGTTTTTTTATTTCCTTACGCCGGAGAAACCTGACGGTTGCGCAAGATTTGGCTGCTGATTTTTTTAAAAGGGCAGGACATTTTATCGGAAGGTGCTATATTTATACTTGTTCCGGGCGCGACAGAGACGCCCGTTCAGGGATGCATCCGATAGATATATAAAATGTTCGAACAATAATGGAAACGATAAATAAGATGATTTCTGTCTCCGTTTTGAGAGAGAAAGGGAAAAGGCCATGGATAATGCAGTAAAAGAGTTTAAAAAGCTCTCCAGACATTATGTGCAGACATTTTATCTGACATGTGGTCTGAGAGTCATGATGTAAGCTACAGGCTTGCCATGCCATCTATAAATATAAAGTATCAGCAGATAAAAATATCAAAAAGTATCCTAAATTAAGTTAGCTATCAACCTATAATCATTTTTAACAGCAGCCGGCAGGGACCAGTGGTCCTGCCGGCCTTTT
Source organism: uncultured Lachnospiraceae bacterium (assembly GCA_902789735.1). GTDB lineage: Bacteria > Bacillota > Clostridia > Lachnospirales > Lachnospiraceae > CAG-791. Next base: position 7,254 of record CADAOZ010000034.1, read on the forward strand.
TTTGCCGGGGATCAGCGTGTTCCCGCAGGGAGGATCAGATGTCATGAAAGAGGACACAAAATGTTCACAAAAATTATTAGCACTCACCCCTTGACAGTGCTAATAATGCGTGCTATAGTACGCATAGAACAAAGGGAACGGATATAACGGATGGGACATAAATATTCCATATGAAATATTTATCAAACGTAAAGAGACCCATGAAAGAACCTGATGAGACAGGGCATCCGGACCCGATGCAGACATAGTTAAAAATTCAATGATTTGAAAGGAGATAAAGACCATGTTACTTCCCAACATTTTAGGTAATGATTTATTTGACACATTTGATAATTTCTTCTATCCCGCATTTGAAGTTCCTACACGTAATGTAGAGAAGAAGCTGTACGGCGGACACGCCGGCCGCATCATGAAGACAGATGTCAGGGAGCATGAGACGGGCTATGAGATTCTGGTGGATCTGCCCGGCTTCAAGAAAGAAGAGATCCAGTTGGAGCTTAAGGACGGTTATCTGACCGTATCCGCGGCCAAGGGCCTGGAAGAGAATGAGAAGGATAAGGAGACCGGCAAATATATCCGCAGAGAGCGTTATTCCGGCAGCATGTCCAGAAGCTACTTTGTAGGTGAGGACCTGAAGCAGGAGGACATCAAGGCGAAGTTTGAGGACGGCGTCCTGACCATTTCCATCCCCAAGAAACAGCCTGAGGAGAAAGTGGAAGAGAAACGCTTTATCAGCATCGAATAATCAAATGATCCGTTGAAAGATCGGACGGGAAATACCGCACCCGGATATGCGGATCATATAGAGTACGGGAAATACCGCACCCGAATATGCGGATCATAATAAAGGAAGCAGGCCCTGCCGGCATAAAGCCCGGCAGGGCTTTTTTTCGTCTGAAGACGCTGCGGCAGACGAATTGATATAGTATGCGGCGGATTTTCAGGTAGTTAAGCGGACTTTGAGATGATATAGTAGATATAGTCATTTCTGAAGGAAGTGGAAATCTGGTAAAAGGGACAGGAAAAATGACTGAAAAAGAAAAAATGCGGAAGCAGATGCTCTATGACGCCAACTATGACGAGGACCTGCTCAGGGAACGGATGATCGCCAAGAATCTGTGCTATGATTACAATCAGCTGCGGCCGTCCGACGCGGAAGGACGCGGAAGGCTGATGAAAAAACTACTTGGAAAAACCAAAGAGAATTTCTGGATCGAAGCGCCTTTCTGGTGCGATTACGGTTACAATATAGAGATCGGCGAGAATTTCTACGCCAACCACAACATGGTCATTCTGGACGGGGCTAAAGTCACTTTTGGTGACAATGTATTTATTGCCCCGGACTGCGGTTTCCATACAGCGGGCCATCCCATTGATTTTGAAAGAAGGAACAGGGGACTGGAATACGCCTACCCGATCACAGTAGGTGACAACGTCTGGATCGGTGCCGGCGTCCATGTCATGCCCGGCGTGACCATCGGGAGCAATGTCGTAATCGGCGGCGGCAGTGTGGTCGTTAAGGATATACCGGATAATTCCGTAGCAGTCGGCAATCCCTGCAGAGTGATCCGGGAAATTACGGAAGAAGATAAGAAGACCTGCTGGGACAGGTGAAAAGGGACTGGATATGAAACCAAGAGAGTTTTTGGAGATATTACATGTGGCGGAGAGACTGAAGGACACCACCCGCCATTGTACGACTTCGAAAGGAAGGCCGGAAAGCGTGGCGGAGCACAGCTGGCGGCTGTCCCTGATGGCCCTGCTGCTGCGGCATGAATTCCCGGATGTGGATATGGACCGGGTCGCCGCCATGTGCCTGATCCATGATCTGGGGGAATGCTTTACCGGCGATATCCCGACTTTTGATAAAACAGACTCGGACCGGGTGACGGAGGATACCCTGCTGGCCCGCTGGGTGGCGTCCCTGCCGCCGGAGGTCTCGGCAGATCTGCAGGCCCTTTATGCCGAAATGGATGCCATGGAGACCAAAGAGGCAAGGCTGCATAAGGCCCTGGATAAGCTGGAAGCCGTGATCCAGCATAATGAGTCGCCGCTGGATACCTGGACGGAGAATGAGTACGAGCTGAACAAGACCTACGCCTTTCAGAATGTGCTCTTCTCGGAGTGGCTGACCGTCCTGCGGAATGAAATGCTGAATGATACACTGGAAAAAATAGAGAAGGAAGGCCGCTGATGCCGGCCCGGAGGATGCAGATTTGAGAGCGTACGAACGGTTACTTAAATACGCGGTCGTCAATACGACCAGTTATGATGACAGGGAAGGAACCCCCACAGGCGAAGGCCAGTTTGTCCTGGCCCAGCTCCTGGCGGTGGAGATGGAAACACTGGGGCTGGAAGATGTATTTATAGATGAACATGCCTATACCTATGGCTTTCTTCCGGCAACGCCGGGCTATGAGCATTGTCCCGCCATTGGATTTATTTCCCATCTGGATACTGTGGATGACTGCGGCGGGACCGATACCCATCCCCAGGTCATCCGCAGCTATGACGGCGGCGTGATCCGGCTGGGCGGGTCCGGCAGGGTCCTGGATCCGGAAGTATTTCCCCATCTGAAGGACTGTATCGGGAAGACCATACTGACCACGGACGGGACCTCTGTCCTGGGAGCCGACGACAAGGCGGGCATTTCCGAGATCATGACCATGTGCGAACGCCTGATCAATGAGCGGATCCCGCACGGAAAGATTTCCGTATGCTTCACGCCGGATGAGGAGATCGGACACGGCGCCGACCTGCTGGATCTGGAGAAGTTCGGGGCGGATCTGGCCTATACAGTGGATGGTTCCATTCCTGCGGAGATAGATTATGAGAACTTTAACGCGGCTGTGGCCCGCCTGACCGTACGCGGAGTACCGATCCATCCCGGTACCGCCAAAGGAAGGATGATCAACGCCATGCGGGTGATCATGGAGGCCAACGCCATGCTGCCCGAAGGTGAGGTACCGGAAAAGACGGACGGCCGGGAAGGTTTCTATCATCTGACCGGTTCCAGGGGCAATGTGACAGAAGCGGTCGCCGAATATATCCTCCGTGACCATGACGCGGACAAGTTTCGGGAAAAGAAAGAAAAAATGCGTGAGATCACGGAAGCCCTGAACAGAAAATACGGGGAAGGGACCGTGACATGTAAGATCAAAGACCAGTACCGGAATATGGCGGAAGTCATCGCGGAGCATCCCGTCGTTGTAGAGGCTGCCCTGCGGGCCATCCGGGCTGCCGGACTGGAGCCTTTTTCGGAACCGGTCCGGGGCGGTACAGACGGAGCCCAGCTTTCCTTCCGGGGCCTGCCCTGTCCCAATCTGGGGACCGGCGGCTATGCCTGCCATGGTTTTTACGAGCACGCTGTAGCGGAAGAAATGGATACCTGCGTGGAGATCCTCCTGCAGGTCGTAAAGGAATTTGCTGCCATGTAGTACAGGACTGCTTCGGAAAAGTCATGCAGGGCGTTGGCGTACATGCCAAGGCAAAAGGCATTCCTGTTGACGGCCTTTCCGGCTCCCTGGGCAAAAACGCCCTGGATATCTGTGAGTATGGCGTCAGTTCCCTGATGACGACTGTCAACGCCCCCATGTCTCTGGACGAGGCGCTGGACAGGGCGGAAGAACTGTATCTGGAAGGTGCCATCCGCATGTTCCGCTTCATCAAGGCGGGCATGGATATGCGCTGAGAGGTATCCATTAAAAATTGTATAAAGACCAGATGAATATAAGCTCCGGGTTCCCGTCAATTGTTATGCGGCGGGAAGCCGGAGCTTTTTTCAGATTGTTATATGCTTTTGGGAATTTTTGAGATGCGTCAGGGTAAAGGTTTGTTTCTGTTTATGTTTAATAGTCAGTCATAATACTTCAGTGACCGCGGGCCGCGGGAGAGTTTTCCTGACGGAAGCGGTAGATGGCACGGACCGCGTCCTCATAACGTTCTTCCGGTACGCCGATCAGGAGGTTGAGCTTGCCGGCGCCCTGATTGATGGTGCTGATCTCAATACCTTCCTTTGTCAACTGGGCCAGCACTCTGACATTGGCGTCGCTGGATTCAGTCGCTTTCTCACCTGTGACAGCGATCAGGGACAGGTTCTCCCGGATACCGATGAAATCGGGCTGCAGGGTCTGGCGGATCTCCTCCAGAAGATCATCTTTGCAGCTTTCGAACAGGTCGCTTCGGATGACCAGGGTAATGGAATCAATGCCGGTCAGACAATACTCAAAAGGAAGGTTCCGTTCCTTCAGGATATCCAGCATAAGGGCGCTGAAACCGGAGCCGTCGCTGACCATGACTTTTTCGACCTGGATGACAGACATACCTTTCCGGCCGGAAACGCCGGTGATGGGATTCTTGACGACCCCGGCCGGGAGATGGCGTACGATCATGGTACCGGCCTTTTCCGGTTTATTGGTGTTCCGGATATTGATGGGGATCTCCATGCGGGAAGCGGACAGGACGGCATCTGAATGGAGCACGGACGCGCCCATATAGGAAAGGGTACGCAGTTCCCGGTAGCTCATATAGGCGACGGTTTCCGGCTTGCTCACAATAGCGGGATCCGCCGCGTACAGACCGGATACATCCGTCCAGTTCTCATAGAGATCCGCGTTGATGGCACATGCCGCAAGGCTTCCGGTGATGTCGGAGCCGCCTCTTTCAAAAGTATGGATCCTGCCGGTCATATCCGCCCCGTAGAAGCCGGCGATCACGGCATGGCTGAGGGGCAGAAGGGAAGCCTGCATGGTCCGGGACGTCATGGCGCTGTTGAGCTGTCCGTCCTCGTCAAAACAGATGCACCAGGCCGGATCCACAAAAGTATAGTCCAGATAGGCAGCCATGATCCTGGCGGTCAGGTATTCGCCCCGGCTGGCTGTATAGTCCCTCTGCGGATTCGTCTTTAAGGATTTCTCCAGGATATGCAGTTCCTCATCCAGGGGGAAGCGGAGATCCAGACCGTCTGTGATCTCCTTAAAGCGCAGCCGGATCAGGCGCAGTTCCGCGGAGAAAGACTCGCCCCGGACCGCTTTTTCATAGCAATCCAGCAGCAGGTCCGTGACCTTGCGGTCGGCGGAAAAACGCTTGCCGGGCGCGGAGACGACAATAAAACGCCGCTCCGGATTGCTGCGGACGATCTCGCTGATCTTACGGAACTGGGCGGCGTCCGCCACTGAGGTTCCGCCGAATTTGGCTACAACTATGCGCTCACTCATGTTTTCGTGCCTTTCTGTTCTGTTTTTGTTAACACATTTCCTATCATAGCACAGTTTGAAAAGTTAGAACAGGAAAGGGGATTTTTGAAAAGTACAGGACGATTTTTTCCGCGATTCTGTCTGATTCATAGACAGGAGGGTAGAAAAATACACGGGCAGAGGAAGACAATAGGATCATGAGGAGAGGTAGTCAGGCGAGAGGATATCAAAAAGAAATCCCAAAGAAGGAGGACGCACATGAAAATCTATTTTACACTGACAGGTACCAAATATTATCAGGGATCCTCGTTCATGGAGCCCGGCACCAAAGTATATCTGCGCAAAGAGCCGGACAATGAGTATGACAAAGAGGCAATCCGCGTGGAGATGCCGGGCCTGGGCAAGGTCGGCTATGTGGCCAACAGCGCTCACACAGTGATCGGCGAGTGCCTCAGCGCCGGCAGACTGTATGACCGGATCGGTAAAAAAGCGGCCGGTAAAGTCGAGTATGTGACATCCAGAGGGGTCGTCTTCAGGATCGGAAGAAAATGGCTGAAAAAGTGAGGCTTCTGGCATGATAGTGGGTACTCATGCCGCCTGAATTGACATTTGCATATTGAAAAGCCACCTGTGCTCCGTTAGTGTATTAGCGACCAAACC
>CADAOZ010000035.1 GCA_902789735.1 uncultured Lachnospiraceae bacterium
CGAGCGCGTGGTAGAGAAAGTACTGGAATACCTGCAGGGAATGGCAGAAGTCAAAGCGTATCATCTGACCGGCGTAAAGAGCAGGGAACTCAACGACGCTATCGCTGCCAATGTCAAAGTGAATACGGATATGGAGATGACGCTGATCCCCCGCATGAGTGCCCAGAATCTGATCGCCAAGCTGACGGGCGTGTGCATGGTGGCGCTGTCCTGCTTCTTCTACTGCAAAGGGACTATGGATGCACTGACGGCGGTCGTCATGGTAATCTCCGCGTTCATTGTCTATGCCAGCCTTGAGACGGCAGGCAACTATTCCGCTCTTCTCAGAGTGGTGGATGTGAGCGTGACGAGGGCGCAGGAGATCCTGGATACGCCGCAGATGGATATCACCGGGGAAATGATCACTCCTGCAAACAGGGATCTTGCAGCGGAAGATGTGGAATTCTCCTATGAAAAGAGGAAAGTCATTGATGGGATTTCGGTGCAGATCCCTGAGAAGACTACGACAGCGATCGTCGGACCTTCGGGCGGCGGCAAGACGACGCTGGTCAATCTTTTGGCAAGGTTCTGGGATGTAGATGACGGAACCGTGACCCTGGGCGGAAGGAATGTTAAGGATTACGACATGGATTCCCTGATGGAGAATTTCTCCTTTGTGTTCCAGAGTGTCTACCTGTTCCACGATACCATCGCAAATAACATTCGTTTCGGGCAGCCGGACGCTCCGATGGAGAAGGTGGTCCAGGCGGCGAAGAAAGCCTGCTGCCACGACTTCATCGAGGCGCTGCCGGACGGGTACGACACGGTGATCGGGGAAGGCGGCGCCAGCCTCTCCGGAGGAGAGAAGCAGCGTATTTCCATCGCAAGAGCAATGATGAAGGACGCGCCAGTCATTTTCCTCGATGAGGCCACCGCCAATGTGGATCCGGAAAATGAGAACGACCTGATGAAGGCGATCCAGGCACTGACGGAAGAAAAGACGGTCATTATGATCGCCCACCGCCTCAAGACAGTGGAGCACGCTGACCAGATCCTTGTCATAGATCACGGAAAGATCGTGCAGCAGGGAACCCATGAGAATCTGATGAAAGAAGAAGGCATCTATCGGAGCTTCATCAGCGAGCGGCGGGAAGCGGCAAGCTGGAAAGTCAGGAAATATTGATCAGAATAACACCGTGATGCAGGTACCCCTGCCGGGTTCACTGTCAACGATGATGTCCGCGTCATGTATTTCCGCAATATGTTTTACGATCGCAAGGCCAAGGCCGGTTCCGCCTGTTTCGCGGGACCGGCTTTTGTCGATCCTGTAGAATCTTTCAAAGATCCGTTCCTGCTGATTTTTCGGAATGCCTATGCCTGTATCCTGGACAGAGAGGAAAGGATGATGATCCTTCTGGCGGTCCGGACCAGAATGGATCCGTTTTCACGATTGTACTGGATGGCGTTCTGAATGAGATTTTCCATAAGTTCTTTCAGGAGGTCCCGGTCTCCGGAAAGTATCGCGGAATCTCCTTTACAGGTAAGGGTAAGATGACGGGACCGGGCGCTGACAGAGAGATTTCCGCAGCATTCTTCTGCCAGGGTCCTCAGATCCATGGTTGTAAATTTCCGGGGCAGTTCCTTGTGGTCGAGTTCCGACATCCGGATAATAGTAAAAGGCAGGCTTCACACCTGGAGATGGCAAAATCAGCATACGAGCCATGTCAATAGTGTGCTATTATAGAATTTGTCTGAAAGATTTATCTGAATGAAAGACTTTGAAGGAAAGACGCAGGAGGTAATGATGTATGAGCTGGTTTACGCTCAGTAATGGAGAAAAGCTGTATTATGAGGACAAAGGACAGGGGCCGGATACGATCATCATGATGCACGGCTGGACAAGCACCCATGATATTTATCTGAAGCCGGTGGAAACACTCCAGGAACAGGCCAGATGCATCATTTATGATCATCGGGGACATGGGAAAAGCAGGAATGCCAACAGCGGGAACCCCACCATGGAGACGCTGGCCGGCGACCTTCATGAAATAATACAGGGACTTTCGCTCTCCAACGTCACGCTTCTCGGATGGTCCATGGGCGCCGGTGTCGTACTCAACTATGTCCGCCTCTTTGGCTGTGACAGCCTGAAGCAGATCATCCTCTGCGACATGACGCCGAAGCAGCTCAATGATAATGAATGGAAGCTGGGACTCTATCAGGGCAAATATACAAAAGAAAATATGGAGCGGGATGCCGGTAAGGATTTCTTTACCCTGTATAAAGACTTCGCGATCGGAGCCGTCCCGAAGCTGAAAAAAATACCGGGATTTCTCCTGAAGAAGCCTTTGAAGGAGAGACTGGCCAATTGCGATGAAGCGGTGCTGAAAAGTCTGTCCGCTTCCATGAAGGCCCAGGATAACCGCCCTGCCGTCGGACAGATCACCGTGCCGGTCACTTATTTTTACGCGGATCCCGGCTCCCTGTTCTCACCGGCTCTCGCTGACTGGTACAGGGAACATATTGTGACGCCTTACAGGGCTGTCCGCTTCCCGAAGAGCACGCACATGCTGGTCAGTGATCATCCTGATAAGTTCGCCCAGGAAGTCAGCGCGGTTCTCCGCGGCTGATCAGCGCATACGTTTTTTAAAATTCTGAAATAAGGGAGTAAGCTTTGCTGTCACTGATCATTGGAGGCGCCGCCTCCGGCAAAAGCGAATTTGCGGAAAATCATGTCTTTTCCTTATCGGGAGACAGAATCTATCTGGCCTGCATGGAGCCGTCCGGAGAAAGCGCGGCCGCCAGAATCCAGAGGCACAGATTGCTGCGGCAGGACAAGGGATTTACGACCCTGGAATTATACAGAGATTTCAAAGCGGCCGACCCGGCCCTCCTGCGGGATAAAAATATCCTTCTGGAGGATATCCCCAACCTGGCCGCCAATATCATGTTCGGCGGCAAAGAATCACTGAGCGCCGGAGAGACAACAGAACAGGTCATCCGGGAACTGGATTATCTCATCAGTATCTGCAGGCACCTGACTGTGGTCACCGGTGAGATTTCCTCGGACAGCCTGTCCTATGACACACTGACAGAAGCCTATCGGCAGGCCCTTGGCAGGATCGGCTGCCGTATTGCCGCCAAAGCGGATTACGCGGTCGAAGTCTGCGTAGGACTCCCCAATGTCCTGAAAGATCAGAGACTTTGATGGCCTTCTGAATTATATCTGCTTAATTACCGGACAGAATGAGCATAAAGACGGAAGGAAGAAACAGAACAGTATGTTCGTATTAGAAACGGTCATTGTGGCCTTTTCCATGTTCTCCGCCATTCCCATGCCGGGAATCCGATGGAACGATCAAAACATGAAATACAGCCTGTGCGCCTTTCCCCTGATCGGGGCAGTCATCGCGCTGCTGATGGCAGGCGCCGGGATTTTGATGGACCTGCCGGGGTTTCCTCCACTGGTCCGGGGCGCTGTTTTCTGCCTGATCCCTTTTGCTGTAACAGGCGGAATCCATCTGGACGGCTTTGCGGATACAGCAGATGCCCAGGCCAGCCATCAGGACAGGGAAAAGAAACTGCAGATCTTAAAGGATTCCCACATAGGGGCTTTCGCGGTCATGTGGCTTTGTATGTATTTCATCCTCAGCTTCAGCCTGTGGACCTCCCTGCAGGCCTTCGACCTGTGGATCTTTCTGCCCCTTTTTATGGTCTCCAGATCTTTGTCAGGACTGGCAGTGACCTGTTTCCCCATGGCCAAAGGCACCGGTCTTGCCCATACCTTTTCTTCAAAAGCAGCCAAAGGGAAAGCCCGCGTCCTGCTGGCGGTCCTGAGCCTGCTTTTGCTGGGGATCATGGCTTTCAGAAGCCTGCCGGGCCTGCTGGCGGCTTTATCAGGCCTTTTTTTCTTTGTCTATTATTACATTTTCGCTATGAGAAATTATGGCGGCATTACCGGCGATCTGGCCGGATGGTTCCTGACCTGGGAAGAGCTGATTATGCTGGCCGTCTGTGTCCTTAGCCAGACTTTATTACCGTAGGTATCCGGAGGAGTCTCCCATGATATTTGTTACAGGACCCCGCTACGCGGGCAAAAAAGAATATATCCGGAGTGCCCTGGGGCTTTCCGAAACGGAATTTGCCGCGGCTGCGGTCTGCGGGGCGGAAATGCTGGTCAGCCGCGTAGACCAGGTAGATGCCGTATATGAGCAGCTGCGGGACAGGCAAATAGTCATTGCCAGTGAGACCGGCTGCGGTGTAGTGCCCATAGATCCCGCGGAAGAGGAAAGAAGAGAAGCGGCAGGCCGCCTGTCCTGTAAACTGGCCGCGTCCGCGGATGTTGTGATCCGTGTCGTCTGCGGTATTCCATGTTTTCTGAAAGGAAATCTCTGATGAAGATCTATCTGATCCGCCACGGAATGACCGAATATAATGCGCAGAGACGTTACCAGGGACGGTCCGATATCCCTTTGTCCGAAGCCGGCAGAGAAGCCCTGCAGAACAGCGGGAAAATCCCTGACATCGTCTTTGTATCCCCTCTGCGCAGGGCCAGAGAAACTGCTTCTGTCCTGTTCCCGGCATCCAAACAGTTTGTTCTGCCGGACCTTACAGAGATGGATTTCGGGATTTTTGAAGGCCGGACCGCTGATGAAATGGAAGCAGATCCTGTCTGCGGACCCGCTTACAGAAGCTGGGTGGATGGCATGTGTACCGGCCGCTGTCCCGGCGGGGAAGACCTGGCTGAATTTATCGAACGTTCTGTTCGGAGCTTTCTGCAGGCCGCGGACCAGTTCCACGGGAAAGACAGCCTGTATATTGTGGCCCATGGCGGTACCCAGATGGCCCTGATGAAGGCTCTGGGACCTGAAAAGGAGAAATATTACGAATGGCAGACGCCGGCCGGCTGCGGCCTTGTCCTGGACTGGAACGGCAGCAGGCTTTGTCCGGAAGGCATGGAAGACTTCAGAAAGGAAAACCATGACAGCCATGTTCCCCAATAGCATGCAGAAATACGCTCCAAAATAAGACCGTTTTCAAAAGAAGACCGAATTCCGAATTTGTCCGCTTCGGTCAACATATAACTAGACCACATTGGTCAAAAATCCGGATGTGTACAATTTACTCTCCGACCTGGACGGATATCGTATAAGGGCCTGGATTGCCTGCTTCACATTCATATATATTGCGTATCGTATCTATCTGGTATTTTAAGACAGGAGGATATAAATGGCCTGGAAACGCCCCAAATGCGGCCGGACCTTCAGCAGACAGGACCAGCCTCACTACTGCGGAAAACCAAAGACTGTAGAAGAGTATATCGAAGCCCAGGAGGAAGCCGTCCGCCCCAGACTGCGCCGGATCCGTGAAATCCTGCGTACGGCGCTGCCCGAAGCGGAGGAATGTATCTCCTGGTCCATGCCCACCTATCGGAAAGGCAGAAATATCATCCACTTCGCGGCAGCCAAAAAACATATCGGCATATACCCGGGCGGAGAAGCCACGACCGTATTCGCAAAGGAGCTCAGCGGCATTAACGTGAGCAAAGGAACCATCCGTCTGCCCCATGATCAGGAACTGCCGGCAGCGCTGATTGACAAAATCGCCAGATGGTGTTATAAGGAGTATTCCAAATAACCAAAGATGCTTATATATATAAAGTCTTGAGGCTCATTAATGTACAAATTTGGCGAGAAACATCCTGTAATATTTGAAATCATCCTGATCATTCTTTCATTCCTTGCGGCCGCTGTCTTTGTGGCAGCCGGCAGTATCTTCAATATACATCTGGATCTATGTTCCTCAGTAGGGCGGATCCTTGTCGGCGCTTTCCTGGCTCTCCTGTACAGGAGAGCTTTTACCGGCGTCAGGACCGGAGAAAATTATATGATCCTGCTGCCGGCTCTGCTGTTTGCCGCGTGGAATCTTTTCTATAATCTCAGTCTGGGCATGGAGTTTGGGGGACCGGCCTATTTTATTGAAGCGGCCATTACCGCAGCCGCGCCTGCTGTCTTTGAAGAGGTTCTGTTCAGAGGCATCTTTCTCTATAACCTGAAGAAAAAGGGCAGCAGCGATCTGGCCTGTATGCTGATTTCGTCCGTCCTGTTCGCCGCAGTCCATCTGACCAACATCGTGGGAATGAATGCTGTAAGTGTCGGAATCCAGTTCGGGTATTCACTGGTCATCGGTATGGTCCTGGCGGCAGTTTATCTGAAAAACCGCAGTATGCTGCAGATCATTGTCCTGCATTTCCTGATTGACTTTATGCCCCGTATTTTTGTTGAGCAGGCGGCGTCAGCTTCCACCATGCATCTGATCCTGTTCGGAATCCTTCTGGCCGCGGAAGCGGCCTATGCCGTGAAGCTCTGCCTGCCCGGAAAGCAGACAGCAGACGCGACGCGGCAGGCGTAAAGATACTGTCTCGGGCAGAAACCGTCCCTTATTCATTTTCAGTGTGGTATTTATTTGCTTTTTACTGATTGACGTTTCTGCCGGGAAAAGGTAAAATCTCTTATTAGTGTCTGACAGTTCATTTGTACCTTCCTGTCATTAAACAAAACCGGGACTGCTTTTTTTACATTGTTTATTACATTTATATTTTAGATTTATATTTTTGTACTAATATATGTCAAAGTGGCTCCGTGTATTGTATACGCGGGGCCTTTTTTTGGAGTTTACATGTACTATTTAAAATCGGAACAAAGTTTTGATGCAGCCCATTTTCTGGCTGACTATGAAGGGAAATGCAGAAATCTGCACGGACACCGCTGGCGGGTCGTGGCAGAGGTCAAAGGGGACAGGCTTGCGCAGGACCCGCAGCACAGAGGCATGCTGATCGATTTCGGCGAGCTGAAGCAGCTCCTGAAAGACCTGTGTGACCATATGGACCACTGCCTGATCTATGAGACCGGCAGCATGAAGGAGACTACGGTAAGAGCCATGCGTGAGGAAAACTTTCGGATGATCGAACTCCCCTTCCGGCCCACCGCGGAAAACTTCGCGAAATATTTCTTTGACTGTCTTAAAGAAAATGGGCTGGCTGTCCACAGAATCGAAGTATATGAAACCCCCGGCAACTGCGCCATTTACGAGGAAACATGAGAGTAGCGGAAAAATTCATCAGCATCAACGGAGAGGGCGTCAGGGCCGGAGAACTGGCTGTCTTTGTCAGATTTCAGGGCTGCAACCTGGCCTGCCATTACTGCGATACCAAATGGGCCCTCGCGAAAGACTGTCCCTGCGAGGAAATGAGCCCGGAGCAAATCCACGCGTATATCAAAGGTACAGGCATCACCAATGTCACCCTGACAGGCGGAGAACCCCTCCTGCATAAGGATATGGACAGGCTCCTGGCCATCCTGCTCGCGGATGAAGATCTGCGGGTGGAGATCGAGACCAACGGAGCTGTCGATCTGCGGAAATTCTGCGCCTGTCCCGGAAGACCGGTCTTTACCATGGATTACAAACTGCCCTCGAGCGGATATGAAAGATCCATGGTATTGGAAAATTTCGAACTTTTGTCAAAGGATGATACCGTCAAATTTGTTTCCGGCAGTACAGAAGATCTGGAAAGAGCTTATAAAATCATCCGCGAGTATGACCTGCTTCGTAAATGCCATGTATATTTCAGCCCTGTTTTCGGTGACATTGAACCGGTAGAAATCGTCGATTTCATGATGGACCATAAACTCAACGAAGCCAGGCTGCAGATCCAGATGCATAAGGTAATCTGGGATCCGGATAAAAGAGGTGTATAAGTTTTGATCGATAAAAAAGCAATAGAAGAACATATCAGAGGAATCCTGATTGCCCTGGGAGATGATCCGGACAGGGAAGGCCTTAAAGATACTCCCAAACGGGTGGCGAAGATGTATGAAGAAGTCTTCGAGGGAATGAATTATTCCAATCATGAGATTGCCATGATGTTCAATACGACCTTTTCCGACGGCTTTGATGATGAGCCTTCCGCGGACGGTTTTGAAGGGGACGGCCGGGTCGTTGTCATGAAAGATATAGACCTGTTTTCCTACTGCGAGCATCATATGGCCCTCATGTATGACATGAAGGCCACAGTTGCCTATATCCCTCACGGGAAAGTGATCGGCCTGTCCAAGGTCGCCAGAGTCTGCGATATGGTCGGAAAACGCCTGCAGCTGCAGGAAAAGATCGGACGTGACATTGCGGAAATCATGACCGAGATCACCGGCAGCCCGGATGTGGCAGTCACCCTGGAAGGATACCACAGCTGTGTATCTGCCAGAGGGATCAAAAAACAGAACACGAAGACATTTACAGCGGAGCTGCGGGGGAAATTCCGAACAGATCCCGGCCTGCAGTTCTTTCTGAGATAGAAGAGAGGACCCTGTATGAAAGCACTGGTCTTATCCAGCGGCGGCGTTGATTCCACGACCGCTCTGGGCATGGCAATTGAAAAATACGGTAAAGAGAATGTAATCGCCCTGTCCATTTCCTACGGGCAGAAGCATGATAAAGAAATTCAGGCTGCGGAGGCTGTGGCTGCTTATTATGGCATTGAGCAGCTGTTCCTGGATCTGGCTAAGATTTTCCGGTACAGCAACAGCTCCCTTTTGAAGCAGTCCACAGACGAGATTCCGGAGGAGAGTTATTCGGAGCAGATCAAAGAGACCGGCGGCGAGAAGCCTGTCAGCACCTATGTTCCTTTCCGAAATGGCCTCTTCCTTTCATCTGCCGCCAGTATCGCTTTAAGTAAGGACTGCGGCGTAATCTACTACGGAGCGCATGCGGATGACGCGGCCGGAGCTGCCTATCCCGACTGCTCGCCGGCCTTCAACGACGCCATGAATACGGCCATCTGGGAAGGATCCGGCTGTCAGTTAAAGATCGAAGCCCCCTTTATCCATATGAATAAGGCGGATGTGGTCAGGACCGGCCTGAAACTGAAAGTCCCTTATGAACTGACCTGGTCCTGCTATGAAGGCGGAGACAGGCCCTGCGGAAAATGCGCGACCTGTCTGGACCGGGCTGCGGCCTTTGCCGCCAACGGTGTAACAGATCCCGCCCTGGTATGAGGAGTAAACTATGAGAGAAAAAGAAGACCTGACCCTGCTGGGAAATAAAAATGTCCGCTATAAGTATGAATATAATCCCGGAGTACTGGAGACCTTCCAGAATAAGCATCCGGAGAATGATTATTTTGTAAAGTTCAACTGTCCTGAATTCACAAGCCTGTGCCCGATCACCGGCCAGCCTGATTTCGCGACCGTCACCATCTCTTATGTACCGGAAGAAAGAATGGTGGAGAGCAAGAGCCTGAAATTATATCTGTTCTCCTACAGGAACCATGGCGATTTCCATGAAGACTGTGTCAATAAGATCATGAAGGACCTGATCGCCCTGATGGATCCCAAATACATTGAAGTGACCGGCAAGTTCCTGCCCAGAGGCGGCCTTTCCATTGATCCTTACTGCAACTACGGCAAACCCGGCACCAAATGGGAGAAGGTCGCTTTTGACCGGCTGATCTGGCATGATATGTACCCGGAGAAAGTGGATAACCGTTAAAAAGCGAGGTGCAGAATATGTCAGGACTTGGAACAATAATAAACAGTGCCGCCATTGTCGCGGGAGGTCTGGTCGGACATTTTACCGGCAGATTTTTTCAGGAAGAGCAGCAGGACGCGCTGACCAAAACATGCGGGATCAGTGTCCTGTTTATTGCGATTGCAGGCGCCATGCAGGGCATGCTGCATATAGACGGCGGGAGAATTCTCAGTGGACGGTCCATGCTGGTCGTGCTTTGCCTTGCCTTCGGTACCATCATCGGAGAAATCATTGGAATTGAAAAAGGCTTTGAGCTGTTCGGTGAATGGCTGAAAAGGAAGTCCGGCAACAGCGGCGACAAACAGTTCGTGAACGCCTTTGTCACCGCTTCCCTAACAGTATGTATAGGGGCCATGGCCATCGTCGGGGCCATACAGGACGGCATATCCGGCGATTACTCCACACTGGCGGTAAAAGCGGTTCTGGACTTTATCATCGTCGCGGTCATGACTTCCTCTCTCGGAAAAGGCGCCGCTTTTTCAGCGGTCCCTGTCTTTCTTTTTGAAGGCTCCATCACCCTGCTGGCCCGGCTGATCTCCCCGTTCATGACGGAGACGGCGACCGCGTATCTTTCTCTGATCGGATCCATACTGATCTTCTGTGTTGGATTGAATCTTGTATGGGGAAAAAAGCTGCGCGTAGCCAACATGCTGCCAGCTGTTCTGTTCGCTGTGCTGGCGGCATACCTTCCCTGGTCATTTTGAAAAGTCTCAATTCCATACCCAATTTCAGATCCACAGGCAGCTGTTTCCGGAAATCATTTTCTTTCCGGAAACAGTTTTTTTATGTCGCAGACAAAATAAACCCCCTGCTCTGCAGGGGGAGGGCAGATCTTTAGATACAAGGTAACTCCCGCAGCAAAAATCTCCCGTGGTAAGATAAATG
>CADAOZ010000036.1 GCA_902789735.1 uncultured Lachnospiraceae bacterium
ATATCGTCTATTTCTTGAAGCATCAACGTAATCTTATAATCCCCTGTTCTTACTGGTATCTGTACTATTATCTATAACGTAGAATATTTTTCTGTTTCGTCCCGCCGTGGGGCCAGGCCGAGGAGGGAAGGATTCGATACGCGGCGGCAGGCATGGCAGTCACCTCCTTTGAAGCTGCACGAATAGGGAACGTATGTTCTTTGCGCGGGAAAAAATATATAAGCAGAGAGTATCACTGCTCATATATTTCCATAACTAAATTGTGAAATGAACTTCCAGCCGGCAGGAGCAAATTCCGCTGATGCCGTATTTATCTCCGCGCACAATACCGGAAACGCCCGGTTCAGGGAATATCCGCGCCGATGGTTCCGGCATAATCAATCTGTTTCAGGCAGTCGCTCCGCGCCGGACAGGGGGAGCTTCTGTCCAGCAGGCTGCGGCTGACCAGCATGCGCCATTTGAAATCCAGGATTTCCGGCGGGACATGCAGGCGGCTGGCGGCATGCTGGAAGGTATCGCTTTCCTGCAGGACCATCAGGGTCTCATCCGTATCCAGCAGGTATTCAGCCACAAAACTGTTGGCTTCATTTTCCAGAGCGGATGTGAGGCTGTAGGCAAAGCCGCTGTCATGAAAAGTGCATACGGAGGCATCCATATGGCCCAGCCAGTAGTGGCCGATCTCATGAAACAGGATGATATCCTGCAGCAGGGCGGAAAGGTCACTGTTGACAACGATGGTATAGCATCGGGCACTGCGCTGGATAAATCCTTTGATGGAATTTCTGGCGGTACCGAGCGGCAGCCGCAGGATCTGCAGGTCCAGCGCCCGGCAGATCGTTTCGGGATCTGTCAGGCCCAGATGAGCCCGCAGGCGGGCGGCGGCCCGGATTGTTTTATCAAAATCAATTTTCATAGGGAGCGCCTCAGTCAGCTTTTATTGGAAGGGGAGGTGTCAGGTTCCGGATCCGCGGCGTCTGCCGGCCTGCCGGACCGGCCGAACTTTTCACGGGCATGCTGTTTGTTCATGAAGTAGGCCCGGCTGACAGCTTCGAAGAACAGGTCCTTCTGGTCTTCGCTCAGGGAACCGCCGGCAAAAAGGGCCTGGCTGCGGCTCAGCAGCTCCGCCATTTCATCGGCGGCCCGGCGGCCGAAAGCCTCCTGTGCCGCCTGTACAAAGGGCTCCTCTTCCATGCCGGCCTGCGGATCATCCAGATCATCCCGGGACAGGTATCTGGCGGTCACGCCCAGGGCCCGGGAGAGGCGGCTGAGGGTGGAAGCGCGGGGGAATTTTCCCATAGTTTCATAGGAGACGATCGTGCGCCGGGAGACGCCGCAAAGATTGCCCAGCTGTTCCTGGCTGATGCCCAGTTCCTCCCTGCGCAGTTTGATCTTTTCTCCGAATTTTGTGATCGATGCCATAGGTTCCTCATTTCTTTGGCCGGACGGCCGGTAAATAAACAGATGTTCGGGAAGTATGAGAAGAGTATACCGCCAAAACTTCTCTTTGTAAAGAGAAGTTTTGGCGGTTTTGACGAAGAATCGAAACGCAGTCTGAAAATACCGGGCTGTCCGGCCGGGCCTGAAAGAAAACATTTCGGTGATTTTTCGCCGCGCGGCGGATATACTATAGATCATACTTATTATTAATAGAAGGATCGCGGAGAGAACAGGCTGCAGAGAAGGAGTAATGACAGTGACAAAACAGGAAGCGTTAAAAAACTGGTTCGGATATGACAGCTTTCGGGCCGGACAGGAAGAAATTGTCGATCACATTATGGCGGGCCGGGACGTGCTGGCCATCATGCCCACCGGCGCCGGGAAATCCATCTGCTACCAGATTCCGGCCCTGCTCACGGAGGGCCTGACGATCGTGATCTCGCCCCTGATCTCGCTGATGAAAGATCAGGTCCAGGCTCTGCGGCAGAACGGCGTCGCGGCGGCATATATCAACAGTACACTGGACCATACGGAGATCCGGGAGATCGTCAGCGGCTGTATCGGCGGAGCGTACAAACTTCTCTACCTTTCTCCGGAACGGCTGGATACGGAGGAAGCCGTCCGCCTGGCCTCTGAAGCGGAGATCCGGCTCATCGCGGTGGATGAAGCCCATTGTATTTCCCAGTGGGGGCAGGATTTCCGTCCCAGCTACCGGAGGATCCCCCAGTTCATCGGAATGCTGAAGAGACGTCCGGTCCTGGCGGCCTTTACCGCGACCGCGACGGCCCGGGTCCGGGAGGATATCGAAGGGAATCTGCGGCTGCGGGATCCTTATGTGCATGTGGCGGGATTTGACAGGCCCAACCTGTATTTTGGCGTAGAGCAGCCGGAGGACAAGGACCGCTATATTGAGGAATACCTGGCGGAACATAAAAATGACAGCGGCATTATTTACTGCTCCACCCGCAAAAATGTGGATGCCCTTTACGGCCTTCTGTCCGCGGAAGGGATTCCTGTTTCCCGTTACCATGCGGGGCTGAGTATCCTGGAAAGAAAAGAGAGCCAGGACAGCTTTGTATATGATGAGACCCGGATCATGGTCGCGACCAACGCCTTCGGTATGGGAATCGACAAATCCAACGTGCGATTTGTCATACATTATAATATGCCCGGCAGCATTGAGAACTACTATCAGGAGGCGGGCAGGGCCGGCCGTGACGGGGAACCGGCGGAATGTATTCTTCTGTATGGCCCGGCGGACGTGGAAACGCAGCGTTTCCTGATCACCCGCCATGAAAATCCGGAATATGAGCTGCCGGAGGATATAGAATCCATCTATATGCAGGAAAGGAACGCGAGGCAGAAACTGGAACAGATGCGCAGTTATTGTCTGGCTTCGGGATGTCTGCGCAATTATATTCTGGATTATTTCGGAGAGGAACACGCCGCGGCCTGCGGCAACTGTTCCGGCTGCTGCAGGGAATATACGGAAACGGATATCACGGACGAGGCAAAGCAGATCATCAATTGCGTCTATGAAACCGGACAAAGGTTCGGTACCGGTGTGATCGCGGAGATACTGACCGGCAAAAACAATGCCAGGATCAGGAAAGCGGGCCTTTCGGAGAAGAGGACCTACGGCCGTCTGCGGGACCTGACCGTCCGGCGGGTGCAGCAGATGATCGACTGCATGCTCATGGAAGGCTACCTGGATAAGACGCTGGACCAGTACCCGGTCCTGAAACTGAATCAGAAGCTGCGGGAGCTGTCAGATCCGGAAACACATGTGATCCTGAAGGAAGCGAAGCAGATCCGGCCGGAAGGAAGACGTCTGGATCAGGAAAAGGCGCTGCCCCTTTCAGAGCTGCAGATGCAGCTGTTCGACAGGCTGCGGGTCCTCCGGTCCTCCCAGGCCAGACAGGAAGGGGTTCCGCCCTTTGTCGTCTTCTCGGACAGGTCTCTGCATGACATGTGCGCAAGACTGCCGGTTACAGAGGAAGAATTCCTGGACGTGAACGGTGTCGGACGGCAGAAGGCGCAGCGGTACGGGGAACAGTTCCTGCGGGAGATCTCGGAATTCGCCGCGGAGCATGGAGGTGTTGACCGGATACGCCCTGCCGGATCTCCGGACAGGCCGGAAAAGAAATCGAAAAGGAAAAGAAAAGAAACGGTTCCGAAGCAGCCTTTCCGGCTGACAGCGGAAGAAGCGGAGAAATTTGAGGCGGCAGGCGCCTGTTCCCCCGGACAGCTGGCCAAAGCCATGCGGGAACTGACGGACAGGCCGGATCTGGAAAAGCTGTATGGAACAGCCATATGCGCAAGGCTGGCGGAAGAAGGCTGGCTGGAAAAAAGAGGCAGTGATTTCTATCCGACAGAAAAGGGGACAGGGGCAGGCATCACCGGTGAGGAGAAAACCGGCCAGCAGGGAAAGACCTATGTGACCCTGTCCATAGGAGAAGAGACACAGAAACATGTGCTGCGGATGTATACGGAGGTATGAAGGAATTAAAGAAGCCGTGAAAACAGAGCTGCTGTAAAAAATTAGCCAATTTACCGATGTAAAGCAGCAAACACTACCATATATTGTGGCTGAAAATGGCGGAAACACCAGAAAATATGCCAAAAAATAAATTGTGATAAATTTTCTGAAAAATGTATACGAATAGCCAAATTTTGAGACATGAAAAAGGCAAATTCGTGCTTGCAAACCCCTGAGGCGGGTGCTATTATACATCTTGTCGCCAGAACGGCGGTAAAAAAACCACAAAAATCCGGCGGGCACGGACAGAAGCGCCTGACACAGGATGAAAAAAGTGGTTGACAGCGGACAAATGATGTGATAGCATATGGAAGTTCGCATGTGAAGAGAAAGTTCCGCGAGGGACAGGATCTTCCAGCCTCCCTGCCTGCCATGCAGGAAAGGGAGAAGCACCATAACAAGCAAATATATGACAACTTAACAGAAATGCAGCCCTGAA
>CADAOZ010000037.1 GCA_902789735.1 uncultured Lachnospiraceae bacterium
TGCCGATCTACCACGGAACAGATGATGTTATATTACAGATCGCGATAGGCCACTTGGCCTGGACTTCTTTTCCGGTCGGCGGTGAATCCACACACTGCGTAGTATCGGGACACAGGGGGCTTCCCTCAGCCAGGCTGTTCACGGATTTGGATAAGCTGGTCGTTGGAGATATCTGGACCATGACGGTTCTGAACCGTACGGTGACCTACGAAGTGGATCAGATCCTCATCGTGGAACCGGAGGACCTTTCGGAACTGCAGATCATACAGGGCAAGGATTACTGTACGCTGATGACCTGCACGCCCTATGGAATCAATTCCCACCGTCTGCTGGTGCGGGGGCACAGAATCGCGAATTTGGATGGTTACGCCAATGTAACGGCGGATGCCATGCAGGTCGACAGAACGCTGGTGGCGATGGTACTGGCCGCGATTATGCTGCTGATCCTGTTGATCCATCTGCTGGTCACTTCCAGCAAGTGGTATAAGGAACGTATGGACAGGCGGGAGCAGGAACGAAGGAAGAAGAGAGCACAGCGACGTAAGAAATCATGAGATTCATGCGGAGGCTGAAAACGGAATAGAAACTGCTTCATTTGGCCGGTGGACAGGAGGCTGCTCCATCGGAGGAATGAAGAAAACCAATACCGGGAAGAGGAAAGTAAAATGAAACGATTTGCGAACATCTTCGGGAAACATGTTAATAAGAAGAAAGGCGGGTTCATAAGAAGAGCCGGCGCTCTCCTATGCGCCTTGTGTCTGGCTGCTGCCATACCTGTGATGGCTATGGCCGATACTATGGTTGATCCGGATCGGACGGATGGTTCCATTACGCTGCAGCTGTCCTATACCAATGCCAAGGGCGTTAAGAAGAGCATGAGCGGTGGCAGTATTGGTATCTTTACAGTAGCAGGCGTCAAAAGTGAAGACGGCAATCAGTTATATGATATCAGTACGGGCAAGTTTGCTGATCAGGCGGTGGTCAGGGACATCCCCGGTATGAGTGAATCCAAATTAAATTCCAAAAACAGTTCGATCGCTTCGGTTTTGGCTAAAAAAGCTTCGGAAGATGATGCGGATCAGGTGGTTTCCATTCAGAATGGCAGCGTGTCTTTTAAGGAGCTTCGTCCCGGACTTTATCTGGTCATGCAGATCGAGGATTCCAAGGACGATGTGGCCATTAACCCGTTCCTGATTTCAGTCCCTTATGATGGTGCATTTCAGATTAGTGCGCTTCCTAAGGCCGGCGTAAAGGTCCCTGATAAACCGGAGACCCCTCCGCCCCATAAGCCGCCTAAGACACCGCCCGAGCGCCGGATTCCCAGGACCGGACAGCTGTGGTGGCCGGTGGCAGTGGGATTATCTGCAGGCGCGGTCCTGATCGTTGCCGGTATCCTGATGCGGAAAAAGAATCAGAGTACCGCAGCCTGATGGCCTGAATAGATTCATGAAGCAGTATAAAGCAGCTGCAAGTGCCCGTCCGGGCATTTGCAGCTGCTTTTTCGGGATTATCTGCAGGCGGAATTTTGTGATTGAAGAACTGCAGACAGACTGAATTGCTATGGCATTACCGGAACAGCGGTTGTATGATATACAAGAGAATGAAAAGTATGCAGGAGCATTATTATGAGAAATAGAATCAGTAATATATTGATCTTCCTGGGCATAATCCTGGTACTGGGAGCCGGCGGTCTGACGGCCTATAACATATGGGATGGCATCCGTGCGGCAAAGGCTTCCAGTGAGATCGTTGAGAAGCTCAATATCGGGGAGGAACTGATCGAGGCTCTGGATTTTGAACCGGACGGTTCATCTGAAATGCCGGTCTACACGGTAGATGGCTATAACTACATCGGGATCCTGGAGATTCCTTCTCTGGAATTGACGCTTCCGGTCATGGACAGATGGGATTATACCAGGCTCAAGATCAGTCCCTGTGTATATTGTGGCAGTTACAAGACCAATGATCTTGTCATATGCGCTCATAATTATGCAAGGCATTTCTCGCCCGTCAAATGGATTGATATAGGTGCGGACGTATATCTGATAACTGTCGAGCGAAAAGTTTATCACTATCAGGTCACGAACAGGGAGACTGTGCAGCCTGACTCAGTGGAGCATATGATCCAGAATACCAATAATACGAAAGATGGTTCTGTGACCAGCGAGTGGGACCTGACCTTATTCACCTGCAACACAGGCGGGCAGACCAGGTGCGCGGTCCGGTGCAGCAGGGTCAGAAAAGAGGAATAGCAAATGAGAAGTAACGGCAGGGTCGGCGGAGAAATCCGCCGGCCCTGTTTTCTTTCCCCAGATTAAGAAAAAATGATTTACATTAAAGTAACCGTAAATCGGTGTTCAATCGTAAGCGCTTAAACATTGGGTGGTAAAACACTCTCGATTCCATGTGTGATAATGGTAGAGGGTAGCTTTTTACTCCCAACAAGAAAATACTCCAGCCGCTTCGGCTGCGGCCAGAGTACCTTGATAATTCACATATGATCGAAATGCGGCGGGAATCATACTTTTCCCTTTTCTTTCTCGTAGGATCTGATCGCATCCTGCAGCTGACTGCTCCAGGGCATAAGTTCCTCAAAAATGGAACTGCTATCGCGAGCAAAGAGCGGAATGGTGGACATTCTTTCCAATACATACCGAAGGTAATTCTTTCCAATACATACCGAAGGTAATACGAGGTGAGACGCAATGAAAGCGATGGAACGGGGATACGATGTATACCACACCCTGCGGCAGACTTTGGAATCGGGTTGGGAGGTACTGGCCCGTCAACCGGCGGTTCCGGTTTTGGCGGAGTGTGCCGGGCGGCTGCTTCTTGGGGTAATGCTCTCCGCCGCTATCTTTATCTATGCGGTGGCCTTTGCCTTTTATGATATGCCCGTCTATCAAAAGCGGTGGTTTATGCCCCTGTGCGGCGGCCGCCATTGTCAGCGCCCTCCCGGACCGCGTCCTCCCCGTTCGGGCAAGGGACCGGCCCCGGGCGTCGCCCCCCTTACAGGCCCTCCCGGTCCCCGCCTATCCCTCTTACCGCAAGATCAGCGAT
This sequence comes from uncultured Lachnospiraceae bacterium, assembly GCA_902789735.1. GTDB lineage: Bacteria > Bacillota > Clostridia > Lachnospirales > Lachnospiraceae > CAG-791. Next base: position 3,061 of record CADAOZ010000037.1, read on the forward strand.
GAACGGTTCGCTCGGATGGCCAAGACCTATGAGGATGAGCAGAGACAGCTTGAGAGCAGAAAGGTTGAACTGGACGCTTTCATTG